>JAZKDP010000001.1:0-10774 GCA_040387515.1 Pseudomonadota bacterium
AAACATTGTTACCCACCATTGGCTTTTTGCCAGTTACCATACATACACGTGCCATAATAAACCCTTTAAACAAGGCATTAAGCCTTAAATTCTGTGCTTTTTTAGAAAGACCGCAATTATAGTATGAAAGCCTGAATTTATTCAAGCTAAATGTCTGTTTTTTATCTATTTAACTACTTGATAATTTAAACTTATATTTTAATGTTTACCTGTACTACCAAAACCACCTTCGCCGCGTTCGCTTTGTGTAAATTCATCGACCACATGAAATTCTGCTTGCACCACCGGCACAATGACTAATTGCGCGATGCGTTCCATGGGGTTCAAAATAAACGCCTCTTTGCTGCGATTCCAGCACGATACTAATAGTTGCCCTTGATAGTCCGAATCAATCAATCCGACCAAGTTGCCCAATACAATGCCGTGTTTATGACCAAGACCAGAGCGCGGCAAAATCAAAGCAGCGTAATAGGTATTGTCGATATGAATCGCCATGCCGGTTGGAATCATCACTGTTTCATTAGGCTGAATGGTTTGTGTGTGCTCAATGCAAGCACGCAAATCAAGCCCTGCGGAACCTTGTGTAGCGTAGCTTGGCATCATGTGATGCAGGCGGTTATCTAGAATTTTTAAATCGACTGAAATGGACATGGCAATGTGGAGTGGTGGCTGAAGGTCATATTAAACACTAAATGGTGATTAAAATCACTAAACGACGAATTTTGCTTTAGTGATTCTAAGTAATGGTACAAACAAGATTGTAAACTAACGTGTCAAATGCAATAAATCAGCTTTTGAGCAAGCTGGTTTATGTTGACCATCTGATTTAAATTAGCTTAGTTAAAATTTGTAGCTGGCACTTAAACCTAACAAATAGTTTCTATCAGCAGCAGGTTCAAAAAAGCGTAGATTGGCATCATTGACACGAACAGAGCCGATGTATTCTTTATCAAATATATTTTCTACCCGCAAATACTCTTTAAAATTCCAAGCTGCCAAATTCTGCTCAAAACCTGCACGTATGTTAAATATGGTGTAAGAAGGCGCAGAATCTGTATTGATATCATTCACATACGATTTGCTGTTGTGACGTCCCTCAAATGCAGTGCTGAAACCAAGTGGTTCGTATTTCCACGCTACTTCACCATAAATCTGGCTACGGTAAGTGCCAGGGATTTTATTGCCAGAAGCCACTAATCCTGCGGCTCCAGCATAATCTGAATCAAATTTGGCATTAAGTAAAGCGTATGAGAAGTAGGTGGAAATGTTGTTTGCAAATTGAGAGTCTACAGAAAGTTCTGCGCCAGTACGTTTAGTTTTGTTGGCATTGGCAAACACGCTACGGTTAGCAGCATTGGTTTCTCTGGCAATGATTTCATCATCAGTGGTAATGCGGAATAAGTTAAGATTTACTTGGGTGTTGTCACCAATGAAAGCTTTTGCGCCTAGCTCATAATTTTCACTTTCACTGGGTTTTAAATCCAGATTGGGGATGCCATCGTTGACAGCGTTGTAAGCAGCTTCAATAAAAGTGGGGGTTTCAAAGCCTTTTCCGTAATTAGCATATAAATTAAGTGTTGGATTTACTTTCCAAACAACCCCGATAACTGGTGTGGTTTTTTCATAGTCGACACTGCCGCTATTATTACCATTCGCACCAACGCCGCTAGTAAAGTTATCGTTTACCTCTAGCTTTACTTTGGTGTGCCTAGCACCAGCATGTATATCAACATTGTCAAGTATGGATAATCTACCTTGAATATATTGGTCAAAATTACTTGAGATATTCTCTTCATTACGATTAAGTACATTTGCTGGCAGGCTTGCCAGTTGCGTGTTGATATCTAGTCGACTATCGTCCGATTTCCCATGGTTTAGACCAACACTGATATTGTAGGCTTTACCAAACACATCTCCATTATTATCCCAGCGCAAATCTGAGCCGTAAAAATCACGAGAAATCTCACTTGTTCTCGCATTGGTGCCGGCGGCATTAATAGGCAAGATTTGTGAGTTTTCACGATTTCCTACATAAGTCATTAGGGTAACTGCGTTATTTGCATCAAAACTGTGGGTTAGATTAAATCCAACTTGAACATGCCTTCTACTGACGCTGGTGTTGGCGTTAATAGCAGCTGATTCTACTGATTTTGGATCGCTAAATGCTTTAACACGTGTTAGACCACCTGGGTCTTGCGCATCCTGGTCAAACCAGTTGATAAGCGTGGTGAGCTTAGTATCTTCGCTGATATTAAATTTCAACTTAGCTGTGGCCTGTTGTTTGTCACTTTCGCTATTGTCGCGGTAACCATCACTCTCAAAATTTGAAACATTCAGCAAGTACTCTACGCCATCCGCATTGCCTGCCGCTTCCAATATTTGACGTTTTGTATCATAACTGCCAAACATCACGGTTGCGCCGATTTCTGGTGTTTTAGGCGCATCTTCTGTAAATAGCTGGATGACGCCCCCAGATGAGCTACCGTAAAGCGCAGAAAATGGACCGCGCATGACTTCTATGCTTTTAATTGCAGATAAATCGACCACACCTGGCTGGCCTTGACCATCTGGCATCGTTAATGGAATGCCGTCTACGTAGACACGCACACCGCGAACACCAAAGCTAGAGCGTGAACCAAAACCACGGCTTGATATTTGTGGGTCTTGTGCAGATTGTGTACGGTTTTGCGCAGTGATGCCTGGAATGCGAATCAAGCTTTCAGATAGCGTCATTTGTAATTGACCAGCTTGAATATCTTCTTGATCGACAACATCAATCGCAATCGGCAAATCGAAGCTGTTTTGCTCGATACGTGTGCCGGTGACTACTACAGGAGAAAGATAGATTGTTTTTTCTGTATCGTCAGCCGCAAAGCTGGTTGGCGAATAACTAAACGTGGACAGTATTGCTAAAGGAATAAGTTTAAATTTAAGCTGTGTTTTAAGTTGGGCGTCACGAACGAACATAATTGATTCTTAATGAGGGATGAAGTTAAGCGGCATCATAAGTACAAATGCCGATAGATGCATCAGCATTTTCATGATTTTTGCGTGAGATTTACTTGCTAACTAGGCTTGATTTTTTATAGCAAAGTTGCAACATGCCTTAAGATTAGTTCTGCGACCTCAATTTTATGAGTGCGCGGAAAGTTGTGAGTGCCATTATCATCAATTAATGTGACTTGATTATCATCGCTGCCCAATGCGCTGATGGCTTCATTGGCGACAATTAACGGTAGTTTTTTGGCAATACGTTTTTGGCTGGCGAATTCAATTAAGTTTTCGCTTTCTGCCGCAAAACCTACACAAAATGGCGCGTTTGGTAAGCTGGCAACATCTGCCAAAATGTCTTTTGTTTTCTTTAGGCTCAAGCTAAATGGTTTGTCTGAGGGTGAGTAGTCACTTTTTTTAATTTTTTGGGCAAGTGTTTCTACTGGTGTGTAATCTGCAACAGCAGCAACGCTAATGAATATATCCTGTGCGGTAATGTTTTTCATCACGCTTTGGTACATGGCATCGGCACTGGTCGCACTAATATTAGCAACGTTTGAAGGTGGGCTGATTGTAGTTGCACCGCTAATCAATGTCACCGTTGCACCCATGTCTGCCGCAACTTTTGCCAATGCGTAGCCCATTTTTCCACTACTTAAATTAGTAATGGCACGTACCGGGTCTATCATTTCAAGCGTAGCACCAGCGGTAATTAATATGCGTTTGCCAGCAAAAATTTTTGGCGTGAAATGCGCAGTTAATCCGTCTAGTAAATCCTCGGCTTCTAACATGCGGCCCAGGCCAATTTCGCCGCAGGCTTGTTCTCCAGAATCTGGCCCTAATATAGTAATGCCATCAGCCGTTAGTTGTTTGATATTGCGCTGTGTTGCAGGGTTTTCCCACATTTGCTTATTCATGGCAGGCGCAACTAAAAGCGGACAGTTTCTTGCTAAGCACAGAGTAGACAGCAAATCATCTGCACGACCATGTACTAGTTTGGCCAAAAAATCTGCACTGGCAGGCGCGATTAAAATCGCATCTGCTTCGCGACTTAACTCAATATGTGGCATGCCGTTGCCGACTTTGTTATCCCACATACCAACGAACACTGGCTTACCTGATAATGCTTGCATGGTGACTGGGGTAATAAATTGACAAGCAGCTTCCGTCATCACAACCTGTACGTCAACATTGGCTTTAACTAACAGGCGAACTAGCTCAGCAGATTTGTAAGCCGCAATGCCGCCCGTGATGCCTAAAACAAGTTTTTTATTCGCTATCATGCTGCGATTTTATATCAAAGCCTGAGCAATTGCGATGAGTGTACTGTTTGCTAGATTAATGCTGATAAACTATTAAAAAAACTAACAACGAGAGCGTTATGTGGAAAAGTCTCAGAATCTTTATTTTGCTGATTATTTTAGGCACCGTTATCCAGCAAACATTTTTGGATAAAGCGGATTTAGATTGGAAAGATAATTTTTATGTTGCCGTGTATCCCATTAATGCAGATGCTAATAATGCTGAGGCCGGCACAGAAGTAAACACTTACATTAGCACCTTAACACGCGATGATTTTGAGCCGTTAGCAGAGTATTTTGCAGAAGAAGCCGCGCGTTATAATCTCGGCATGCGTCGTCCAGTTGAGGTGCAATTAGGGGATGTAGTACATGAGATTCCAGCTGCGCCGCCTAAAAACAATAACTTGTTGGACACGATTATCTGGAGTTTAAAGTTCAGAGTATTCGCTTGGCAAAATAGCCCTAAAGTCAGCGTTAAACCCGATATTAAACTTTATTTGCTCTACCATAATCCAAAAACTAATCCAGTATTAAGCCACTCTACCGCACTGAATAAAGGCCGTATTGGTCGCGTTAACCTGTTTGGCGATGCAAAATATGCTAAGCAAAATTTAGTTATTTTGGCGCATGAGTTATTGCACACACTAACTGCAACCGATAAGTACGATTTAAATACCACGCTACCAATTTTCCCTGATGGCTTCGCAGAGCCAGATAAACTGCCGCGCTATCCACAAGACTTTGCCGAGTTAATGGGTGGACGTTTACCAATTAATGAATCACACGCTGAAATACCTAATAGCCTCGCCCAAACAGTGATTGGGTATAAGACCGCACATGAGATTGGCTGGCTCAAATCTGAGGGTACTAAATAATATGGCAAACTTTGTATGGGGATAAGAGATTGGCCAGCGGCAGAACGGCCACGCGAAAAGCTAATAGAGTTGGGTGCAGAGGCATTGTCAGATGCTGAATTGCTGGCAATCTTTTTGCGTGTCGGTGTAGTAGGTAAAAGCGCGGTCGATTTAGCGCGCGATTTGCTTACGCAATTTGGCAGTTTGAATAGAATATTCAGTGCAAGTGAGACTGAATTAAGCCAAGTGCACGGCATTGGCGCTAGTAAATATGTGCAGCTACAAGCTATATTTGAAATGAGCCGCCGTGCGCTGACTGAACAATTACAACAAAAAGACGTGTTTGAATCGCCAAAGCAAGTGCACGATTATTTGGTCTTAAAGCTGGGTAACTTGAATAAAGAGGTGTTTTTGGTATTATTTTTAGATGCACAAAATTGCCTGCAAGCCAGTGAGCAAATGTTTAGTGGCACGCTTACGGAAACCAGTGTTTATCCACGTGAAGTAGTGAAACGTGCGATGCATCACAATGCAGCCGGCGTTATTTTTGCGCATAATCATCCTTCTGGCGTCGCAAAACAAAGTCAGGCGGATGAGTTGATCACCAAGCAACTCAAGCAGGCGTTAGCGTTGGTGGATGTGAAAGTGCTAGATCATTTTATTGTGGCGGGAAATTACACCATGTCTTTTGTCGAACGTGGACTGCTTTAGTTTGGATGTTTGATAATAAGTTGTGAAAAGTGTGTGGAGTTTTCATGAAAGCGTCATCAAAATATTGCATCTTTTAATTTGTTCGGCATGTTTGTTTGATAAATAAAACTTATTAAACAAATAAATACAATTAAATTTAATGTTAACACTATATTGTGTATGATGTTGTTTAAGGTCAAAAGCAAGAGCGTTAATGTTTTGACAACCTATTTTTTAATCAGTAAAAAAGGAAATTACAATGACTACAAAAGTACCTAATGTAACTTTTAAAACCCGTGTGCGTGATGAGAGCATTGGCGGTGAGAACCCATTCCGTTGGCAAGATGTTACAACTGACGACATTTTTAAAGGCAAAAAAGTGGTGATTGTTGCGCTTCCAGGTGCATTCACACCAACTTGCTCAAGCACACATTTACCTGGCTATGAAGCTAAATTTGCTGAATTCAAAGCTGCTGGCGTAGATGACATTTACTGCGTGAGTGTGAATGATGCATTTGTGATGTTCCAATGGGGTAAAAACTTAGGCGTTAAAAATGTGAAAATGTTGCCAGACGGTAACGGTGATTTCACGCGCGGTATGAACATGTTAGTGAAAAAGAATAACCTTGGTTTCGGTGACCGTTCATGGCGCTATTCAGCCTTAGTTGAAGATGGCGAAGTGAAACAAGTTTTCGCTGAAGCTGGTAAATCTGACGACTTTGGTGATGATCCATTTGAAGTGTCTGATGCTGACACGATGTTAAATTATTTGAAAAAATAATTACATTCGCTTTAGAAAAGGGCGATGTAATAAGCATCGCCCTTTTTATTTAAAGCGCTTTTCAATTAAATTATAGAAAAACTAAGCTTAAACTTAAGTTAACTCAGCACATTAATTAGCATATTAAAGAGAAATAAATTGTCACCATACACTCCAACAACTCAATACGATTATGATTTATTTGTAATAGGCGCAGGCTCTGGCGGTGTGCGTGCAGCACGCATGGCAGCTGGCTTGGGTGCGAAAGTCGCTATTGCAGAAGACCGTTATTTTGGTGGTACTTGTGTCAATGTAGGTTGTGTACCTAAAAAACTTTATGTCTATGCCTCACAATTTTCTGAGAGCTTTGCGGCTGCAGCTGGCTTTGGATGGAAAGTGGGTGACTCTGCATTTACCTGGTCAAACCTAGTTGCTAATAAAGATAAAGAAATCAATCGCCTACAAAGCGTGTACGATAAATTGCTGCGCGATAGCCAAGTGTTTGTGATCAATGGCCGTGCGACATTGCTTGATGCACATACTGTAAAAGTAGGCGACGATACTTATACAGCAGAACGTATTTTAGTGGCTACGGGCGGCTGGCCATTTGTGCCAGAAGTTGAAGGCAAAGAACATATTATTACTTCAAATGAGATTTTTAATTTACCTGTGTTGCCGAAACAAATGGTGATTGTTGGCGGCGGATATATTGCTGTGGAATTTGCTGGTATTTTGCATGGCTTGGGCGTGGATGTAACGATTTTTGAGCGTGGTGCTAAAGTATTGCGCGGCTTTGATGAAGATATTCGTGACTTCTTAATCGCAGAGATGACCAAAAAAGGCATCAAGTTTATGTTTAACACCAGCGTAGACAAGATTAATTTGGATTGCGAAGGTTTAACCGTACACACCACAAAAGGCGAAACCGTCGCTGCTGAGTTGGTTATGTATGCCACTGGCCGTGTGCCTAATAGTAAAAATATAGGACTTGAGGCATTAGGCGTGACGCTGGATGCGGTGGGTGCGATTAAAGTGAATGATGACTATCAAACCAATTTGCCGTCTATTTATGCATTGGGCGATGTGACCAATCGCGTGAATTTAACACCTGTGGCTACATCTGAAGGGATGGCTTTGGTGAACAAACTGTACGCCGCACACGATAAAAAAGTAGATTACGATAATATTCCGACCGCTGTATTCAGCCAGCCTAGTATTGGTACTGTTGGTCTAACCGAGGCGCAAGCTTTGTCAAAATATCCAGCGGATATTGATATTTACAAAGCTGATTTTAAGCCAATGAAAAATACATTGTCAGGCAGTAGCGAGCGCACACTCATGAAAATGGTCGTGGTGCGCAGTACGGATAAAGTCGTTGGTATGCATATGGTGGGGCCAGATGCAGGTGAGATTATTCAAGGTTTTGCTGTAGCGATTCGTGCAGGTGCAACAAAAGCAGTATTCGATAGCACCATCGGCATACACCCAACTGCGGCTGAAGAGTTTGTGACAATGCGTAAGCCTGCAGTGTCATATTAGTAAATACTGGCCTAAATAAACCGTTAACTATTAACGAAAATTAGTTGCCAAAACCTTTGCCGCTGCGCGAGCCTGTTTGATAGTCTTTATCACCAGGCAAAATGCAGCGGCCAAAGCCAAAAAAAGTGCCTTGGCTGCCCGGTGGACAATTAGCGGCAGGGTCAAGCTTGATAGCAATTTCTTTGGCTTGGGCTGCTTTTTGCGTATTCACGAACTCCCACTTTCCATTGGCGTGCAAAATCACATTTTCACCACTGGTCGTTTGTGCCTCAATATCCGGATGTGCGTCATCTGCATAAACATTCATCACGCTTAAACAAATCCCAACCGCTAAAATTTTAGCCAATTTGGCAGTATTGGTTAAATATATAGCGTGTTTTAAGTGATGTTTAAACATGATTTTTCCCATACATTTGTACTTTTAAAATTTACCGTGCATTTGCACTAGTTTTTTCAATTCAGGCACGCAAGATCCGCACTCAGTTCCGCATTTGAGCTTGGCTTGTAGTGTAAGTAAATCTGCACCTAATTCAATATTGTCGATAATTTCATTTTGCGAAACGTCTAAGCAGTTACACACGATTTTGCCACGGCCTTTTTGTCCAGTTGGTGGCGTAACGACAGGCGCCAATGCCCAGCGACGCAATTCATCGGTAAAACTGCCGCTCGACATTACATCTTTTAACCAATCGGCTGCTAGTGTTTCGCCCATCAAACGCACGCCAGTCACTTGGTCACTCTCAACCAAAATACGTTTGCTAATGCCACGTTTAGCATCGTTGTAGTTAAGCAACGGCATCTCATCCGTCATGCCTAAAATCGTATCGATTTGGGTGATTAAGTCCATTTCTGGGTTATCAGATATTGGCGTATCTGCGTGTGCTGCACGTAATATCAGCATGCCGATACCATTGGCTGATTCGCGACCAAACAATCCGCAGCTTGCATACTCAAAATGCGGCAGCAAGGCACGAATTTTTTGCAGCATGCTCAAATCACTTACGGCGCGCATCACTGTCATGCGCCACGGCAGCTCTAGTTTCTCAATTTTAATGGCAGTATGTTTCAGTTCAGGCTGTTTTGATGTTTTATCAAAATTGGGTGGCATTAAGGCATTAACACCCAGGCCGTGCATAAATTGCCTGCCCCAGTGCATGGCAATAAATGTTTGTGAAGGCTGCACATCGGTAGAAGCTTGCACAGGCAAAACCATGCTGCCGCGCTTATTTTGTACTTTGACGATATCGCCATTTTTAATGCTGCGACGCATCATGTCATCCGCATTCATCTGGATGGCTGGTTCTTCTACGTGGTTAAATAATTGCGCAGTTGTACCTGTACGGCTCATGCCATGCCATTGATCGCGTAAACGACCTGTGAGCAAATGCAGCGGATGGCGTGCATCGGTTTTATCTGCAGTGCCTTTATAAACTGCATTTGAAAATTGCGCTTTGCCGTCTGGCTTCTGAAAAATGCCATCGGCATAAAGGCGAGCTAAACCTTGTGATTCACCTGTTTTAAATGGCCATTGTTGCGGGCCATTTTTATTTAACAAGCCATAGCTCAAACCAGTAATATCCAAATCGCGTCCGCGCGTGGATTCACGGTGTTCATTGAAAATGTCTTCTGTGGTATTAAAGACAAATAGATGGGATTGTTTAGCACTGTTTTTTAACAGGCGCTTTTCTAAACGCTGTGCAAAATCGACCATAATTGCCCAATCGTGTTTGGCTTCAGCTGGGGGCGGCACGGCGGGGTTCACACGCGTGATACGGCGTTCTGAATTGGTAACTGTGCCTTCTTTTTCGCCCCAAGTGCTGGCTGGCAACAATACATCGGCATACGCGCAAGTATCAGTATTATTGTAAGCGTCCTGCACGACGACTAATTCCGCATTATTCAATGCAGTCAATACGTTATTCAAGTCAGGCATGGAATGCGCAGGGTTGGTACAGGCAATCCAGATGGCTTTAATTTCACCTGCTTTTACCGCGTCAAACATTTCAATCGCTGTTTTACCTGCAGTTTCAGGCACAGAATCGATGCCCCACAGTTTGGCGACTTCTGCGCGGTGTTCGGCATTATCCAAGTCACGATGGCCAGACATCAAGTTAGCCATACCGCCCACTTCACGTCCGCCCATGGCATTTGGCTGACCTGTGAGAGAGAACGGACCTGCGCCTTTTTTGCCAATATGGCCAGTAGCCAGATGTAAATTAATCAGCGCGGCATTTTTGTCTGTACCATGAATGCTTTGATTAAGCCCCATACAGTACATGCTTAATGTTGGGCCAGCACCAAACCATTTAGCGGCTTGGATGATATCTGACTGTTTAATACCACAAATATCCGCCACCATTTTAGGTGTGTATTCGCGCAAGGTTTCTTTTAGCTCATCAAAACCATTGGTGTGGGCGTTAATATAGGCCGTATCTAGTAAGCCTTCCCACAACATCACATGCAACAGGCCATTAAATAAGGCGACATCGGTGCCAGGTAAAATAGCCAGATGCAAATCAGCTGAACGAGCAGTGTCGGTTTTGCGCGGGTCAACGACGATGATTTTTAGGTCGGGATTCTTTGTTTTGGCATCTTCAATACGCCTGAAAATAATCGGGTGCGCAAATGCGGTATTGCTG
>JAZKDP010000002.1:0-98715 GCA_040387515.1 Pseudomonadota bacterium
CAGGCGAGCCAGCAACTAAAGATTTGTACCATCTTCCACCAGAAGAAGATGCATTAATCCCGACAGTCTGCACTTCATTAGAGCAAGCGTTAGAGTATTTGGATAAAGACCGCGAGTTCTTAACGCGTGGTGGCGTGTTCTCTGAAGATTGGATCGATTCTTACATTGCATTAAAAATGGACGAAGTGACTAAACTACGCCAAACTCCACATCCAGTTGAGTTTGACTTGTACTATAGTTGTTAATCCAACATAGCTGCTAATTAATTAGCATGCACCAATAAAGGGCGGCTTAGGCCGCCCTTTATTGTTTTCAAGCGTGATAACAATTTATAACGACTGTACTTCACAAAAAATCACAGTCAACCACAATCACAAATAGTTCGTTGCTAACTATAACAGTCTCATCTAAACTATTGCCATGAATAAACAATTATCACTTTTAAGCATTATTTTATCGACGTTAATCGTGCCTAATTTAGTGCATGCAGAAATCTATAAACACGTAGATTCTGAGGGGCGTGTCACCTATTCAAACGTAAAACTTAAAGGCGCTAAAAAATTAGACTTAGAGCCGGCAGATACTAATTTTGGTGGTGATAATAGCGAAGCTAGCCGCTCGAAAAACCGCGCGCCGCAAGCAAAGACAGCAACTCCCGCAAACTTTCCTAAAGTGGATGCAGGCACACAAAATCAGCGCGATGGTAAACGTAAAGACATTTTGCAATCTGAACTTGAAGCTGAAAAACAGGCACTTGCTAAGGCGAAGGAAGCCTATGCTGAAGGTGAATCTAAGCCAGAAGTTTATAAAGGCGCCAATGGTAAAACATTCCGCAATGTTGCAAAGTTTGATGAAAAGATGAAAAGCTTACAAGCCGATGTTGATGCGCATCAACGCAATATTGAGTTACTGACCAAAGAAATTAACGCCGTTAATTAATTTTTTAGTAACGCACTTAAAGCTGGCTTAGCTCTTGCTTATATACAAGCAATTCTTTAATTGCTGTAGTATTTAATTCATGGTTCAAAATATTCCCTCAGGATTTTCTGGTTTAGAACACCTCGCCACTGCGGTAATACTGCTGAATCAATCACATCAAGTGGTTTATGCAAATCCCAGTACTGAAATTTTATTTGCCTTAAGCGCAACGCAAATATCCGGTAGCTATATCTCAGAAGTATTTTTGCATTGCGAAATCTTGCAATTGGCCATTGATAATGCGGTTAAAAATGATAGCCCGTATCGTGAACATGAATTTGCCATTACCACCGTGCGCCAACAATCATTTGCAGTAACCTGCACGGTAACACCCGTTGAAATGAGCCAAGCAAGTCTGTTACTAGAATTCCAGCAGATGGATCAACAATTACGCATTGCACGCGAAGAGCGTATGCTGATTCAGCAACAGGCCAACTCTGAGCTATTGCGCAATTTGGCACATGAAATCCGTAACCCGCTTGGCGGCTTGCGTGGTGCAGCGCAATTATTAGAACATGAACTACCTAACCCGAGTTTGCGTGAATATACGCAAGTGATTATTAAAGAAGCGGATAGACTGCAAAGCTTGATGGATAGGCTGCTAGTTCCGCATCGCGTACCCAAATATGAACCCACTAATATTCATGAAGTACTGGAACGCGTGCGTAGCTTATTATTGGCAGAATCACCCAACAATATCAAAGTGCGACGCGATTACGATACCAGCTTGCCCGATTTAATTGGTGATCGCGAAAAGTTGATTCAAGCCGTGTTGAATATTGCACGCAATGCCGTGCAAGCCATGCAATCCAATGGCACAGTCAATGCCGAAATAATTTTAAGAACCCGAGCCGAACGCCAAGTTACATTAGCAAAAAAGCGTTATCGTGTCGCAATTAAATTAGAAATTATTGATAATGGGCCGGGCATTTCTGCCGACATTAAAGATAAGATATTTTATCCGCTGGTGACTGGCCGTGAAGGCGGAAGTGGCTTAGGCCTTGCTCTGGCGCAAACCTTTGTGACGCAACACCATGGCATGATTGATTGCGAAAGCCAGCCTGGAAAAACCTGCTTTACGATACTACTACCCGTTGAAACATCGGCAATGAAATATGCCAATATTGTGCAGTGATAACTGATTAAAAAAAACACTGTGATTAAGCTACAAGCGTCATTTAGTCCATCGATTTAATCGAGCCTAAGTAAAAGAGTTAAACAATTTTATGAGAAAAATATGAAACCAATTTGGATTTTAGACGATGATAAGTCGATTCGCTGGGTATTCGAGAAAGCCTTAGCGCGTACAGATTTAGAGTTCAAAACCTTTTCATCTGTCGCCGAAGCCCTTAACGCTTTAAACCGTGAACAGCCACAAGTTGTGGTCAGTGACATTCGCATGCCAAACGGCTCTGGCTTGGATTTTTTAAGCGAAATCAAACAGCGTTATCCTGAAATTCCAGTCATTATCATGACAGCTTATTCTGATTTAGAGAGCGCAGTAGCGGCTTTCCAAGGTGGTGCATTTGAATATTTAGCCAAACCTTTCGACGTCGATCAAGCCATTGATGTGATTAAACGCGCGGTAGAAGAAAGCATGCGCCAAGCCGTTGAAACGGTGGCTTTAGAAGAAACGCCAGAAATTATTGGTCAAGCCCCAGCCATGCAGGAAGTTTTTCGCGCTATTGGCAGGTTAAGTCGCTCACACGCAACCGTGCTAATTAATGGTGAATCAGGCAGCGGTAAAGAATTAGTCGCCAGTGCATTGCACAAACACAGCCCACGTGCAGAGAAACCATTTATCGCCATTAATACCGCAGCAATACCAAAAGATTTATTAGAGTCTGAATTATTCGGTCATGAACGTGGTGCAT
This sequence comes from Pseudomonadota bacterium, assembly GCA_040387515.1. Lineage (GTDB taxonomy): Bacteria > Pseudomonadota > Gammaproteobacteria > Burkholderiales > Methylophilaceae > Methylotenera_A. The sequence continues at coordinate 2,853 of JAZKDP010000002.1, forward strand.
TTACAGGTGCAGCAGCCGCACGCCGTGGACGTTTTGAGCAAGCGGATAACGGTACTTTGTTTCTGGATGAGATTGGCGATATGCCAGCCGATTTACAAACACGTCTTTTGCGCGTGTTAAGTGACGGTCAATTTTACCGTGTAGGTGGTCATCAACCCATAAAAGTAAACGTGCGCGTCATTGCTGCCACTCACCAAGATCTAGAAGAGCGCGTTAAATTGGGTCTGTTTCGCGAAGACTTATTTCACCGCCTCAATGTGATTCGCTTACGCCTGCCACCACTGCGCGAACGTCGCGAAGATATACCGCATTTAACCAAACATTTTTTAACGCAAAGCGCGATTCAATTGGGCGTAGAACCTAAACAACTTTCAGCCGCTGCGCTACGCTATTTAACCGCAGTTAATTGGAGCGGCAACGTACGTCAATTAGAGAACGTATGCCATTGGTTAACCGTGATGGCGCCAGGCCAAAGCGTCGATGTGGCAGATTTACCGCCAGAGCTAAAAGAAGACACCAGCAAAACCATCAGCGCGAGTTCATGGCAAGAAGCCTTGGCGCAAGAAGTATCTGATGCACTTAACCGCGGTGAGCAAAATGTATTAGAAGCACGCACCAAAGATTTTGAACGCGTGATGATTATTAAAGCCCTGCAACACACAGATGGTCGTCGCATAGAGGCCGCCAATCAACTAGGGATGGGACGCAATACTTTAACGAGAAAGATTCAAGAATTAGATATTAAAGAATAATTTTAGTATCCTTTATTCTAAAAAAACCAACGCTAATTATCTTCACCCAAACTCGCCAGCAAATCTGCCTGATGTTCCGCAGACAATGCGCCAATCAGCTCATCCATATCACCTTCGGTAATCGCATCAATCTTATATAACGTTAAGTTGATGCGATGATCGGTGATGCGGCCTTGTGGGTAATTGTAGGTGCGAATACGTTCACTTCTATCGCCTGAACCAATTAAGCTTTTGCGCTCACTCGCGATTGCACTATTTTGCGCATCCACTTGTTTAGATTTAATACGTGCGGCAAGTACAGCCATGGCTTGTGCTTTGTTGGCATGCTGGCTACGGCCTTCTTGACATTCCACTACAATACCTGTCGGGTTGTGCGTAATGCGCACGGCAGAATCGGTTTTATTAATATGTTGCCCACCTGCACCTGAGGCTCTGTAAGTATCGATGCGAATATCCGCGGGATTAATCACCACGTCATTAATTTCGTCGGCTTCTGGTAAAACGGCTACTGTACAGGCAGAAGTATGAATACGACCTTGCGTTTCAGTATCTGGCACACGCTGTACGCGATGGCCGCCACTTTCAAATTTCAATTTAGAATACGCGCCGTAACCTTCTATTTTGGCAATGATTTCTTTGTAGCCACCCATCTCTCCTTCGTTGGCAGACATGATTTCCACGCGCCATTTTTGACGTTCAGCATAACGTGAATACATGCGATATAAATCGCCTGCAAACAAGCCAGATTCATCACCACCTGTGCCTGCACGTATTTCTAAGAATATATTCTTGTCGTCATTGGGGTCTTTTGGCAGCAACAGTTTTTGCAACTCTAATTCAACGGACTCCAGCGTCACTTTGCCTGCATCAATCTCTTCCTGTGCAAATTCTTTCATGTCTGGGTCGCTTAACATTTTTTGCGCTTCAGCTATATCTGCTTCTGCCTGCTCAAACGTATGATACTGCTCAACAATCGGCGTAATTTCCGCATGTTCTTGCGTGAGCTTTCTGTACGCATCCATATTATTGGTTACGCCTTCGCTACTCATTAGACGATTAATCTCTTCTAAACGCTCGCTTAAAGTCGCGAGCTTTCTAATCATGCTGGGTTTCATTCAGTGCTTCTTTTAATGTTTAATTTGGTAAAGCTGGCGGACAATCTGTTCTATTCTTGCGTGTTCATCGCCGTGGGTTTGATTAAGCAGGTGGCTAGGCGCATGTAAAAATTTATTGGTTAAAGCATTGCTTAACGCCTCTAAAACGATAGCTGGATTTTCGCCCTTTTGAATCAGCTTAAGTGCTTTTTCAAACTCATTTTTGCGCACTGCTTCGGCTTGGTCGCGCAAAGCTTTAATGGTGGGAATCGCATCGCGTTTTTTAAACCATTGCATAAAGCCTTCAACGCGCGCGGCCACAATCATTTCCGCGTTAATCGCTGCTTCTTGGCGATTTTCCATACCATCCGCAACCACTTGTGCTAAATCATCTACGGTATATAAAAACACGTCATCCAGCTGTGCTACTTCCGGCTCAATATCGCGCGGAACGGCTAAATCGACCATAAATATCGGGCGATGCCGACGCGTTTTGATCGCGCGCTCTACCATGCCCAAGCCGACAATCGGCAATTGGCTGGCGGTGCTGGTAATCACAATATCGAATTCGGAAAATCTTTCAGGCAAATCATTGAGCAGAATCGCATGACCGCCGATTTTATTCGCCAATTGCAAACCACGTTCAATGGTGCGATTCGCAATAGTCATGGATTTTGGTTTTTGCGCAGCAAAATGGTCTGCGCACAACTCAATCATCTCGCCCGCGCCGATAAATAATATTTTCTGCTGGCTAATATCGCCAAAAATGCGCTGCGCTAATTTAATCGCTGCTGCTGCCATTGAAATGGAACTGCCACCGATATCCGTATTGGTGCGTACTTCTTTAGCGACTTCAAACGTGCGTTGGAACAATTTATGTAAAAGCGTTCCCAATGTTCCCGCATCTTGCGCGATTTTAACCGATTGCTTAAATTGCCCCAAAATTTGTGGCTCACCCAACACCATGCTATCTAAACCAGACGCTACGCGAAATGCATGTTTTACCGCTTCCTGATTACTTAGGGTGTAGGTATAAGGCTGAACATTATTGAAATCTAACCGGTGATAATTGGCTAACCAATTGACGATTGGTTCGGGCGTGTTGGTTTGCACATAGATTTCTGTGCGATTACAAGTAGACAAAATCGCCGCTTCAGTCACGTTCTGCGCGGTTAAATCGCTAAGCGCATGGCGCAAAATATCCGGATTAAACGCGACATGTTCACGAATAGAAATTGGGGCAGTGGTGTGGTTAACACCAATTGTATAAAGCTGCATATTACTATTTTACCAACTCATTCAACATATTAGTAAGATTAACGAACATTTAAGCAAAGCCAATTCTATTACTGAATTTAAGAGTTGGTGAAATTACCGTCCATAATTTTGAAGTATCAGCTTACGTTAAGCAAGTTATCTTAAGACAGATAGCTCAAAAACCGTGCATTGCTAAAAATGAAAAGCGCATTTCTTAAAAGTGTAAAATGGCGTTAAAATAACGCTTTAGCCATTAATTTAGATGACTTCTTAGGAAATTATAGCCATGAGTAAAACTTTTAGAATCGCCCCGAGTATTTTATCCGCTAACTTTGCCAAGCTTGGTCAAGAAATCGACGATGTGATTACATCTGGCACAGACTTCGTGCATTTTGATGTAATGGATAATCACTATGTGCCAAACTTAACCATCGGGCCATTGGTATGCGAAGCGATTCGTGAAACTGCCGCACGCGTGGGCGGTGTGATTGACGTGCATTTAATGGTAGAGCCAGTAGACCGCATCATTCCGGATTTCGCAAAAGCGGGCGCGAACATTATTACGTTTCACCCAGAAGCGTCAAAACATATCGACCGCTCACTAGCGATGATTCGCGATTTAGGCTGTAAAGCCGGCTTGGTATTTAACCCAGCAACCTCATTAAGCTATTTAGACCACGTGATGGACAAAGTGGATATGGTGTTATTAATGTCTGTTAACCCTGGTTTTGGCGGTCAAAAATTCATTCCAGAAACATTAAACAAATTACGTTTAGCACGCGCAAAAATTGATGCTTACACCGCACAAACAGGTCGTGAAATCTGGTTAGAAGTGGACGGCGGCGTTAATGCACAAAATATTGCAGAAATTGCACGCGCAGGCGCGGATACATTTGTTGCTGGCTCAGCTATTTTCAGCAAACCGTTAGATTCTGATAAAAATCGCTACAACACTATTGTGGGTGAAATGCGCGCAGCTCTAGCGACGGTTTAATTTCAAGCTATTGTCGTAAAGTAGTACGTTTGCAAAAAACAGTGGATAAGCAATTTAAGGTCAAGCTGGTGATGTTTGACCTTGACGGTACGTTAATCGATACTGCGCCGCAAATTGCAGAAGCCATGAACTTAGCACTGGCTGATTTGGGGTTAAGCAAATTGCTTCACAGCCAAATAGCTGGCTATATTGGTGCAGGTGCAGAGACACTGATTAAGCGTTGTTTAACAGGCAGTTTGTATGACGAGCCAAATGCAACGTTATTTGAGCAAGCGCAAACGGCTTTTTTTGCGCATTATGCCAATAATGTGACAAAAAGTTTGCCATACGCTAGCGTGATGGATGGTTTACAAACAATTAAAGCAAATGGTTTTAATATGGCTTGCGTGACCAACAAACCAGAAAGATTTACGCTGCCTTTATTACAAGCAAGCGGATTGATTGATTTTTTTGAATTGGTTGTTTCTGGTGATAGTTTGCCGAAAAAGAAGCCAGACCCTATGCAACTGCAACATATTTGTGCAAAATTGGGTGTATCAACAACAGATGCTTTGTTAGTAGGCGATTCAAACACTGATATTGCAGCCGCGCGTGCGGCAGGTTGTGCGATTGTTACCGTGCCGTACGGTTATAATCAAGGCATGCCAATTGATACAAATATGGTAGATGCAACAATTAACGATTTAAACGAATTAACAACAATTTTAACGAATTAATTTATATGACTTTTCTAGATAATCATTTTCACGATTGGCGCCTTTATTGGCGAAGCAAATAATTGGCGAAACGCTAGATTGAAAAATCGAGCTTCCACCCACATTCGCCACAATAACTATATAGCGTTTATGCGACATACTTAACGCTATAAAACCAATAGAAAATGATTAGGAAGACATATGATTACGCCCGCAGTAACAACCATTAACCAAGCTGAATTTAACGCACTTGCCGCGCAAGGTTATAACCGCATCCCACTTGTTCTGGAAACATTTGCGGATCTTGATACACCACTCTCACTTTATCTAAAACTAGCTAATCAACCATTTTCTTATTTATTAGAAAGTGTACAAGGTGGCGAACGCTTTGGTCGCTATTCAATTATTGGGCTACCAGCCAAAATACGCATTGAGGCACATGGCTTTAATGTGCGAGTGATTGAGAACAATGTCGTTATAGAAACACACGAAAACACCAATCCGTTAGATTTTGTAAAGTCTTTTCAAGCTCGATTTAAAACGCCACCGTATGCAGGTTTACCGAGATTCACTGGTGGTTTAGCCGGTTATTTCAGTTATGAAACCATTCGTTATATAGAAAAACGCTTGGCTAATACCACTAAACCAGATGCGATTGGTACGCCGGATGTATTGCTGATGGTATCTGAAGAAATCGCTGTGGTGGATAACTTAAGTGGCAAACTGTATTTTATTGTGTACGCAGACCCAGCTGATGCCAATGCCTATGAAAAAGCGCGTAATCGCTTAAGCGAGTTAATACAAATGTTGCGCAAAACAGCTGATATTCCAACTGCCAGCGCTAGCGCAGCAACACAAGCAACCTCCGAATTTGGCGAAGAAAATTTTAAAGCGGCGGTTAAAAAAGCACAAAGTTATATTATCGATGGTGACATCATGCAAGTGGTGTTAAGCCAGCGCATGTCACAGGAGTTTACGGCGCCGCCACTGTCACTTTATCGCGCCTTACGCAGCTTAAATCCTTCACCATATATGTTTTATTACGATATGGGTGATCATCACGTGGTGGGTGCCTCGCCTGAAATTCTAGTGCGACTGGATAACGGGGTCGTCACGTCGCGCCCGATTGCAGGAACGCGTCCGCGCGGCTCAACGCGTGAGCAAGATTTAGCGCTATCAGTAGAACTATTAGCTGACCCGAAAGAACGCGCAGAGCATGTGCAGTTAATGGATCTAGGGCGCAATGATGTCGGCCGCGTTGCGATTACGGGCTCAGTTAAAGTGACGGATAATATGATGATCGAGCGTTACTCACACGTCATGCATATTGTAAGCAATGTAGAAGGCCAACTGAAACCAGGCATGGACGCGATTGATGTGATTAAAGCCACGTTTCCGGCAGGTACAGTTTCTGGCGCACCCAAAGTGCGTGCAATGGAAATTATTGATGAGCTAGAGCCAAGCAAACGCGGAATTTATGCAGGCGCTGTGGGCTATTTGGGTTTTAATGGCGATATGGACGTTGCCATTGGTATTAGAACTGGTGTGATTAAAAATAATAGGCTATATGTACAAGCAGGTGCAGGTATCGTGGCAGATTCTGTACCGCAAAGTGAATGGATTGAAACACAAAATAAAGCACGTGCTGTGTTACGTGCGGCAGAATTGGTACAAGCAGGGCTTGATCTTAATTAAGGCGTGTCGGAGTAGAATGAACGTCAAGGTATAAGTATGTTCACACATATCAATTCAGTTATTACCAAGCTTGTACTGGTAGCATTAGCCTACTTTGTGGCGGCTAAGCTCGGGCTGATGGTACCGTACAAAGAATCAATCATTACCCCGATTTGGCTACCAACAGGCATTGCTGCAGGTGCAATCATGCGCTGGGGCAATCTTAGCCTGCCTGCTATTTTTAGCGCAGCTACTTTTATAGAGCTATCACTCGGCGTACCATTCATCACATCGCTTGCCGTAGCCTGCACCAATACGCTTGCGCCATTTGTGACAGCATCTTTACTCAATCAATTTCAGTTCAATCGTAGTTTAACCAGGCAAAGAGATATTGCCCTCATTATTACTGCTTCCGCGCTGGGCATGCTGATATCCGCTACAGGCGGGACATTTTCTTTATATAACAGTGGCTTAATCTCGGCAGGTAACTTACAAAGAACATGGTCTTTTTGGTGGGTAGGTGACACTGTGGGTGCACTACTTGCCCTGCCACTGATACTTAACATCCATAAAGCCAGTATGCGGATTAATGCAAAACAAGCTTATCAATTTGTTGCTTGGTTAATTATATTTGCGCTGTGCGAATTGATGCTTGCAGCCTTGGTGCCAAGTCTCAATAGAAAATTCATGCTGTCATTATTTTTAATATTGCCTGTTCTCATTTGGGCATCCATGAACTTTGGTATTGTTGGCGGCTCGTTTGTTGTGATTACCTTATCCGGTATAGCCGTGTGGTCGACTTCGCAGGGCTACGGTGCTTTTTACAGTGCATATATAGATCAGGGTTTATTCACGTTATGGATGTTCATGATCACTTTAGTGGTGATGATGTTGCTGATTTCTGTATTGCAATCAGAACGAAATTTAGCGGAAAATGCGCTGCGGAATAATGACAAACAACTTCGCGCCGTGATTAATGGCGCTTTAGATGGCATTGTTACAATTGACGAAAAAGGTGCACTAATCGAATTTAACCCTGCGGCAGAACGTATTTTTGGTTATACGAAACAACAAGTAATCGGAAAATCACTGGCAGAAGTCATGATTCCACCCGCATTACGTCAAGCACACAACAAAAAGCATCATCAATTTGTGTTAACTGGCAAAAAAAATATGTTTGATAGACGCATTGAATTGAGCGCGATGCGGGCTGATGGCACCGAATTTCCTGTAGAACTGACGCTCGCTTCTTTAAAAAATAATGGCCAAACTTTAGTAACAGGTTTTATACGCGATATATCGTTGCAAAAAAAAGCGCAGCGCGAAATCGAAAATTTTGCTTATTACGATGCGTTAACAGGCTTACCGAATAGACGTCTGCTAATCGATCGCTTCCAGCACGCGGCCGTCACCAGCAAGCGTGCTAAAACATTTTGTGCGCTTATTTTTATTGATCTCGATCATTTTAAATTGCTGAACGACACCAAGGGGCATGATGTTGGTGACCGTTTACTCATTGAGGTTGCAAATCGGATTCAACAGACCATTAGAGAAGGCGACACAGTAGCGCGCTTAAGTGGCGATGAGTTTATCATCATCATTGAAAATTTGGACGTTGATGAAAACACCGCATATATGCAAGCAAACGAGGTGGCGCAAAAACTCTTGCTAGAACTAAATAGGGGCTATCAACTTGAAATGTTTGAGTTTAATACCACTGCAAGTTTAGGTTTAACGCTATTCAATAGTGACGAATTCCGCTTTGAAGACCATTTAAGGCATGCGGACACGGCAATGTATCAATCTAAAGCAGCTGGTCGGAATACCTATCGCTTTTATGATCAGATCACCCAAGATAATCTCCAAAGAAGTCTGACAATTGAGTCATCATTACACGAAGCCTTAAAAGAAAATGAATTTTATATTCATTATCAAAGCATGGTTGACGTGAATCAACACATTATCGCTGCTGAAGTTTTACTCAGATGGGACCATCCTAAACTTGGCATTATTAACCCAGCAGAATTTATTCCCATAGCCGAAAAAAATAACCAAATTATTAAAATTGGCTATTGGGTGTTGCTGCAAGCGTGTCGACAACTTAAAAAATGGGAAAATTCGCCCAAATTAAGTAAAATCAGACTTTCAGTGAATATCAGCGCCAAACAGTTTTTATACATTCACTTTATACAAGAGTTGCAAGATATTATTACTCACACAGGCATTAACCCTGATTTTCTTAAATTAGAGTTAACCGAAACAGCCGTTATCGACAATATTGATGACGTGATTAATAAGATGAATATCTTAAAAGAAATTGGGGTAAGAATTGCTTTGGATGACTTCGGCATGGGTAATTCATCTTTAGTCTATCTTAAAAAATTACCAGTAACACAGATTAAAATCGACCAATCATTCGTCGGCGACGTATTAACCGATTCGAATGATGCTGCGATTATTCAAATGATATTAGCCATTGGCAAAACCATTCAATGCAATATTGTGGCAGAAGGTGTTGAGCAGTTAGAACAGTTTGAAATATTGAAAAAATTCGGTTGTGATTTTTTTCAAGGTTACTATTTCAGCAAGCCGATTGACCCTGCGGAATTCGAAAAAATGGTTGAAGCAAGATAAACACTTTTAATAAACATCAGTAATAACTAAAGATTACGTACCATTTAACCTTATTAAATTGACTAAAATTAAAGAGCAAATATGTTACTCATGATTGATAACTACGATTCTTTTACCTACAACCTTGTACAGTATTTGGGTGAATTGGGGCAAGACGTACAAGTGTATCGTAACGATGAAATTGATTTAGCCAAAATTGCTGAATTAAAGCCTGAAAAAATCGTCATTTCACCTGGCCCATGCACACCAAATGAGGCAGGTATTAGCGTGCCGCTGATTAACGAATTTGCTGGAAAAATTCCTTTATTGGGCGTTTGTTTAGGTCATCAAAGTATTGGCCAGGCATTTGGCGGCAATATCATTCACGCGAAACAGTTAATGCACGGCAAAACATCGCTTATTCATCACCACAATATTGGCGTATTCAAAGATTTGCCAAACCCTTACACCGCAACGCGTTACCACTCATTAGTGATCGAGCGTGAAACCTTGCCAGATTGCTTAGAAATTACCGCTTGGACTGAAGACGATAATGGTGAATTTGGCGAAATTATGGGTGTGCGCCATAAAACGTTGTCTATTGAAGGCGTGCAATTTCATCCAGAGTCAATTCTCACCGAACATGGTCATGCCCTGTTAAATAACTTTTTGAAAGCGTATTAATGGACATGTCGATTAAGGCTGCGCTGCAGAAATTGATACAACGCGAGAATTTTACGCATGAGGAAATGCTATCGCTAATGCGGCAGGTAATGCGCGGTGACTTTACACCTGCGCAAATCGCTGGCTTGTTGATAGGCCTACGCGTAAAAGTGGAAACTGTGGACGAGATTGCCGCCTCCGCACAGGTGATGCGAGAGCTTGTCTCTAAAGTCAGCGTGCAAGATAGCGTCAATTTAGTTGATACCTGCGGCACAGGCGGAGCTGCCAATAAAGCATTTAACGTGTCCACCTGTTCTGCATTTGTAGCAGCTGGTGCTCAAGCAAGAATAGCTAAACATGGCAACCGCGCTGCGTCTTCCAAAACTGGTAGCGCAGATGTGCTTGAAGCATTGGGTGTCAACATTCAGTTACAACCAGAGCAGGTGGCGCGATGCATTGATGAAGTCGGCATAGGCTTTATGTTCGCACCTAATCACCATGCGGCGATGAAACATGCTGGCCCAGTACGTCGCGAATTGGGCGTACGCACATTGTTCAATCTGTTAGGTCCGCTGACAAATCCAGCTGGTGCTAAACGCCAAGTGATGGGCGTATTTCATCGCGACTTGGTGCCCCTGCTGGCGCATGCTTTGCATAAGTTAGGCAGCAATCACGTGATGATCGTGCACAGCGCTGACGAAATGGATGAGATATCCTTTAGTGGCGACACTTATGTCGCAGAGTTGAAAGATGGTGAAGTACGAGAATACGTCATTAATCCAAAGCAATTTGGCATGCCACTGCATGAGCACAACGCTATCCATGTCGAAAATGCTGAGGAATCCAAAGTGATGGTGCTGGATGTATTAAATGGCAAAACTGGCGCGGCGCGGGATATCGTATTGCTGAATGCTGGCGCTGCGATTTATGTGGCAGGCATTACAATCAGCCATCAAGAAGGCATCGCGATGGCTGCACAGGCAATCGATTCCGGTGCAGCCATGACAAAACTGGAGCAACTGAAAGCGCTAAGTAACCACCTATGATGCGGCTATTGCTGATTATCGCAATAGCGGTAGGTTATACCATTTATCATTCACGCAGCCCTGGCGTTAATGGTGAACGAATAACTGACACGGCTAGTCAGTATGTGCAGCAGGGCTTTGCCAACGGCGGCGAACAAGTCATTCGCAAGGCATTTGAAAGCCAAGCCAGTAATTTGCAAGTAGAAGCGAGCGGCAAAGTAATAAAAGTGTTGGAAGACGATATCAATCCGCCGCGTCATCAACGTTTTATTTTAAAGCTGGATAATGGCATCAGCTTATTGGTGGCACATAATATTGACTTAGCAAAGCGTGTAGAAAATTTGAAGACTGGTGATACGGTCAGCTTTTACGGTGAATACGAATGGAATAAAAAAGGCGGCGTGTTGCACTGGACGCATCACGATCCGCAAGGTAGCCATGCCGCGGGATGGTTGCAGCATAATGGTCAAACTTACCAATAACTTAACCCTCAAAAAGACGCAATAAATATGTCAGATATCCTGAATAAAATCATCGCTACCAAGGTCATAGAAGTTGCAGCGACAAAGAAATTAAAGCCACTTTCAAACGTGCAGGCAGAGGCTTCAATCGCATCGCCTACGCGCGATTTCATTGCGAGTATTCGTGCAAAAATTGCCAATAATCAATCGGCCGTCATTGCCGAAATTAAAAAAGCCAGCCCATCAAAAGGGGTAATTCGTGCAGATTTTAACCCAGCAGAAATCGCTAAAAGCTATGAACAAGGCGGCGCAGCCTGTTTGTCAGTACTTACTGACATTGAATACTTTCAAGGTTCAGCTGAATACTTAAAACAAGCACGTGCCGCTTGTAACCTACCTGTATTGCGTAAAGACTTTATGATCGACGCATATCAAGTCTATGAGGCTCGCGCAATGGGCGCAGATTGCATTTTGCTGATTGCTGCAGCGATTGATTTAGCCAAAATGCGCGAGTTAGAACAAATAGCGCACAGTTTAGGCATGGCAGTTCTGGTAGAAGTGCATAATGGCGAAGAGCTAGATTTGGCGCTGCAATTGAATACACCTTTGCTAGGCATTAATAACCGCAATCTACGCACATTTGATGTGACCTTAAATACCACGCTAGAATTATTAGCACGTATTCCAGCAGACAAAATAGTCGTCACTGAATCAGGCATATTCACTAATAATGATGTCGCGCTGATGCGTAAAAACAACGTGCATACTTTCTTGGTTGGCGAAGCGTTTATGCGCCAAGACGACCCGGGCGCTGAGTTAGCGAAGGTATTTGCTTAAAAGCTTTTAACTAAAATCAAGAAGCGCGAATCTATCGTAAAAGGATTGAAAAAATGAGCTACCCCTATTCCCGCCCGCGCCGTATGCGTAAAGATGAATTTTCACGCCGCTTGATGCGCGAAAATGTACTCACGACCAATGATTTAATCTATCCAGTATTTGTATTAGATGGCGAAAATCGCGTAGAAGAAGTGGCTTCAATGCCAGGCGTAAAGCGCCAAAGTATTGATGTGTTGTTGAAAACGGCTGGCGAATGCGTAACACTCGGCATTCCATTGTTGGCATTATTTCCAGTCGTTGAAAACCAATTTAAAAGCTTGGATGCTGCCGAAGCATTTAGTGCAAACGGCTTGGTTCAACGTGCAGTAAAAGCGCTCAAAATTGCCTATCCGCAATTGGGCATTATGACAGACGTGGCTTTAGACCCTTACACCACGCATGGCCAAGATGGCTTAGTTGATGACGCTGGCTACGTATTGAACGATGAAACGATAGAAGTTTTGGTGAAACAAGCCATTTCGCATGCGCAGGCTGGCGCAGATATCGTCGCCCCCAGCGATATGATGGATGGCCGCGTTGGGCAAATCCGCGAGGCACTTGAAAGCACGCGCAATATTCACACAAAAATCATGGCCTATTCTGCCAAATATGCTTCTGCTTTTTATGGACCATTTCGCGATGCGGTCGGCTCGGCTGGCAATTTAGGGTCGGGCAATAAATATACTTACCAAATGGATCCCGCAAACTCTGATGAAGCCATGCAAGAAGTCGCGCTGGATATTTCTGAAGGTGCGGATATGGTGATGGTGAAACCTGGCTTGCCTTATTTAGATATCGTGCGCCGCGTAAAAGATGAATTCGGCGTACCAACATTTGCGTACCAAGTAAGCGGCGAATACGCCATGCTGAAAGCTGCATCGCAAAATGGTTGGTTAGATGAACGCGCATGTGTAATGGAAAGCTTATTAGCGTTTAAACGCGCTGGTGCGGATGGTATTTTGACTTACTATGCGATGGATGCGGCTAAGTGGTTAAAAAGTTAGGTTAGCGCTTTAAAAGAACTTTTAGCATTCGCGCAGGGTTTGAGAGAAAGTCATAAGTTACTTGGTAGTGTTCCGTATCTTCGTAATTTACTCGTTTAATACCGTTCTCAGTACAGCTGTAAATCCAAGCATCTGGATAAGCCATTAGAATGGGTGAGTGTGTGGCAATTATAAATTGGGAATCTCTAATATTAAATCATGCATTCTAGATAGCACAGCAAGTTGGCGTTGTGGAGATAAAGCAGATTCAGGCTCATCTAAAATGTATATGCCTTTTCCTCCGAATCTGTGCATCATTAAAGCTAAAAAGGACTCGCCGTGTGACTGCTCATGCAATGATTTATTGCCAAAATAAGAAATTATCGGGGCCCGAATGAAGGTTCACTATCCAGCTTTTCAATTTCTGTCGCAACATTAAAATAACTTTCTGCGCGTAGAAAAAAACCATCTTTTGCCGCTTTAACTCCTTTTGATATTCGAATATATTTGTTTAATTCTGAATGAGAATTCCTAGTACCAAAATTGAAGTTTTTTGAACCACCTTCTGCGTTAAATCCAGAACTTACGGCGATGGATTCTAAAAGTGTAGATTTTCCAGATCCATTTTCTCCTACAAAAAATGTCATTTTAGGATGAAAAGGTAACTCGTCAAGAGATTGAATGATGGGCAAATTAAATGGATATTTATCAAACGAAGTAATCTCGTTCTTTTTCAGACTTATACTACGTAAGTATTGAGAAGAAATCATACTTTAAGCGATTTTTAACAACTCTTTAACACTTTCAATATCCGCCCGCTCTGCATTCGCCCCATCCGCTGCCCGCTTAGTCGAAACGCGCATATCATCCACTTCAAACACGCTTAACTTAATCAAGCCAGTATCCATCTCTAACGTAAAAAGCGGTACTTTTTTTCGGCTATCACCTTTTTTATCGCGTTTACCATCGTTCATAATACGATAGGATTTTTCGTTGGTTTCAAATGGAATATCCAGATTAAGTAAGAACATTTCCAGTTCTTTTAAGCTATCTGCAAACAAATGAATATGCGTTTCAGAGCCTGCACCGGCCGTTCCATCCAGCACACTACCTGTTAGATGTGGATTGAATTTTTCTAGCATTTGCATGGTAAATAGTGCATTTTTACGCAGATTTCGCAGATTTTCTGGTTGCTCATCACCTAAAAAAAGTGCGTTATAAAGCTTGAGTTCTGCTTCAATTTCAGCATTGGATGGCAATACACTATTTTCGGTTGCACCGACTTGTCGCCCGGCTTTTTTCTTGGCATAAGCAAAGTCAGAAATACCGTCTTCCGCCATCATACGTGCAGCGGATTGGGCGATAAGTTGTCGCATTTGATCTAAGTTTTCGCGTGCCATAGTGTTTATAAACTAAAAAGTAAGTTAAAAACGCTAATTTAATAGCCTGATGGATTTAAAACTTTTGCGGCAGAATTGGTGCTGTTTGCTGGTTTCCTTGCCGACTTAATCGCTTCATTAGGCTTAGGAATAGGTTTTGCATTGGGGTTTAAATTAGCTGCCGAAGCATTAGCTGTAGCCGCGCTTACTGGGGCAGGATTAATTTGTCGATTAGTGTTTGCTCCAGAAAATCCGTCTGGTGGCTCTTGTGTAATTGGTGCGCTTGGTACCACTGGCGCAGATTGCGGCTGCATCGGATTGACAATCAAGCTATCAGGAAAATCTGACTCTCCTGGCTCTAACATTGGCGGCAGTAATGTTTCTACTGATGGTGGTGGATTTTCATGATAAAAATACTCATCGATTCCCTCTTCATCTTGATCAACCAGCACACCAGTTTCTGCATCAACTCGCACAACCATCACACCGTTAGGTACTTGAAGTGACTTCTCAGGCACACCTTTTAGCGCAGTTGCCATATAACGAATCCAAATAGGCAAGGCCGCTTTACCACCTGTTTCAACACGGCCTAGTGAGCGTGGTTTATCGTATCCAATCCATACTACCGCTACTTGTTTAGGGTTATAGCCTGCAAACCAGGCATCTACCTGATCATTCGTCGTACCAGTTTTACCTGCCAAATCTTGGCGGCCAAGCTGTTTGGCGCTTGTTGCAGTACCTCTTTGCACTACATCGCGCATCATAGAAGTCATCAAAAATGCGTTTCGGCTATCAATCACTCTTGGCGCATCTTGATTGGCACGTGGATAGCGAATTTCTTCAACAACTTTGCCTTTGCTATCAGTGATTTTGCTAATTAGATGCGGTGTTACACGGAACCCACCATTGGCAAATACTGCATAGCCATTCGCCATACTCCAAGGGGTTGTCGCACCAGCACCTAATGCCATCGTCAAATAGGCAGGATGATCTTTACGCGAAAAACCAAATTTTGTAATGTAATCCTGCGCATATCGTGGTCCAATTTCTTGCAACACACGAATCGACACCATATTCTTTGATTTGGTTAATGCGGTGCGTAAACGCATTGGTCCAGAATAAGTACCATCATAGTTTTTAGGCTCCCAAGCTTTGCTGCCGCCTAATTCGCTTGATGACATTGAAAGTGGCGTGTCTTCCACAATGGTTGCGGGTGTAAATCCCTTTTCTAACGCTGCCGAATAAACAAACGGTTTAAAGCTAGAGCCAGGTTGCCGCCATGCTTGCGTCACATGATTAAATTTATTTTTATTAAAATCGAAACCACCGACCAAAGCAGTAATCGCACCATTTTCTGGATCAAGCGCAACTAAAGCGGCTTCCACTTCTGGCAATTGCACAATATGCCAGCTATCTTGGCTTTTAATCACGCGCACAACCGAGCCAGGTTTGATTTTATGTTTTGTAGTATCTTTCTCAGCCAAGTTTTTTTGCAATAAACTTAAACCTTCGCCGCTGATTTCGAGGCTACCGCCTCTTTTACTAAATACTTTTACCAGTTTTGGTGAAACTTCAGTCACAACTGCGGGCACAAAGCCTTTGTACTCTTCAATATCCTCTAATGCAATTTGCAATCCCTCGGCTAAATCAGTCGATTTCAGCTTATTTAAATCAATGGTTTTCTCAGCCTTTTGATAGCCATGACGACGCTGATACTCTAAAATCCCTTGCAGAATAGCGCCGTTCGCAGCCTCCTGATCGGCCTTGTTAATGGTGGTGTAAACCTTTAGGCCACTGCTGTAGATATCATCTTGATAACGTTCATACAAGCTTTGCCGCACAATTTCTGCCACATAATCCGCCTCTAAATCACGCGCTAATTTAGACACTTTAAAGGTTAACTTTTGTTCAACTGCCTCATTAAAATCAGCCTCATCAATAAAACCATATCGACGCATATCACGTAAAACCTCATGCTGCCTATCTGTCGCACGCTTAGGGTTAACGAATGGATTGTAGCCAGATGGCGCTTTTGGCAAGCCTGCAAGTAACGCAGATTCGGCCAATGTCAGCTTAGATAAAGACTTACCAAAATACATTTGAGACGCAGCCGCAAATCCGTATGAACGTTGACCCAAATAAATTTGATTTAAATAAAGCTCGAAAATTTGATCTTTAGATAAGGTTTTCTCAATTTTTAAAGCTAAAAGCGCTTCTTTAATTTTGATCACCATCGTGCGTTTTTTACCTGGAGTGGTAAAAAAGTTTTTAGCAACTTGCATGGTGATAGTACTAGCACCCTCATGGCTTACGCCGGTGATGTTGTTTTTGATGGCTCGCAACACGCCTTTGGTATCAACACCACCGTGTTGATAAAATCGCCTATCTTCAATTGCCAACACTGCGTTTTTCAAATTTTTCGGCACTTTATCAATACTCACAAAAGCACGACGCTCTTCACCAAACTCACTAATTAAAAAACCATCCGCGGTATAAACACGTAGCGGAAGCTTAGGACGATAATCCGTTAGTGTTTCTAAGGATGGCAAAGTTGGATAAATGAGGGTGATGGCAAGCGCTGCCATTGCCGATATTGTTAGACCACCAACTACGATAAACAATATTAAAAAGTGCCACCATTTTTTGGGAGCTATATTTTTTAGAGCCATAAAGATCTTTTAACGAATCGAATCATTACCAGTTAAATTACAACTAATAGTATATAAGCTAATGGGAATTAACCAAAACCCCGATATTCATTTTAATAAAGATTCTAAGGTCAATTTAATCTGCATAAATTGGCTAATTATTAAACTTGTATTAAAAATGGCACAGGCTTAATAATTGTATGCTCAGAATAAATTTAAAATCAAAATTTACTTTACAGGGCGTAAACTTGTTGCTAGGATTTAATGTAAATTATCACTATTGTGCGTAACCTATGAATATAGAAAGAGAATTCTAATTTGAAATTCGATTTTTTCAATGAAAGTACTCCTCCACTCATCGGCGTAGACATTAGTACTTCGGCTGTCAAAATGGTAGAACTCTCGTCTACAGGCAAAGGTTCTTATCGTCTTGAAGCCTACTCAATTGCTGCGATTCCCAAAGATGCAATTGTGGATGGCAATATTTCTGGATTAGAACAAGTTTCCGATGCCGTTAAATTGGCTTGGAAGCTCCTAGGTTCGCGTGAAAAACGTACTGCACTCGCATTACCCTCTGCCGCTGTTATTACCAAAAAAGTCATGATGTCCGCCGACTTACGTGAAGAGGACATGGAAGTACAGGTAGAGGCAGAAGCCAATCAATACATTCCTTTTCCGTTAGAAGAAGTGAACATTGACTTTCAAGTCATTGGTACAGCAGCAAATAGCCCAGATGAAGTAGAAGTATTAATTGCCGCCGCCAGAAAAGAAAAAATCGAAGACCGCGTTGCAGCCGCAGAAGATGCCGGCTTAAAAGTAATTGTCATGGATGTAGACACTTACGCTACGGAAGCCGCTTACACTTTAGTCGCCAATCAAATACCGAATAAAGGTAAAGATCAAACAATCATGATTATCGATATTGGCGCTGCCATGATGCACATCAATGTGCTGCATGACAATGTGTCAATCTATGTACGTGAACAAGCTTTTGGCGGCACACAACTCACACAGGAAATTCAACGTCGTTTCGGTCTATCTGCTGAAGAAGCCGAAATTGCGAAACGCAAGGGTGGCTTACCCGAAAGCTATGAACACGAGGTATTACAGCCTTTTATGCAATCACTTTCTACTGAAGTGGCCAGGGCATTGCAGTTTTTTACCAGCTCCACGCAATACAATCGCGTTGACCATTTGGTCTTGGCAGGCGGCTGTGCAGCAATCCCTGCGATAGACATCATGGTGCAAGATCGTACTCAAGTGAATACGATTGTGGCAAATCCGTTTCAATCCATGTCGCTCGCCACCAAGGTGAAGCAGCAGCAAGCAGCAATTGATGCGCCTGCGTTATTGATTGCATGTGGCTTAGCAATGCGTGGAGTAAATTAATATGATGCGTATTAACCTATTACCACATCGACAACTAAAACGCGCAGAACGTCAGCGCCAATTTGGATTGATGGCGCTAATGGCCGCAGTGGCCGCTGGTGCCGTTGTCTTTATGGGCTGGACCTATCTCAGTGCAAAAAAGGACTCTCAAATTGAAAGAAATGGTCGATTAGAACAAGCGATTGGTCAATTAGATAAAGAAATTGCCGATATTAAAGATTTGAAAGACCAAATCAGCAATGTGCTGGAACGTAAACAGATCGTTGAAAATTTACAAACTAATCGCAGCCAATCCGTAGTGATTCTGGATGAGCTATCACGACAATTGCCAGAAGGTTTATATTTAAAAAGCATTAAGCAACAAGGCAATTTAATTACTCTAGAGGGTGTTGCTGATACTAATGCGCGTGTCGCCACTATAGTACGCAATTTAAGCGTCTCAAACTGGATGGAATCGCCTAATCTCATTGAAATTAAAGCCATGACCTTAAATGGCATCAAGCAAAATGACTTTACGCTAAATGTATCTCTGAAGGTTCAAAAAGCCGAAGAAGCACCCAATAAAAATAAAATCAAAGGGACATAAACCACATGAAATTAGATGATTTTAATAATATTGATATTAAAAATGCGGGTAGCTTGCCAATGCCCGTTAAATTGGTGTTGCTAGGATTTATATTTTTGGTTTTAGTTGCACTGGGTTACTGGTTTTTGTGGAGTCCTCAAATAGATGAGTTCGCTCAAGCAGAATCAAAGGAACAAGAGTTGCGCCAAGTGTTTACGACTAAAAAAGGCCAAGCCATAAAAATTGATGCGTATAAACAGCAGATGGTTGATATTGAAAAAACTTTTGGGGCACTACTTAAACAATTGCCAGATAAATCGCAAATGGATGGTTTATTGACCGACATTAACCAAGCAGGTCTTGGACGCGGCTTGGAGTTTGAGCTATTTAAACCTGGACAAGAAACCATCGCAGACTTTTATGCGGAAATGCCGATTCAAATTAAAATCAGAGGTAGCTATCACGATATTGGTGCGTTCGCGACCGACATTTCAAAACTATCTAGGATTGTGACATTAAACGATATGGTTATTGCTCCGATTAATAAGGATAGTAAAGACAGCTTGCTGGTGCTTGAGGCTGTTGCAAAAACCTATCGTTATTTGGATTCTTCAGAAATCGCCGCTAAAAAAGCCTCTGAGAAGAAGGACGTAAAATAAATGAGTCGCTCCAGTCTTTCATTAAATCCTAGCCTTTTATTCAGACTCCTGTCTGTTTCGACATTAACGCTAACACTTATTGCCTGCAGTGGCGATGAAGGTGATGATTTAGATAAGTTCATGTTAAATGCAGCAAATGACATGAGTAAAGGCGTAGAACCTTTACCAGAAGTTTTACCTTATTCACCGCTTCAATACAATGCCGATGGCACTTTGGCCGATCCATTTAAGCCGCGCAAAGCTGCCAGCAAAAGCGGTACTTTACAGCCAAATACCAATCGCCCCAAAGAAGCGCTTGAATCCTACCCATTAGAAAGCTTGAAATATGTAGGATCTATGAGCAAAAGCAAGCTCACTTATGCGCTGATTAAAACACCCGACAACACGATACAACAAGTTAAAGTGGGTAATTATTTAGGACCTAACTACGGTTTAGTGACGGCCATCAACGAAAGCGACATAGCTCTCAAAGAAATTGTGCAGGACGACCTAACTGGTGACTGGACAGAGCGCACTGCAAGTATTAATCTGCAAGAATAAATGACAGGGATGAACATGTTTAAAACGATGACAAAAATTTTTGCAGTATCGCTACTATTAGCCACAAGCTCAGGCCTGAGCTTTATTAATAGTGCCCTGGCAGCAACTAATGATGAAAATTTATACACCAATAAAATTGAAAATATTGATTTTTCTGCCCTGTCAGGTGGTCGCGTTAGCATACGTTTGCAAATGAAAGAGCCGCTTGCCAACCCGCCTGCAGGATTTACTTTAAACAGCCCTGCCCGAATCGCACTAGACTTCCCCAAAACGGCTAATGGCTTAAATAAAAACAACATTGCTAATGAGCAAGGTGCGTTAAAAAGTGTTTCATTTGCACAAGCTAAAGATCGCACACGTGTTGTACTGAATCTGACTAAAAGTGTAGGTTACAACACTGTGTTAAATGGTAAAGATGTCATTATCACGCTGCAAGGTAACGAAGCTAACGCAGGCAACGCAACAGCCGAAACACGTTTTGCTGAAGCTCGCGCCACCAATCAAGAACACGCCATTACCAATGTAGACTTCTCGCGGGGGAAAAATGGTGAAGGCCGTATTATTGTGGATTTATCTGATGCAAATTCAGGCATTAATATCAAACAAAAAGGCAAGCTAATCGTTGTTGATTTTATCAATACAGACGTACCGGCTGACTTGCAACGTCGATTGAATGTGATTAATTTTAATACGCCAGTTTTATATGTTGATACGATGAAACAAGGTAAAAATGGTCGCATCTCCATTGAGCCTAAAGGCAACTGGGAGCAATCTGCTTACCAAGCGGACAAGAAATTTATTATCGATGTACGTCAAGTGATTGAAGATCCGGATAAATTAGTCAAGGGCTCTAAACCTGGCTATGCGGGCGAAAAACTATCACTTAACTTTCAAAATATTGAAGTACGTTCAGTGTTACAAGTTATCGCTGACTTCACGGGTTTAAACATTATTACCAGCGATACAGTGACAGGAAACCTGACATTAAGATTGAAAGATGTGCCATGGGATCAAGCCATGGATATCATCATGAAAAACAAGGGCTTAACTATGCGCAAAACAGGCAACGTAATTATGGTTGCCCCTGCGGAAGAGGTCGCTGCCAAAGAAAAATCACAATTAGAAGCCAGTCAAGCAATTGAAGATTTAGAACCACTGCGTACGGAAGTATTCACGCTTAAATATCAAAAAGCCGAATCATTTAAAAACATTTTAACTGGCGGCGGCGAAGCCAGCGGTGGCAGCAGCGGTCAAAACAAAAGCATCTTATCTAAACGCGGTAGCGCGGTATGGGATCCCCGCACTAATACTTTGTTTATACAAGATACAGCAAAAAAACTAGAAGAGATTCAAGGTATTATTAATAAAACTGATATTGCAGTTAAACAGGTCATGATTGAATCAAGATTAGTATTAGCTGATGAGAAATTTGGTAAAAGTTTGGGTGCCAGATTCGGCATACAACATCAAGCAACTCCTGGCCAAAACTCTATCGCTATTGGTGGAAACTTAGATCAGACATCTGCAACAAACTCAGCAGGTGCAGCTGGGACTATTAGCACTGGCGGCTTAAATTCAAACTTACCAGTAGCTAGCCCAGCAGGCAGTATTGCTTTTAGTTTATTTAGATTACCGGCTGGTCTGTTACTCAACTTAGAGCTGACTGCATTAGAAACTGATAACCGTGGCAAAATTGTATCTAGCCCGCGCGTTACCACAGCCAATCAACAAAAAGCTAAAATCTCACAAGGTACTGAGATACCTTATTTACAAGCTTCTAGCAGTGGTGCTACAAACGTATCATTTAAAGAAGCAGTATTAAGTCTAGAGGTTACGCCACAAATTACGCCTGACGATAAAATTATCATGGATTTGGAAGTTAAAAAAGAGAAAGTTGGGGTAGTATTCTTTGGAACACCATCAATTGATACACAAAAAGTCACCACACAAGTTTTAGTGTCTAATGGTGAAACAGCGGTACTTGGTGGCATTTATGAGCAAACTGAACGTAATGACGTGAGCAAAGTACCTTTCTTTGGTGACATTCCTATTATAGGTAACGCCTTTAAACGCAGAACTAAACAAGACGACAAAACAGAGTTATTAATCTTTATTACGCCCAAAATTATGGATGAAAGTTTAGGCTTAAGATAAGACTTAACTGACAGAACGCGCGCTTTGCCTTAAAATGCCTATCATTCATTGTGATAGGCATTTTTTTCGTAAAAATTCAGCGGCAAAATATTGTGACAGAAGTGAACAACATTTTCTTTATTGGCTTGATGGGTGCTGGCAAAACCACCATTGGTAAAATATTAGCCAAACACTTGAACAAGCATTTTTACGATACCGATGTAGAAATCGAAAAGCGCACGGGTGTTAAAATACCCGTCATTTTTGAACTTGAAGGCGAAGCGGGATTTCGCAAGCGTGAAACTAGCGTTATTCAAGAGCTTGTGGAGCTAGATAACATTGTCATGGCGACAGGTGGCGGTGCTGTGATTGCAGCAGAAAACCGGGAATTGTTGAGTACTTACGGCACAGTTATTTATTTACGGGCAAATGTGAACGAGCTATGGCACAGAACACGCAACGATAAACATAGGCCACTTTTACAAAATGTGGATATTCGCGCTAAACTAGAACAACTGTATGCTGAACGCAATCCTCTGTATACCGAAGTCGCGACGCATATTATCGATACTGGCAATCAACCTGTGAGCAGTATTATCGCCAAAATAGAATCTGCACTTGATTTAAAACTGCATAGTAATTTAAAACTTCACGATTAAACGCAACCACTCATCACCATGCAAACTTTACACGTAGCGCTCGACAGTCGTTCTTATCCCATTCATATTGGTAGCAATCTGCTTAATCAAGCCGATTTGATTTTGCCGCACCTTAAACGCAAAAGTGTAGCGATTGTCACCAATACAACGGTTGCGCCTTTATATTTAGGACAGCTGGCAAAAACGTTGTGTGACGCAGGTGTAACAGTCATTGAGATTATTTTACCAGACGGCGAAGCCTATAAAAATACAGATACGCTTAACCTTATTTATGATGCCTTACTCAAAAATCGTTGCGAGCGCAGCACAACTCTAATTGCATTAGGCGGCGGCGTGATTGGCGATTTAACTGGCTATGCAGCTGCCACTTATTTGCGTGGTGTGCCATTTATTCAAATCCCTACCACCTTACTTTCACAGGTTGATTCTAGTGTAGGCGGGAAAACTGGCATTAACCATCCGCTTGGCAAAAACATGATAGGCGCGTTTTATCAACCCAAATTGGTATTAGCGGATATCGGCACGCTAAAAACGCTGCCACCTCGCGAATTGTCTGCTGGATTGGCAGAAGTCATTAAATATGGCCTTATCCGTGATGCGGATTTTTTTGACTGGCTGGAAATTAATATTGGCAAACTCATGGCATTAGATGAAGCTGCCATTAGTTACGCTATTTACCGTTCTTGCCAAAATAAAGCCGAAGTTGTCGCGGCAGATGAGCACGAAACAGGTGAACGCGCATTGCTTAATCTTGGTCACACTTTTGGCCATGCAATTGAAAACGCGATGGGTTACGGCGTGTGGTTACATGGTGAAGCTGTTGCTGCAGGTACAATTATGGCGGCAGATTTATCGCGCCGCATGGGCTGGTTAAATGCAGATGAATTTACACGGATACACCAATTACTATCTATTTCTAACCTACCGCTGCAAGCGCCGAACCTGGGCGCAGATAGATATTTAGATTTAATGGCCAGTGACAAAAAAGTGGCCGATGGGAAAATTAGGCTAGTTCTGCAACAAGGCATTGGCAAAGCCGTGATTACCAGCGACTATGCTGCAGATAAATTAAACGAAACGTTATCATTAATCTAAACCATGAACACGCTCGCCTCTTACGCCGCTAATCCTGAACTCAGTACTGGTAGGCGTTTTGAAGAACCGCCCTCACCCTTGCGTAACGCCTTTCAGCGCGATCGTGATCGCATTATTCACTCTACTGCTTTTCGCCGTTTAGAATACAAAACACAAGTTTTTGTGAATCATGAAGGTGACTTATTTCGCACCCGTTTAACGCACAGCCTAGAAGTCGCGCAAATTGCCCGCGGCATTGCGCGCACACTTAATCTGCATGAAGACCTCACAGAAGCCATCGCACTTGCGCATGATTTAGGGCACACGCCATTTGGTCATGCCGGACAAGATGCGCTGAATGATTGCATGCGCGATTACGGCGGTTTTGAACACAACTTACAATCATTACGCGTGGTAGATAAACTAGAACAACGTTATGCGGAATTTGATGGCTTAAACTTAACCTTTGAATTGCGCGAAGGCATTTTAAAACATTGCTCAATTAAAAATGCCAAGCAACTGGGCGATGTAGGTCAACGTTTTATTGATAAAACCAACCCCAGTTTAGAAGCGCAACTAACCAATTTTGCCGATGAAATTGCCTATAATAATCATGACATCGACGATGGCTTGCGCTCTGGCTTGATCACCGTTGAGCAATTGCAACAAGTTGAACTTTTTAATTCGCAGCTAGAAATCGTCAAAACTAAATACCCTAAATTAGAACAAAGAAGGCTGATACACGAAACAGTTCGCCGCATGATTAATATTTTAGTCGTCGATTTATGCCATACCAGTGCGCAGAATATCGCCAAACACGCACCACAAACAATTCAAGATATTCGCCAAGCGCCTTACTTAATTAGTTTTAGCCCTGATATGACGAAAAAAAATCACTCACTAAAACAATTCTTACGTAAAAATTTATACCATCACTACAAAGTCAATCGTATGAGCGCTAAAGCGATGCGCATCATCCGCGAACTGTTTGAAGTCTTTTTCAACGATTTCACCTTAATGCCGCCAGAACACCAAATGCATGCGCAATTAGATAATGCGCGCGCCGTAGCCGATTACATTGCTGGTATGACAGATAGATTCGCCATCCGCGAGCATCGCAGACTATTTACTGTAGAAGAATATTTGTAAATTCGTAACTACAATTTTTACTGCAGCCTTGCGTTATATAAATTTCGCCAAAAATTGCTCTAAATTAGACCATTAAGCAATCATCAAATTGATACCAAGCCTTACAAATCAGGCACTAAACACTAGTGCCACACTAAAGCACTCGAATAGTGTTGTATTAAAACAACAACCACACATAACTTATACAAAAAGCCACATAAACCTTGCTCCCCAAACAGCATCTTTGGCATACTAGCTACACCTTCTTAGTAAATAAATGTAAGTTGTTTTATTGAGAGCGTT
Source organism: Pseudomonadota bacterium (assembly GCA_040387515.1). Taxonomy (GTDB): domain Bacteria; phylum Pseudomonadota; class Gammaproteobacteria; order Burkholderiales; family Methylophilaceae; genus Methylotenera_A. The sequence goes on from JAZKDP010000002.1 coordinate 28,417, forward strand.
TACAAACTTTCTTGTTTTTATAGTGATTTTGGCAACAAAGCAGTAATAAAAACGAGGGTGATTTGGCAATAAATTCTAAGAAACATTTTTTGGAGATTCATATGAAAACAAAATTAAATTTAGCAGTTGCATCAGCACTACTAGCTGTAGCTTCAAGCGCTAACGCTGGTATCATCATTCCAGCTGGCGACTGGACATTAGACATCGGCGGTGTTGTAAACGCTTATTACACATCAACACGTGCTACTGGTGATATGGTTAACTCTACTGGTACAAGCACAGCTTCAAACATTACTACTGGCTTACTACCTAACTACCTATCAGTTTCTGGTAAAACACGCCAAAACGATTTAGATGTTGCTTTCACAATCAGCATCAACCCAGGTGCTTCAACTAATGGTTCTGGCATTCAGTCAGCTCAACAAGAAAACCGTCAAGCGTTCTTAACATTTGGCGACAAATCATGGGGCTCTATCAAATTAGGTAAAGATTTAGGTATCTATGCTTCTGATGCAATCTTGAACGACATGACATTATTAGGTGTTGGTTCTGCTGCTGGTGGTTTAGCTGGTAATACAACAACACTAGGTCGTATCGGTACTGGCTTCATGTACGCTGACTGGAAATCACAAGTTGCTTACACATCACCAAACTGGAATGGCTTTAGCTTTACAGCTGGTGTAACTCAATCTTGGGATCCAACTGCTGTTGGTGTTAATGGTACAGGTAGTTTTGCTCGTGGTGGCTCACAGCCAGCTTACGAAGGTAAAGCTAGCTACGAATGGGCTGGCGATGTAGGCGGTAAAGTTTGGGTTTCTGGCATTTCACAAAACGTTGAACTAGTTGATGATCGTGCTGACGCATGGGACATCGGCGCTACTGTAAATCTTGCTGGCTTCGGTTTAACTGGTTACTACGGTCAAGGTAATGGTACTGGTACTGCAGTATTATTTAACGGTGGCTATGACGCTGCTGGTAAATCACGTGATTCAGAAGACTGGTACGTGCAAGGTACATATACACTTCCAGGTGTAGGTACTAAACTAGGTGTTTCATACGGTGAGTCAGAGCTTGAGTACAACGCTTCTGAAGGCGCTACTGATGACTACAAAAATACAATGTGGACAGTTGGTGCATATCACCCACTTACAAAACACTTGAACTTAGTTGCTGAATACTCACAACAAAAGCTTGAAGATAATGGCGGCTTTGATGGTAAAGCAAAAACTATCGCTTTAGGTGCAATCTTATTCTTCTAGTTTAATGCAGGCCTAGCCTGTTTAAGTTGGATTTATAAAATAAAAACGGCAACTTAGGTTGCCGTTTTTATTTGTTCCTTTAATATATTTAGCTCATTAATAAAAACTAAGACCCAGCTTACAATTTTTGTCATGCAATCTAATACAATCAGACGGTTAATTCAATCAAGCCAAACTAAACTAAATATGCTTTTAAATTTAATAGCATCTGAATCTAAGTTTGAAGCACAACTGTTGCTGCTGCATGCGCTGAATAAAGACCGTGCATGGTTAATTGCGCATGAAAACGATACATTACAAGCCCATGCTGAAGAAGCATTTCAAGCACTATTAAATCGTCGTTTAAATGGCGAGCCAATTGCTTATATCTTAGGTTATCGTGAGTTTTATGGCCTACATTTAAAAGTGTCTCCTGATACTTTAATTCCAAGACCAGATACTGAAACATTGGTAGATGCCGCATTATTCAAAACTTCCTCACAAGCGCTTCATTCGCAAAACTTACATCAGCAAGTATCTATTTTAGATCTTGGTACTGGATCTGGCGCAATTGCATTAGCCATTGGCAAATACCGCCCGCTAGCAAACATTATTGCGGTTGATGTTAACCAAAAAACCTTAAATGTAGCCATTGAAAATGCCAAAAGTTTAAATATCAACAATGTACAATTTATATTAAGTGATTGGTTAAGCGCATTAAATGATCTGAAATTTGATTTAATCGTGAGCAATCCACCCTATATTGAAGACGATGATACACATTTGCAGCAAGGCGATTTACGTTTTGAGCCGCTTTCCGCGCTGGCTTCTGGTCATGATGGTTTAGACGATATTCGTCAAATTATTAATCGCGCCCCACAACATTTAAACGCTGGCGGCTGGTTAATGCTGGAACATGGTTACAATCAAGCTGAACATGTCGCGGCATTGTTGAAGCAAACTGGCTTTAATGAAATTAGCCACATACTAGATTTAAGCGGAATCAAGCGCGTTACGATTGGTCAAATTTAACACGCACTTAATCAGGTATTGGCTGTTACTTAACACATAGTATAATTACGGTATGGTTATAAATAATTCTGCAGGCACTAATATTACTGGCTCTAGTATTACTAACACCCGTACTACAGACAACAGTTCTATTGGAATAGTCACCGCACAAACTGCATATTTTAATGAGCAGCTACAATTAAAAAGCGGTGAAATTCTGCCGCAATTTCATTTGGCTTATGAAACATACGGCACCTTAAACGCTGATAAAAGCAACGCCATCCTTATTTGCCACGCGCTTTCTGGCAACCATCATGTAGCGGGCAGATATGCAGAAACAGATAAAAATGCTGGCTGGTGGGACAACCTAATTGGACCAAATAATGGAACTGGGCCCAACAAACCTTTAGACACCAATAAATTTTTTGTGATTGGACTGAATAATTTAGGCGGCTGTCATGGCAGCAGTGGCCCATCTAGTATTGATGCTAAAAGCAATAAACCTTTTGGTGCTGATTTTCCGATTGTTACTGTTGAAGATTGGGTAAACTCACAAGCACGTCTTTTGGATTACTTAGGCATTGAAACACTAGCCGCTATTATCGGCGGCAGTTTAGGTGGCATGCAAGCCTTGCAGTGGACGATTGCCTACCCAGAACGTGTTAAACATGCGTTAGTGATTGCATCTGCACCCAATTTAACTGCACAAAATATCGCCTTTAATGAAGTCGCCCGCCAGGCGATTATGACCGACCCTGAGTTTTATGCGGGCGATTATTACTCACATAATACTGTGCCAAAACGCGGTTTACGCATTGCACGCATGTTAGGGCATATCACGTATTTAAGTGATGATGCGATGGGCGAAAAATTCGGCCGTAAGCTTAAAGACACCCTTAAATACGGCTTTGATGTGGAATTTGAAATGGAATCTTATCTGCGTTATCAAGGCGATAAGTTTGCCGGTGAGTTTGATGCCAATACCTACTTACGCATGACGCGTGCATTGGATTATTACGACCCTGCGCTTGAATATGATGGCGACTTAAGTGCAGCACTCAAAAATGTAAAAGCACAATTTTTGGTTGTTTCATTTACCAGCGATTGGCGCTTTTCGCCCGCCCGCTCACGTGAAATTGTGAAGGCTTTGCTGGATAACGAGCTTACTGTCAGTTACGCAGAAGTCACTGCTGCGCATGGACATGATGCCTTCCTAATGCGAGACACGCATTACCATGCAATTTTACGTGCCTATTTACAAAATATTGAGGTGTAAATATGGCAAATATCATTCAAAATAATGTAAATTCTACAAATTTTAATTTAAAATACCGCCAAGACTTTGCGATTATTGCTGGCTGGATTGGTTTTGGCTCAAAAGTGCTGGATTTAGGTTGCGGCGATGGCACATTATTACAGTTTTTACGTAGTAGTTTAGAAACCAAAGGCTATGGTGTTGAGAAAGACGATGCCAATTGGCTAGCATGTATACAAAACGGTACTAACGTGATTCAAATGGACTTAGAGGCCGGTTTGTCGGGCTTTGAGGACCAATCATTTGATACTGTCATCCTCTCGCAAACCTTGCAGGCCATGCATAATACAGAAGAAATTGTGCAAGAAATGTTGCGTGTCGGGCATGAAGTAATTGTCACTTTCCCTAATTTTGGCTACTGGCGTAACCGCATGCAAATCACCAATGGCAGCATGCCAGTTTCAAAAACCTTGCCTTATCAATGGTATGACACGCCCAATGTACACCTTTGTACTATCAATGACTTTGATCAGTTTTGTAAAAATCACAAAATTACCGTAATAGAACGTAAAGTGATTACCGAAGGACAAGAAGTAAATTTTATGCCCAATTTATTGGGTAATTTGGCTATGTATCGGTTAAAGAAGAATTAATTACGCTAGCGCTTACAATTAAGCTCACGCCACAATTTTTGTACTTATTTCAATTAATCAGGTTAAATAACTGATTAAGCTAGAGCAACTTTTACTCATCATTTACCAACCGTAACCTAAGCTAAACAAGAGCGTTTTATCTAATTTTTTCCTTTCTTCAACAGGCTGGCTGTTGTAATCCAGATTGATTTGCGTAGAGGCATTCAAATTCTTTGCAATGGGAACACGCAAGCCGGTTTTAGAGAAAATTAAAGTGCCGGCTGCTTTTTCTAAGCCAAATAAAACTTCATGCTGATGGAAAAACTGTACATCCCCAGACATTGGCTTTTGATCGTATCGCAAGGCCCATCGCCCACTAGCATAGCTTTCATCTCTGGCAACGTCATAATCCACATTAATATAGTTAATACCACCCTCAATCGCTAAATTCAGATCATCTTGCTCATAAATTTGATAACCGTTACCTATACCGGTAGTTGTTCGTAAATTAATATCTCTAAACCTGTCATTTTCAAGCGCTGCATTGGTATATAAATACCATTTTTTCGTCAAAAATTTATCATACTTTGCATAACCACGGCTGTTATATTCGGTATCAACATCATTACTTTTTGCCCGATTCACCACACCGCCAACTGTAAATCGGTTGTATTTAGTACGTGCAATCGTCTCGCCATCTGCACGTACCAAGCTGGTATCTGTATTACCTTGTGTGACTGCTCCACCTAAATTAATGTTACCAGTCCACACCACGCCAATTCCAGACACTTCCGGGCTGGGATTAATATAAGTTAGCTCATTTAAATCGACACCTATTATGTCATCGGAATCACTGAGTTTAATTTTTGCACGCCCAGCTTCCGATGCTTCAATGACACCAGTAAAATGAGAGTCATCTGCCAAAAATGCTTGAACAGGCGCTTGGGAATTTAAGCTACTAATTTCAGACCATGTGATACTGATATCGCCAGCATAACTGGTATTAATAATCAGCTTATCTGTTTCTTTTTTGATGATTGTGCCCGTTAACACATCGCCATTTTTTAGTCTTATCTCATCTGCCGATGCGCTGAAGCTAAATGTTAATGTGGTTAAAATAACGGGTAATAGTGGCGTTGCAAAACGCATGCGCACTCCTTTAATTTTTAAATAAGTATTTCTTGCAGCAGGTAAACTTGCGCCAGATAAAATTGGCCAAAATAAGCTTGAACCAGACAAATATGAAGATTGAATACAACAATTGAACTATATATAAAGTTGATGCAATTACTGCATAAAAGTTTCAATAAAATAATAACGCGCAATAAGTACTTAGCGCTAAGCAATGTGATATTGTTTGCAACTAAGTCGCCTCAACTCATTATTTTAAAATGAATCATCCGCTCAAAAACATCCTTTTTAATAAACGCATGCTGATATGCATTTTTACTGGATTCACCTCTGGTTTACCGCTGTTTATTTTAATCAGCTTATTACCTGCTTGGTTAAGATCAGAAGGCGTAGACTTAAAATCCATTGGCTTATTTGCACTAATCAGTTTACCGTTTACTTGGAAATTTCTTTGGGCACCACTATTCGATCGTTATATCCCGCCACTGGGCCGCAGACGTGGCTGGATGCTTATCTCACAAGTGCTATTGCTTGTGTCTATCCCGCTATTTGGCACATTTAACCCAAAATTAGATATATGGACTATCGCTTACCTTGCCACTACTGTGGCATTTTTTAGTGCTTGCCAAGATATTGCAGTAGATGCTTATCGGCGAGAAATATTGCCTGATATTGAATTGGGCATGGGTAATGTGATACATGTGAATGCCTATAAAATTGCTGGCTTGGTGCCTGGCTCTTTATCCCTGATATTGGCAGATCATCTCACTTGGCAAAGCGTATTCTTCATTACCGCACTGTTTATGCTGCCTGGTATTTTCATGACCATTTTTGTCAAAGAACCGCCGCTTAAATTAGGTGCGCCCAAGACATTAAGAGCCGCTGTAGTAGAGCCTTTTCACGAATTCATCAATCGTAACGGCTTAAAAACCGCCATATTGATTTTGGCATTTATTTTCTTATATAAGCTGGGGGATAGCATGGCAACTGCATTAGCCACGCCCTTTTATTTGGATATGGGGTTTAGCAAAACTGAGATTGGTTTAATCGCCAAAAATGCTGGCTTATGGCCAAGTGTGATTGGTGGTTTATTGGGTGGCGTGTGGATGTTTAAACTCGGTATTAACCGCGCTTTATGGGTATTTGGCGTAGTGCAAATGGTCGCTATTTTGGGCTTCGCCTATTTATCAACAGTAGGCCACAGCTTGCTATGGCTGGGCATAGTAATTGGCGTAGAGGCATTTGGCGTAGGGCTTGGTACTGCGGCATTTGTTGCTTACATTGCGCAAACCACGCACCCGCTTTATACCGCTACACAATTTGCGCTGTTCACCAGTTTGGCTGCTGTTCCGCGCACCTTTGCCAATGCGGCGACTGGCTATATGGTCGAAAATCTTGGCTGGTTTAAATTTTTTATACTGTGTTTTTTATTGGCGATTCCCGGCATGTTGCTGTTAATTAAAATTGCGCCTTGGAATGAAAAGGGGATCGAAAAAGAGGGCGAAAATATAGGCATCAATTTAAGTAAATCTGCTTAATATTGATGCGTTAAGTTTTTATAATTACCAACCATCTGGCTAAATATTGAGCAACTTTGCAATAGACTTGTTACGCAGAATATATACTTTGCAAACACGCGAAAATCCCTCACCAGAACTAACAACTCTTTCGTTACCGCCTATACACAGTCAGCCAAAAACAGTTGATTAGCGATAATCAATTATTAACGGCGCATGATCACTAAATTTCTGAGTTTTATAAATCGATGCTTGAGCCGCTTTTAACGCTAGCTCTGGCGTGGCGACTTGATAGTCCAAGCGCCAACCCACATTTTTCTCATAAGCTGCGCCACGATTACTCCACCAGGTATAACACTCTTCAGTCGTATCAGGATGCAACATTCGATACACATCTACCCAGCCCACACGGCCAAATAAATCCGTCAACCAAGCGCGCTCTTCTGGCAAAAATCCCGAATTCTTTTTATTGCCTTTGTAATTTTTCAAATCGATTTCTTGATGCGCAATATTCCAATCGCCACACACCACTACATCGCGGCCGCTATTTTTTAATGCCTCTAAATGCGGCATAATGCGCGCAAGCACGCTAAATTTAAACGCTTGGCGTTCTTCACCACTGGAACCGCTGGGCAAATATAAAGAAATGACGCTTAAGTTTCCAAAACTGGCTTCAATATAACGGCCTTCGCTATCAATATCTGCAATGCCTAATCCCTCCACCACGTTATCTGGCTTAGTTTTACAATAAATGCCAACACCGCTATAACCCTTTTTTTCTGCATAGTGAAAATAGCCAAAGTAACCAGCAGGTGCTAGCATTTCCGCGGTCAAATCCGCTGCTTGCGCTTTCACTTCTTGTAAGCAGATGACATCGGCTTGTTGTGTTTGCAGCCAAGCAAAAAAACCCTTGTTGGCCGCTGAACGGATTCCGTTCAAATTCGCAGTTATAATGCGCATTATTGACTTTCTTCGAAAAATAAATGATGACTAACAACCAACAACTGCCTAGCCCAGAAAACTTAAGCAAGGATTTAAGCCAAGAGTTTATCGCTTTTTCGATTCAAAAGCAGGTATTAAAATTTGGTGAATTTAAAACCAAAGCTGGCCGTTTAAGCCCTTATTTTTTTAATGCTGGCTTGTTTAATGACGGTGAAAGCTTATTAAAACTAGGTGAATTCTACTATGAGAGCATACAAAAATCCGGCATACAGTTTGATATGCTATATGGCCCAGCCTATAAAGGCATCACTTTAGCTGCTGCAATTGCCATTGCTTTTGCCAAAAATGGTCACAATCTGCCCTACGCTTACAATCGCAAAGAAGCCAAAGACCACGGTGAGGGCGGTGTCATTGTTGGCAGCACGCTAAAAGGTCGTGTTTTAATCATCGATGACGTGATTTCGGCAGGCACATCCGTTCGCGAATCGGTGGATTTAATTACACAACATGGCGCAATTCCCTGCGGCGTAGCCATTGCGCTGGATCGCCAAGAAAAGGGGTTAAGTAGCCTATCAGCGGTGCAAGAGGTGCAAAAGCAACATCAATTACCGGTTTGCGCCATTGCTAACTTGACTGATTTATTGCAATTCATTGAACACAAAAAAGATATGGCACAGCATTTGCTTAAAGTTCAAGCGTATCGCCAACTATATGGCGTGACTTGATTATTAATTAAAGCGATTGAATAAAATGGTGCAAAAAATTACTTTTATTTTACTGTTAAATTTTAGCCTGTTATCTTTTTCCGCCATAGCGGACGCCAATAAAATCGTGAAATGGGTCGATAACAATGGCGTTACCCATTATGGCGATAAACTACCCTCTCAAGAGGCGGGTCGCAATAATATCGAAATGCGCAATAATGGCGTTGTAATTAAGCAGAATATTAGAGCCGACAAAAAAACAGAAATTCTTGACCAACAAAAAGAGCAGGAAAAATTGGCACAAGAGCGTGCCGACAAAGTGTTGCTGGCGTCTTACACCAATTCAGAAGAGATTGATTTAGCTTGTGAGCGAAATCTGCAAATGGATTATGCGGCTTTACAATCACTCACACAAAATAAACAAAATGCTGTGAGCAGAGTTACACATAACAAAAAAATGGCTCAAGCCTTTCAGGCAAAAGATAAACCTTTACCTGCTAATTTGACTGAAGAACTAAAGCAATCGCAACTTGAATTGGGCAGCATTAATAAACAAATCGCGCAACGTAAACAAAACATAGAAGTTACGCGCAAACGTTATGCAGAAGAAAAAAATCGATTTACTGCTTTAAAACAGCCTGGCTTTAATCCAAGTGAACCCGCAATGTCAGCTAGCTTAATCGCTCGATAACAAAAAATTGCTGTAAAAATTAGGTTAAGTATTAAAAACTAAAACTCCACAACTTAACCAAATACTGCAACTCAGCTAAAGCTTATAATTTAATTAGCAGTTAGTTTTTTCTTTAAAATTTCATTCACCTGTGCAGGATTTGCCTTACCTTTACTCGCCTTCATGGCTTGACCCACTAGCGCATTAAATGCTTTTTCTTTGCCCGCTTTAAACTCTTCCACCATCGTTTGATTAGCCGCTAATACTTCATCAATAATCGCTTCAATCGCACCACTATCGGATTCTTGTTTTAAGCCCCGCTTTTCGATAATTTTATCAACATCAAGAATGCCTATGCTTTCTTCTGATTCGCCACCAAACATTAACATGCAGCCATGAAGCCACATATCCTCGAATACTTGCTTGCCAGCGTTATTAGAAATCGTCTTATCATCAATTCGCTTTACTAATTGAGCTAGCTCTTTTGCAGAAATTGGCGACTCTAAAATACCTCTATCAATAGAGTTTAACTTTCCTGTTAGTGATCCCATTATCCAATTAGCTGCTAATTTGGGATCGACTCCCTCTTTCACCGTCGCAACAAAAAAATCCGCCAACTCTCGGCTGGCAGTCAATGCTGCTGCATCGTAGCTACTTAACCCATATTCCGCCTCAAATCTCGCTTTCATCGCTTCTGGCAACTCTGGCATTGTGGCTTGCACGCGCACTTTATCAGCCCCTGTTACTTCTAACGGCAACAAATCAGGGTCTGGAAAATAGCGGTAATCGTTCGCTTCTTCTTTAGAACGCATGGCTTTTGTTTCGCCAGTATCAGGGTTAAATAACACAGTTGCCTGTTGAATCGTGCCGCCATCTTCTAGCGTTTCAATTTGCCAGCGTGTTTCGTATTCAATCGCTTGCGTCATAAACTTGAATGAGTTGAGGTTTTTAATCTCACGCCGCGTGCCAAATTTTTCTTGGCCTTTTGGTCGCACCGATACGTTTACATCACAACGAAAGCTACCTTCTTGCATATTACCGTCGCAAATATCTATCCATTGCACCAGTTCATGCAGTTTTTTGGCATAAGCCACCGCCTCAGCCGCACTACGCATATCGGGTTCAGTTACAATTTCCAGCAATGGCGTACCTGCACGGTTTAAATCAATGCCGCTCATTCCTTCAACTGCGCCATGTACCGACTTGCCCGCATCTTCTTCCAAATGCGCGCGCGTGATGTTAATCACTTTTTCATAAGCGGCATTTTTACCATTAGCTGGCACTTGAATCGTCACCGCACCTTTGCCAACCACGGGTAACTCAAACTGACTGATTTGGTAACCTTTAGGTAAATCTGGGTAAAAGTAATTTTTGCGACTAAATACAGACCTTGGCGGGATTTCAGCGTTTATCGCCAAGCCAAACTTAATGGCACATTCCACCGCTTGTTTATTTAACACGGGTAATACGCCCGGCAAAGCAATACTGACTTCATCCGCCTGCGTGTTTGGTTCTGCGCCATATTTAATCGATGCGCCACTAAAAATCTTAGTATTGGTTTTCAGTTGGGTGTGAGTTTCTAACCCAATAACGACTTCCCATTCCATTATTTTTTGCCCTCAAAAGCCGTTAAGTCAGGTGCTCTAGTGTGCCAGTCAGTCACTTGTTGATAAGCGTGCGCCACGTCTAGCATGCGCGCTTCATCAAAATAATTACCCATTAACTGTAACCCCACAGGCAAGCCATTACTAAAACCCGCTGGGATACTCATACCTGGTAAACCCGCCAAATTGGTGGCAATGGTGTAAACATCTTGCAAATACATAGCCACAGGATCATCGGCTTTCTCACCCGCTTTAAATGCTGTAGAAGGTGCAGTTGGACCCATAATCACGTCACACTGTTTAAATGCTTCCGTAAAACCCTGCGCGATTAAGCGGCGAATTTGCTGAGCTTTTAAATAGTAGGCATCGTAATAACCTGCGCTCAACACATAAGTACCAATTAAAATGCGACGTTTAACTTCCGCACCAAAGCCTTCCGCGCGGCTTTTCATGTACATATCCATCAAGTCATCATATTCAGCTGCACGATGACCATAACGCACGCCGTCATAACGCGACAGATTAGAACTGGCTTCGGCAGGCGCAAGTACGTAATAAACTGGAATGGATAACTGACTGTTTGGCAGCGAAATATCCACTGTCTCTGCGCCAAGTTTACGGTATTCGATAATCGCCTCTTGCACGACTTTAGCCACATTGGCATCAAGGCCATCGGCAAAATATTCTTTCGGTAAACCAATGCGCAGGCCTTTTAATGGTTGCGCATCTTGCATATTACTTAAGCCACGCGTGTAGTCTTCTTTGGGGCGATTCAAACTAGTGGAATCGCGCTCATCAAAGCCTGTCATCACATTCATCATTAACGCGCAATCTTCTGCGCTTTTTGCCATTGGTCCGGCTTGATCCAAGCTAGAGGCAAACGCGATCATGCCGTAACGTGAAACCAAACCATAAGTCGGCTTTAAACCTGTAAAACCACATAAACTCGCTGGTTGACGAATTGACCCGCCAGTGTCCGTGCCTGTTGCTGCTGCACATAGTCTGGCTGCCACAGCTGCCGCACTACCACCACTACTACCGCCCGGTACGCGATCAATATCCCACGGGTTTTTAACGCCGCCAAAATAGCTGGTTTCGTTAGAAGAACCCATGGCGAATTCATCCATATTGGTTTTACCCAAGTTAACAGCACCCGCGTTATCAAATTGAGTAATCACATGCGCATCATAAGGTGCTATAAAATTGCTAAGCATTTTAGAGCCACAGGTGGTTTGCCAACCTTTGGCGCAAAAAATATCTTTTTGCGCGAATGGAATACCCGTTAATGGTTCGGCTGTGCCGTTTGCAATGCGTACATCAGCCGCGTTTGCCTGCGCCAGTGTTTTATCTGAATCTAACGCAATAAAAGCATTGATAGTGGGATTGTATTGCGCAATACGGTTTAAAAACGTTTGCGTTAATTCCACGCTGGAAATTTCTTTTTTGGCCAACATTTGGCTCAGTCTTTTTAAACTACTATTTATCATTTTATTAGTCTATTCAATCACTTTTGGTACTAGAAACAAACCGCTATCAATCGCCTTTTCAGTTGTGCCATTACCCAGAATCGGCGCATTGGCTTGAAACTCCTCGCGTTGATTGGTTTTAGTCACGACATCTTCTCTTAAGCGCTGCACCACATCTTGCGAATGTGACATCGGCGTAATACCTGTGGTATTAACCGCCTGCATCTGCTCAATTAAGCCTAAAATACCTGTGAGTTTTGTGAGTGTTTGATTGGCTTCTTGTTCGCTAATTTCTAAGCGTGCCAAATGCGCAATCCGTTTAATATCAGTGATGTTAAGAGCCATGACAACTGTTCAATTTGAAAATTTAGGGAATTATTTTAAATAATATTTAAAAGTTTTGACGTTTGTTTGTGACAAACTGCCATAAAAACTTCAATTACAGCTTAATTTTAGCTGTAATTTACGTTATTATACCTTGATTTCAAAGCATGCTTTAAGTTGCATCGGCGACCAGTACGCCACGATACAAAAACACAGGATAAACAATATGTTAGGTTTTATAAACAGCTACTTTTCAAATGATTTAGCCATCGATTTAGGTACTGCAAACACTTTAATCTACGCGCGCGGTAGAGGCATCGTACTAAATGAGCCGTCTGTTGTGGCGATTCGTACCGAAGGCGGCCCAAACGGCAAAAAAGTATTGCTGGCAGTTGGCTCAGATGCCAAAGGCATGCTTGGTCGCGCGCCAGCGAACATTCAGGCGATTCGCCCAATGAAAGATGGCGTGATTGCCGATTTCACTATCACTGAGCAAATGCTCAAATATTTCATTCGCAAGGTACACGAATCACGCTGGCTTTCACCCAGCCCACGCATTATTATTTGTGTTCCAGTCGGCTCTACCCAAGTAGAGCGCCGCGCGATTAAAGAATCTGCCGAACGTGCAGGCGCTAAACAAGTATTTTTAATTGAAGAACCAATGGCAGCGGCAATTGGCGCCGATATGCCTGTGGCCGAAGCGACAGGCTCAATGGTGGTGGATATTGGTGGCGGCACGACAGAAGTTGGTGTGATTTCTCTGGGCGGTATTGTGTACGCTAAATCGGAACGAGTCGGCGGCGACAAGTTCGACCAAGCCATTATTGATTACATTCGTCGCAATTACGGTATGCAAATTTCCGAACCAACTGCTGAAGCGATCAAGAAAAGAATCGGTTCTGCTTTTCCAGGTTCTGAAGTACTGGAAATGGAAGTGACTGGTCGCAATTTAGCTGAAGGCTTACCGCGTAAATTTACGATTTCTAGCAATGAAATTTTAGAAGCATTAACCGAACCACTTAATTCAATTGTGGGCGCAGTAAAAGGCGCGTTAGAGCAAACACCTCCTGAATTAGGTGCCGACATTGCCGAAAAAGGCATGGTACTTACTGGTGGTGGTGCGTTATTGCGTGATTTGGATCGTTTGCTGGTAGAGGAAACGGGCTTGCCTGTGATTGTGGCAGAAGACCCACTGACTTGCGTTGCGCGTGGCTGTGGTCGCGCATTAGAAGAAATGGATAAACTGGGCAACGTATTTGCGAATGAGTAAACGATCGCCATTAATCAATTATCCGTGCTGGCATGCTTAAAGGCGTTCATCAAAAGCTAGATCCTCAACAAACCCCAGCTTTTTTCGTCCGCGGTGCTAGCGCATTCTCACGCACGGTATTTTTTTGCGCGCTTTCTATTAGCCTTATGGCAATAGATGCGCGCTTAAATTATCTCTCGCAACTACGTCAAGGGTTTATTGCCGCACTGCATCCTTTAGAAATGGTCGCCAATGCACCAAGTAATTGGGTGCGCGATGTCTCTCATTATTTTTCTGCGCACAACCAAATGGTGCAAGAAAACTATTCACTCAAACAACAAGCTTTTGAACATCAAGTCAGATTACAACGACTAAATACCGTTGAAGCTGAAAATGCGCATTTGCGCAGCCTCCTGAATGGCGATATTCCTATTCAACCGAAAGCTGTTTTAGGTGAGATTTCACACACAGGACGCGATCCATTTAGCCGAGTTGTGGTCATTAATCGTGGTAGTCAGCACACAATTAAAGCGGGCCAAGCAGTGGTTGACTCCAAAGGCGTGCTTGGTCAAGTAACGCGGGTGTTTCCATTTAGCAGCGAAGTAACGCTGATTACCGATAAAGCACTATCTATTCCAATTCAGATTGAACGCAATCAATTGCGCGCCATTGCATTTGGCGAAGGTAATAACAAGCTGGACATCCCATACTTACCCACCAATGTAGATATTAAAGTAGGCGATACACTAGTGACTTCAGGTATTGATGGCATTTATCCTGCGGGTTTAGCGGTGGCAAAAGTCACACAGATATTACAAGATCCAGATTCACCTTTTGCCAAAATCATTAGTACGCCAGTAGCCGAAGTCAGCAACCACTTACAGTTATTGGTTTTAGATCTACCACTAGCTAAAGAAGCATTGCCGATTGTAAGCCCACCAACTACCGCCAAAACACCAGACCCAACAATATTAAAAGCGGGCACAACAGCATCGCCATCAACCAAACGTAGAAACCCTATTCAGCCGAATAATGTAATTGCACCTGCTAATAACTCTCAACCCAACAATAAGGTTAAGCCCAATGCGCCCAACTAACCTTGTTGTTGTTTACATCACCCTGTTAATCGCATTATTGTGCCAACTTTTTCCATGGGTTGGACAGGGTATCATTTTTCGCCCAGATTTTATGTTAATCGTCACGCTATATTGGCTGTTGCGCGCACCTCACTTGTGCAATATTGGCACTGCTTGGATTGTAGGCATATTAGTTGACCTAGCAACGGGCAGCCTGCTGGGCCAACACGCATTAAGCTTTACTTTGGTGGCTTATATGGGCTTAAGTTACCAGCGCAGATTAGTACTATTTAATCCATGGCACCTTGCTGGCTATGTGTTTGCATTACTGGTTATCGAACGCTTACTCATGCTGATGCTAAAACTCTTTGAAGGTAACGATAATCCTGGCTTGCACTATTTTTGGCCAGTTATCTCAGGCCTATTGTTATGGCAGTTGATGATATTGCTATTTGGCGCATTAACGCGCTCTAAATCTTGATGTTTTTTTGCGCTGCATATGGCTTATAGTAACGAACTTAAAAACCATCATAATGAGCTGCATAACTTTAGGTTACGCTTAACAGTTCTGGGCTTATTCGCGCTGATTGCCTTTGGCATATTGGCCGCGCGATTTTATTTTTTACAGATTAATCGCTACGATCATTATCAAACGCTGGCAGAAAACAATCGTATTTCAGTTGTGCCCATTGCGCCTAATCGCGGTTTAATCACCGATAGAAATGGCGTTGTTTTAGCCCATAACTTTTTTGTCTACACGCTAGAAATCACTCCTTCAAAAATAGACAACTTAGACGCAACCATTGCCGAATTAGCAAAATTGGTTGAGGTGAGTAGCGTTGACCTAAAACGTTTTAAAAAACTTAAAGCGCAAAGCCATGTTTTTGAAAGTGTGCCATTACGCACACACTTAAATGAAGGTGAAGCCGCTAGATTTGCAGTCAATCGCTATCGCTTCCCTGGCGTTGAAATCAAATCACGCTTATTCCGCCATTACCCTCACGGCAAAATGGGCGCCCACATGATTGGTTATATCGGCCGCATCAACGATAAAGACCAGCTTAAATTAGCTGAAAATGGAACCCTGTCTAATTACAAAGGCTCTGATCACATTGGCAAAAGCGGCATAGAGCAATCTTATGAGGCTGAGTTACATGGCACCACTGGTTTTCAGCAAGTAGAAATCGATGCGGACGGCAAAGCGGTACGCGTACTTTCTAGCACACCACCCGTTTCTGGTAATAACTTGGTGCTGGCAGCCGACATTAAATTGCAAGAGATTGCAGAAACGGCTTTTGGTGAACATCGCGGTGCATTAGTTGCCATTCAACCTAATACGGGAGAAGTGTTGGCGTTTGTCAGTATGCCCACATTTGACCCTAATTTATTTGTGGACGGCATTGATGTTGAAAACTGGAAATTACTCAACGAATCATTGGATAAACCGCTGATTAATCGTCCTTTACGCGGCATTTATCCGCCAGGCTCAACCTTTAAACCTTTTGTTGCCTTGGCTGGGCTTGAGGCAGACAAACGCCAGCCGCCATTTAGCATTAATGACAATGGTTATTTTACGCTGCCAAATAGCACACACCGCTATCGTGATTGGAAGCCAAGCGGCCATGGCGTTGTTGATATGCGGCGTGCAATTACCATTTCTTGTGATACTTTTTTTTATGGCCTGGCGATGGAATTAGGCATTGAAAAAATCGCCGACTTTGTCAGGCATTTTGGTTTTGGACGAAAAAGTGGTATTGATATTGCTGGCGAAGTTGGCGGTTTACTACCAACACCAGAATGGAAACAACGGCGTTTTAAACAACCCTGGTACAAAGGTGAAACGGTTATCGTGGGGATTGGCCAAGGTTATACGCTGGCAACGCCCATGCAACTGGCACAAGCGACTGCTATTTTAGCCAATAAAGGTGTAGCGATGCGCCCACATTTAGTTTCGGCGATTACCAATACCAAAACGGGAGTCAGTCAAGAAGTTGCCCATGCAATTAACGATAAGATTGTGTTAAAAGATGAGAATTTAGAAATTGTCAGGCAGGGCATGGTTGACGTCACACTACCTGGCGGAACGGCTGTGGCTGTTGGTGCAAATGCGGGTTACAGCATTGCCGCCAAAACGGGTACCGCACAGGTCATTGGCATTAAACAAAATGAAAGATATAACGAAAAATTAATCAATGAACGGCATCTCGACCATGCCTTATTTATCGCTTATGCCCCAGCAGAAAACCCAACCATTGCAGTGGCTGTGATTGTTGAAAATGGCAGACATGGCGGCTCTACAGCTGGGCCAATAGCGCGAAAAGTGATGGATTATTATTTGTTGGGCAAACTGCCAGTTGTTGAAGCGCCTAAGGATGCTCAACCTATCGCTGGCGCAAATGGCACTACTCTGCCCACCACAATTACCACCAATCCGCTAACTGGCAGCCCAACGCAAATCCCAGAGGAAGAAGAGCATTATGACTGAGATTAGCATTGGGCTTAGAACTAGGATTTTTCATGCTTAGCAAACTGGCACAAGGTCTTTTTAAGCATATCGATTCGTTCTTAATCAGCTGCTTATTATTCACATTACTGGTTGGTTTATTTGTACTGTATAGCGCATCAGGACAGAGCTTTAATCGCGTGAGCGCGCAGCTTATTAACATTGGTGTAGCACTCGTTGCCATGTGGTTTACTGCCAACATTCAGCCTCAATTACTAGAGCGCGTTGCAGTGCCCGCTTATATTTTAGGCGTTTTGTTATTAATCGGCGTTGCTTTATTTGGCGATATTAGCCATGGCGCGCGTCGTTGGTTAAACTTAGGATTTACTACAATTCAGCCTTCAGAAATCATGCGGATTGCCGCACCAATGATGCTGGCTTGGTTTTTTGCAAGGCGTGAAGCCAGCCCACGTATTCAAGACTTTATTATTGCCGCCGCACTATTGGTCACACCCGTTGTATTAATTATGAAGCAGCCCGATTTAGGTACTTCTCTGATGATTACTGCTTCTGGTTTTTATGTATTGTTTTTGGCAGGACTAAGTTGGAAATTCTTGCTTGGTGGCGCGGTTAGCCTTGGCGCACTAGCACCAATTTTCTGGTCAATGTTGCACGATTATCAACGCCGCAGAATC
The DNA here is from genome assembly GCA_040387515.1 of Pseudomonadota bacterium. Lineage (GTDB taxonomy): Bacteria > Pseudomonadota > Gammaproteobacteria > Burkholderiales > Methylophilaceae > Methylotenera_A. The sequence goes on from JAZKDP010000002.1 coordinate 46,374, forward strand.
GAAATTTTAATTGACCCAACGCAAGACCCATTAGGCGCGGGCTATCACACGATACAAGCAACCATAGCGCTGGGCTCAGGCGGTGTAACAGGTAAAGGCTGGCTCAATGGCACACAATCGCAGCTGGATTTTTTGCCAGAACGCACAACTGATTTTATTTTTGCAGTATTTGGTGAAGAGTTTGGCTTAATAGGGAACTTATTGCTGTTAATTCTATTCAGTTTAATCATCGTACGCGGCATAGTCATTGCTGGTCAGGCGCAAAGCACTTTTAGCCGATTACTAGCAGGTAGTATTACATTCACATTTTTTACCTATGCATTTGTCAACATCGGCATGGTCAGTGGCATATTGCCGGTGGTCGGCGTGCCGTTACCTTTGATTAGCTATGGCGGCACATCAATGGTATCGTTATTTGCCTGCTTTGGTATTTTAATGAGTATACGTACGCATAAAAAACTGGTTGCTTCAGGCTAAATGATTAAAAGAATAGATATTTAAGGACAGCTATTAATGAAAAAAAACGCACTGTTAATCCTACTATGTACCGCTTTCTTGGTCGCATGTGGTGGTTCAAAAACAGTTAAACCTTCAGCACCATCTCCTGCAAACAAACCAATCACAAGCTCACAAACCACACCGCAATCGGGCAGTGGCGGCTATTATCTAGACGATGGCCCGGGTGACAATCCACCTAAAGATATTGATAGCATTCCAAATGCAATACCTAAGGACGAGCCATATCTAGCGCGCGCCAATAAACCTTATAAAGCATTAGGTGCAACGTATAAACCCATGACAAGTTGGCAGCCCTACAAGGAACGCGGCGTGGCATCATGGTATGGCAAGCGTTACCACGGCAGAAAAACGTCTAGTGGCGAAGTGTATGATATGTATAGCATGTCCGCCGCACACCCCACATTGCCATTGCCTAGCTACGCTAAAGTGACAAATCCCGCCAATGGTCGTTTTGTAATTGTGCGTGTGAATGACAGAGGGCCATTTAAAAGCAGTCGAATTATTGATTTATCTTATGCAGCAGCTTATCAATTACGTTTTGCATCTGCAGGCAGCACGTTGGTAGAGGTTGAAGCCATTGACCCGAAAAATGCAGCAAGTTATACGCAAACAACTGCGACTCCCGAGCAGTTAAATCCAGAACAGTCGAAATCAGCTAGCACTCAAACAGCGAATATTGCAGCAGCAAACACTACCACTAACAACAATTCACCAGTTGCCAGCACAACGCCTGTGACAATTCAATATTTTGTGCAGGCTGGTGCATTTAAGAATGAAGCAAACGCAGGATTGCTCACCAAAAGAATTCAGACCTTGGAAATTGCACCAAATGCAGGCATTAACAGCGTGTATAATAATGGTCTTTATCGCCTAAAACTCGGCCCATACGATAACAAATCTGATGCTGACGCGGTCGCTGCTGAAATTCGTAAGCAACTTAATTTATCCGCTATTATTATCAATCAGTAAATGTATTTTCATCAGTCGATGCAATTAACAACCCTATAATTTAAATCTGTTTAATATAGAAAACATTCAATTCGGAAGTATTTAATTCAAGCTATGCGTATCTCATTATATTTATCACTTTTCAGCAGTTTATTTTTATCAAGCACAGCCGTGCTCGCAGCACAAATTGCGCCTCCGCCAACCTTGGCTGTAAAAGCGTATTTACTGCAAGATTTTAATAGCGGTACGATTATCGCATCGCACGAAAAAGATGGACGTGTTGAGCCAGCATCGCTAACCAAAATCATGACCGCATATGTTGTATTTAGCGCTATTCAGCAAGGACATTTAAAATTAGATCAAACACTGCCCGTCTCAGAAAAAGCCTGGAAAGTGGAAGGCTCTAAAATGTTTATTGAGCCGAATAAACCAGTGACAGTAGATGAGCTTTTACATGGCACGATTATTCAATCCGGTAACGACTCATCAATTGCTTTGGCTGAAGGTGTTGCTGGTGCTGAAGAACAGTTTGCCGACATGATGAATAAACAAGCGGTAAAACTGGGCATGAAAAATACGCATTATATGAATGCAACAGGTTTGCCAGACAGCAATCACTACACTACAGCGAATGATTTAGCGATTTTAGCGGCCGCATTGATTCGGGATTTCCCGCTGGAATATCGCCGTCTTTATTCTGTTAAAGAATATACCTACAACAAGATTACACAACCAAACCGCAATCGCCTACTGTGGTTAGACCCCAACGTAGATGGCATGAAAACTGGCCATACTGAAAGTGCGGGTTATTGCTTAATTTCATCATCAAAACGTGGCGATACGCGTCTAGTATCTGTATTACTAGGTGCTGTCAGTGAGTCCATGCGCGCCAGCGAGAGCCAAAAATTGCTTAACTATGGCTTTCAGTTTTACGAATCTACTTTGGTTTATAAACAATCCCAAACCATTAACAACTTACGCGTATTTAAAGGGCAAGATAAAGCAGTTGCGGCCACCGTCGCCAAAGACTTTTATCTCACTTTACCAAAAGGTGATTATGCAAAAGTAAAAGCCAACATGACTAGCCAACAACCATTGATTGCGCCAATTAAAGCTGGGCAAGTGATTGGAAAAATCACTTTCACTCTGGATGGAAAAATCATCAATGAACAAAAATTACTGGCAGCTAGATCAGTTGAACAAGCTGGATTCTTTGGCAGAGTTGCCGACAGCATCCGTTTAATGTTGCAGTAAACCAGATAGTTGTAATCTAAAAAATATGGCAGAAAACTTACCAGATCCAGATGCTGTAGTGACCGGCCCTGAAACCTTAATTGAATTTCCCTGTGACTTTCCAATTAAGGTGATGGGTGAAACGCATCCAGATTTTACCGATGAAGTGGTTAAGACAATACGGCAATTAATTCCCGATTTTTATACAACAAATATTGAAATGCGTGGCAGTTCTGGTGGCAAATACATCAGCCTTACCTGCATCGTTTATGTGACCTCGAAGCCACAACTGGATGATATTTATCGCGCTTTAACCAGCCACCCGATGGTGAAAGTTGTGCTGTAACAATCTCACTGCAACGATGCAATCATCAAACCCTGCTTTAGCCTTCCCTGATGTCGTCATCCGCGATTTAGGTCGCACCGATTATCAAACTACACTTGCTGCGATGCAGGTCTTTACAGCAAGTCGTACCGCTGAAACACCTGATGAATTATGGTTAACTGAGCATGATAGTGTTTATACATTAGGCTTAAACCGCAAAAACGTACGCTTGCCAGAAAATAACATACCAGTTGTGCTAGTCGATCGTGGCGGAAAAATCACTTATCATGGCATTGGGCAGGTGATTATTTACTGCCTATTAGACCTAAATCGTCACCATTTAAATGTGCGCCAGCTGGTGCAATTTATCGAAACCAGCATCATAGAATTATTGGCTATACATCAAATTGAAAGTACAACCAAAAATGATGCACCTGGCGTATATGTAACAATCGATAACAATCAAAAAAAAATTGCCTCGCTAGGGCTAAGATTAAAAAATAATTGCTGTTATCATGGCTTAAGTTTAAATGTAGCGATGGATTTATCGCCATTTTTAGCCATCGACCCTTGTGGCTACGCAGGCTTGCAAATGACGCAAACTAAAGATTTGAGCGTCAATCAAACGCCGCAACAATTAGGTGCAGCTCTATTGCAATTACTTAAAGAAAAATTAACACATGTCTGAAACAAACATTAACAACCTAGTTATTAATAGCGCAGCACCTAAAAAAATTGCGGGTGTTAAGCAAATAGATGCGGAAAAAACTGCACGTATTCCCATCAAAATCATCCCTATGCCCATGTTGCGTAAACCGGACTGGATACGCATGAAAGTGCCAGATAGTGCGCGCTTTCAAGAGATTAAACAGATTCTGCGCGAAAATAATTTACACACGGTTTGTGAGGAAGCCAGTTGTCCTAACATCGGCGAATGCTTCAGCGGCGGCACTGCTACATTCATGATTCTGGGCGATATTTGCACACGTCGCTGTCCTTTCTGCGACGTCGCACATGGCAAGCCATTGCCGCCTGATGTGAATGAGCCAGCCAATTTAGCCCGTACTATCGCGCAAATGCGCTTGAAATATGTAGTCATCACTTCTGTTGATCGTGATGATTTAAAAGATGGTGGCGCACAACATTTTGTCGATTGTATTCATGCTGTTCGTGAAGCATCGCCTGATATCAAAATTGAAATTTTAGTGCCAGATTTCCGTGGACGACTTGAGGTCGCGTTAGAAATATTACGCAAAGCGCCGCCTGATGTGATGAACCATAATCTAGAAACGGTGCCGCGTTTATACAAGCAAGCACGACCTGGTTCAGACTACCAAAACTCACTTAGTTTGCTCAAAGCATTTTCTGAAATGTACCCGCATATTCCAACCAAATCTGGCTTAATGCTTGGCTTGGGTGAAACGGATGATGAGATTCTACAAGTGATGCAAGACTTGCGCGCGCACCAAGTGAGTATGCTTACACTGGGTCAATATTTACAACCGAGCGTGCATCATTTACCAGTGATGCGTTATGTAGAACCGGCTATTTTTGACGATTTAAAACAAAAAGCTGATGACATGGGCTTTAATAATGCTGCCAGCGGCCCCATGGTAAGAAGTAGCTATCATGCCGATTTGCAGGCGGAGCACAGCACTCAAGCTGTGCAGGCGCAAGAAAGTAGTCAAGCGGCATAAGCACAGGGTTACCAAGCAACATTTATCTGGCAATATAGGCCAATCATTTCGTTAGGGATTCACTCATGGTTCCACATTTAACAACTGCACTCAGCGGCCCACTCCTCAGCTTAGAAACACGCATGCTTCAAGATATGCCGAAAATCGAGCATTGGTTCCGCTCACAATGGTTAGAATATGCTTCACCCTTTTATGCTTCGGTCGATTTACGCAACGCAGGCTTCAAGCTAGCGCCAGTAGATACAAACTTGTTCCCTGGTGGATTTAATAACTTGAATCCAGAATTTTTAAGTTTGAGCGTACAGGCTGCGCAGGTTGCAGTGGAAAAAATATGCCCAGAAGCGCATCGCCTGATGATTATTCCCGAAAATCACACCCGTAATACCTATTACCTGCGCAATGTGATTGAGCTGGTTAACATCATGAAAGCAGCCGGCTTAGATGTGCGTGTCGGCAGCATTTCACCTGAAATTACAGAGCCCACCATAGTTGAGGCGCATGATGGTCAAAAACTATTGCTTGAGCCAGTTGTGCGTGTTGCAAATCGCATTAAATTAGTCAATCCAGAATTGGGCGATTTTGATAGTTGTGCGATTTTACTAAACAATGATTTATCGGGCGGCATACCAGATATTCTTAAAAATCTTGAGCAAGATTTGATTCCGCCATTGCATGCAGGCTGGCACGTTAGACGAAAATCGACTCATTTTGAGGCTTATAACCGTGTGGTTGCAGAGTTTTCCAAGCTTTTAGATATTGATGAATGGTTGTTAAACCCTTATTTTGAAACTTGTGGCGAAATTGATTTTCATGCGCGTACTGGTGAAGAATGTTTGGCTTTAAAAGTAGAAGAACTGCTCGCAAAAATTAAAGTAAAATATGCCGAATATGGCGTAACGCAGGAACCATTTGTGATTGTAAAAGCCGATGCAGGGACTTATGGCATGGGCATTATGACGGTTAAATCACCAGACGAAGTGCGCGATCTAAATCGCAAAGCGCGCAATAAAATGTCCGTAATTAAAGAAGGCCAGCAAGTCAGCGAAGTGATTATTCAAGAAGGCGTATACACCTTTGAGAGTATTAACGATGCGGTTGCCGAGCCCGTGGTGTACATGATGGATCACTTTGTGATTGGCGGTTTTTACCGCGTGCATAATGGTCGTGGAGCGGATGAAAACTTGAATGCACCTGGCTCACATTTTGAACCATTGGCTTTTGAGAAGCCCTGTACCTTACCAGATTGTACTGGCGCACCAGATACGGTACCAAATCGTTTTTATGCCTATGGCGTGGTTGCTCGCTTGGCCTTGTTGGCAGCGGCAATTGAGCTGCAGGAAACTGACCCGCTCAACTCATAACAAACATAATTAACGATATGAAACTGCTTTTCATCCTTGACCCGTTAGCCAGCTTAAAAAGCTATAAAGATACTAGCATCGCCATCATGCGCGAGGCAGCTGCTCGTGGCCATCCATTATTTGTCTGTGAGCAGCACGATGTATTTTTACAGAATGAAACTGTACACATTCAAGTTAATGCGTTTGACTTCGCAGGTACTGAAAATGCAACAAAAAATGAACCTTGGTTTAAATTAGGCATTAACCATATAGCGCTGCCTAAGGAGTTTGACGCAATTTTGATGCGCAAAGACCCACCGTTTGATAATGAATATTTATACAGCACCTATTTATTAGAGCTAGCAGTAAGCCAAGGCGCGTGCGTCATTAATAATCCAACCACTGTGCGTAGCTGGAACGAAAAATTATCCACCGCAAAATTCCCGCAATTTACACCAGAGTTTTTAGTTACAGCAAATAACGATTTGATTCGTGCATTTTTAGGCCAGCATCAAGATATTATTATTAAACCGCTAGACTGCATGGGCGGCACGGGCATATTCAGACTAACTGAATCAGACCCTAACATTAGCGTAGTTTTAGAAGTTTCAACTCAATTCGGTACACAGACCGTAATGGTTCAACGTTATTTGCCGGCTATTTTACAAGGCGACAAACGCATTATCGTGATTAATGGTAAGCCGCTACCATTTGCTTTAGCACGCATTCCCAAAGCGGGTGAAACGCGCGGAAACTTAGCCGCTGGCGGCACGGGCGTTGCACAAGCATTGACTAAGCGCGACTTGGAAATTGCCACAACCGTGGGTATAACGCTTAAAAATGCAGGTTTGTTTTTAGTCGGCCTTGATGTAATTGGTGACTATTTAACTGAGATTAATGTCACTAGCCCCACTGGCATGGTAGAAATTGCGGCTCAAACAGATTGTAATCCTGCACAGATTTTCATGGCCGCACTTGAAGGAATTACTGAGTAAATTTTAGCATTTGCTAGCCTGAATCAAGTCGCGCTATAGTAGCGACTATGCGTTTACTCCTCATTCTGTTTTTTAGCTTTTTGCTATCAAGTTGCAGCAAACCAGAACCCATTCACAATACGCAAAGCTATGTATTTGGCACCTTGGTCGACATCACGATTTATGATGAGTCAGAAGAGGACGCAGCAGCATTAGCCAGCGAAATCATTCGCAACTTTCAAGATTTACATAATCGGTTACATGCTTGGCGTCCAAGTGAAATTAGAGCACTTAATCACGCCTTTAAAAATGGCAATTTGCCAGTGACAATCAAACCAGATATCGCAGCGATTATTTCTGATGCTACGTCACTTTCTATTCAATCGAAAGGCGCTTTTAACCCAGCAATTGGTGGATTAATGAATGCGTGGGGGTTCCATAAAGACGACATTAAACCCATCAAAATTGATGAAGATAAAATAAAAAAGCTGGTCAAAAGCAATCCGCAAATGGTGGACATTGTCATCAAAAATGGCAAAGCTTCCAGCACAAATCCAAGTGTTCGATTAGACTTAGATGGCTATACAAAAGGTTACGCCTTGGATGCAGCATTAGTATTTTTGCGTGAACACGGCGTTAAAAATGCCTTGGTTAATATCGGCGGCAATATGATTGCCCTTGGCAGGCGAGGCGATAATCCGTGGCGCGTCAGCATTCAACATCCTCGCAAACCAATCGCCATTGCCACACTTGATTTAGAAAGCGGCTGGGCAATTGCCACCTTAGGCGATTACCAGCACTATTTTGAGTTAAATGGTAAACGTTATAGTCATATTATTGATCCTGCATCCGGCTATCCTGCAGAAGGCGTGCAAGCCGTTACCATGCTGGTAGCACCACAAGCGAATGCTGGTACGCTGGCAGATGTAGCAACCAAACCGATTTTTATCGCAAAGCCAGATGCGCGTGGGCTAGCGGCAAATGAGATGGGTGTAGAAAATTATTTGGTGATTGAACCCAACGATAAAATTGTCATCAGTTCATCTATGGCTAAACGTGTTACATGGACAGAACCTAACACCGTACAAAGAGTTATACAAAGTCAACCTTAGCTCAAAAACTCAAATTTACTGAACATCAAACCTAAGCTGGTTTCAATATGTAAAATCATTGAATAGTAATTGCTTAATGACTATTAACGGGTTGAGCTTGCGTGATTCTTGTTCACTATAATTCTTGACATATCAGCAAGACTCAATTCAATTAAGCCAATCAAATAATTGGCATTTACGAGCTATAGGTTAAAAATCTTGGTTTTCGACTAATGCTACAGTCAGGAATTATTTTCCACGTTCCTATTTTCAATCTGACCGCTTTGATATTTAAGTTAATGAAAGAATTCATACAGCCAAATTTATTCATGAAACTAATTTATTGCGCTTACAAAAAAGCCGTTTAAAAACGGCTTTTTTTGATTACTACATTTCGCTAAAGGACTTATTACTCGTCAATCAATTCACGCCAAATCACACGGTGATTCGTAAACCCGGAAGCACTACCGCCTGTGAACTCTGGCTGTTCTGGAGGAAATTGTGGAGTAGGGTTATCAGCGGTTACCACGTTAACAACTGGCTTACCTTTCACATACAATATGTTCATACCCACAATTGGTGCGTTTGTTCTGCTGGCAACCACATTGCCAGCCACTGATGCACCATTTTTATAATCTAAGAAATTAAGCCAACCATATCCGCCAGGCGAGCAAACCGTGTTAGATGGCACGGTTGTAGGCAATAACAACGTACCAAATACTAGTTGAGCTGGCACGTTTTGACGCTCACCACTATCGGGAAAATCAATATACCAACCTCGGCCTGTTGCAAAATTCACTTGGTTAGCAGGCGTCTGAACTTTTCTAGTCGCTGAAGCCGTATCGTTAACCAATACTTGATTGACCATCGTTGAACTAGCACGCGGATTGTCTAATGTGACAAACAAAGTTGAATCATCACTAATGGCATATATTGATTGCTGTTGTGTGTCGGTTAAATCACTAGTACCTAAATATTTACCAGTACCCACATACAATATACGCTTACCATTAATTTCAGCTAATTCTGGACGCACTGTTATTGGTTGTGTATTACCACTTGGATCTTTAAGCACAGCAACCTTAAATGGATTTGTGCCAGATTGCGCCTCATTAATATCAAAGCGCCAGAGGTTTCCTAATAAATCACCACCATAAACAAATTTGGCTTCATTATTGGTCTCAGCTTCAGTCACATAAGCATTAATTTTTGCTAAACCGCTTGGTGTAGTTGCGTTACCAGCGCCTGTTGCATATTTAGATATTGTTGCACCTGTAGCTGCATTTAGTACATACAAGAAACCTTTACCAGGATTGCTACCACTTATATTGTTGTAACCTGAGGTAATTACGACTACCCAAGTACCATCTGATTTCTTAGTAATAATTGGATTGCCATACGTAAAGCCAATGTCGCTATCATCAGTATTATCAAACTCCCATAATAGCTGCGGCGAATTTGGACTAGTAATATCTAGCGCGAAATAACCACCACCACCACCATTTAAACCGGCAACTAATATTGTTTTCCAAGTTGCGCTGGTAGGTGAAGTGCAACCTGAAGTACAAATATCATTAACGACAATATCTCCATCAACATAGTAAGAGTGACTCACACCATTGCCGTAGTTTTTATCGGCAAGCCTCCACATGCTGTCTAACACCATCGTCGGTACATAAGCCCAGCGCTCTTCACCAGTAACGGCATTAATGGCATGCAACATACCGTCATTGGCCCCTATATATACAGTACCCGCACGTGTTGCTTGCGTTGTTTTAAATGATCCTAATGTACTAGCTGGTCCATAACCCGGATCTGCATAATTTGCTTTAGGGTTACCTACATAAACCGGTGTTGAATTCACCAAATCACCTAAAACAGATTCACGGAACCTATAAAGACGACTATCGACACTACCATCGACGTTACTAGCACGATCTTCATAACCATTATTACCACGCAAAAAATTAATTAAAGTTGTAGTATTAACCAAGAGGCGCTGGTCTGCTGTCAGTGTGCTCCACTGACTTAAATTGTTTGCCAGAAAGGCATTATTAAAATTACCTGCTTTACCTGCAGTGGTCAAATTAGCTGCATTAAAACTACCCAAAGTACCTGATACATTCATAAAAATGTTTCGTGTATCAGCTGTACCGCTCACAAAATTCTGCATCGTACCTGTGCAAGAAGTAGAAATCTCAACCTTACAATTAGTGCCATCCAATACACCTGGGGCACCACATGTTGCTGCCGTTGCACTTGGTGTCACGCATTGATAAACAGTGCTATTTCCAACTGATGCTGCAACAATACTACTTGGTGCAGCACAAGTATCGGCCACTACGTTTTCAACGCACCAAGTTGCATCTTCACTCACTTTACCGGTATCAGTATTTACAGTTCTTGCCTCCAAATTACCAATCCACTTCACACTGGTATAACTTGCTACATAAGTAAAGTTATCGCCAGAAATAGGGTTAAGTGTACTAGTTGCCGCGGCAGCACCTGCACCCACTTTAGATTGAATCGAGCTTAATGCATTATCTAACGACTCTGCTAACTGGTTTGGATTTTTTGCGCTGAAATAACTGCCTTGACCATTAACAGCAGCATGCCATAAATCATCTACGGCCCTTTGAGAGTCTGCAGCTGGTACTGGCCAATTTATCGTACCTTGTTTTACTTCGTAAAAATCACCTTCCGTTGCGGTTTTATAATCAGTTGTATATTTTAGAGATGCATCTACACCTAAACCGAGCGTAAATGTAGTCATATGCTGTTGTAAATTGTTGTCTGTTGTTGTAACAAATACGTTATTTTGACATACATCACCAGTAGTGCCATTTGGCCTTGTACTACCAGTGCAGTTACCCAAAGTAGTCGTACGCAAATCAGTATCATAATAATACTTAGCCACATCAGCCAAACTATTCAAACTCGCTGTCGGTCCTTCGTACATTGGCCTAGGTGCATTTGCAAGGACACCATCCATATTACCTACAGAACCAGACCCTTCGACATTTTTAACGTCAGAATTGCTGTCTGTATTCCAATACCCATCAGTGGTTAAAATTGCAAAATTTTGTTGACATGAAAACTGTACAGGATCTGCAGTGAATCCAGATACGGGATTTTTACCCGCATAAATACGACCTACTATACTTAATGCAGACCTTAATGGTGTACCGGTTGTAGGATCGGTTTTTAACAACTTGTCATACCAACTTGCTTTTTGTGCCGCATTAAATTGTGCTATGGGCAAATAATTGCTACTTTGGTTAGCAATAGTGATAAATCCAACACGATAACGTGTATCAATTGTCTTAAACGCACGACTAGTTGATGTTTTCATCAACTGCATGCGAGTACGATAATAACTGTACCAATTAGCAAAGTTAGTCATTTCCTCATCATAAGTACATGTAGAGCTAGCACAATCAGATCTACTAGAAGCTTTAGGGTAACTAAGGGTTGTAGGCACAATATCTACACGATTGAATGAATTTACAACGGGAGTACCACCAGTGAATTGAGTAATTAAGTGTGGAATAGTGTAGGTCTTAGCCGAAACTCCCTGTACACCACCCGAGACGCTAGAGGATGTTCCAAAACTTAAATTTGCGGAATTTGAGGTAACTGATGCAGTTATAGTGATGCTGCCATGTGTCGCTGTTCCTTGATCGACAGCAGTAATGGTGATATCCGCTGTGGTACATGATGCTGAACCTATAGTTCCAGATCCGCAAGTAGCGGTGTAATCGTAAGGCGTTGAAATTGTCGCATTAATATTATTCTTAATAAGTGTAGCTAATGCTAACTTTGTCAAATTACTTCCACCACTACTTATATTATTTGCCATCGTATTATAAATAATGGTGCCATTCGTAATGATAGTATTCGTTGGACTTGTATTCACTCGAATGCTTGCTACAGTAATCTCTACATTGCAGTCTGTTGCAGCAGTGCTAGCTGCATTATTACATCTAGTTGTATTAGAACTAGATGTGCTTTGGGTTTTACCAACTCTTGAAACAGTAATTTCCCCTTCTGCCTGCACGCCATTAATAGCAGCCCTGCTTGTAGTGCTAACTGTCACATTAATAGTGCCCATAAATGCGCCAACTGATACTCGACTAATTGTCACTTCATCACCTGACGAAGTTGCCGTAAAGTCATCGCCACTACCTGGTACAAACGTGTTAATGGCATTTGCAATATTAGTTGCTAATGTGTTGCGTTGATTGTTACTGGTAGTATCAGTAATAGTTAAAGCTGGATTAGGTGTAGTCGGAATAATCCGGATATTATCTATTGTAATATTGCTGACAGTCATTGCTGATGGTGAAGCGCATGAAGGATTACCCGTACTCCCACAACCGGCCGTATCGGCATTAATTTTAATCTTACCTGTAGATTTCGTACCGCTATTGATTCCAGACCATTTTGCAAAAGTATATGGGTTTGTTCCTTCTATATATTTAGCTTGGCAGTTAGTGCGCGCAGCAGAGTTACACCAGCGTAATGTTGCAGGGTAAGTATAAGCACCTGTTGGTACTGTCGAAACAACACAATTAGTTAAATTTTTATCGGTACAATATTCCCCTACGGAAACATTGTAGTAGAAAGGATGTGCGCGCAAAATATATGCTCTATTGAACGTATCGTTTGCTTGGTTAAACAAATTATTAGGATATATATATTGGGGGCCGTTAATTTTACATACGGTTGGATTGGTTAAATTTGATGTAGTTGCAGAATTGGTATTACACCAGACACGATCTGGATAACCTGTTGAATTAGCTGCAACTGGAGAGGGCTGAGGTACTAAACTCGTATTACCACTACTTTGTATACCATAAGCATCTATTGGCACAGCTTTCCATCCTGCTGTGTTAGCACTAGTCATTGATATTTTCTCGGCGCCGTCGGCATTTAAGCCCGGTGAGTAGGTAATCTCTGGATTGTAATAAATAGAGTTAAACTCTTTTGTCATATAAGGCGGATCGCCATAAGCACAAGCGGCACTAAACTCACCAGAAGCACCTGTAGTTTTACATTTATTAGTGTCATTAACATAATCTGGCATGTAATCCCAGTCCATACTGCCAGAGTTATCCAATATGTACATTAGATTTGGCAATACATCCCCAGTAGTTGCGCTCACAAGTGGCGCAGTACCTAGATCGGTTGTTGCTGCGTTGCTTTGATTTACAAACAGGACCAATAACAGCACGCTAAGCATATGCAAAAATCGATGGTGAGTATTGTTTTTTTTAAGGGATATCATTTGTGACTCCTAAATGAATCGATAAATACATTTGATTAATAAATAAAAGCTTGCAAGTAACTAATCGTGTTCTTGGGACCAGTAACGCGCACAGTGGCACGGTATACTACCGCATCTGCACCGCCTTTTTGTCCGCCAAATCCACCACCACCAGCACCGCCGCCTTCGCTTTTTGCACCCATAGAGTTTGCAGCTGAATTCCCCGTGCCTACCAAACAGTTTTCTTGATCAACAGCGCCAGGATTACGGCACATGCGCTGCAAAATAATATGCGTTTCATTACCGCTATGATCAGCAATGTCTTTAGGCACTAAAATTGAATTTGCCCATGTGGCTGTAGCATTAAGCGAAGCGCTGTTTTCTAAAAGCACACCATCAAAATTCGCATAGTACCCAGTGGTTGGTGCGTATAGCACCGCTTCGCCATTCTCATTAATAAATTTATAAGCGCGTGCAATACCCGTTTCTGCTGACATAATCGCTGATTGCTTAAATGCCAAATTACCAGCCACTAATACACCACTATCTACAGAACGAATCAAAGCAGCAGCAGCCAACGACATTGCAACTAAGGCAATTAGCGCAATAAATAACACCAAACCCTTTTGATGCTTTAAAAGCGTGCGGTTTTTAACTATCGCTAATTGATTAAAAACAGCTTTATTCATCATAAATAGCGATCTTCCATCGTTTCTAAATTTCATCTTTATGACTTCTTTATAGTTGCGGGCTTGCGGCCAACATATTTCTTAATGGCACAATAACTTCATAAACGCGATAGCGATAGTTTGCCCAGTTAGCACCTAATGCACCCGATAAATTTAAATCAGAACCAAGTACACACAATTTAGCTGGGCCTGTAGCACCACCGGAACAAAGCTGAGTGACCGTTTCTTTTTCTAGCAAGTTATTTCTAGCTACTACAGCAATACGCACAGCTTTAATACGGTTGCGATCAGTTAAGGTCATTGCTGCGGGTGCAAAGCTGCCTGTAGCATCTTGCCAGCTTGTAATGATTTCACTATTAGGTGTCGTGGCTACACCATATTGCGCTTGCAAACTTACAATTTCATTCAATACGGGCTCTTGTGCGTTAGTAGTAGGATTACTTTTTCGCAGTTGATTCGCATTTACATCAAAAGTTACCGCTCTAATCTGCCCCAAACAAGCAAATTTATCATTTTGTGCCATACCTGCGTTTGATGAGACATTCATTCCATTTGTAGCTGACAACGCCGTTACCCTTGTAGCAAAGCAACTAGTGCCTGGCCCATTTCTCGTCACCAGTGCCACATCATTCACCAAGCAACCCATATTATTATCTACACCAACGTAATTACTACCAGCTAGAGTGACGATGTCGCTAGACATTGCACCGCGACTGGTAGTACCGTAACGCACAACGATAATGTCGCTATTAACACCATTGGTAATAGTAACGGGTGTAATAATGTCTCTCATAATACTGGTGGCATTTGGCCTGGTTGAGTTGACATCTGTATCTAGGTTAATGACGTCAGATACCAACGCACTATCGCATTTAAGTGCTGAGTAATTCACACCACTGGATACCGTTAGGGTATCTGCCGCAATTTTTGTATTGTAATCTGCTAACTTTGCTGCTTGTAAGGCGGCAACCTCAGCAGGAGTTTTACCTTCATAATCTTCGAATTGATAAGTATTAGCTGCTGTTAGCGCTGAGATTACAGGTAAAGTACCACTAGCCAATGGAATTCCATAACCCGAAAACTGCAACTCACGCTGAATCATATATAAGCCGATATTGCCATTGGTTTGAGCATCAGAAATACCCGTTGTGCTCCGCTTAGTGCCTTCAAATGCAGAAAAAGTCTGCATAATGACTAATGTAGCAATTAATCCTATTACCAGGCCGACCATCAGTTCGATCAAGCTAAAACCTTGTTGATTACTTATTTTTTGTGTCGTCATTACTATCTCGCCGTAAAGATAGAAGTTACGGCTTCGTATGAGTGCTGGGATTCACCTGGCACTTGCCACGTGACTAAAAATTTAAATCGCCCATCAGAAAGTAATTTGGTGGTTAATATGCCACTGGGTAAATTTGCGACAGGCATCGTATTATTACCGCCTAAACCATATGGTGTAGACAACATCACCCCTAACTGTTGTTGCACCACATAGGACGCTTCAGCCCTGTAAGTTGCTTCTGCGGTATTTTTCATCATGGCGCCTTGCAAACCTGAAATTGCGAGGATACCAAATGAGAAAATTAATATCGCAATGAGTGCTTCAAGCAGTACAGCACCCTTTTGTGATTGATATGAAATTGATTTAATCGCAAATTTATTTTTCATTTGTAAACTCGGCAATTATTTTTCAGTGAATGATTCATTAACATTTGCGTGGGTCTGAGCTGTTAGCATTAGGGTCACATAAGCGCACATTGCCACCAGCACCAAGTGTAATGTTTAAATTACGATTAGCTCCAGCAAAACTTACACCAACCCCATTCAGTTGATTTGCGGCAGTTGACTTAACACCTAAACCAGTGAAGGTAACATTATTTGCTCCACTGGGATCTGGTGTAATAACCGCCGCTGCAGTACCGCCATCATTATTATTTCGACTTTCTACTACACCGCCAGATAAATCATTACATGCTCTAGCGGTAGGCGTCACACACTCAACGGTCCATGCAGAATTAGCACCCAACGTAAATTTTACTGGCGTATTACGCATTAACGCCTCTGAACGTGCTTTTTGTATTCCATTCAATATCGATTCAGCAGCAGTACGTACTTTGGTATTTTGTATCCAAGCTCGATAGCTGGGAACAGCAACTGACGCCGTTATACCAATAACAGCAACTGTAATCATTAGCTCTATCAGCGAAAAGCCAGCTTGTTTACGTTGAAGCATGATTAACATGTACCGCTCGGCTTAAGTGACCAGCATCCAGTATTAAATGAGGAAGACTTAACATTATTTTGATTAATGCTGTAAGTGTATGCTGACATAACACCACTGCCTGTTGCTGTTAAAGTATAGGCTGTGGAAGTGGGGGCGGGAGTACATCCAAATGCAAAAAAAGTAGTATCGGCTCCAGTAGTCGCCGTACATGGACCAAGTTCATAAGTGCGGTTGTCCTGATAATACTGTTCCATCTTAATGCGCATATCTGCTAGCACGCCCGTTGCTCCAGAGGCTCTTGCACGCCTCACATACTCTTGATAGCTAGGTATAGCAATCGATGCCAAGATACCAATAATCGCCACAACAATCATTAACTCAATCAGCGTGAAGCCTTTTTGCATCCGTTTTACAATGTTCATCATTAATACCCTTTTTCGCTTAATTGAATCATGCCAAAGTCAAAATGACTATGCGAGCAGTATCCGATAATCGGTAAAATTGGCAGCACAAACGGCAATTGAATGACTTTACCAACACTAACTAGCTAAACCGCAACCTGCTTGTATATTCACATTAATGCTAAAATGCGTTTTTATGTATTTGCGCTAAGTAATGGGGAGCTTTGATGCTTAAATCTAATGTTAATTTTGCCTTGTATGTTTTGTTATGCGCAATTTGTAGCGCGTTAATGGCTTGCGGTACTAAAGGGCCGTTGTATATTCCTGAGCAACGTTATCCGCAAGAAGTTGAACAACCCGCTTCGCAAGATGCGCCTGCGCCGGATAATAAAAAAGCACCTCTACCTCCACCAACTGTTAAAGACTACTAATTAATTGTGAAAATATTTGATTTTAAAAATGGCAATTTACATGCCGAAAATGTTGCCCTAAGCCAAATTGCAAAGCAGTTCGATACACCTTGCTATGTGTATTCAAAATCTGCCTTAACACAAGCTTTTAAAAAATTTAAGGCTGGTTTGGTTGGCACCAATCATCTAGTGTGTTTTGCCGTAAAAGCTAACCCCAATATTGCCATTTTGAATTTATTCGCAAAATTGGGCGCAGGTTTTGATATTGTTTCTGGCGGTGAATTAGCACGTGTTTTAGCTGCAGGTGGCGACCCGCAAAAAATTGTTTTTTCTGGTGTGGGTAAAAGCGCAAATGAGATGCACGCGGCGTTAAACGCAGGAATTTTTTGTTTTAATGTGGAATCAGCCAGCGAATTAACGCGGCTAAACCAAGTAGCTGGCGAAATGGGCAAAATCGCGCCAGTTTCGTTGCGAGTTAACCCGAATGTAGACGCGAAAACGCACCCATATATTTCTACTGGTTTAAAAAACAATAAATTTGGCGTGGCGTTTGAAGATGCAATTGCGGTTTATGAACAAGCTGCAGCCATGCCCAATATTTCGGTACACGGCGTTGATTGCCATATCGGTTCGCAAATCACTGAATTAGCACCATTTATTGAGGCGCTTGATTTGATTTTAGGCTTGGTAGATGCGCTTGCCGCTAAAAACATACCGATTACACACATTGATGTAGGCGGCGGAATTGGCATCACTTATTCGGATGAAACACCACCGGAGTTCGAAATTTACACTAAAGCCATTTTGGCTAAATTGGCGCACAAAAATGTCAAAGTATTGTTCGAGCCAGGCCGCGCTTTGGTGGGCAACGCGGGTGTATTACTCACCAAAGTAGAATATTTAAAACATACCGAAAGTAAAAACTTTGCTATCGTCGATGCCGCGATGAATGACTTGATGCGCCCCGCTTTATATGATGCTTATCACGATATTGTCGCGGTGAACCCGCGCGCAGGCGAAACAGACATTTATGAGATAGTAGGCCCAGTTTGTGAAAGTGGTGATTTCTTAGGCCATGACCGTGCACTTAACTTA
Source organism: Pseudomonadota bacterium (assembly GCA_040387515.1). Lineage (GTDB taxonomy): Bacteria > Pseudomonadota > Gammaproteobacteria > Burkholderiales > Methylophilaceae > Methylotenera_A. The sequence goes on from JAZKDP010000002.1 coordinate 64,586, forward strand.
GCGGAAGGCGATTTATTAGCCATTAAATCTGCGGGGGCTTACGGCATGAGCATGTCGAGCAATTACAATACACGCGGCCGTGCCGCTGAAGTGATGGTAGATGGCGATAAAATACACTTGGTTCGCCAACGCGAAAAAATTGCTGATTTATTTGCGCTTGAGCAATTACTCCCTTAATTTAACGCGCTTAAAAAGAGTATTTTTATTAAAATTGTCACAAAAAAGCGAGGAATCAATCCTCGCTTTTTTGTGCTTTAAAGACTGTTAATCAAAAATAACGGTTTTATTCGCATATAACAAAATACGATTTTCAATATGCCAGCGCACAGCTTTACTTAATACAATGCGCTCTAAATCGCGGCCTTTTTGAATCAAATCTTCCACTTGGTCTCTGTGCGAAATACGGTCGATATCCTGCTCGATAATCGGGCCTTCATCTAATACTTCTGTCACATAATGGCCTGTTGCACCAATCAATTTAACACCGCGTTCAAACGCACGGTGATAAGGCCGCGCACCAATAAATGCGGGTAAAAATGAATGATGAATATTAATGATTTTTTGCGGATAACGCGCCACAAAATCGGGTGACAGAATCTGCATATAGCGCGCCAACACGATTAAATCAATCTTGTAATCAGCAAACAATTTAAACTGTGCCGCTTCGGCCGCTGGTTTATTGTCTTTATTCACTTCAATATAATGAAAATCAATGCCATAAAATTTGACCAAAGCTTCAGTATCGCGGTGATTACTGATAATCAACGGTATTTCGCAAGCCAACTCGCCACTTTTATGGCGATGCAATAAATCGGCTAAGCAATGGTCATATTGCGAAACCATAATCGCCACCCGCGTTTTATGCTGCGAAAGTTTAAGCTGCCAGTGCATATTAAATTTGCTGGCAATTGGTTCAAACGCTTGCTCAAAAGCAGTTTCAGCCAAATTAAAATTCGCGACATCCCATTCCACACGCATTAAAAATAGATTATTTTCTGCATCTTGGTGCTGGTCTGCGTGTAAAATGTTGGCATTATGCTGATATAAAAAATCAGCAATAGCCGCCACGATGCCTTTAGCGTCTGGACAGGTAATCAGTAATGTTGCAGTATTTTTCATGTCTGTGTTTGCATGCCTATGTTTGATAGACGTTTAAGTAAAAATTTATGCCATTATACCGAATTATAATGACTAACTAATCACAAGCAGTGAACCATCTGAATTATGAGTGAAGCCCTTACAAAACAAGCTGCACCAGCTAATATCGTTTTAGCCAATCCGCGCGGATTCTGTGCGGGGGTTGATCGCGCGATTATTATCGTCGAACAGGCTTTAGAAAAATTTGGTGCACCGATTTATGTGCGTAACGAAGTGGTTCACAACAAATTCGTGGTGGATGGCCTGCGCGCCAAAGGCGCTATTTTTGTAAATGAATTAGATAAAATACCAACTGGTAGCACAGTGATTTTTAGCGCGCATGGCGTATCAAAAGCGGTGAGAAAAGAAGCTGAATCACGCGGATTAACGGCGTTTGATGCCACTTGTCCACTGGTCACAAAAGTGCATATTGAAGTCGCCAAAATGCGCCAAGCCGGTTTGGAAATCATCATGATTGGTCACAAAGGCCACCCAGAAGTAGAAGGTACCATGGGTCAGATTGAAGGAGGTCAAGTTGAGAGCGATCCAGATGTGCATGAGCACGATCATGCAGAAGACTCAGCCAGCAATGGTATGTATTTGGTTGAAACCCCAGAAGATGTGCTGAGCTTAACGGTTAAAAATGCTGAAAAATTAGCTTTTGTGACACAAACCACACTTTCGACAGATGATGCGACATTAGTCATTGATGCGCTTAGAGCCAAGTTTCCAATGATTCAAGCGCCAAAAAGCGATGATATTTGCTATGCCACGCAAAACCGTCAAGATGCGGTCAAAATCATGGCAAAAGATTGCGATTTAGTGATTGTGGTCGGCTCGCCCAATAGCTCAAACTCCAACCGCTTAAGAGAAGTTGCGCAAAACCAAGGTGTTGAGGCGTATATGGTAGATAACGCTAGTTATCTAAAAGCGGAATGGCTAGTAGGTAAGAAAAAGATTGGCGTATCCGCCGGTGCATCTGCACCTGAAGTTTTAGTAAAAGAAGTGATTGCTAAACTACAAACCTTAGGCGCGGCGGACGTAACCGAGTTGCAAGGCGTGATTGAAAGCGTGGTATTTCAGCTGCCTAAGAACTTAACCAACGCAACCATAACCCGCAAAGAATAATCTCGCGATTTGCACAAATAGACTTACTAAAAGACTTAATTCACCGTGTTCAAAACCCCTATTTCAGCACTTGTGCTGATTCATACTCAAGACTTACAGGTATTGATCATGGAGCGCGCGGATAAGGCTGGCTTTTGGCAATCTGTTACTGGTAGCATAGAAGGTGATGAAACGCCAAATCAGGCGGCGATTCGCGAAGTGCTGGAAGAAACAGGGCTGAATGCCAACCAATACGATTTACAAGATTGGCACACAAGCAACATTTATGAAATATATCCGCATTGGCGGCATCGCTATGCACCTGGCGTAGTCGAAAATATTGAACATTTGTTTGGCCTAGAATTACCGAAAATTCTGCCTATTAAACTCGCTGCAGATGAGCATACTCGCTATGAGTGGGTAGATTGGCGTGAAGCGGCGAACCGTGTGTTTTCTTGGACGAATATTGATGCGCTCAAAAAATTAGGCGAGCGGCATCATTTGGCTTTATAAATCTTTTTTATAAACCATCGCGTTAGCTTTATAAAAATCGCCCAATAAAAATTTAAAGTTATAAAATAAACCTTTCAAGTACGACAAGCTCAAACCCATATGCAAACAGCAACCATAAAATTTGAAAAATATCAGGCAGTAGACGATGCCGACTGTCAACGTCGCATCATTGCCGCGCGCAACAAACTCGGCAAACGCTTGGTGATTTTAGGCCATCATTATCAGAATGAAGCGGTGTATCGTCACGCCGATTTCACAGGCGATTCACTCAAATTATCACGCTATTGCGAAGATTTAGATGCCGAATTCATCGTATTTTTGGGTGTGCATTTTATGGCAGAAGTAGCAGATATTTTAAGCCGCCCAGAGCAGATTGTTGTATTACCAGATTTGGCTGCGGGCTGTAGCATGGCCGATATGGCCAATTTAGCCAAAGTTGAGCGTAGTTATCGCGAGCTAAGCAAAGTACTGGACTTTGATGAAACCATTACACCCGTTACTTATATCAACTCGGCGGCCGATTTAAAAGCCTTTTGCGGTGAACATGGCGGTATCGTTTGCACCAGCACCAACGCACCTAAAATTTTAGAGTGGAGTTTTGCACAGCGCGAAAAGGTACTATTTTTCCCTGACCAAAATCTAGGCCGCTGGTCTGGCCATAAAATGGGCATTCCATTAGAACAAATGCCAATTTGGGATCCTGATCAGCCCATGGGCGGCTTAACCGTTGAAGAAATTAAAAACGCCAAAATTTTATTGTGGAAAGGTCATTGTGCCGTTCATCAAATGTTTAGGTTGCAAAACATTACCAAATTCCGCGCGGATCACCCTGATGGAATCGTGATTTCACACCCGGAAGCACCGTTTGAAGTGTGCCTGAACTCGGACTATGTGGGATCTACGGAATACATTTTGAAAACCGTTAGTGAAGCGCCCCCAAACACGAAATGGCTAGTCGGCACCGAATTAAACTTGGTCAATCGTTTAGCCGAACAAATGAAACCGCAAGGCAAATTGGTGCAATTTATGAGTCACGTGGTTTGCGAATGTTCAACAATGGCGCGTATCGATCCACAGCACTTGGCGTGGACGCTGGAGAATTTGGCGGATGGCAATATCGTGAATCAAATCAAAGTGCCAGAACACGATGCGAAATTAGCCAAACTAACCCTAGACCGCATGTTGGCTGCTTCTTAAGTGAGCACTTGTGACTTATGCAAAGCAAGCCCACACACCATTCTGTGGCAAGACGATTTTTGCCGCGTGGTACTGTTAAGCGATAAAGATTACCCTGCCTATTGCCGTGTTGAGTTGATTGAACATCTCAAAGAAATGACGGATTTAGCACCTGCTCAACGCGCAAGAATGATGAAAACAGTTTTTGCGGTTGAATTGGCATTAAGAGAAGTCACGCATGCCGATAAAATCAATCTTGCTAGCCTAGGTAACAAAACGCCGCATGTGCATTGGCATGTAATTCCGCGTTTTGAAAATGACAAGCACTTTCCCAATTCGCATTGGGGCGAAACGGTTAGAGAAGGTCAGCCATTTATGCTAAACGACGCTGCCCGACAAAACTTAATAGAAAAAATTAAAGCGCATATCGAATGCGCTTTAATAAGTTAATCAGTCGTTAAAACTTTACTCAACTAGTTTTTTATTCAACTACTAATCGATTCACCACTTTGCCATTGATTAAATGACTTTCAATAATTTCTTCAATATCTTCATTATCCACAAATGTATACCAAATCGCTTGTGGATAAACCACTAACAACGGCCCAAGATCACATCGATCAAAACAGCCGGCACGATTAATACGCACTTTCCCTTCGCCATTTAAACCGAGTTTTTTTACACGCGATTTCATATAATCAAACGCCGCTTCTGCGCCTTTATCTTGGCAACAAGGCTCGCCATCTGGTCGTTGATTCAGGCAAAAAAAGACATGGTGTTTAAAGTGATTATTCATTTTACTCAGTGTGTATATTTCAAAATTATTGCGTGGCCAATTCGTCTTCTTGAGTAAAAGTCCACGTACGGGTAATGCCCAAAATATCGGTGTTTCTCTTCATTTCTTCTGTAAATTTGGCATAAGGCGCAGCCAAATTAACAATATTTTTAGCAGACTCATCCAGCACTTTAGAGCCTGAGCTTTTATCAATCTCGATTTTCTCTATGCTACCGTCTGACTTGATTGATACGGTCATGCGCAATTGACCATATATTTTTTGATTGCGCGCCGCTTCTGGATAATTCATATTACCAATGCGCTCCACTTTTTGGCGCCAAGCTTCTAAATACATAGCATCACTGGCTTCCTTAGTACGCGCGCCAATAAATCTTCTTTTCGGGCGCTTTTGATATTCGTCTTGTTGTTTGGCGATTTGCGCTTCTAAACGATCAATTTCAATACTCGCCGCAATTAAATCGGCACGATTCAGTGATTTTGCAACCGCTTTTTGGTCGCCTTGTTCAGGGTCGGCGGAGGCTGCATCTTGCGTAGGATTCGACTCGACTTTTTTTGTGGCATTCAATTGGGTTAATAATTCTTGCGCTTGTTTTTCCAAAACATCCACACGTTTTTGCTCACGCGATTCCTGCGCTTTTAGCTTCGCCGCTTTTGCAGCACTGTGTGCGTCCGCACTTGGTCTTAATTTCGCTTCTGTAGTTTTTTGCTTGGGTGCTGGCAATGCCGTTTTCATTTGCCGATTAGCATCCGTATTGCCACCGCGATCCAAATTAGCTTGCGCTAACAACTCTGCTTTTTCTGGCGCTTTTTTAGTTTTGGCGTTCACCAATACCACATCTAATGAGGGTAATTTATTGACCATTTTTTTAAGTTCCGGCTCAAAATGAATGGTTAATATCACCGCATGTACAATTAGGGAAATGGCAATGGCAACGCCAAACGCACTGAAATTAGCGTTACGTACAGTTGCTGTTTTAGCGGCAACTTTAGTTTGTTTCATTGCAAATTGTTTAAGCACAGCACTCAAACTTTATTTTCCGTTAAAGATCTATTTGCTTAAGATTTAGAAACATTAAGCGCATCCAGAATTTTTTGATGCACACCGCCAAAACCACCATTGCTCATCACTAAAATATGGTCGCCCTGTTTGGCTGCATCGCCAATCGCTTGTACTAACAAGTTTAAATCATCGAAAGTTTGCGCTTTATGTGCAATCGGTTTTAATGCGTCCGCCGCATCCCAACCCAAATTTGCACCATAGCAAAATACTAAATCCGCCTCTTTTAAGCTGGCGGGCAATGCATCTTTCATTACACCCAACTTCATCGTATTACTTCTGGGTTCAAGCACAGCCAATATGCGTGCGCCCGTTGATGCAAAAGCACCGACTTTAGCGCGTAATCCTGCCACCGTTGTTTCAATCGCAGTAGGATGATGCGCAAAGTCATCATAAACGGTCGCGTTATTCACCACGCCTTTAATTTCCATGCGACGTTTGACGTTTTTAAATTCGGTTAAAGCGGCGATACTCACTTCTGTAGAAACACCCACATGCCGCGCTGCCGCAATACTTGCCAGTGCATTCATACGATTATGCTCGCCCAACAAATCCCAATTCACTCGGCCTTGCGGCTTGCTTTGATAAACAACATCAAAACTGCCGTCACCTTCTGCATTTTCCGCTTGCCAGTCTGCATCAGTGCCGAATTTTTCCACTGGCGTCCAACAGCCTTTTTCAATCACTCGATTCAAACTGGATTCTTTACCATTAGCCACCACTAAACCCTGCTGCGGAACTGTACGAACTAGGTGGTGAAACTGTTTTTCAATTGCCGCCAAATCATCAAAAATATCGGCATGGTCAAATTCTAGATTATTTAGTACCGCGGTGCGCGGGCGATAATGTACAAATTTTGAGCGTTTATCAAAAAATGCAGTGTCGTATTCATCAGCCTCAATCACAAAGAAAGGTGAGATGCTTTTTTTATCCTGAGTTGGTGCTTGTGGCAAACGCGCCGAAACATCAAAATTTTGTGGCACACCGCCGATTAAAAAACCTGGTGCCAAACCTGCATATTCCAATATCCAAGCCAACATTGAGCTGGTGGTGGTTTTGCCATGTGTGCCCGCCACAGCTAGCACCCATTTACCTTGCAATACATTTTCAGCCAGCCATTGCGGACCAGAAATATACGGCAAACCGAGATTCAGAATTTCTTCCATCAATGGATTGCCGCGCGAAACCACATTACCAATCACATAGATATCCGGATTTAGCTTGGTCTGACTTGGGTCAAATCCTTCAATTAACTCAATGCCCTGTGCTTGCAATTGCGTACTCATTGGCGGATATACATTGGCATCGCAACCTGTTACGCGATGCCCTGCCTGCTTGGCCAGCACCGCAATACCGCCCATGAATGTACCGCAAATACCTAGAATGTGAATGTGCATAATATGATTTTAACTGTTAAATAACTTAAAGGTTTAACCCAAATTAGGGCTTAGCCAACGCTCTAAATACTCTTTTGGCAAATCTCTACGTTTTGCCATGTCTTCTAACTGATCTATACCAATTTTATCCACACTAAAGTATTTAGCTTCTTTGTGCGCAAAATAGAACCCTGAAACAGCAGCAGCGGGCAACATGGCAAATGATTCTGTCAGTTGCATGCCGATTTCTTCTGCTTGCAGCAAGTTAAACAAATCTGGTTTTACCGTGTGATCTGGGCAAGCTGGATAGCCAGGTGCAGGGCGAATACCTTGATATTGCTCTTTGATTAATGCGTTTACGTCCAGTTTTTCATCTGCTGCATAACCCCAAAGATCGGTACGCACGCGTTCATGCATGTATTCAGCAAAGGCTTCTGCGAATCGGTCGGCCAAGGCTTTAAACATAATGCCGCTAAAATCATCATGGGCATCAGCAAAGCGCTTTTCAATTTTCTCAGTACCCAGTCCGCCTGTGACGGCGAAAAGCCCTATGTAATCATCTGTTCCTTTGGGCGCAATAAAATCGCTTAAACATTGATTAGGGCGCGGCACACCATCGATGACTGGCTTGACGCTTTGCTGGCGCATACCGTAATAAGTGAATGCAACTTGACTGCGCGTTTCATCGGTATAGATTTCAATATCGTCATCATTCACGGTATTGGCGGGCATCAGCGCAATCACACCATTGGCGGTTAACCAGCGGCCATCGATGATTTTCTTCAGCATGGCTTTGCCTTCAGCAAATACTTTAGTCGCAGCTTCACCAACGACTTCATCGGTTAAAATCGCTGGGTAAAAACCCGCTAAATCCCAAGTTTGAAAGAATGGCCCCCAGTCAATATATTGGGCAATGAGGCTCAAATCGATATTCTTAAATACACGTCGGCCGATAAACTTGGGTTTTACAGGTGCAAATTCGCCTGCAAATGAAAGCTGCAATTTGTTTTTTCTGGCATCTGCGATTGTTAATAGGGGCACACCTTTTTTGTTGGCGTGTTGGATGCGCGCTTTTTCATAATCAGCCTGAATTGCGGCCAAGTAAGCACCGCGCGTTTCGGGCGTAAGCAAATTCTGCATCACCGAGACTGAACGCGAAGCGTCTGGCACATAGACAATCGGGCCATCGTAATGCGGGGCGATTTTTACCGCGGTATGCGCGCGCGAAGTGGTTGCGCCGCCAATAAGCAAGGGCGTTTTTGCTTCGCTAAAATGCGGATCACGCTGCATTTCTTTAGCGAAATAAGCCATTTCCTCTAATGAAGGCGTGATTAATCCACTTAAACCAATGATGTCGGCATTTTCTGCTTTGGCCATGGCTAAAATCTCAGCGGCTGGCACCATGACGCCCATATTCACGACTTCGAAATTGTTACATTGCAATACCACGCTCACAATATTTTTGCCGATGTCATGCACATCGCCTTTAACCGTAGCAATGACAATTTTGCCTTTTGGCTTAGCTACTACGCCCGTTCTAGCTTGATCGGCGGCTTTTTCTGCCTCAATAAATGGGATTAAATGTGCGACGGCAGTTTTCATCACGCGCGCAGATTTAACCACCTGCGGCAGGAACATTTTACCTTGTCCAAACAAATCACCCACCACGTTCATGCCATCCATCAATGGGCCTTCAATTACATGAATCGGGCGGCCGCCGCTTGCCTCTACCGCGGCACGCGCTTCTTCGGTATCTTGCACAATAAAATCGGTAATGCCATGCACCATGGCGTAGCTTAAGCGCTTTTCAACTGGCACAGGGTTTTCAGGCGTACCGCGCCACTCTAGCGTTTCTGCTACTTTTTTCCCACCTGCCACTAGTGTGCTGGCAATTTCGATTAAGCGTTCGGTAGGCGCGATCAGATTATCTGGATCAATAATACGGTTTAAAACCACATCTTCAACACGCTGTTTTAGCTCTGGCGCCAAGTCATCATAAACGCCCATCATGCCTGCATTGACAATACCCATCGTCATACCCGCTTTGATGGCGTGATATAAAAATACGGTATGAACCGCTTCGCGCGCGGGGTCGTTACCGCGAAAACTAAAGCTCACATTGGAAACACCTCCAGAGATTTTGGCATGCGGCAGATTTTGTTTAATCCAGCGCGTCGCTTCAATAAAATCCACGGCGTAATTATTGTGTTCCTCAATACCGGTGGCAATGGCGAAAATATTCGGGTCAAAAATAATATCTTCTGGCGGAAAACCTGTGCTGACTAATAAATCGTAAGCACGTTTGCAGATTTCAGTTTTTCGGGCATAAGTATCGGCTTGGCCTTTTTCATCAAACGCCATCACAATCACCGCCGCGCCATAACGGCGACAGAGTTTTGCTTGGCGTAAAAATTCCTCTTCGCCTTCTTTCATTGAAATAGAGTTAACAATCGCTTTGCCTTGCACGCATTTTAAGCCAGCTTCAATTACGCTCCATTTACTGGAATCGATCATAATCGGCACGCGCGCAATGTCTGGCTCACTCGCAATTAAATTCAAAAAGTGCGTCATGGCTTTGACGGCATCCAACATGCCTTCATCCATATTAATGTCAATGACTTGCGCACCGTTTTCAACTTGCTGGCGCGCTACGCTTAAAGCTTCGTCATATTGCTCATTGATAATCAAACGCGCAAAGGCTTTTGAACCAGTCACATTGGTACGCTCACCCACGTTCACATACAGCGAATTTTCATCAATGATAAACGGCTCTAAACCTGATAACTTGGTGACAGGTTCAAAGCTCGGTACATGGCGCGGAGTTAACGCTTTTATTTCGTTATAAATCGCGTTAATATGCGCTGGTGTTGTTCCGCAACAGCCACCGGCCATATTTAAAAAGCCACTATTGGCGAATTCTTTCAATAGGCTAGAAGTGACATCTGGCGTTTCATCAAAGCCTGTGTCAGACATCGGATTAGGCAAACCAGCATTTGGATAGATGCATACGAAAGTGTCTGCAATTTTTGAAAGTTCTTCCACATAAGGACGCATTAAAGTCGCCCCCAAAGCACAGTTAAGTCCAACGGTGAGTGGATTCGCATGACGGATTGAATGCCAAAATGCGGTAACCGTTTGACCCGACAAGATACGGCCAGATGCATCTGTCACGGTGCCTGAAATCATCAATGGCATGGTGTAGCCGACTTCTTCAAAGAAGGTATCAATGGCAAATAAAGCGGCTTTGCAATTGAGCGTATCAAAGATGGTTTCTACCATTAAAATATCTGCACCGCCCTCTACCAACGCACGCGCCTGTTCTAAGTAAGCGCTGACTAACTGATCGAAACTGACATTGCGTGCGGCGGGGTCGTTTACATCCGGGGAAATACTGGCGGTCTTTGGTGTTGGGCCTAATGCGCCGGCCACAAAACGTGGTTTATCGGGAGTGCTGTATTTCAGGCAAGCTGCTTTAGCCAACTTGGCAGACTGCACATTCATCTCATACACCAAGTGCGCCATGTGGTAATCATCTTGCGCGACAGAGGTTGCGCCAAAAGTATTGGTTTCAATAACATCGGCGCCGGCGGCTAAATATTGCTCGTGAATTTCTTGAATCACTTGCGGTTGCGTGAGTGACAGCAACTCGTTATTACCTTTTACAAACAATTCACGCTGGCCTGCTGGCGCGGCAAAATCTTTAAACCGCTCGCCTCTGTAATCGGCTTCTGACAGTTTGTACTGCTGAATCATCGTCCCCATTGCGCCGTCTAAAATAAGAATGCGCTGTTTGAGTAAATCGCGTAATTTAGTTTCTAGTGGGCTAATGTTTTTGGATTGCATGCAAGCTTTCAAAAATGCTTTAGAACATTGTTTAAGCCTTTATTTTAACATGTTGTAAGACAATGAATATGCTGAATATATGAGGAGTATTTGAGCGAGAAATTTGTACGTACAAATAAAAAAGCGATGCAGAGCATCGCTTTTTTACATCAGGGGAGATATGAAATGAAACACTTACATCGTTTTATTTTGGGGTTTTATTTTGCTTTTTGTCCCTCATGTTTTTTATGTGATTTATGTGCTGCTTTCGCTGGTGCTTTAGCGTCTGGTGCTGATGTTGAAGTTGCTGCTGAGGCTGCTTCACCGGCTGGCTTTGCTGCATCTGCTGCCATTGCGCCCATGCTTAAACTTGCGGCAAAAAGGCCTGTTAATAATACTGATAATAGTTTGTTCATTTTATTTCCTTTATATCGAATTAAATTGTTTTACCTAAAATTGCTTGTTGAGTATCAGCTAGAATTACTTAGCCTCTTTTTTAGCGCTCGGTAATATTTTTTTAAGTGAAGCTTTAATACCGGTATCTTTTTTAACGACTGAAGCCGTTGGTGCTTTACTTGCTGAAACGTCTGCCGGTTTTGCTGCATCTGCTGCCATTGCGCCGGCACTTAAAGAACTTGCAACTAAACCTACGGCTAATACTGATAAAAATTTATTCATGCTAATCTCCTAATCCATTAATATTAATTTCTACACTTTTTACTACATTTAAAACTGTTAAAACTAAGGTGGTTAAATCAAAGCTCTTAAATTAATTTCTTCACGTTAAGGTATTACTAAGTTATTTACGTATTAAGGTATTTACGTTTCAAGCTAACGGTGTAACTGCTGCCTGTGAATCAAACTATACTCAGCCAAACTTACAGCAACCTTACGAGTTTTAATTTAAATAATTTATTTTTACAGATGCTTTAACTGTCGTTTTTAAAATGCATAATGAGATATGCGCATATTTATCGTAGAAGATGATTTGGTATTGGCGGATGGGCTTAAGAACTCGCTCATCCAATCGGGTTATGCGATTGATGTAGCCACCAATGGCGCAGATGCAGACAGCATTTTGGCCTACCAAGCATTTGATCTGGTGGTGCTCGATTTAGGCTTGCCTAAATTAGGTGGATTTGAAGTATTAAAACGCCTGCGCTCACGCGGCAGCAAAACGCCTGTATTAATTTTAACGGCCAATGATAATGTCGATAATCGCGTAATCGGTTTAGATTTAGGCGCTGATGATTATTTAAGCAAACCATTCAATTTGGCAGAATTAGAAGCGCGTGTGCGCGCATTGATTCGGCGCGGCCAATCAGGTAGTAGCGCAATCACTAATATTGGCGGCTTAGCCTTTGATATGACCAATCGCATCGCCACCTACAATGAAGTTGGCTTAAATTTATCTGCACGCGAATTGGCGGTGTTAGAAGTATTGATGCTGAAAACAGGCAAAGTCGCCAGCAAAGAACAGATGCTGAATAAGTTATGTAATTTTGATGCAGACATTAGTGATAATGCATTGGAAGTTTATTTGCATCGCTTGCGTAAGAAATTAGAACATACTGATATTAATATTCGTACTATTCGCGGCTTAGGTTATTTAATAGAGAAAAAAGCTTAAGTTTTTCAAAAACTCACCATTAAGACATTCACTTGTTTAACTTTAAACAACACTTCCCGCAAAACTCTCTAAAAAATCAACTTTTTAGATGGTTGTTATTATTGTTATTGCCGCTGATTTTCATCTCCATTATCGCTGGCTACTTTTTGGCGAATCATTTTACCAATCAAGTTTACGATAAATCGCTATATCGCACCGCGCTAGCTTTGGCTGGGCAAGTAGATATTGAGTCGCCGAAAATCCAAGTGCATTTGCCGAAAATTGCCAGGGACTTACTAGAGTTTGATGAAGACGATGATGTGTATTTTCGCATTATTGGGCCGAATGGCGACTTGGTTTCTACACATACCAGCTTGCCATTGCCAAAAAAATATCCTGCAGCAGATAAATTTTTCTATTACGAAACCAGTTTAAATAACGAAGATTTAAGAGTCATTATTTATGCGTTACCAAAAGTACAAAATAATCAAAAAGATATTTATATTTTGGTGGGAGAAACGCAGCAAAAACGCATGCAAATGGCAGATGAAATCATCTTAAGCATGTTGTTGCCGCAGTTATTAATCGGCTTGCTGGTTGGCGCGCTACTGTTTTTTGGCATTAAACGCGGTTTAATGCCTTTGGAAAAATTAAAAACAGAGTTAATCGCACGCAATAGCAATGATTTAAGTCCTGTTGACCATTCAGCAGCACCGACAGAATTAAAACCACTACTAGAAAGCTTTAACGATTTACTAGCCAAAGTTGCCAATAATATCGCCAAACAGCAACGCTTTATTGCCGATGCGTCACACCAATTAAGAACGCCGTTGGCGGGTCTGAAAACCCAAGCAGAGTTGGCTTTAAGAGAGAAAAGTCCTGACAAAATTGCACATGCTTTAAGTCAAATCAATGTCGCCAGTGGCAATCTATCGCATTTAGTCAGCCAATTATTAAGCTTAACCAAAGCAGAACCCAGCGGCAGCGTTTTTCTGGAAACGGAAAGCTTAGATTTAAGCCAATTAGCCCAATTAACGACTGCTGATTGGGTTGTTATTGCCTTAGAAAAAAATATCGATTTAGGTTTTATCACAACCGATAAAAACTTATTGATTAAAGGTAATACGGTTTTATTGCGCGAGTTAATGAATAATTTAATTGAAAATGCCATTTTGTATACCGCCAATGGCGGCAATATCACGGTGGGCATTAAACGAGAAGCCAACGATATCTTACTTTATGTGCAGGACGATGGCATCGGCATCGCAGCAGATCAGCAAGATTTAGTTTTTGAGCGATTTTATCGCGTACTTGGCACACAACAGACAGGCTGCGGTTTAGGTTTAACCATTGTGCAAGAGATTGCTGAAAGACATTCAGCTACTGTCTCTATTTTCAGCAAAGGTGAAGGTTCAGGGTCGTTATTTACGGTGCGCTTTGCGGCATTAAGTTAACGCGGCTTTAATCGGCGCCACGCCTGTACTGGATAGCTTCTGCAATTTGCGCAGGTTTAATCGCTACATCTCCCGCTAGGTCTGCAATTGTTCTGGCCACTTTCAAAATGCGATGATATGCACGCGCAGATAAATTTAAGCGTGAAATAGCAGTTTTTAGCAGGGTTAAACCGGCGTCATCAGGCTGGCAATGCGCATCTATTTCCAGGCTACCTAAGCTAAAGTTCGCTTTCCCCTGACGTTGTAATTGTATCTCGCGTGCTTTTTCCACGCGCGTGCGAATGGCATCACTGCTTTCCGCAACCTGCGCAGTCGTTAATTCATTCTCTTTTAATGCAGGCACTTCGATTAATAAATCAATACGGTCTAATAATGGCCCTGAGATTTTGCTGCGATAACGCGTAACATTGTCAGGCGTGCAGCGACACTTATTATTAAAATGCCCCAAATATCCACATGGGCAAGGGTTCATCGCGGCAAGCAATTGAAAAGAGGCTGGGAAATCTGCCTGTCGCGCCGCGCGTGAGATGGTGATATGCCCGCTTTCCAAAGGCTCACGCAGCACCTCTAATACTTTGCGATCAAATTCTGGCAATTCATCCAAAAATAATACGCCATGATGCGCAAGCGAAATTTCTCCTGGTCGCGGTATGCCACCGCCACCCACCAACGCCACGCCTGAAGCCGTATGATGCGGCGACCTAAATGGCCTGCGCTTCCAGTTTCCCAGCTTGTAACCGCCATTAAGTGATTGTATCGCGGCACTTTCTAAAGCTTCTTGCTCGGTCATACCGGGCAAAATACCCGCAAAACGATTAGCCAACATGCTCTTGCCTGTGCCTGGTGGTCCACTCATCAGTACACTGTGTCCACCAGCTGCGGCAATTTCCAATGCACGTTTGGCCTGTGATTGACCTTTTACCTCATTAAAATCTGGATAATGATTTTTCTGTGCTGGTGTGTTTGATTGATATTGCTGAATGACTGTATGTCCACTTAAGTGCGCGCACACTTCTAATAATGTATTGGCAGGATAAATAATGGCGTCTTTCACCAAACTTGCTTCTTCTGCACTGGCTTGGGGCAAAATAAAAGCACGCTTGGTTTTGGTGCTATTTTTGACCATTTGGTAAGTCATCGCTAACGCACCACGAATTGGACGTAATTCACCCGTTAACGCTAATTCGCCAGCAATTTCGTAGCGACTTAATGCTTCTGTCGGAATCTGCCCGCTGGCTGCCAGTATGCCGAGGGCAATCGGCAAATCATAACGCCCACTCTCTTTAGGCAAATCAGCAGGTGCAAGATTAACTGTGATGCGACGCGCAGGAAATTCAAATTGTGCGGTTTGTATGGCGGCTCGCACACGATCCTTACTTTCTTTCACTTCGGCTTCAGGCAACCCGACAATCGTGATATTGTGTACTATTATTTCAGTGTACAATTGGAATTATGAAAAGCAGAAAAGCCTACTCCTACATCCGAATGTCTTCAGACATACAACTTAAAGGCGATAGTTTAAGACGACAACTTGAAGCATCAGAAGATTACGCAAAAAATAACAATCTAGACTTGGTAACCGATATTGATGGTGTTTTATTGCGTGACCTTGGAGTGTCTGGATTTAAAGGTAAAAACGCACAAAAAGGTGTCCTTTCAAAATTTCTAGAAGCGTTGGAACTTGGCAGAATCGAGAAAAACAGCATTCTACTTATTGAAAGCCTAGATCGACTTTCCAGAGAAAAGTTATCGGATGCAATACCGCAATTTCTCGATATTTTAAAAAAAGGTATTGAAATTGTTACGCTAACTGACAATCAAAGATACACCAAACATTACATCGATAACAATCCAGGTGCAATTTTCATTAGTTTAGGCATTATGTTTAGAGCTAATGAAGAATCTGAAATTAAATCAAAAAGGCTCAGTGCAGCATGGAGTAATAAACGAAATAACGCAAAAACCAAGGTGATGACTAAAACCTGTCCTGCATGGATGGAGTACGACAAAGATACCGAAAAATTTGTCATTGTTCCTGAACGTGGTGAAGTCGTAAAAAAAATATTTGATATGTGCATAAACACATGCGGACTATATGCCATTGCTAGACATCTCAATGAAACAAACACTCCTCAATTCGGTAATGGTCGAATTTGGTATTTATCTTATGTTAGAAAAATAATAAATAATCGTTCAGTTATTGGTGAGTTATCACCACATCATTACGTTGATGGCGTGAGGCAGAAAATCGGCGATCCAATTGCTGACTATTATCCTAAAATTGTAGATGAGCAAACATTTTTGCTCGCTCACGTCGCTATTAGTAAAAGATCCACAATTGGTAAAGGTCGCAAAGGTACTACTTTTACTAATGTCTTTTCAGGATTAATGCACTGCGGATTATGTGGATTTAAAGTAATGCTTAAAAATCACAATTCAATCTCAAAAAGTGGGCGATATTTAACATGCTCTAATAAAAATGTTTTGGGTGGATGCCAATTACCTAGTTGGAATTTAAGTGAATTTGAAGGGATGATTTTTAAACACCTTCGGGAAATAAATTTTTCGGACTTAATAAGTACATCATCTGACGACAATAAAGTGTCTCTCGATGACCAGATGAGCGTTGTAATTTCGAAGAAAATGAGCAAAGAAGAAGAACTGAAGCGTACTATTGATTTTTCTACTGAAAACGATTTATCTGAAAATATAAAAAAAATGTATGTGACTAAACAAAATTTATTAGATCAGGAAATATCGCAGCTTGAATCTGAGATTAATAATATAAAGAAATTAATCGACGATCAACAAGCTACTGAAAAGCTGTTTAATGCAGATGATATAAAACAGTTAATTAACAAAATTGAAGAAAATCAAAATGATTATCTTTTTAGATCAACTTTAAATCAATACCTAACTAAACTCATTTTAAAAATTGAACTGTTTTATGACCAAAACCATATTCAGCCTTGGGAGTTTGATATTGATGCAGATATTGTAGATTCAACAGATAATGTCAATTCAACTGATCCTGATAAAGATGGTGTTTTTATCGCATTCAGAAAAACATTCAAAAGTCGATCCCATTTATCCCTTGAAGAAATCATAAAGCATCCAGATTTTGATTTGTTCAATCGAAATTACAATAGGTTTGTTCGTATAACATATAGAACTGGAATCGTTAGAGAGTTATATACAGGAAGTAATTCTTCCTTCGTTCATAAACAAGATAAATCCGTTAAACATTAAAATGGCTTCAAATCATTCTGGGATTGCGGAAGCATTCATTAGATAAATATCTCTTGACTATGTTTCTATATTTATGGAAATATAGTGTATGGATATTAAATCAGCAGTATTACAACTTTCATCAATAGCCCAAGAAGCTCGTCTTGAAATATTCAGGTTACTTGTGCAAGCTGGGCAAGATGGTCTGTCTGCTGGAAATATTGGCGAAACACTTCAAATTCCAGCAAGCACGCTTTCATTTCATCTTAAAGAATTAAGCCATTCTGGATTGATTCATTCACGTCAAGTTAGTCGCTATATTTACTATTCTGCAAACTACGAGGCCATGAATGGTTTATTAGCTTACTTAACCGAGAATTGTTGTGCTGGCACAAAAGATTGCGCTCCTTCCTCATCATGTAAACCAAATTAGATTGATACAAGGAAATTATGCAAAAAATATTAGAGGCGAACGAAAAGCAAATCCCTAAACCGTCAATTGGGACTTTTGAACGCAATCTTACCTGGTGGGTTTTAGGCTGTATCGTTGTGGGAATTACCTTAGGCAAGCTTTTCCCTAGTTTCTTTCAGTCAGTGGGCAGTCTAAAAATAGCCGAAGTGAACTTGCCTGTAGCCGTATTGATATGGATGATGATTATTCCAATGCTGCTTAAAATTGATTTTAGCGCAATGAAAGAAGTGTTGGCGCACAGTAAAGGCATAGGAGTAACACTGTTTATCAATTGGGTGGTGAAGCCATTCTCAATGGCATTATTGGCTTGGATATTCATAAGACACTTATTTGCGGGATTATTACCAGTAGAACAAATTGATAGCTATATAGCTGGCTTGATTCTATTAGCAGCTGCGCCATGTACTGCAATGGTATTTGTATGGAGCGGCTTATGCGGTGGTGAACCTAAATTCACGCTTTCGCAAGTGGCAATAAATGATGCCATTATGTTATTTGCATTTGCTCCACTCGTTGCTTTATTACTTGGGTTATCAAGCATTACGGTGCCTTGGAATACGCTATTCTTATCCGTGCTTTTGTTCATTATTGTACCCGTAGTGATTAGCCAGATATTACGTAAGCTGCTGTTATCCAAAGGCCAAATAACTTTTGATCACTTTGTTAAACGTCTACACCCAATTTCGTTATTAGCATTACTCGTTACCTTAGTTTTATTGTTTGCATTTCAAGGTGAACAAATATTAGCTCAACCAATCATTATTGGACTTTTAGCCATTCCAATCACGATTCAGGTGTACTTCAATTCGATGCTGGCCTATTGGCTCAACAAGAAACTTAAAGTGGCCCATTGCATTGCAGGTCCTTCGGCATTGATAGGTGCTTCCAATTTCTTTGAATTAGCGGTAGCAACTGCGATTGCATTATTCGGATTTAACTCAGGTGCAGCTCTTGCCACCGTTGTGGGTGTATTGATAGAGGTGCCTGTCATGTTGTCGGTGGTATCAATCGTCAATCGTAGTAAACATTGGTATGAAACTAATTAATTTTTGAGAATGATGATGAACATTTTATTTTTGTGCACAGGCAATTCTTGCCGTTCTATTTTAGCTGAAGCAACATTTAATCATTTAGCTCCGAGTGGCATGAAAGCCATGAGTGCGGGTAGTCAACCTGCTGGATATGTACATCCTAAATCCATTGCTTTGTTATCATTTAAAGGCATTGCAACCGATGGCTATACAAGTAAATCTTGGGACAACTTACCTGTAACTCCCGATATTGTGATTACTGTTTGTGGCAATGCAGCAGGTGAAACGTGCCCAGCTTATTTGGGCAAAGTGATTAGAGCGCATTGGGGTGTTGAAGATCCAGCAAAAGCAATAGGAACTGATGCCGAAATTGAAGCTGCTTTTGAAACAGCTTATTCAATACTACGTAAACGTATTGAAGCATTCATGGAATTACCAGCATCACTATTCGAAGCTAAAAATAAAGATCAACTCCAAACGCAGCTTTATTCAATTGGTGAGATTAATTAAATGAATACAGTAGATGATTTGCCAAATGTTGATGATAAATTATTCAGCCGAACGAACATTTCGGCATTAACAAATCACACCCCGTCAAATCATGCGCCTCGTTTTTTATTGTTATATGGCTCTTTAAGAGAACGGTCTTACAGTAAATTGCTGACACTTGAAGCCGCTAGATTACTAGAAGCATTAGGCGGCGAGGTTAAAATATTTGATCCGCATGGTTTGCCGTTGCCAGATGATGCGCCCGAAACCCATCCAAAAGTTCTAGAATTACGCGAACTAACAGTCTGGTCTGAAGGTATGGTGTGGTGCTCACCTGAAAGACATGGTGCAATGACAGGGATTATGAAAGCTCAAATTGATTGGATACCTTTAACGATGGGAGCAATTCGACCAACACAGGGAAAAACACTTGCCGTAATGGAAGTGTCGGGTGGTTCTCAATCATTTAACGCCGTGAACCAAATGCGAATATTGGGACGTTGGATGCGCATGATTACCATACCTAATCAATCCTCAGTTGCAAAAGCTTTCCAAGAATTTAATGAAGATGGCAGTATGAAACCATCAGCCTACTATGACCGTGTCGTTGATGTAATGGAGGAGCTAGTTAAATTTACGCTTTTAACACGTGATATATCAGAATATCTTGTTGACCGTTACAGTGAGCGAAAAGAATCAGCTGAATTGATTAGTAACCGAGTTAAACAACAATTAATTTAAGCTTTCATTCGAATATTGAATGAAAGCTTTAGGTGATGCACATATACTTCGAGTTCTAACTAAGTAATTAATGGCAGTGATATGGAACTGAACCGTTGTGACAACCTGCGCTATTAGTTCCGCCACTATGCGATGGTGCACCGTGAGTGCCTTCTGCATCATGAGTATGACCGTTATAAAATTCCACCGCGATTCTAGGATTTAAAACATTGGCGACAACAACCGTCGCTCCAACTACACCAGCCGTGGCTAAAACGATTAAAAACACCTTTTTAATATTCATTATTATCTCCCAGTATTTTAAGAATTATGTATCAACTGCGAGCTAATACTGTGCTTAATGTAATTTTATGTCAAAGCTTTATTTCGAGATCTAATCATGATTATGTTGATGATGTACATCTGGAAAATGAGAGTGACTATGTTTTATGGGATCGTGCGAATGTCTATGGGTATGCGCTAATTCAACATTTTTAGAATTAGCATGCCTATGTTGATGATGTTCATCATGAATGTGTTTGTGCTCATGTTCTAAAGGAATGTGTTGATGAAAATGCTCATGGTGTTCAGTCAAATGTAACCAAATTCCAGCTGCCATTAAAATTCCGGTGACAATTAATGGCAGAGTAACTGTTTCACCCAAAGCAACTGCAACCAGCGCCCCAAAAAACGGAGCTATCGAAAAATAAGCGCCAGTTCTTGCCGTTCCCAAATGACGTAAGCCAACCACAAATAATGCCAAACTAACGCCATAAGCAAAGAAACCTACTAACATTGAACCAGCAATATTAAGAGTGGAAGGTATTGAGGCGCCTAAAATAAATGCAAAAATTAAATTAACTGAACCAGCTATTAAACCTTTAACAGAAGCAATCCATGCAGCATCTGTTAAAGAAATTTTACGCGTTAAGTTGTTATCTAATCCCCAAGCAAAACAAGCACCAAGCACTGCTAACGATGGCCATATTCCAGAAAACATTATTTCTTTAGGCCAACTTAGTGTTAATGCACCTATAACGATTAATGACATACCAAGCGCAATGCGTCGATCAAAGTTTTCTTTAAATGCAAACCAAGCTAAGAGTGCAGTAAATACGCTTTCCATATTAAGAAGTAATGAAGCGCCTGATGCAGGCATAGATAACAAACCTATCATTAAAAGTACAGGTGCAATTACTCCACCAGCTAAGATTGCAGCTGCAAACCAAGCAATTTCTTTACGTTTTAATTTGACGGATGGGGCGCGAATAATAAAGCGATAAAGTGATAACCCAATACCAGAGCCAAGATATAAAAGTCCAGCTAGCAACCATGGACTAACATGACTGAGTAAAAGTTTAGCGACAGGTGTTCCTGCTCCAAATAACAAAGCAGAACCTAATGCAGCAAGAATACCTTTTTGTAACATAGTTAAATTCTATATGGTTATATCAGGAATCTGCTTAGTTTTCTTTTCTTACCAATTGATGTGAATCAAACAAGTTTGATGATTTTGGTTTTATAAAATTGCTTGATATGTATTTGATTAGAGCAATGTCTTGGTTTGTAATATTCAAGATATCCCAATACCTATGGAGTTGAATACCATCAAAAAATATTTCATTATATTATTTGCCGAGTTCGCCTCAAGCTGCAAGTATTACTATTTATAGCCAAATCAAATTGAAAAAATCATTACGCTTTAGATAAGCCGTATCTTTTACGATGTATGAAAGACGTGTTGGCACATTACCTATAGGTGATACATCAACCATACTCCCTTTCGTATTATTTAAACCTATTAACCCATACCATTGGTTTCTAATGTGCGAACTAACTTCATCAAAAGTTCTGCTCATTTGATCATCATGTTGAATGAAAAGATGAGCATGCAACATTTCATTCAACTGACCAATTTCAATTCCAGCCATAAATTTAAGACGCTTTTCTTTTCGTTTATAAGCACGTCCATAGCAGTAATCATTTAGCTTATGTGCAAATTTGCTTAAATCTTGTTCAAATTGAATCTTGTCATTTGTCCTTGCGTTCAAGGTGACAAAGTAGCCTTTGCTGTCATTAGCAGACCATTCAATTAATTTTTTAACCAATAAAGCTTTGTCCATAATTCTGGGTTTTTAAATGTATAAGACTATTTATAGCCAAACAAGTTAATACAGAACAAACACAGCAAATCAAGCTAACTATTTAAAAGATAACTAACCATTTTTTTTATATTTCTTTAAATAAAATTTTAGTTATCCTGCATTCAAATCATTCCAAGTCTTCAAGCGCAAACTTATGCATATCGTTATAAAAATCCCATTCAACCAAATACTTGTTTCTTCTGGCTACGATGTCTGAAACATTGCGCAATTTATCTGGGTCAAGTTTGTAATAATAAATTTTCTGACCTTTTTTGACCCTTGATTTAGCATACCAATGTCCAAGACCAACTTCTTTTAACAGTTGGCCAAGTTGTTGTGCAGGCTTAATACTGATATCGGTTCGAATGCTTATTCGTAAGTGATTTTCGATAAACGATTTATGTTTGATGACATGCTTAATGAAATCCATCAAATTCGAGCTTGTGTATTCAATCCAAGGCTGAAAACTGTTATCCCTAAAAATGGGTGTTTTGGTAAAAAGATCATGCAAAAGCAGCGCTGCGCTGCTTTTGCTTGGCAGTATTTTTTCATAGATGCCTTGTTCACGAAGATTCATAAAGCTTGAATATTTATCAGCTAGCGCATCTTTAATTCTGTCAATATTCGTCACAAATTCATATGCGGAAATGCCACGACGAAGCTTGTATTTTTCGTCATCAACGATCATTTTCCTATCAATCGTCGCTCGATAAAATAATTCCAGCTTTGTACGCTTTAATGAATAAAATTCGCCTCGCGTAACTTCCTTATCATTACTATCTAACTTTTCAATAATCGCTTCATATTCCTTTTTAGTTAACGGCAAACTTTTTAGTGTTTCAGCGATATTTTGTTCGCTTAACAAATTCAAACCAATTTTATAAAAGTCTCTTCCAGCCTTCATTAGATCTTCATCGTGAGGTACTTCTACGATCTGGAATCCTTCACTTTGTTTGTACTGAATAAAGTTTCGTTTTAGGTTGTTTTTAGAAGCCCTTTGGTAAACCGTAATTAAGGTGGCCATCATCAAAAAATTACCGATGAACTTATTTGATATCTTGAGAGGATCACTTTCAAGGACTTGTTCATAATACAAATTGATCAGGAAGTTGTTATTCAGATACTCGTCTTTAACTACTTCAAATTCAGTTTCAAAGTTGTACCAAGTTGGCGATATCCATACATGCACTTCTTTTGGATGGCGAACTCTTCTTAACTGTTGATCTATTTCAAAATGCGAGTTGATTCTGTTTTCAAACAAGCCATAAACGCAATCAATCTCTTTAGCGTTATCCAGAAAAGTGATATCGATGCCCGTACCCAATGATGGTGATGAAAGAATGACTTGAAACTGCTTAATTTCCGTTTTGATGTTCGCAATAAACTTTTGGCAGTCGATCGATTTTGAATTTTCAGAAGTGATGGCAATCATGGGAATCTGAATATTTAAATCAGCAGCCAAATCCTGAATGGATTTTTCTAAAGATTGAATCTTACTTTTGGAGTTAGATGAAACGAATACTTTTTTACCATCTATTATCGATTGTTTTAAATGATCGATTAACTGCGATGCAGCCGGATAAATAAATATAGGTTCCTGATTCGACTGCCATTCATTGATGTATATATTAATTGGCGTAACGCTTTCTGATTTGGCTTTGGTCATCCTCGTCAGTGTATTAAAAGTGATCCACCCTAAGTCAGCGTCTAATGCGATGACACTTTTTGCATTTTTAACCAAAGTATTCAGTTGATTGAATATTTCCGTTCGCTTATCACCTAAAGTTTCTGACAGAAGATGTGAAAGCACCTGTTCAGATTCGTCAATGATAATGAGATCCCATTTTCCAGGATGCTCCAGTGCAGTACATAAGCTATCTAAACAAACGCCATAATTTGGATTGTTCCCTTTTGCCAGTTCACGCGTATTTTTAACATCCAAATAACAGATTAGTCCTAACCGCGAACACATTTCGCTAATCAAAGCTTGCCTATGTCCAATCAGCAATACTTTTTTATCGTTATAAATGGATACGTTTAGGTCTTGATCTAATTCATTGGCAAAATTTTCTAAACTAAATGCTGAACCATTCTGATTCAAAATCAATTTATCAAGATGTTGTTTTAAAAAGAATGTTTTACCCGATCCTTTCGGACTTTTAATAAAGGTCAAACCATAATCAATTTTGGGAATCTTGAGGAATTCATTTTTTGTAAAGTGAATGCTTTCATGCCATGAAGGTATTTCATCGTATAAAAATTGAGCCAATGGCGACACTGGTTTTGCATTTTTTAACGGTGGATTATCAATATACTCACGCACAATTTTTTCAAAACCATCGAAATCGAATTTACTTTTATAGCCTTCTAACCACCTTGTATACTGACAATAAGCGCAGAATAAATATGGTATTGATTGATGATTCAAATTAACAAATGCAATGGCATTTTCATCATGATGAAATGGGCAGTAAACATTGGTTTTATGCCTAAAATCGGCAAATTTAACAATGTCGCCTTTACGAGTTTTGAGTTGAAAATATGGTTTAAGTGTATGTTTGGACTTACTTATAGTTGATCTATTGGTGATTGAATCGCTATCTGTTTCAGTTAATCCATCCGCAATCAATTCATCCAATAATTCATTTGAAATTTTATTATCGAATATTTGTTGATAACCATCTTTACAACCATAAAACATTCTAGCGCCATCGGTCGTAGTCATATCCGCGCCCAATCGTCTGGCTAAAGACTTAGTCGCGGCTTTAAATTGTTTCACATCATCAATCGTTTTAGGCAGAACAAATATTAAGCGTAAGCGGTGCTTGTCGGGTGTATGGTTAATTGTTGTATATAGAAGACTAGAATGGGATTGAATTAATGGGTTCTTGAGCGCCTGTGTAATTGTCCGACCATCATTAATATCGATGACTATAATATCCGAACACAAAAAATTTGAGGTTTTCCGTTCTTCAAAATGAAACTGATAACTGAAGGCTTCACCAGCTTTTATTGCTTCAGCCAATTCAGCCAATGTGCCTTCAATATTTTTAAATTGATTTTGATGTCCAGATAAATCGGGTTTAGGATGTTTATTTAAAAAATCAATATTGAGCGAAAATTTTAAAGGTTTATCCATTTTTAGTTCTTTTTAGGAGCTGGATTAAAAGCAATTTATTTATTTCTTTTGGATTTTCTAAATTCCCAAGGTGGTATTGGATTAGGATCAATCCACAAACCATTTTTTTGCTTTTCAGCATCCATCTGGGCGTGCAAATAATTTAAGCGATCTTCGAATGGTTGATCTTTTTGATATTTTGTAAAGTGCCAAGCCATGCCCGCTTTTATCATAGCCAAATTAATATCTTGATTACCGAATTGAATTTTGCCGACAATTCGCTGATAACGATCTAATTTTGAATAATTTACATCCACTTGCTTACCGTAAATTAGATCAGAAAGTGTTTTCTTTGCGACAGAACCAAATGCTTGTTTTTTCTCGGGTGAGTCAATGCCAGACAGGCGGATTTTATATTGAGTATTTGTTACGTCTAGGATTGTGACAGTATCACCGTCACTTATTCCAACAACACGACCAGATATAGTTTCTGCTGATGCAACTACAGAAAACAAAAGAAATATTATTGCTGTTATGATTTTCATCTGAATTATTATATTTATTTGAGATTGAATTGATTCTAACTCATCCTTCAATTATCTAATGCTTTCAAGGTCAAAGCATTTAAATCAACGACAATGGATTAGCGCAATTTGACGGATGGCGATCGGGGCTTATTGCGTCTCATAAACCATGTATTGATTACGCCTACTACTCGAAAGTCATCATATTCAGACACGGTGACTGTAGGGAAATCTTCTGTTGAATGCGGGATTAATTGAGGATTGCCTTCTGGCGCATAGCCTAGATACTTAACGGTTTCCTTGCCATTAAATTCTGCCATGATGATATCGCCAGCCTTTGCATCTTTGGATCGATCAACCACAGCCACAGTGCCAGGTAATAGCCCTGCAAGATTCATTGATAGTCCGCCTATGATTTTGAGGAAGGACATTTCAATATCGTCAATCAGATATTCTTTTATTTCTAACTCATCATCCATCCAGTCTTCGATCATATTACCGAAGCCAGCATCCAATTTTGTGCCACCCATTGGTAATGACAGATTATCTTTAAAACTTATTTGAAAGCTTTCGAGCTCGTTATAAAAGCTTTCATCTAAATCTGTATTGGCTTTGCGTGTTTTGTTATAGGCATCTAGAAAATTAAGGATGATTGGTTTTTGACTTTTTGGTACGCGAATGACAGATGTGGACTCTTTAAATTTGCCTGTACCTGACGGACGACCAAGAATCTCAGTAATAATCCGATTGGGTGTGGATTTTGATTTATAATTATCTTCCATACAATTATTGTAACAATAATTGCGACTTAAAATAAGGATTACCTGAACTTAATTATTGGATTTTAAAATATATTAGATTCAAATTTATTAATTAACTATATTTAATTGAGTGCCAGATTTTAGTTTAATATTTATTGCAATTGAACCTCTAAAAGTAAAGCCAAGTGTATATTCAACTGCATGCCCGACTTTCATCAATTGCCATTCTGTTGATTTAATTCCATCTTGTTTGAAAAATACGTTAAAACGTAATTCGCTCGAGGCGATGAAACCGAAACCAGCTTGTTTGGACAAGATTTTTCCTGAATATCTTAGTTCAGATCCGTCAGAATTTAAAACTGGGAAAAATTGATTGTCCCGTAAAGGCAAGTAAACTCTTTGTAATTGTATGAATTCATTCTTTCCCCTAGCTAAATCCCCATAAAGCAAATTGCATCTAGCAAATAGAAATCTAGCTTCATAATGGCTATCCCCATCTGAAAAGCTACGTCTTAAAAATGATAGGATTGTAGCTGAATTAGCAAATTCATCTGTCTTAATAAGCATTTTTGCTAAAGATAAACTAGCCAGCTTGTCATTAGGAGATGCCAAAACTGCTGTACGTATAACATCCATAGCAACGTCTTTTTTATCATTTGAATATAATGCTTCTGCATAAATTCTAGTAATTGCAGAGTTGCTTGGATTTTTTTTATGAAAACTTTCCAAAACTAAAATTGCTAATGGCTGTTTTCCAATTACTTTTAAAAAGTCAGAACGTAGCTTTGTCATCGGAGCATCATTAGGGCTTTTTAATAACTGTTCGTCAATCAACTTTGATAGTTCAGATGTAATTCTAATAATTGATTCTTCACCTAAATTTTTATGTTCTTTCTCAGATTGCTCTTTTTTATGATCAAAGTAATCTCGTAGTTCATCCATTAGAACTAAGCCGAGTAAATGCTCTGGATATGAGCTGTCGTTTTTGGAAACTTGTGGCTTTAAAATACTTCGAGCATCAGCACGATATCTTTCTCGTTCAATGGGTGAAGTGGCTGATAATGCTCTTTTCCTTAATAGATTAGCTTTTGTATGTTGAATGCTAGCATCTTTATATCCCTCTTCTTGTATTGCTATTTCTGCAAGCCTTAAAAGTTCATTAGCTGTTTCATCATTACCATTAACGTGATTAAGTTCTAATATTGCTTTTTGGTGGTAAAGATATGAGGTTGGTGGGGTAGCTTTTTCAGCAGCATCAAATACTAATAATGCTAAATCTTTACGCTCAAATAACTCCGCAAGCCGTTTGCCCTTAACTAATTCAAAAAAAGCTTTTCGATCACTTGAATAGTCAAGATCAATTTTGTTGAGAATTCTAATTAATTGATACGCACGAGCATCAGGATCACTAATGCTTAACGAGAATATCATTTTTGATATTTCCTGATGTCTGCTTTTGTAAACATAATCACGATATTTTGCATCGTAATTTATTCTTACAACTCTTGCCAACGGACCATTTAAAAAATCGTTTAATACTGTTATTTTAAATCCAGATATTCTCGAAATTAATCCTGCGCGAACTCCTACGCCAGATTGATGAAGCGTACAAATATCTAAATATAATTGCTGCGCTTCCCTAGGTATTATTTTTTCAAATTCTGTTGTCAAAATGCTTTCGAAACTGTCTCCGAAAGTGATTTCATGTAAAGCAACTAGTAGCTGCTGACCATAAAATTTAGCTATAAATACTTGTTTCTCGTCATCCGTATATTGCTCCAATGGTCCTAATATTTTGAATTTTGACAACTTTTCTAAAAGTGGTCCTACTTCTCCACTTTCTAAATCAAATAACTCGAAATCTTTAGTGATATTTTTTAAAAGACTTTTCCCATAAATTGACAGTTCATTTGTACGTGCAGTTGCGATTATAGTTATTGGAACATTTTCAATTTTTGCGCGTTCTAATAAAATATCGATTTCATCCTGAAACTCTATCGAATCATCTACAAATAGATAAATCCTAGAATTAACTAACTGTTGTAATTCTAAGATTAAATTGGATCTTAGTATCGCGCCTTCTTTTAAAAATACAGTTAACGGTTGATCTAAAAGTCGGCTAGTTTCTAATGCAAGTCTTTTTAAAAATACGGATTTACCACATCCTGCATATCCTTTGATTAAAAACAACTTCGGCTGATCACTCTTCAAAGTATCCATTACAGCTGTATTTAGTAATTGAGATAAAAGTTGTCTATGTATATCTAAATTGTTATAAATCGGGTTGAAAGAAACATCTAAACCTGAATAAAACCCTTTTGGATCAACGGCACTCATCGCTGGCATGTCCACTTCCACGTGAAACAGTTCTTCTGTGAGGTACTGTAATAAACTATTTGAAGGGTTGTCGTGTGACGGGATAAATTTGGCGATTGACAAACTATTGCGTGTAAAATGTTGCGCCAACATGCGCTGGGCAAGTGGGATTTCTTCTTCAAGTCTGGTTAAAAAATTCTCAAAATTCGAAGCAAATGGAGTAATTCGTCTTGATTGCCAAAATCTGGTGAGAATACTGTCAAACTCTAAATCAACATACAAATATGAATCTCGCTGTTGACTCGTATCGCCAATGTCGAACAGAATGTCTTTTATATTTTCGTCATTCAAGCTGTATCCACAAAAAATAATTGGATGTTGTGTAGCCCATTCAGTGAAAGTTTTTACTAAATGTTCCCTGCCTTTTTTAAATTTTGAATATTCGTTTGAATCTAAAACTAATGGCACTTTAATATCAGCATAATTGGTTATGCACCCATGAAGCTTTAGATAGGGAACACTGTTTTGTTCTGATAAAGCGGCTTCTAATTCATCACCGTCTTTTGTTACAGGCATCAATTTTTGAAGTGGTTTATCGCACTCTTCGTATGCTCTTTCGATGACCAAATCATAATTTGTTGTAACTATTGCTCGCCAACGGAATTTTGCAATTTTTAAGTGAAATGGTGCAGGTCTCAAATTTATAAATGTTTCTCTTATAAATGATTGCACTTTAACTAAGGATGCATCGCTTCGAGCTAAATCAGCTACAGTCATTAAAGATTTATCTTTGTGCTTACCTTCTAAAAAAGTATCGGAAAGCTTATTTTTGAGTGCTTCTCCGTGAATTCTAGTTTGAATTCCATTCACTAAAGCATTGAAACATGCCCCAGATCCTAAAAAAAGAATAGCATCTCCAGATTCTATTGCGTGCTTTATTGGATTTGGAAGGCTATTTGTCATATTCGATTCCATTAATTGTTTTAGTTTTTGGTGAATTTATATTGAATCTTAATATAACTTAATAAGTTTGCTAAAAGTTATTTTGAAGCTAGTTATAAAGTGTAAGAGCTTGCATCAAACCATGTTAACTGCGGTTCGTTTCATTTCATCATTAACGTCAATATATAACTGAGTTGTTACTATACTTTTATGTCCTGCTAGAGATTGTAATACTCTTACACTTATGCCTTTATTAGCCAACTGAGTTATAAACGTTCTTCTCCCACTATGACTAGTTGCACCATAAATTCCAGCACTTTCGTACATACGCCTAAATTTTTGTACCAATGCGTTAGGATTGAATTTCTTTCGTGTCTTTTGAGATATAAACAATGGCTTGCTATCATCGGTTGGGTCAAGTGTGGAAATATAAATATTCAGTTCATTACAAAGCTTAAGTCCAATCATAACCATTCTATGGTTTTTACCTTTCGTTTGTTCTGGCTTAAGTCGTATTTCATCCATAATTGTTCCTTCCAGCGTTAATACATCGCTAATCTTTAAAGCAGCTATTTCACCAACTCGCATTCCAGACCAAAAACTTAGTAAGATCATTGCCCTATCACGAGCTGAATATCGAGTTGGCTTGATTGAATCTAGTACCTGTTCTAATTGTGAAATAGTTAATGATTTAGCTTGTGGCATCAAAATAACATATATAATTCAATGGGTTATATTATATAATAGCCTTAGTTAATGTAACATAATTATCAAAATGTTACATTTTCTTGATTTGAATTTTAAAATTCATATCAATTCATTCACTCGTATTAAAAATACCAGTGATTTTATTAAATTCGTTATTGGAGATTTTAAAATGGGTTATTTAGATGGTTTAAAAGTAATAGCTGCAAGTAGACCTGCAAACTTATCACCAACATTACAAAGGCGGAGCAATTTATTAAATAAATTAGGTCATCAATTTGAGTGCGCAAAAGCTAAATCAGAAGGCTCTGATTATTTCGTACAAAGTTTTAAGTCTTTTAAACTTGAAACTGGTCAACGTGAACAAGTTGAATGGCAACGTAGAATTAAGCCTTGGTGGTATATAACACCAGAAGGAAAAGTTATTTTTGAAGTGAGGTATGCAAATAAAAGGATTGAATTGCAGAAAGGGAAGACTGGTATTGAGGTTGATAATCTTGAAACTTTAATTCCTGCAATAGAGCTTTTGAAGAAGGCTGTAGAAAATGGTGAATTAGATAGCACTCTTAGTAATACAGCTAAAACAATCAGATCAGAAATAGCAAAATAACCATTCCTAAATCATATTGCCCAGCAACAGTGCATAAGTTAATAGTCTGTGCACGTCATGAGCAAAAACACTCACTGGCACAATTCGATGCCTTCAAGTGATTATAAAATTAATAGTACACAGTATAGTAAAGCTTGGCAAGCCATTTGCAAGATGGACTTCGACAACTACTTCTGGCGCATCCATGCCATTTAAGGCGCGGCTGTGCAAAACGGCTAGATTCATTTTTGCTTGATCTGCGCTTCGAGCGCTGCAAGTTTTATTTCCAAGCTGTCCAGTTGCTCGCGAGCATGCCGCAACACCTCCGCTTGCACGTCAAATTCTTCACGCGTCACAAGCTCCATTTTGGTGAGCGCGCCCTTAATTAGTGCATGGACATTTTTATCTACATCGGCCAAAGGGGATGATTTAACTATGTCTTTGATTTTATTTGATAATTCTTGAAATTGTGGTGAATTCAACATAATGTTTTCTCGGTATTTTGATGCAGTTTAACAGATTTTTAGGGTTGATTAATAATGATAAGTTTATCAGTAAAAAATATAACACATTGATTTTTATAGTTATTTTGTTGGCACGCGCCTTGCTAGTCAATATCGTGGTTAGAACTACTTAATTTTCACAACACATTAGGGGATACACAATGCGTAATTCATTATTATCGATTGCCGTACTTAGCGCACTCGCCGTACCAACATTTTCTTATGCTGCAGAAGAAGCTGCGCCTGCTGCTGAAGCCGCACCAGCATCAAGCTTTACAGCAACATCAAACGTCGGCTTTGTATCTGATTACTATACACGCGGTATTTCACAATCATGGCACAAGCCAGCAGTTCAAGGTGGTTTTGATATTGCACACTCTAGTGGCTTGTTTGTTGGTGTATGGGGTTCAACTGTTTCACCAAACACCTTTCCAGACGCCTCAGTTGAGCTAGACCTTTATGGTGGCTACAACGGTACGATTGATGCAGTTGAAGGCTTGGGTTACTCAGTAGGTGCTATTGGTTATTTTTATCCGGGCGGAAGCTGGAAAAAATATAACTTCCAAGGCGCGGCTAATCAAACTCCTGATGGCGGTCGCTGGGATACTTATGAAGCAAACGTTGGTTTATCATACAAATGGATCAGTGCTAAAGCATCTGTGACTTTAGGCGATTGGTTTGGTGCTGAGAAGAAAACAGGTTGGGATGGCGGCACTAGCGGCACAACTTACTTAGAATTAAATGCTGCGTATCCATTGCCATGGTACGGCTTGACATTGATTGGTCACGTTGGTCACTTAAACGTATCAGGCAAACTTGATTTATCACAAGCTAGTAGTGCCAACGCTTTGAATGAAGATGATCCTGACTATACTGACTATAAAATTGGTTTAAGTAAATCATTTAAAGTGGCTGGTTCTGAAGGTTGGAATGCTGGTGTATATTATGTAGGTGCTAGTGACACTGGTTACTGGAGCACTCGTGGCTTTGGCGGTGCAAGTTTTAACGGTAGTTTTGAAGTTAAAGATTTATCTGACAACCGTTGGATTGCAACAATTGGTCGTGTATTCTAATTTTTCCATTCAACTCAAACAGGGTAGGTTAGTGACACTGCTAACCTACCCATTACCTACCAACGGGAGAACAACATGAAATTTGTATCCGCAATTATCAAGCCTTTTAAGCTTGATGAAGTGCGTGAAGCCTTGTCGAATATAGGCGTACAAGGCATCACTGTCACAGAAGTGAAAGGGTTTGGTCGTCAAAAAGGCCATACTGAGCTATACCGTGGTGCAGAATATGTAGTGGATTTTTTACCTAAAGTAAAACTCGAGATCGCCATCAAAGATGACATGCTAGACCAAGTGGTGGATGCGATTGAGAAAGCTGCTGCAACTGGCAAAATTGGCGATGGCAAGATTTTTGTCTTCAATCTAGAACAAGTTTATCGCATCCGTACCGGTGAAACCGGGCCTGAAGCGCTATAAGGGGCATATAAAATGAAAAAATTATTATCTGTTTTATCGCTAGTCGCCCTGATGAGCATTGGCGCAGTGAGCACGAATAGTTTTGCAGAAGATTTACCGGATGCAACGGTTACAACTGTAGAAACTGCAACAGATGGTGCAAACACCACGGTAGAAACGACGACGGTTGAAACAACCTCTGAAGTGGTTACCGAAGATGCACCTGTTGAAGCTGCAGCTACACCAGCAGAAGCCGCTGCAACACCTGTTCCAAATAAAGGCGATACCGCCTGGATGTTGGTTTCTACCATCTTAGTTACCTTAATGGTGATTCCTGGTTTGGCATTGTTTTATGGCGGTTTAGTTCGTCAAAAAAATATGCTTTCTGTGTTGATGCAAGTATTCATGATCTTCTCACTCATGGCAGTTTTGTGGGCAATTTATGGCTACAGCGTGGCTTTCACAGGCGGTAATCCATTCTTTGGCGGATTAAGTAAAGCATTCTTGGCTGGCATTACGCCTGAATCACTAGGCGCAACTTTCAGTAAAGGTGTTTACATTCCTGAGTTAACCTTTGTAGGCTTCCAATTAACGTTTGCTGCTATTACGCCTGCTTTGATTGTTGGTGCTTTTGCTGAGCGTATGAAGTTCTCTGCAGTATTAGCATTTATGACGTTATGGTTCACATTCGCTTATTTGCCAATGGCGCACATGGTTTGGTATTGGGACGGTCCTGATGCAATTACAACAGCTGAATCATTAAATACAGTCGTTGCAAACGCAGGTTGGTTATGGGCTAAAGGTGCACTGGATTTTGCTGGTGGTACAGTTGTTCATATTAATGCGGGTGTAGCTGGTTTAGTGGCTGCGTATGTATTAGGTAAACGTATCGGCTACGGTAAAGAGTCAATGACACCACACAGCTTAACCTTAACAATGGTTGGTGCTGCTTTACTATGGGTAGGTTGGTACGGCTTTAACGCTGGTTCTAACTTAGAAGCCAACGGTTATGCTGCATTAGCTTTAATCAACACAACAATCGCAACTGGTGCTGCTACTTTATCTTGGACATTCT
>JAZKDP010000003.1:0-50311 GCA_040387515.1 Pseudomonadota bacterium
GAAATGCACCGCATCAAACTTCACCTCGCCCTGTTGAACAACTAGCGGTTTTGCGTTTGGCGCATCAACGATATTATTATGTGTCGTCAGCGTGTTAATGCCGTCTTGCACCGTGCCTACTTGCTCATAAAGTGATGTCATTTCCCACATCACCCAATGCGAAACACCGTTTAAACGCAGCGCCATAGCCGTTGCTGCCGCTAAGCCGCCTACAGTCACCTCACCTTTGCTCCACAACCACAAGGCCGTTAAGCTGGTGGCGATGATTAACAGCATATTCAGCACATGATTCACAATTTCGACTTGGCTGACCAAGCGCATTTGCCCATGTACGGTACCTAAAAACTCATGCATGGCAGATTTAGCGTACCCCGCCTCACGACCCGCATGTGAGAACAATTTAACTGTACTGATGTTGGTATATGCATCGGTTATTCGCCCTGTCATTAGGCTACGTGCATCCGCCTGATTTTGCGAAAGCTTGCTTAAA
This sequence comes from Pseudomonadota bacterium, assembly GCA_040387515.1. Taxonomy (GTDB): domain Bacteria; phylum Pseudomonadota; class Gammaproteobacteria; order Burkholderiales; family Methylophilaceae; genus Methylotenera_A. The sequence goes on from JAZKDP010000003.1 coordinate 491, forward strand.
CGCGGCACAAAATAACTGAGCGAGATAATGTAAGTTGCCAACCACATCAAAAATGGCAACATAATTAATGGGTTAAAAAAGCCAACAATCGCGACCATACTGCCAAAATAAACTACTACGTACACCATGATATCGGCGACTATAAACCATACATCGCGCACAGCCAGCGCAGTTTGCATGACCTTTGCCGATACACGGCCGGCAAACTCATCTTGATAAAAACTCATGCTTTGATTCAACATCAACCGATGAAAATTCCAGCGCATGCGCATAGGGAAATTGCCTGCTAATGTTTGATGTTTGAATAGCGTTTGCAGCACAATAAATACCACGCTAAAAAGCAGAATAACGGATAGCCAGATTAAATGCTCGCCTTCGCGCACCCACAATTCAGCAGGCGGGATATTGCTTAACCAATCAACCAATTTACCCATCATGGCGAACAGCAAGGCTTCAAACGCAGCAATCAACCCTGTGAATATCGTCATGCCCGCCAAATAGGGGCGGAAACCTTCTGTACAGCCCCATGCAAACTGCCAAAAATTCTTGGGTGGTATGCTAATTAAGCGTTCAGAAAAAGGAGGGCTAAGTTGTTCAAACCATTTAAACATGAGTTTTTTTGCTTTTTATCGTAATTTTTTGATGAATTTTTGGTAACTTTTAATGGTTAACTTGTGCAATTTATGATGATTAAAAGGCTGATTGGTTGCAATTCAGCCGCTAGAAAATAACTGTTAAAAAGCTAACTGCCTAGAAATGGCACAATTCAGTTTAAGGTGACACACAAAATATGTGTGATAAATTCAGTTATTAAATACCAACAATCGTACAGACTGATTCAGAGGCTATGCCTTCACCGCGGCCAGTAAAGCCCAACTTTTCTGTTGTAGTCGCTTTTACATTCACCTGATTGATTTCAATCTGGCAATCGGCGGCAATATTGGCGCTCATTTGTGAGGTGTGCGGTGATAACTTTGGTGCTTCACAAATCACTGTGGCATCAATATTATTCACAGCGTAATTTTTAGCATGCAGCAATGCCACCACATGACGCAATAACTGCCGTGAATCAATACCTTTGTAGCGATCATCAGTCGGCGGAAAATGCTTACCAATATCACCCAGCGCTGCTGCACCTAGTAACGCATCACATATTGCATGCAATAAAACATCCGCATCGGAATGACCATCTAAACCTTTATTGTGCGGAACATCTACGCCGCCAATAATACATTTTCGCCCAGCCACCAGTGCGTGCACATCAAAACCATGACCGATTCGTATCATCAAATTATTTGTCACAGGCTTTCCTTGCTAAAAAGTGCTTCTAATAATATTAAATCTTGCGGATAAGTCACTTTTAAATTACGCAACTCGCCTTGCACTAACTTAGGGCTTAGCCCTAACGCTTCAATCGCTTCAGCTTCATCAGTAACGCTGTCTTTAAATTGACTTAAGGCAGTTTTCAACGTGCCATAACGAAACATTTGCGGCGTTTGTGCCTGCCATAAATTGGCGCGTGGAATAGTCTGCTTCACCTGATGATCAGCCGCGGACTGTTTTAAGGTATCCGCTACGGGCAGCGCCAGCAAGCCGCCAACGGCGTCAGCTTCTAATGTATTAATCAATTGACTCAATAACGTATGCGTTAAACCTGGTCTAGCCGCGTCATGCACCAATATCCAATCATCTTCATGCAATTGCGGCGCAATGGCATGCAATGTGTTCAACACTGTTTCAGCTCTGGTTTTGCCGCCCGTGTAATGCAAGTGCAGGCGACTTTCTGGCTCTAACGATAAACTTCGCCAAAAATCATCTTCAGGATTTAGCGCTACGTGAATCGCCGCAATACGCGGATGATTGAAAAAGACTTGAATGCTGTGTGAAATCATCGGCTTACCACCTAGCGCAATGTATTGCTTAGGCAGCACATTTGCCATACGGTTACCAACGCCTGCAGCTGGAATAATTACATGAAAAAACGCCATGCACTATTTTAGCATGGCGTTTATTTTGCCAGAATCATTTACTGGGAATTTTGCTTAAACGATCTTACCTAAATAACTTTACTCGCATTAATCATCAGCGGTTGCGCTGATCTTGTGAATACTCAAGTCAGCGCCGTCAAACTCATGTTCTGCGCTCATGCGAATACCACTTATTTTTTTAAGTGAGCCATACACAATAAAACTACCGAAAACGGCAATCGCCACGCCCAAGCCTGTGCCGATTAATTGCGAGATAAAACTAACGCCGCCCATACCGCCCAACGTTTTTGTGCCAAAAATACCGGCCGCCAATCCACCCCAAGCACCACATAATCCATGCAAAGGCCACACACCCAGTACGTCATCAATTTTTAAACGATTTTGCGTTAAGTTAAATGCCCATACAAATAAGCCGCCAGCCACTAAACCGGTTGCTAATGCGCCAAGTGGATGCATGACATCTGAACCAGCACATATTGCCACCAAGCCAGCTAAAGGCCCGTTATGCACAAAACCAGGGTCATTTTTGCCGACCAGTAAAGCGGCAAGCGTACCGCCTACTAAAGCCATTAATGAATTCACCGCGACCAAACCAGAAATGCCTTGCACTGCTTGCGCAGACATCACGTTAAATCCAAACCATCCCACAGTTAGTATCCATGCACCAAGTGCTAAAAACGGAATATTAGAAGGTGGGTAAGCATGCAAACGGCCATCTTTACTATAACGCCCAGCACGCGCGCCTAATAAAATGACTGCGACTAAGGCAATCCAACCGCCCATTGCATGCACAACAACGGAACCAGCAAAATCATGAAATTTGGCACCAAAATTGGTTAATAACCAATCTTGAAAACCAAAATGGCTGTTCCATGCGATGCCTTCAAAAAACGGATATACAAAGCCGACAATTAAAAAAGTGGCGGCTACTTGTGGGTTAAATTTTGCGCGTTCTGCAATACCGCCTGAAACAATGGCTGGAATCGCCGCAGCAAAAGTTAATAAGAAAAAAAACTTAACTAAATCGAAGCCATTTTTAGCGGAGAGTATTTCCGCGCTACTATAAAAACTCACGCCATAAGCGATGCTGTACCCAATGAAAAAATAGGCAATGGTTGATATAGAAAAATCCACCATAATTTTAACCAAGGCATTTACCTGATTTTTACTACGAACCGTGCCAACTTCCAGAAAGGCGAAACCTGCATGCATCGCCAGCACCATAATTGCGCCCAGCAATACAAATAAAACATCATTCGCCGAAACGAGTGCTTCCATTTTTATCTCCCCATAAATATATAAAGCTAGTGTATTTATTATAAAACTGGGCAATAGAAGCAATAATTAAGCCACTAACACCGGATTGATTATTAAGGGAATTTTTTACGAGAACCGATTGAATTGCACAAAGTTAGTGCGCTGCATAATTAGCAGCACCAATTTTGTGCAAAATCTGTGTGTAAGAACTATAGCTATAACATGCTGACAGTATTACCATTTAGAATGTATTTTTCTGCGTCTGGATTACCTGACCAAAAATGAAAGAATTCGCGTACAACCACTAAAAATAAACGGCGATTTTTCTTCACTTCAAACAAAGGCAATGTCGCATCTACAGTTGTACGATAAATTTTATTACTTTTATCTGGTGCATCCCGTAATCGCACTAACAAAACCTTAGCCAATTTTAAGCGCGTATCAATTAAGGTTTGTTCGGCATTTTCGTTACGCAATGCTTTTGTGTAGGCCTTTAAAGCCCAACTATCGGTGGTTGAAAATTTTTCCTGGTCAACGCTATGCCACAAACTGCTTAAGGTCACTTCTACCGGCTTCCATTCAATTGGTAGCTGATCTTTAGTAGCGCTTTTGCTAAATTGTGCAACCGCCTTTAAATCGTCAATCCAAAAGGGATAATATTCACGCGCAATGACTAGGCTTTCGGGCCAATCGGACTCTGTTATTGAATCCATCATCAACTCAATCGCAAGTCGATATTCCCCACCATTGGTACTTTTATCGGCTAATAGTGGTAGCAATTTATTTAAAAAACTAATGCGCTGCACAAATGTTTCAGGTCCAAAACCCTTAACCGTTAATAGCTTAAAATAAACTTCCAGCGCTTGTTGTTCACGTTGTTGAATCATAATTAAATAGCTAGTTTGTTAAAGCTGAATTGTTAAAGTGAGTTAAACTATATTTTTAGATTCTACTGCATAATCTATTGAAAAATATAATAAATCACGCATATAACTAAAGGTAATACCGCCGTAATTCACTTACATTTCATCCAACACTGTTTTAAGTGTTTATTTATAATCAAAAAAGTAAAAATATGTTCGAGCTCATCTTACTCATTATTATGTTGTTTCTCGCTTGGTTTTGGCAAGATACCGTTTCCAAACGTGAGATTGCAATTATGTTGGGGCGGGAGTTGGCCCAGCGTTACCAATTACAACTATTAGATGAAACGGTTGCATGCAACAAAGTCAGACTGGGGCGCGATAACCGAGGCCACGCACAATTACAGCGGCTTTATGTATTTGAAGTAACCGCAAACGGCGCTGAACGCTTAGAATGTAATTTGCAGTTACTGGGCAAACAATTGCAAACTTGGCATATTCCGCCGTACGTACCAATTGTGCATTAGCGGCCTATTCACCCAAGATACATTTACGATAAAATAAATTTATTCAAAGCTCGCTTATTCTAAATACGCTTAATTAACTGGCATTCATTTTGTATTGATATGCACTACATTGGCCGATACGCACCCTCACCCACTGGACCATTGCACTTTGGCTCTTTAATTGCCGCCGTCGCCAGTTATTGTGATGCAAAAGCCAATGCCGGAAAATGGTTACTGCGCATTGAAGATTTAGACCAACCACGCGAAATAGCTGGCGCAGTAAACACCATTTTGCAGCAGCTTGAAACTTTTGGTTTTGAGTGGGACGACAAAATTACCTACCAGAGCCAACGTAGCCAATATTACGCTGATGCATTTAATCAACTACAAAAGCAGCATTTAACTTACCCCTGCACCTGCACACGCAAAGAAATTGCCGATTCTAGCAATCATCTGGGTATTGAAGGGTTAATCTACCCAAACACCTGTTTGCAGCATGCCATCAAACCCAATACAGCTGCTGCTTTTCGCATTAAAACCAACTCTGCGCCAATCAGTTTTAATGACGTAATACAGGGCAATATCTGCCAAACTTTAAGCACGGATAGCGGTGATTTCGTACTCAAACGTGCTGATGGCTTGTTCACGTACCAATTAGCGGTAGTCGTGGATGACGCCGCACAAGGCGTAACCCATATCGTACGTGGCGCAGATTTACTTGCATCTACCCCGCGCCAAATTTATTTGCAGCAATTATTGCGGTTAACTCAACCAATCTACACACACGTACCCATAGCAACGAATGCAGCGGGTGAAAAACTAAGCAAACAAACCAAAGCACCAGCAGTTGACACGCAGTTTGCAGGACAAACTTTGTTTCATGCATTGGATTTTTTGGGGCAAAATCCGCCTGCTGAGATTATAAATAGTCAGCCGGCTGAAATATGGAATTGGGCCATTAAAAATTGGCAATTACATAAGATTCCACGCCAAAAGTATCTCTTTTACAACAAGCAATAAAATACTGCCCAGACACCGTTACTCCAAATCTAATCACAAACAATAATACTTCTCATTGATGTTAAAATTCGATTATAAATTTTAATAAAAAAATTCTAAAAAATAACTCATATCATCTCGGAGATTCAAATGTATTACGCTACAACGCCAAAAAATCAGGCGCATCACCCCAAACTATCTTTATTAACCATCGCCGTTAGTAGTGCACTAACTAGTGTTATGTTTTTTTCAAATCATGCACTAGCTGAAACCAGCACGGTCAAATTAGAAGAGGTCAATGTGACTGCGCCAGCAATAAGCGATACGCAGCCAGTAAAAGGCTATAACGCAAAAAAAAGCAGCTCTTCAACTAGAACAGATACTGAATTACGCGACACGCCACAATCCATTACAGTGATTCCGCAAGATTTAATTAAAGACCAATCGATTCAAAGCATTTCGCAAGCTGTGCAATATGTGCCTGGCGTGCAAGCTGCGCAAGGTGAAGGCAACCGTGACGCATTGATTTTCCGTGGCAATGCAACGACTGGTGACTTTTTTCTGGATGGTCTGCGTGACGATGTGCAAACTTATCGTGATATTTACAATACAGACCGTATTGAAGTATTAAAAGGCCCTAACGGCATGGCATTTGGCCGTGGTGGTGCAGGCGGCGCGATTAATCGCGTGAGCAAACAAGCAGGCTGGACACCAATCAGCGAATTAATCGCCAGCTATGGTGCTTATGACCAAAAACGTGTTGCTGCTGATTATGGCCAAGCAATCAACGATGAAATCGCATTTCGCGTAAACGCCGTTTACGAAAACTCAGACTCTTACCGTGATGGTGTTAATTTAGAGCGCTTTGGCATCACACCAACCGTAACGATTCGTCCTGATGACAAAACTAAAATTGTCGTTGGCATGGAATATTTCAAAGACAAACGTGTGGCTGATAGAGGCGTACCATCAATAAATGGTGCAGGTGACTCAACATTAAAAAATCGTCCATTTAACATTAGCGATGAAGATACCTTTTTTGGTAATGCCCGTTTAAGCCCTACTGAAACTGAAACAGTCGCTTTCAATGCCTCAATAGAACATTCATTTGATAACGGCATTAGTGTTAAAAATAGTACGCGTTATGCCAACTATAATAAATACTATCAAAACGTTTTTGCTCGAAATTCTGTTACCAATGCTGGTACCGTTCAATTTGGTGCTTACCTTGATGAAACAGAACGCGAAAACTTAATCAACCAAACTGACTTAACTTTTAATACAAAAACAGGTTCTATTGAACACAAACTATTGTTTGGTATGGAATTGGCAAAGCAAGATACAACGAGCAAACGCTTCCAGCCAACAGCTGGCTCAACGAATATCACAGGGCCTTCAGGCACAAGACCAGCTAGCGACCCTTTTGTTCCGAGTGCTTCTTTTGCCGCTTTGGCAACAAACAGACAAAGTGATGTAAGCGTGGCGGCATTTTATGTGCAGGATCAAATTATCTTTACGCCGCATTGGCAAGCGATTATTGGTCTACGCAATGACAACTTTGACACTGACTTTACCGATTTATCAAACAATAACAAGATTAATGTTAGTGATAACTTGTTAGCTCCTCGCGCTGGTTTGATTTTTAAGCCAGTTGAAGCTGTTTCAATTTACACTAATTACAGCGTCTCTTATGTGCCACGTGCAGGTGACCAATTAACTTCACTGACAGCTAATAATGCATCATTTAAACCTGAGAAATTCACTAACTATGAAGTCGGTGCAAAATGGGATGTCAATTCTAATTTAGCGTTAACCGCTGCAGTTTATAAATTAAAACGTGAGAATGTGTTAATCACCGACCCTAACAATCCTGGCGCAAATTCCATCTTAGTTGATGGTCAAGAAACTAAAGGTATTGAGTTAGGTGTTTCTGGCGACATCACAGACAAATGGAGTGTATTTGGTGGCGTTGCGTTCCAAGATGGCGAAATCACCGAAACTCAAATCAATGCTACAACACCAGGAAGCACGATTCTTAAAGGTACAGAGTTAGCGCAAACGCCTGACCGCACCTTATCTTTATGGAATAAATATGAGATTAACGATATGTGGGCTGTGGCTTTAGGTATTGTAAGTACATCTGACCGTTATGCAGCGCTACCAAGTGTGTCGCAAAGCACAATATTGCCTGGTTACACACGTTATGACGCAGCGATTTATGGCAAATTCAGTGACAAGTTACGCCTGCAAGTTAACCTAGAAAACTTAACCAATAAAGAGTATGCACTTTATGCGCATACCAATAACAACATCACGCCTGGCTCACCAATTACTGGTCGCGCGACGTTGATTTACAGTTTCTAATTAGCAACTAATTTTAGTGATTGTTTTAGTAAAGCCCATGCACTTGCGTGGGCTTTTTTATTTAATCGCAATTTTTAAAGTGCAATTAAAGTTAACGCTTAAGCCGATGTTAAAATACACGTTATGAAAAACTCCACTGATACGCTTCACCATTTTATATTTGAAGACAAGTTTAATAATCCGATGCCCATACGCGGCAATCTGGTGCACTTAAACGATACTTACACGCATGTGCTACAGCATCAAACTTTACCTACGGTTTTGAAATATGCATTGGGTGAGTTAATGGCGGCCAGCGCACTATTATCTGCCACACTTAAGATGGATGGCGCGCTGGTGCTACAAATACAAAGCAAAGGCGCGCTTAAGTTATTGGTGGTGGAATGCAGTTCAGATTTAAATATGCGCGCCACTGCCAAGTGGGACGAAACGCAAGCCAGCCTTATTGCAGAGAAAACGTTTGTTGATTTAGTTAAAAATGGTCAATTTATCATTACGTTAGATCCCAAAGAAGGCGAGGCTTATCAAGGTATCGTGCCAATTGAGGGCGAATCAGTTGCAGAAATGCTGCAAAACTACATGCTTCGTAGCCAGCAAATTGATACTTCGCTTTGGTTGCATTGTGATGAAACGAGCGCCTGTGGCATGTTGTTACAAAAACTGCCCGATTTCGGCGGGAATCTAGGCGGCGTAGCTAAGCCGGTTTTAGATTACGATGCCGATGCTTGGAATCGTATGAATCACTTGGCGAACACAATCACCAACGATGAGCTGCAAAACTTGCCTGCCGAAACACTATTAACCCGCCTTTTTGGTGAAGAGGATATTCGTTTATTTGAACCGAAACCCACGCGGTTCTACTGTAGCTGCAATCAAAGCAGCGTAGCGAGCATGTTGCGCATGTTAGGTGAAGAGGAGTTAAACAGCATTTTGGCTGAATTTGGCAAAATTGAAGTGAATTGCGACTTTTGTAACAAGCACTATTTGTTTGATGCCGTAGACACCGCGCAGTTGTTAGCGACCGAAACAAGCGTAAGCATCAGCAAGGCCAAGCATTAATGTCAAATATTAAAATCAAGCGCTAAAGCTTACCTGCAAACATAAGGCAAATACTTAACTTCTATATTGGTTCTGTTTTCGCCAAATAATGTCATGTTGGCGGGCACTTTGGCATTACCACACACCCAAGCAACTGGCACGGCTTGCGATTCTTCAATCACCGCAGGGCGAATTGACAAAATTTTGCCTTGCAGTTTGGTGTTGGCTTTATTGCCAAAGGTCATGTGAATCACGCCATTATTCACCTCTAGCGCACTAATCCAATTACTCACCACTTTATCTGGAGTAGGTAGACCTGCTTCTTTATTATCCACGGGCAAGGTTTTAAGTGCTTTCCACTGCGCAGCAGCAGGCTCTTTTGCTGCTTCAGCCAACGGAATTGCTGCGGATATTTGCTCTCTAATAATGCGCTCAATACCCGATGGAATCGCAATCATGGCCAATATCGCTATAATTGCCACCACAATCATCATCTCTACTGCCGAAAAGCCATTTTGGCTCGGCTTAACACTTTGTATTTTAAAGAACTGTTTAAACATAGGCACTCCTTTTACTTCTCTTAAATTCGACTAGCTAGTTTGCCGTTTACGTTCAAACAAGCAAATAGCAGTGGCCGCAGCCGCATTAAGCGACTCCACTGCCAACCCATTAGTTTGACTCATGGGGATGCTAATACGTTTACTACAATTTTCAATTGTTTTTACTCTTAAGCCTGCACCTTCGTTACCCATCACAAAGGCACAAGCCTGGCTTAAGTCTTGGCTGTATAACGACTCACCATCCATGGTAGTTGCATAACTACTGCCATTAAAGTTTTGTAGCTGCACGCTTAAATCGGCATTTTCCATAATCGGCAACACAAACTGCGCACCCTGCCCGCCGCGTAATGCTTTGGGCGACCAAGCATCGGTGCAGCCTTTACTTAAATAAACTGCTTGCACGCCAGCGGCAGCCGCTGTGCGCACCATGCTGCCTAAGTTGCCTGGGTCTTGAATATCTTCCAACATCAATACAAATTTCGGTTGCTCTGGTATTGCTAAAACAGGCGTTTTCACCACCGCCAAAATACCTGTGCTACTCGCCACAGGCGTAAGTTCTGCAAACATCAACGTAGGGAACATGATCGTATTCACATGCTCCAGCTGCTGCATTAAATTACTGGCTTCTAGTGTACTTTTTCCCTCTGGAATAATGATTAACTCAGGCTCACCAAATATTTGCAAATAGGCCTCTATCAAATGCACGCCGTCTAGAACTGTTTTGCCTTCTGTTTTTCTTTCGCGTGCGTTATCTGCCAGCTTTTTAAGGTATTTAAATATCGGATTATCGCGCGAGGTAATATGTTTAAAGCTCATAAGAATAGGAATTAAAAATCCACACAAAAATTTACAAAAGTTAAAGCCATTTTAACCCAAAGCAACTTGTTCATTCTGATTATTAAGCGTAAATTATTTTGCGCATTACTCTATTAAAAATCACTAAATTGGGAGGCTTAAAATGTCATTAACAAAACGTTCGATAGCAGAGTTAATTGGTACTTTTTGGTTGGTGCTGGGCGGTTGCGGCAGCGCGGTTTTAGCGGCTGGCATTCCAGAATTGGGGCTAGGTTATTTAGGCGTTGCGTTCGCCTTTGGTCTAACGGTGGTCACCATGGCCTACGCGATTGGTCACATTTCAGGTTGCCATCTCAATCCAGCAGTTTCAATCGGCCTTGCGGCTGGTGGACGTTTTAAAGCTGCTGAATTACCGCATTATATTATTGCGCAAGTCATTGGCGCAGTACTAGCCGCCCTACTCATCCGTACAATTGCAAGCGGTATGGAAGGCTACGCTGGCGGCTTAGCTTCTAATGGATTTGGTGCACACTCACCGCACGGCTACAGCCTGACAGCGGTTTTAATCACCGAAATCACGATGACAGCCATGTTTTTATTCATCATCATGGGCGCTACCGATAAACGCGCACCAGCAGCCTTCGCTCCATTGGCAATCGGTTTTACGCTTGCATTAATTCATATGATTAGTATCCCAGTCACCAATACATCGGTTAACCCAGCACGTAGCACTGGCCCTGCGTTACTTGAAGGTGGTATTGCCTTAGATCAATTATGGCTATTTTGGCTAGCTCCTATTATTGGCGCGGTAATTGGTGCGCTGGTGTATAAATTTTTGAATAAAGAAGATTAATCTAATTAAACCCAATAACGCTTAAACTTGAATGAACGCCCGCTAGATGCGGGCGTTTTCTTTTTCAAGATGATGAAGCGTGCTTTATAATGCACGCATGGCTAAAAAACTCGATCTAGAACGCATTCTAAGCAAACAAGGTTTCGGCACTCGCAAACAATGCCGCATTATGGTGATTAATCAAGAAATCACCGTTAACGGCGCATTATGTGATGACCCAAGCGAAACATTTGAGCTGGAAAATTTACAATTCACCGTAAAAGGCGAAGCGTGGGATTACCGCGAAAAATCTTATTTGATGCTGCACAAACCATCCGATTACGAATGCTCACACAAAACTCAACATCACCCGACTATTTATAGTTTGTTACCGCATCCACTTGTGGTGAGAGATGTGCAATGTATTGGCAGGTTGGATGAAGATACCACTGGTTTGATATTGATTTCAGATGACGGCCAATTTATCCACCGCATGAGTTCACCTAAACACAAAGTGCCAAAAGTGTACGCAGTTACCTGCAAACACGCCGTCAGCGATGAGCAAATCGCGCATATTTTAAAAGGTGTGCAATTAATCGATGAAGATGCGCCAATCGCCGCGTTAGCCTGCGAAAGAATCAGCGAAAACGTGATTCACATGACTTTGGCAGAAGGCAAATATCACCAAGTAAAACGCATGGTCGCCGCAATTAGCAATCGTGTAGAAGCATTAAAACGGATTCAAATTGGCGAATTGAAATTGCCTAATGATTTAAAAGTTGGTGAATGGAAGTGGTTAAGTGAAAATGATTTAAGTATGCTAAATACAAATAGGTAGAATTCATAATGATGGCTATTAATCCTACAACAATTATGACGTTAACTCTGTTGATTGGTGTCATCGCATTATTGTTTGGTCCAGGAATTGGCATACGAATAACAAATACTTTTCGTTCATATTTACGTAATCGGTCTATACAAGAAAAAGAAATATCAGAATTTTTGACTCATTCAGCACTTTTCTTAGAGGGTTTACCCTATTTCATTACCCATACGTGGAATTGGGGACCAAGTGTGCCCAATTACGGCGCTGGTGGTAGCTTTCCACCTGATACTATTTTTGTTAAAAAAATAATGCCATCAGTATGTGAGCCAGTGCATGCATTCTTGGCACTTTATATCAAGCATAGTAAATCTCAAGGAAAACCTAGAGAAACATTACATCAAGCATTAAATGAATTAAAGATTTGCGAGTCGAATTTTTGGAATGAAGTGGAGATTTTTGCCAAAAAAAGATGGCCTTTAACATGGCGAATTAAAACCAATAAACTACGAAAACTTCAAATACCTATTTATGAATATGACCGTATTCGTAATTTAAAAAACGAAAAGATTTAAAATCTCTGTCAATCCAATAATTTAGTTTAAAAAATCCTTGATTAACGCCGTATAATACTCACACCCTGCAAAAACCAATCTGTGCAGCGGCCCTATTTTTATTTCCCTTATATTTGTTTGTCTCGATTGGTGTTGTTAACAATAACAACAGGCCAACTTTAGTTTTTTGAAAGTTCCACTTTGTCTATTGCATCTACTCAACCCATTAATACAGGCACGCCTGCCGAAACCGTTAACTTGCACTTTAATCAGTTAGGCCTTGCCGAGCCGATTTTGCGCGCGATTATCGACGCGGGTTACACAACACCAACACCTATTCAAGCGAAAGCGATTCCCGTTGTTTTAAACGGTGGCGATTTGCTGGCTGGCGCGCAAACTGGCACTGGTAAAACGGCTGGTTTTACTTTGCCTTTACTGCATTTATTACACTCTAAACCCAAACAAAACAAAGCTGGTCAGCCACGTTGCTTGATGCTGACGCCAACCCGCGAACTAGCGGCGCAGATTGAAGAGTCAGTTAAAACCTATGGCAAATATTTAAACTTAAAATCAATGGTCGTGTTTGGCGGCGTGAATATTAACCCGCAAATCAATCGATTATCTAAGCCGATTGATATTTTGGTCGCCACGCCAGGTCGTTTGTTAGATTTGGCAAATCAGCGCAAAGTAGATTTATCAGCCGTAGAATTTTTGGTGCTGGATGAAGCGGATCGCATGTTGGATATGGGCTTTATTCGCGATATTAAAAAACTATTGGCCATGTTGCCAAAACAGCGTCAAAATTTGCTGTTCTCTGCGACATTTTCAGATGAAATCAAAACACTAGCCGATGGCTTACTGCACAAACCGGGTTTTATTGAAGTGGCGCGCCGTAATACTGCATCTGAAATGGTTGAACAGACCGTGCATCTAGTTAAACAAGCGCACAAAGCTAGCTTGATGAGCTATTTGATTAAAACCAATAATTGGCAGCAAGTCTTGGTGTTTACCCGCACCAAACACGGTGCGAATCGCTTGGCTGAAAAATTAATCAAAGACGGTATTCCTGCTGCTGCGATTCATGGCAACAAAAGCCAGGGTGCGCGCACCAGAGCATTAGCCGAATTTAAAAATGGTGATATCCCTGTTTTAGTGGCAACGGATATTGCCGCACGCGGCTTGGATATTGACCAACTGCCGCAAGTGGTGAACTTTGAATTGCCGAATGTGCCAGAAGATTATGTGCATCGTATTGGCCGTACTGGTCGCGCAGGCAGCAGTGGCGCAGCGATTTCACTGGTGGATTTTGAAGAAGCGAAATACTTAAAAGATATTGAAAAATTGATTAAGCGTGAGATTCCAAAAGTGGCCGTAGAAGGTTTTCAAGCACCGACTCACATAGAGCCAGAAGCGCCGCGCGGACCTAGAAATCAGCCGCCTAAAGCTAAACAAGCCAAGCGCCCACAAGGTAATGGTCAAAAACCAGCTCATTCTAAACCACAAGGTCAAAAGCCAGCACATCAAAAACCTTTTCAAAATATGCAGCAGCCAAATGGTAATAAACCTGCGCATCATAGTGGGAATCGAGGTAAATAAGTTTGGATATATGGGTGGATGCTGACGCTTGTCCTGTCGTGATTAAAGAAATTCTATTTCGCGCCGCGATTCGCACAGGAATCAGCACCACATTGGTTGCCAATGCGTTTCTTCGCGTGCCGCCCTCGCCTAATATTCGCGCCATTCAGGTAGATAAAGGTTTTGATGTTGCTGACAATTTTATTGTACAAGCCTTGCAAGCGGGCGATTTAGTCATTACGGCAGATATTCCTTTAGCTGCCCAAGTGATTGCAAAAGACGCGCATGCGCTTAACCCGCGTGGTGAGATGTATTCGCAAGCGAATATTGCAGAACGTTTAGCCATGCGCAATATGATGGATGAATTACGCAGCCAAGGTGCAGAGATTGGTGGTCCTGCCGCGTTTAATCAAGCAGATAGGCAAGCTTTTGCGGCGGAACTGGATAAGTTTATCGCGCGTCATATAAACATAATCGCTAAAAATATTAAGGATTAAAAAGATGAAACACTTACTACAAAAAATAGTATCGATTGTTTTATGTTTTAGTTTATTTGCCTGCTCTGATGAGCAAGACAACATCAAAGTTGTAGATAATATTGATGCCAATCAATATCTGGGCACGTGGTATGAAATTGCCCGGCTGGATCATAGTTTTGAGCGCGGTTTACAGAACGTAACAGCCAATTACACACAAAATAATGACGGCACAATTAAAGTGATTAACCGTGGTTTTAACCACAAGAAACAGATGTGGGAAGAAGCAGAAGGCAAAGCTTATTTTGTAGACCCAGCCAATAAAGATGGTACTTATACGGGCAAATTAAAAGTGTCATTTTTTGGGCCATTTTACGGCGGCTACAATATTATTGAGCTGGATAAGCCCTATTACAATTATGCAATGGTCACCAGTGGCAAAAATTACTTATGGATATTATCGCGTACACCCCAACTCGCCTACCCCATTAAACAACACTTGATTGCACATGCCAAAGAACTGGGTTTTGCAACGGATGAGTTAATTTACGTTGCGCAAACCACTGAAATCATCGACTACAAAGCTGGGCCACACGTCAGACCTTAAGTAGTTAAATAGCTATTTTGAATAGAAAAACGCCCAATATTAATTGGGCGTTTTTATTGGTTAAGACGTATTTAGTTTATTAGGCCTAATGAATTTTAACCTCTAATTTCTAAGCCATTTCTAACAGATTTAACACCTGCAATTTGAGAAACGACCTGCTCTGCCCTGATTTTAGCGGCTGCGTTATCTACAACCCCACTTAACAGCACTTCGCCATCGCGCGTTTCAACGCTAATTTGTAGGCTTTTTAATTCTTTAGTGCCTAATATTTTAGCTTTGGCTTTTGCAGTAATCACGCTGTCATCCACAATCTCGCCTGCAGTTCGGTTCGATGTCGCTTCTGGTTCAGCAGCAACAGTGCTTACTGGCTCTTGGTTGGTCAGTGTAGATTGACCTTGCGTATCAAGATTGTTTTGTGGCTGAACCGCATCGGGGCGTTTACCTGTTTTAAAATAAATGTACTCATTTTGGTCAATATAGCCATCATGGTCAGTATCGGCTTGAGCAAATGTTTTCTTGTTGAAAGCCTTACCTTTTGAAGCCTCATAAGGTAAAAGCAACCCGTTGCCAGTTTTATCTAGCGCTGCAAATTCGGCAGCCGCAGGTGCCATCCAGTTTGTGCTATAGGTTTCAGACATAGGTGCTGTATCCACGCTCGTAGTATCCATTGTATTCGTTGCATCTTCTGCAAAGGCAGTGGTTGTGCTGAAAGCTAACGCAATCACTAGAGTTAACGGTTTAAATGATTTAGCTAAGTTGTTTGTTTTCATTATGTTGCTCCTATAAGTCATGTAGTTTGTTAAATTAACTACTTTTATTTAATGGTGCATGATCCAAATCGTGCAGTACGCCCATATTAGCCAAGCTTGTCATTTTAAAAAGTCCTGCAAAAGCTGATTTCGCTGTCAGTCACGGACTACAAACTTGGTGTTGAGTATTGAAAATAATTATTTAAAAACACTCATCATTCAAATAAAGAAAAGCCGCATGTTTGATTAAAACATGCGACTTTCTTACGACTGTATAAATTATATTTGTTAATTGATTTAGCCTAAATTGATTGGCATTTAGGTGTCAAATTCAGCATTGCTTACAATTTAGAACTAATTACTTAACTAACTAAAATCTAGCTCTTCACTTCTAAACCGTTTTTAACTGATTTAACGCCTTCAATTTTTGAAACGATTGTCTCGGCTTTAACTTTTGACAATTCATCATCCACAAAACCGCTTAAAATCACTACACCATTGAAAGTTTTTACGCTAATTTGTAGGCTTTTCAAATCTTTTTCAGCCAAAAGATTTGCTTTTGCTTTAGTAGTAATCACACTATCTGAAGTAACTCTTTTCGCTGCCTGCTTTTGAGCGCCCGATTTATAATTGACATACTCGTCTTGATTCAGTGCACCGTCTTTGTCAATATCTGCTTTGGTAAAATGGCCTTTGGTAAAAAATTCATCTTTGCTAAATTCTGTTTGGCTGAGAAGCGCATTTGAATCCGTATCTAATTTTTTAAATTCTGTTTCCAACGAAAATCGATCATGATTAACAGAATCTGCAACAGCGTCTGAATCTAATGCAACAGCTTGCATACTAGATAAACCAAAAGCCAAGGCAATTGCTAATGTTGCTGATTGTAAGGTTGATGATTTTTTCATTTGATAACTCCCGATAACTGGTTTAATAAACACAAGTACACTTAATATTATTTGTGTCAGTTTGTGATGTCGCCATGTTACGCAGGTTAGAAAGTGAATGAAGTCCACCTAATACTGATTGTGTTGTCAGATAGAGACTACAACTTAATTCAAATCGAGCGCTGCCTAAAATTTAAGGCAGCCAAGATTCCGAACAATTAAATTAAAGCGATGCCGCCTCAAAATCGATTGGAATTAAAGCGCGGGTGAATACGCCTTTGCCTGGCTCACTTATGATTTCAATATGCCCGCCTATGGCTAACACACGGTGGCGCATGCCGGATAATCCATGTGTATGACCATCTAAGGCATTCATGTCAATGCCTACACCGTCGTCTTCAATTTCTAATTTAATATGTTTCGCATCGACAATCACATCAACAGAAACTTTGCTGGCTTTGGCATATTTATTGGCATTATTCAACGTTTCTTGCACGATGCGATATGCAACTAAGCTAATGGTTTCATTTAATTGGGTATTTTCATCTGGCAAGTTCAAAGTCAATTGCCACTGATTACGCTCTGCTGCATCTTGAATAAGCGATTGTAATGCGGGCCAAAACCCAAAGGTGGTGAGTATAGAAGGATGCAGTTCTTGCACGATATGGCGCTTATACTGAATGCCTTGATCCACATAACTGCTGGTTTTGCGCAACTTATTGGCCACGTCTGCGGCAATATCCGGCGTAATATCTTTCATTTTTTTAATCACCCAAGCAATATCCATCTTGGTTGCCGTAAAGATTGAGCCTAGTTCGTCATGTAATTCGCGCGCTAGTTTTTGCCGCTCACGTTCCACATCTGCTTGATAATCCAGCGCTAAACTACGCAATAACTTGGTTTGCACTTGCAGTTTTTCTTCGTAAATGAGGTTTTCTTTTAATACGCGTTGTTGCAAATGGCTTTTAATGGCGATTTCTGCCAGCAATTGTTTTATGACCAACACCACAAGCCATATCAAAATTAAAGCCCCGGCAAAGATTGAAAGTCGCGCGATTAGAAAAGTATGTTCACGCTCATTTATCTTAGTGTCCAACACCTTACTTTGATTATTAATCACGATATCGGTGTATCCCATGAACTTCTGCATTTCAACCAGACCTTCATCCAGATTCATCACCTGTTTTGCTTCTTGCGTTTTACCGGTTCTCGCTAAATTAAGCGTCACCTTCATTTCAGCTGCTTTGGCTTCTAGACTTGCAGAAATAGCTTTCAACCAATCTCGCTCTTCTACTTGCTCTACACCAGAAGAAGTACGAATCACCAGTGCTTCAATTTTTGCAATATTATCTCTGGCATCATTCAGTGCATAATTAAATGGTTCGACATACTCCTCTTTTTTTGTATACAAATAACCACGCTGTGCACTTTCGGCTTTATATAGATTCGTTTTCAGTTGATTCAACGTAACAATATTGGTTCTAATTTGGCCAATCACCTCATCTTGACGATCGATTGATTGAATCCATTTGTCGCTGTAAAGCACAGATACCATCGTAATCAGCAAAGCCACAGCAAGCATGGCGATTGTGCGCCCACCCAATAAAGCGATTAGCTTTTCAAACGCCAGCCAGCCCTGATTGAACAAAACCTTTGTCTTTTCTAGTGTTTTATTGGCGAAGCTTTGTATAGCGGGATTCAAAATATGTAATCGCTTTCTGACATCAAAATCAGATTATAACGTCTAAATCGTTTAAAAATGGCGAGTATCCTTGTATCGTTAAGTTACGATTTTTCATATCATGCAAAGGACTCATCATGCTTTATTACGCTTTTCTCTTTTTCGCTATCGCGATTATTGCGGGGTTACTTGGATTTAAAGATGTAGAGTCTGGCGCAACTAAAATTGCCAAATTCTTCTTCTTTATTTTTATTATTTTAGCGTTACTCGTCATTACTGCAGTAGTACTTGGCTTTAAGCTAGCATTCTAAATTACAAGCATGCTTGTAAGCGCTTTCTGACAAAGTTATCAGAAATTAGCCGCTGATAATGAGCAAGGTGTTCGCATAAAGTAGCAACTGTGCATTTACATTAGTTGATTACAAATTTACAAGGAGGTTCAAGATGCTTCATTACACTGTCGTATTTTTTATCATCGCCATTATTGCTGCGGTGTTCGGGTTTGGCGGTATTGCGGCAGGTGCAACTGAAATTGCAAAAATATTATTTTTTGTATTTTTAATTGTGACCGTTATTTCATTCATCATCGGTAGAAAACGTTAGTTTTTACTGATTAAATTGATTCACAAGTTTAATTTTAATCGTTATACCTATTTTATTAATATATACATAAAGGATTTCACCATGTTTAATTCAAACAAAGAAGAGTTAAAAGATAAAGCTGCAAATTTGGCTGACCAAGTAAAAGACAATGTTCAAGATGTTGCAAGCGATGTAAGACGCAGTGCCGATAGAATCGGTCAAAACTTGCAAGAAAAAACCCTTGAAACTAAACATGAAGCATTAAGCGTGATTGACAGCTTAAAATCATTAATTAACCAGTACACAAGCTCTGCTAATGTGGCGGATATTAAAAATCAAATTTTAGACAAGGCCTATGAATTAAAAGGTACTGTTAAAGATGAAGTAACACATGCTTATGAAGCTGGCAAAGAGCGTACCGCACACACCGTGCAAGAAAAACCTTTGTTGAGCTTAGGTTTGGCTATTGGTGCAGGCGTGTTACTGGGCTATATTTTGGGTTCTAAACAATCTTCAAAATAATTTTAAGAATGAAAGTTACCTATGTTGAATACCGCGCTCAAATTTGTTGCACAACTACTTCTTGCCAAATTCTTACGTGATCGCATGAAAAATGTGCAAGAAGATTTTAGTAATGATGCAGAAGGTCATTTTGGCGCGGTGAAAAAGAGTATAGCGGCGCTGGTTGAAAACCACGCCGCTATATTTAAGCAACAACTTAATCAAGACATGAAGCGTGCAGCCAATAGTTTATTCGGCCTCGTTTTCATACTCTTTGCGTTGCTGTGTTCTGGCTTAACCGCATTAATGTGGTTATTTGCCATCGCATGGAACAGCGCTCATCGCGATGTAATCTTAGGAGTAACAATGGCTTTACCGTTATTAGTTAGCATAGGCATCTTCCTTGCTATTCGCAACACTTGGAAAAAACAACCTCTTTTTTCAAAATCTATGGTACAAATTGAGAATGATTGGCAAATATTTAAAGATGGTTTAGATGGCACAGCAGATACTTCTGATGAAGCCAATCGATAACTTTTTCGGTTCAATTGTTTAGTTGAATCTGTTTATTAAATTTGAATCCTAGGCCCACCTATACATGAAAAACGTCTTACTGGTTGATGACCACAGCATTGTGCGCCAAGGTTTAAAAAATCTGATCGCCTTAGAAGCGGATTTAACCGTGACAGGCGAAGCTGGATCTGGCGTAGAAGCAATCAAAATGGTGCGCGCCAATCAATATGACATTGTTGTATTGGATATTTCAATGCCAGACAAAAATGGCGTCGATACTTTACATGATTTAAAGCACGTTGCCCCCAGCTTGCCTGTGTTGATTTTAAGCGGCTATGGCGAAGCGCAATATGCGCTTAATTTAATTCGTAACGGCTGCAAAGGCTATCTATCCAAAGACGCAGACTCTGACGAAATTATCAAAGCCATCCGTACCATTGCCAACGGCAAACGTTATATTTCAGCAGAATTAGCTGAGTTAATGAGCGAGCAGCTCAGCCATCCAACCGAAAAACAATTGCATGAAACGCTAAGTGACCGTGAATTCCAAGTATTTTTTAAATTGTCTAGTGGCTTAAGTGCCACGGAAATAGGCGAAGAACTGAATATTAGCGTTAAAACTGTGAGTACTTATCGATCGCGTATTCTAGAAAAAATGAGCCTTAAAACCAATGCGGACTTAACTTATTACGCGATTAAAAATGGATTAATTACATGATTAACCTTGTCCACTTTGTTAAAAAACGTGTAGTCACATGTCAGACAAGAGCCGATTGTTTGCACTTTTTTAGTATTGTAGAATGAGATTTGGTCAATTAAAGCAAACTAATGCGTAACGATAAACAACATAAGATGTCAGATTCTAAAAATAATCCTACGAACAAAGCTGCATTGAGCACAAACAATTTGCACAAGTCGCAAAGTCAAACGGATCCAATGAAAATGCTATTGGTAGAAGACTCTACTTTGTTACGTGAGGTGTTATTTGAAACGATTAACGGCCTTGATAATGTTGCGGTGAATGGCACTGCAGACACACAACTTAAAGCGATTGAATTGTTAAATGAAAAGCCATTTGATATTTTGTTGCTGGATATTGAATTAGCTCAAGGCAATGGTTTTGAGGTGATTCGGCACATTCAAAAAGCACACTATCCTTTCGTCCAGCCAATTCTTATGATGCTGACGAATCATGCGCATCCGCATTATCGTAGTTTGGCCAAAAGTTTAGGCGTGCATTATTTTTTCGATAAATCCATGGATTTTGATTTAGCCATTGAAGCAATTGAATTAGAGGCTAGTCGATTTTTGAGTGCTCAACATTAATAGCTGTATTGGTTTATGTTAAACCCTCATGTTAAACACTGAAACCTGGGAACTGATTAGTTATATCGTCACCGCATTTGGCTTGCCACTGGCTATTTTTTCTTTTATTTGGCAGCAACGCAAAGAACGCGAAAACGAAGAAGAAGCGGTTTACCAAATGCTGTCGGATGCTTACACCGATTTTTTGAAATTGGTCATGCAAAACCCCGATCTCAAATTGCGCTCGCAAAGCGAGATTATTGATCTGACTGAAGAACAACGTGAACGCATTCACGTGATTTTTGAAATATTGATTTCGTTGTTTGAACGCGCTTATTTGTTGGCGTATGAAGATAATATGTCAGGCAAACAACGCCGCAGATGGGCATCTTGGGACGATTACATGCGTGAATGGTGCGAACGAGATGACTTTAAATTTAAGCTACCGCGTTTGTTACAAGGTGAAGATGCGGATTTCGCAGCTTATATTCAAAAAATTGCCAACGAAGAACATATGTAAGTCTTAGCGTTAGATATCAAATAGGCATAAAGCATCCATTAATAATAAGAATTGCTAATCACTCTCTAATTAACTGGGAATCTAATATGAACATTTATGAAGCATTAAGAGCAAGTCATGACACGCAAAGACAGCTTTGTGAAGAACTATTATCCAGTGAACCCAACGCACAATCGCGTAAAGAGTTATTCAAAACCTTAAAAGTAGAGTTAGAAGCGCACGCCGCAGCTGAAGAGCGTTTTTTATACTGTCCCATTATGATGGAAGATGCTGGCCTTTCAATCTCACGCCATGCGCTGGCAGAGCATCATGAAATGGAAGAGATGATGGAAGAATTAACCACAAATGATCCTACCGTGCAAGGTTGGTTAACGCGCGCAAAAGCCTTGTGCGAAAAGGTAAACCATCATTTAGATGAAGAGGAAAAAGCATTTTTTCAACTGTCTGGCAAATTGTTGAGTGACAAGCAAAAGAACGCTTTAGCCAAAGACTATTTAAGTGATTACGAGCGACTTAAAATAAAATATAGCAGTTAATGTCATTGGGCGAATTTTTGAGTGAATTCTTGTGAATGAATTTAAGGATAATTTGGATTTTCAATCCGCCAACCATAACCAGAATCGCCACTGGAAAATAGCTGCTAGAATTTTTGTAACGACTTGGTTTGTGATTGGCGGCACCATGCATTTTGCCAATCCCGAGCCATTCTTACGCATTATGCCGCCGTATATTCCGTTCCATTTAGCTTGCGTATACATCAGTGGCGCGTTCGAATTATTAGGTGCGATTGGCTTGTGGATCAAGCCTGTTAGAAGTTTAGCTGGCTATGGTTTAATGGCGTTAACAACAATCGTCACACTTGCCAATGTGTACATGTATCAACACCCCAATTTATTTCCCAGCATTCCAGAATGGCTATTAGTTGTGCGCTTGCCGGTACAAGCGTTGTTGATTTGGCTGATTTGGTGGTGTTCTAGACCAGAAAAATCCAGCACTTATGTCAACATTAAATTGCCAGTTACATAACTATGTTATATGGGCGATTTAATTATCTAATTACTCAATTAAATCAGTTAAGTTTTTTATAGCTAATTGCGATATTGGTAATTAATTGCACTATTTGGTCATTCTAGTTAGCTTAAAACCTGCTTTTTTAAACGCATTGATCAAACCCGTTTTTCCAGCCAAATGGGATGCACCAACCGCCGCAAATACTGGTTTTTCATTTGCAGCTTTAATGCTACCTTCTGCCATCACCACATTGCGTTCATCCAATAATTTAGTGCGCATTTTTGTCCAAATAGGCTTAGGCAACATGCCGCCAGTGATTTTTTCATCTAAAGCACTAATTTTGTCTGAGTCACCGCTCAAATAAGCGGCCATTAGTCGCTCAAAATCCGCTTCTTTTTGCGTTTGTGTGCGTTTTAAAACAGCACGCAACATCACCAATTGCTCTTCACGACTAAAATCATCCATCACACCAAAATGGGCTTTGCTAGATTCCAAGCCTTCTATATCTTTGGATAAATCTTCAGATTTTGCCATGAGCAAATTATCTTGCGCAAATGGCGTCTGCGGTTTGGGCAGATCAAATATCACTGCCAGCAACCAAGGCTTCATCTGCATCGCCGCATCCAAATGCATCACATGAAAATCCGCCAACTCACGCACTTGTTCAAGCTCTTGCTCAGTCAACAGTTCGCGCAAAGTGGCATCTTGCATCAACAGCGCATTGGGGTCTTGTTTGTCTGGTTTGGTTTCCATGATAAAAGTATCCACGCTATTCAGCGCTTCAATCACACTAGGTGAAAAATCAGTGATGCGATTATCATCGGTATGCATGGTGCCAAATAAATAGCTAACTATTCCAGTCGGCGATTCCATCTTCCAGAACAAGCCTTTTTCGGTTGCTTGCACCATTACAGAGGCACATAACAAGCAACTGAAGATGATTGCTCTGATGAATGATTGATAGCTGAACATGAGAAATCCTTTAAATGAGATGCATTTTAAAGACTTTTAAATCAATCAATTAGTTCAGATTGGGGTTTTAGCCAAGCAAACTTAGTCACAAAAAGCGTTTGAACTCACGCCTGTTGCGATTGAAAAGTATTTAACTTTTTGCTGACTAAACTCAAACTTATTTAATACGTGCAGGCCTTGCCGCGTTTTTCATATTGTTAAACGATTTCGGCAAACCACCATATTTCTTTGCTGGCAAAGGTTTATTGGATTTAAATGTACTGCCATCTGATTGACGGATAGCGCCCATTACCGCAGGTTGGAATGCTGGCACTAGATGTTTTTTGCTATTACCAATCAAATCCTCGCGCCCCATTTTTTTCAAGGCTTCGCGTAATATCGGCCAGTTCGCAGGGTCGTGATAACGAATAAACGCTTTATGCAGTTTGCGCACGCCACCTGCTTTTGGAATCGGCACATCTTCAGAATCTGCTGTCACTTTGCGTAGTGGATTTTTGCCGCTGTGGTACATCGCGGTCGCCATCGCCATTGGCGTGGGCGTAAAGTTTTGCACTTGATCTAGTCTGAAATCGTATTTTTTTAGCCAAAGCGCAAGATTAAGCATATCGTCATCAGTCGTGCCAGGATGCGCCGCAATAAAGTATGGAATCAGATATTGCTTTTTGCCCGCTTCTGCGCTGAATTTCTCAAACATGGCTTTGAATTCATCATACGCGCCCATGCCTGGCTTCATCATCTTGCTTAATACGTTTTCTTCAGAATGTTCTGGCGCGATTTTTAAATAGCCGCCAACATGATGCTGCACTAATTCTTTGACGTATTCTGGCGACTTAACCGCCAAGTCATAACGCAAGCCGCTGCTGACTAAGATCTTTTTAACACCTTTAATAGCGCGCGCTTTGCGATATAGTTGGATCAGCGCGCTATGATCTGTGTTCAAGTTTTCGCAAATGCCAGGATAAACGCAGGACAGTTTTCGACACGATTGTTCGATTTTTTCAGACTTACAGGCGATGCGATACATATTCGCCGTTGGTCCGCCAAGGTCGGAAATCACACCCGTAAAACCATCGACTTTGTCGCGAATCTCTTCTACTTCTTTCAGAATAGACTCTTCACTGCGGCTTTGAATAATGCGGCCTTCATGCTCGGTAATACTGCAAAACGTACAACCACCAAAACAGCCGCGCATGATATTCACACTAAAGCGAATCATCTCCCATGCTGGGATTTTGGCGTTTTTGTAGATTGGATGCGGCGCACGCGCATATGGCATGTCGTAAACATAATCCATTTCTTTGGTCGTCAGCGGAATCGGCGGCGGATTTAACCACACTTCCCTGTCGCCATGTTTTTGCACCAGCGCACGTGCATTGCCTGGGTTGGCTTCTAAGTGCAGCACGCGCGAGGCATGCGCATACAAAATCGGGTCTTTTGATACGGCTTCATAATCAGGCAAACGCACTACCTGCTTGCTTCTATCTGCTTTTGGCTTGCGCACGATGGTGATGGCATTAGTACCTGCTGGCAGTACTGGTTTTGCGCTACTCTCTTCTGTTGCGCAACTGGCATCTGCTTTGCCCATCTTCATTTCATATGGGTCAATCGGTTTATCAACCGTGCCAGGGCGATCTAGCTTGGTACTTTCAATCTCATCCCAACCTTCAGGAATCTGCTTGCGTAAAAAAGCTGTACCGCGAATATCTTGAATATCCGCGACTTTTTCGCCTTTAGCAATGCGATGTGTCAATTCAACCAGCGCACGCTCTGCATTGCCGTAAAGCAGAATATCCGCTTTAGAATCCACCAAAATACTGCGGCGCACTTTATCCGACCAATAATCATAATGCGCGATGCGGCGCAAACTGGCTTCAATGCTGCCCACCACAAGTGGCACTTGGCTGTAGGCCTCGCGACAGCGTTGTGAATACACTAAAACAGCCCTATCTGGCCGCTTATTAGGTGCGGCATCTGGCGTGTAAGCATCATCACTACGGATTTTTCTATCGGCGGTATAGCGATTGACCATGCTATCCATATTGCCGGCAGTAATGCCAAAATATAGGTTAGGCTTACCTAATGCTTTAAATGCGCTGGAATTTTGCCAATCTGGCTGCGCAATAATCCCCACGCGAAAGCCCTGCGCTTCTAGCAAGCGGCCTACTAAAGCCATGCCAAAACTGGGGTGATCGATATAGGCATCACCAGTCACCAAAATAATATCGCAGCTATCCCAACCTAACGCATCCATCTCCGCGCGCGTCATCGGTAACATTTTGGCCGTGCCAAAACGCTTCGCCCAATATGGTCGATAGGTGTGAATCGGTTTCGCTAAATTATTGGTGTAGACTTCCATGTGAGCTGAATAATAGACTGTACAAATATTAAGCGGGCATTTTACGCTCTAATTGCTTGATTAAAAAGCTAATATTTGTATGATTAATGTAATTTTGTGAGTAACTGGCTAAACTACGCAAGTTACATCATCATTGATGTTAATTTAATCAGCACCTTTCCCACTTAACTGGGAATCCATTACACAATATCAAAATGAGCCACGGCTACTATCAACTCCCGACAGGAAAAGTCGCTGCAATTGAAAACGACTGCCCTTTCCCACCATTAAGCCAAGCATTAATTGAACCTAACGGCTTAATTGCCATAGGTGGCGATTTGTCTGCCGAGCGTTTATTAAATGCTTACAGCCAAGGTATATTTCCTTGGTTTAATACAGGCGAACCTGTCATGTGGTGGAGCCCAAACCCGCGCATGGTGTTATTTCCAAATGAGTTAAAAATTTCTAGCTCACTTAAAAAAACGCTTAAAAAAAACCTATTTGAAGTACGTTTTAATAGCGAATTTCGTAAGGTAATCACCGCTTGCAGCGATTCCAAACGTAACCACCAAGCCAGCAGTAATCAGTCAAATACATGGATAAGCCAAGGCATGATTAATACTTACTGCGATTTACACAATATTGGTCATGCTATTTGCATGGAAAGTTGGCTCAACAATCAACTGGTTGGGGGCTGTTATGGCGTATTAATCAATAAGATGTTTTATGGTGAAAGCATGTTTCATACACAAACTGATGCCTCAAAAGTCGCCTTTGTACACATGGTTAATCATTTAAAAAATCAAGGTATCGGCATGATTGACTGCCAAATGAAAACGCCACTTTTAACCAGCTTTGGTGGGCACGAAATTGATCGTCAAGAATTCATGCAAAAATTGACCAAGCTGGTAAACTTTTAACATGAGCTTACCCAATGAGCAGCCACTGCACAAACTGCAATTTTACGTCACCACGCCGTATAAATGCGGCTACCTGCCCAATAAACTCGCACAAAGTTTAATCGCCTCCCCACAGCATTTAATCGATGCCGGCGTCTACAACGGATTAATCAACCAAGGTTTCAGACGTAGTGGGAAATTTGCGTATAGACCACACTGCGAAAACTGCCGTGCCTGCATTGCGGTGAGATTAGTATTAAGTGCGTTTGCGCCAACACGCGGACAAAAACGCGCAAGTAAACAGCATGCCGATTTAACTGCACAAGTATTACCATTGCACTATAACCAAAACCATTTTGAGCTATATAGCAGCTATCAATCACTACGTCATCACGACGAAAACACAATTGAAGCAAAGGATGACGAAGAGCAATATCGCCAATTTCTATGCCAAAGCAACGTGGAATCTCTGATGATTGAATTTAGAGACACTAATGACCAAATAAAAATCGTCAGTGTAGTTGATATGGTCAAAGATGGCGTTTCAGCGGTTTATACCTTTTACGATGCGCTTGAAACTAAAGCCAGCTATGGCACATACGCGATTATGTGGTTAGCCGAATGGACAAAAAACTTAAACTTAGCCTATTTATACTTAGGCTATTGGATACAAGATAGTCCAAAAATGGCGTATAAGCAAAAATTCAACCCACAAGAAAAACTGATTGATGGTGAATGGCAGTGAGGTAACAAAAAGTAATTTGCTGAAATATGATGCAAAGCCCTGCATGCTACAATCGCGTTTTTGATTTTTAAAACTCAGAGAACTTCGGCGTTGAAAAAACTCGTTATATTTGGTGTGGGCCTGATAGGCGGCTCGGTTGCATTGGCTTTGAAAAAAGCACGATTTACTTCGCATATTGTTGGCGTTGGGCGCACAAAATCAAGCTTAGATGAAGCATTAAAATTGGGCGTGATTGATAGCGCAGAAACCGATATTTCCATGGCTTTAGATGGCGCTGACTTAGTGCTCATTGCTGCACCAGTCGCGCAAACGACTGCCATTTTACAAAGCATCAAACCACATTTAAATAAGCAAACCATCATTACCGATGCAGGTAGTACTAAAGGCGATGTGCTGGCGGCGGCGCATACTGTGTTGGGCACACAATTCAATCAGTTTGTCGGCAGCCACCCAATAGCAGGCGCAGAAAAATCGGGCGTTGCGGCTGCAAAAATCGATTTATTTTTTAACAAAAACGTCGTATTAACACCAACTGCAGAAACAAATACGGACGCCATTGCCAGCGTTACACAGCTTTGGCAAGCGTGTGGCGCAAATGTCAGCGAGATGTCCGCTGAAAATCATGATGGCATCTTTGCCGCAGTGAGCCATTTACCGCATTTGTTGGCGTTTGCCTTGGTGGATGATATTGCTGCGCGACCAAATGCCGCGCAATTGTTCAGCTTTGCCGCCAGCGGATTTAGAGATTTCACCCGTATCGCAGGTAGCCATCCCGAAATGTGGCGTGATATTAGCTTAGCCAATAAAACAGCGTTGCTAAATGAATTAAGTGCTTACCAATTAGAATTAAATCAATTAAAACAATTACTTGAAAATGAAGATGGTGCTGGACTACAAGCTTTATTTGAGCGTGCAAGTGTAGCGCGTAACAATTGGACAAAAAATAAAGAAAAAATTTAATTTATGAAACAAGAGAAATTACTCCCCGCCAGCCGCGCAAAAGGCAGCATGACATTGCCAGGCTCAAAAAGCATTTCGAATCGTACTTTATTGTTGGCAGCGTTGGCTAGTGGCGTCACTGAAATTCATGATTTATTGGATTCTGATGATACCAATCGAATGCTGGAGTCTTTAGCGAAATTAGGCGTTGGTTGTGAGAATATCGCCAAAAATACTTGGCGCGTTACTGGCTGTGGCGGAAACTTCCCTAATAAAAACGCATCCTTATTTTTAGGCAATGCTGGCACAGCTTTTAGACCGTTAACTGCTGCTCTTGCACTATCTGGCGGACATTACAATTTAAGTGGCGTAGCGCGCATGCATGAGCGACCAATCGGCGATTTAGTCGATGCGTTGCGTCAAGCCGGCGCAAATATCGATTACGCTGGAAATACTAGTTTTCCACCTTTGAACATTTCACCAGCCACATTAGATTTAAAGCAACCGATTCAAATTCGTGGCGATGTATCAAGTCAGTTTTTGACAGCGCTATTGATGGCTTTGCCGTTAAGTGGTCAACTAGCAACGATTGAGGTTATAGGCGAGCTAATTTCTAAACCTTACATTGAAATCACGCTTAATTTAATGGCTAAATTTGGCGTAATAGTTAAGCGCGAAGGTTGGCAACGTTTTACCATATCAGCAAATAGTAGCTATAAAAGTATAAATCGATATTTTGTTGAAGGCGATGCTTCATCAGCATCTTATTTTCTTGCTGCGGGAGTAATAGGCGGCGGTCCAGTAAGTGTTATTGGAATTAGTAAAGATAGTATTCAGGGCGATGTAAAATTTGCTTATGCTCTGGACCCAGATAAAACTGAGCCTTTATATACAACTATGCCGTTAAGCTATATGGGCGGAAATATCAGTTGGTTTGATAACAGAATGGAATCAAGCTTAGTTCCTGGTACTAAGCTTAAAGCAGTAAATCTAGACTGCAACCATATTCCAGATGCCGCGATGACTTTGGCGATACTGGCTTTATTTGCAGATGGCACAACCACTTTGCGCAATATCGCCAGCTGGCGAGTAAAAGAAACTGACCGGCTCACAGCAATGGCGACCGAATTACGTAAAGTGGGCGCAATTGTGGAAGAAGGCGCGGATTACTTAACCATTACACCACCCGAAAAATTAATACCGAATGCGGTTATTGATACTTATGACGACCACCGCATGGCAATGTGTTTCTCTTTAGTGAGTTTAGGCGGCGTGCCAATTACCATTAACGACCCTAATTGCGTGGCGAAAACTTTTCCCAATTATTTTGAAGAATTTAAAAAACTAGTGAGCTAATGGGGTTAAGTAAGCGGTTAATCTGCTCAATTAATGCATGTGTAACCAACCTAATTTCACGGTTTTGGCATATTTTTCAGGATTGTTTTGCTCGAATTTTTTCCAAGCTTTTTCGTGAAAGTAAAAAACCACGGTGTTGCAAGCTGGCTCGATAATTGCCAACAAGCCACCTACCATTACGCTACCAGTTAACAAATAACCTACTGTGAATGCAACGGTAAAGTGTAAAATTGCAAACGAAATTGTTTTAGCCATGCTGGACTCCTTAAATGTATGAATCCATTATTGTTCCATTAAAAAATTTAATCCAATTGATTGTCAAAATACTATTGATAAGTTTTACTTATGCATAACACGCTTATTCCCGTTATTACCATTGATGGCCCGTCTGCCAGCGGAAAAGGCACTGTTGCCGAGCGCGTAGCAGAAAAACTTGGATTTCATTATTTAGACTCTGGTGCGCTATATAGAATAGTCGCATTTGCAGCCAATAAAAATAATATTGCATGGAATCAAGCAGATGCGCTTGGTGAATTAGCAAAAAAACTCCATATACAATTTACCAAAGGTGACATTTATTTGAATGGCGACCGCATTACTGAAGCGGTTAGAAGCGAAGAAATGAGTCGCGGCGCGTCAGAGGTTGCTATTCATCCGCCCGTGCGTGACGTATTACTGAGCTTGCAGCGTAGTTTTCGCCAAGCACCTGGCTTGGTTGGAGATGGCCGTGATATGGGCTCTGTGATTTTTACAGATGCGCAATTAAAAATATTTTTAACGGCCGATGTAGAAACGCGTGCAGAACGTCGCTACAAACAACTTATCAACAAGGACTTAACAGCTGACTACGGACAAATTTTAGCGGATCTACAAAGCCGTGATTTACGTGATAGTCAGCGCAGTGCTGCGCCACTCGTTCAAACAGTCGATTCGCTATTGCTGGACACCACGCATTGCAACATAGAGCAAGCGGTAGAGTTCGTTTTAAATGCTTATCAGAAATACCAATAAAAAACCTTAAAAAAACACTTAAAATTACCGCTAAAAAACCATTAAGTCATTGAACTCATGCTATTTTTTGTGTAATATGCACGATTCGTGTTAAGTTTAAAACAATATTAATGTTTAATTTAACGTTTAATAACTGCCCCACTGCTAGGTGGGAACGCTTACGGTAATTTTCAAATTTGAAAAATGGCTTTAAGTAATTTTTTTAGGTATCTCTTTTAATGGCTTCTACTTCTACTACCCCATCATCGATGGAATCTTTCGCCGCGCTTTTTGAAGAAAGCTTGGCACGTCAAGAAATGCGTTCTGGTGAAGTAATCACCGCCGAAGTTATCTTTATTGATAGCGATCACGTGATTGTTAACGCTGGTTTAAAATCTGAAAGCGTGATTGACGCTGCAGAATTCAAAAATGCTCAAGGTGAGCTTGAAGTGGCCGTTGGCGACTTTGTAAAAGTATGTATTGAAAAATTGGAAGATGGCTTTGGCTCAACACAACTTTCTCGCGAAAAAGCGAAGAAAATGGAAGCTTGGCTTGATTTAGAAGATGCGATGAACGAAGGCCGCGTAGTTAAAGGTTTCGTATCTAGTCGCGTTAAAGGTGGTTTACGCGTTTCAGTTAATGGCATCATGGCTTTCTTGCCAGGTTCATTGGTGGATATTCGCCCAGTTAAAGACACTACTCCATTCGAAAACAAAGAGTGGGATTTCAAAGTTATTAAATTAGACCGCAAACGTAACAATATCGTGGTTTCTCGCCGTGCTGTAATGGAAGTGAGCATGGGTGCAGACCGTGAAGCGTTAATGGGTACATTGCAAGAAGGCGCAATCATTAAAGGTATTGTTAAAAACATTACTGATTATGGCGCATTCGTTGATTTGGGCGGCATTGATGGCTTACTACACATTACCGATTTAGCATGGCGTCGCGTTAAGCACCCATCAGAAGTGCTTACAGTTGGTGAAGAGGTTGAAGCAAAAATCTTGAAATTTGATCAAGAAAAAAATCGTGTTTCATTAGGTATCAAACAATTAGGCGATGACCCATGGGTTGCATTAACTCGCCGCTACCCAGTAAGCACACGCTTATTCGGTAAAGTTTCTAACATTACTGACTATGGCGCATTCGTTGAAGTAGAGCCAGGTATCGAAGGTTTGGTACACGTTTCTGAAATGGATTGGACCAACAAAAATATTCACCCAGGCAAAATCGCTCAATTAGGCGACGAAGTTGAAGTGATGATTCTTGAGATTGACGAAGATCGTCGTCGTTTATCATTAGGTATGAAACAGTGTAAAGCCAACCCTTGGGACGACTTCTCTGCTACACACGCTAAAAACGATAAAGTTTCTGGTCAAATCAAATCAATCACTGACTTTGGCGTGTTTATCGGCCTAGCTGGCGGTATTGATGGTTTAGTACATTTATCTGATTTATCATGGACTCAAACTGGCGAAGAAGCGATTCGCAACTTCAAAAAAGGTGACGAGTTACAAGCCATTATTTTAGCAATCGATGTTGAGAAAGAGCGTATTTCTCTAGGTGTTAAACAGCTGACAGAAGATCCATCAGGTGCAACACCTTCATCATCTAGCGATGACAAAGCAGCAAAACCTAAAGCAAAACCTGCTAAAGCTAAAGTTGAAGATAGCTCAACTAAAGCAGCAGATGACGCAGCAGCTGCAGGTACAACTAACCTTGGCGCTTTATTAAAAGCAAAAATGGATAGCAAGAAGTAAAAGTAGCAGTAAAAAGCTAGTTTGATGTTAATCGATATTAATTTTAAGACGTTTTTACGTTTGATAATTACAAGCTAAATTAAAGGCAACTATAAGCCATGACAAAATCAGAATTAATTAATTTATTAGCAGAGCGTTTTCCACAACTTGTTGTGAAAGACGCTGAGTTGTCGGTCAAAGCAATTTTAGATGCAATGACTGATAACTTATCAACTGGTGAGCGTATCGAAATTAGAGGATTTGGTAGCTTCAGTTTAAATTACCGCCCGCCACGTTTAGGTCGTAATCCAAAAACTGGCAGTAAAGTTCAAGTACCTGCAAAACATGTACCACACTTTAAAGCCGGTAAAGAGTTACGCGACCGCGTTGATTCAGCGACTTAAATTAGCGATTACTATCAGTAATATTAAAAACGGCGCAAAATTTGCGCCGTTTTTTTATTTGCAACATCTGCTCAAATATGTGAGTTTTTAAGTAACTTACTACAATCAATTAGTCATAAAGCTTAAGCTTGGGTAAAATACCCCCTATATAATTGGTTCAAGATTGATAATGATAGAATTTGAATATTGGTGGCTGTTAGTTTTACCGCTTTTTTTTACTTTAGGCTGGATTGCTGCGCGTGTCGATATTCGACAATTACTCTCAGAATCCACCACCCTCCCCGCTGCTTATTTTAAAGGTTTAAATTTTTTAATCAGCGATCAACACGATAAAGCCGTTGAGGCTTTTTCTGAGGCGGTTTTAGCCAACACAGACTCCTTAGAACTACATTTTGCATTAGGCAGCTTGTTTAGGCGCACTGGCGAAACAGACCGCGCAATCAATCTGCATGTAAATTTGCTAGAAAAAAAAGAATTAACCGAGCCACAAAAAAATGCAGTAAAAGCTGAACTTGCACAAGATTATTTAAAAGCAGGTTTATTTGACCGTGCTGAAGAGTTATACAAAGGCTTGGAAGATCAACGTTACCGTCAACCAGCGTTGCGGGCATTATTAGAAATCTACGTGCGCGAGCGTGAATGGGCGCAAGCCATTACTACCGCAACCGAGTTGGAACGCTTATCTGGCGTGCCTTTTAGAAAAGAAATTGCACAATACTACTGTGAAATTGCCATGAATCACATCATCGCGCAAAATCCAGATGCCGCACAAAGCCAATTGGCATTAGCCTTAGATGCCAATAAAAAGTGTATTCGCGCCAATGTATTGCTGGGGGATATTGCAGCCAGTGCTCAGCAGCACCAAATCGCTATTTCATACTGGAAGCGCATTGAGTTTCAGCAACCAGAATACTTAGGCTTAATTGCAAGCAAAATGCTGAAAAGTTACCGTGCCTTAGACATTGGCAATACTGGAGATGCTGGAAATACGAGTATTGGCAGCCATTTAAAAGAAGGTTTAGCCCAATTAAATACGTATATTGAAACCTACAAACTACCTTCGTTAATGTCTGTTTTGTATGAAGCCACACTGGCTGAAGAAGGCGCTGATAAAGCAGCCAAACTTGCGCGCAATGAGCTGATTCGCAAGCCCAGCTTAACCACGCTAGACCAATTGCTACAGGCGCGCGCAATGGCTGATGATGTTAACAACCAAGATGTGCAATTGATGCAACAAACGGTACGTAATGCGATTGGCAATCGCGCCGCTTATCATTGCAACCAATGCGGCTTTCGCGCCAAACAATATCATTGGCAATGCCCTGCTTGTAATGCGTGGGAATCATTGCCTGCTGAACCATCTGAGACGGTACAGCGTGAAATGACCGTAAAAAAAACCAATTAAAAAATTAAAACCTTCAAAAGTTAACTCAAATGACCGACTCCAAAATCATCGTCGCACTCGATTATGCCGATTCGGCAAGCGCACTAAATCTCGTTAGTCAATTAGACCCTAGTTTATGTAAGCTAAAGGTTGGTAAGGAGTTATTTACAGCCGCTGGCCCGCAATTCGTGGAAAAGCTAATTGCCAAAGACTTTCAGGTTTTTCTAGATTTAAAATTTCATGACATTCCTAATACCTTAGCAAAAGCTTGTGAAGCGGCAAGTAATTTAGGTGTATGGATGCTAAACGTGCATGCAAGCGGCGGAACTGCCATGATGCAAGCGGCGCTGGAAGGTGTAAATAAAAGTGGCCATTCGCCTTACTTAATCGCCGTTACAGTATTGACTAGCATGAGCCAAGAAAATTTAAATGAAATCGGCATCGAAAATAGTGTTGAAAATCAAGTGCTTAAACTAGCAAAACTGACTCAACTTGCTGGTTTGCATGGTGTAGTTTGTTCTGCGCTAGAAGCCAAATTATTAAAACAACAGTTGCCATCAGACTTTTTATTGGTCACCCCCGGCATACGCCCTACAAGCGCAGGCAAAGACGATCAAACTCGCATATTAACGCCAACGCAAGCCTTAACGGTAGGCGCAAATTATCTGGTGATTGGTCGCCCAATTACTCAGGCCGCCAACCCTATTGATGCATTAATTGCTATCAATCAAGAAATTCAGGCATTTGTTTAAGTCTCTAAAGCAGCCTAACAAAAACAATTAATACAGAACAAGAAAGAAAAATCGCGCAAACTAGCACAGTGTCAACGAAAACAGTACACTAGCGTTGATGACAATGCTCGTCACATCAACACTTAATTTAGGGAGAAACAAATGAAAAAAATACTAATAGCTTTACTCACTAGCCTGACACTTAGTTTTAATGCGTTTGCCGCTGTAAACTTAAACACCGCCACTCAACAAGAACTGGAAACTTTGAATGGCATTGGCCCAGTAAAAGCGCAAGCGATTATTGATTATCGCAAAAAAAATGGTGGCTTTAAGTCTGTTGATGAACTTGAGAAAGTAGATGGTGTTGGTGCAATTACGCTGCAAAGTGTACGCAAAGAAGTCGCAGTGAGCGGCAAAACAACTGTTGTAGCACCAGCTGCGAAAGATACTAGTTTAGTTAAAGCAGCAGAATCAAAAACAGGCGATACCAAAGCAAAGAAAGCAAAAGTAGAATCAAAAACGAAAACTGAATCAAAAGCAAAAAGTGATTTAGCGAAAGACGCTAAACCAGCGAAAGAAACTAGCTTAGTCAAATCTGCCGAATCAAAAACTGGTGATGTCAAAACGACGAAAGCTAAGAAAGAAGCTAAAGCTAAAGAATCTAAAGCTGACGTAGCAAAAGACACTAAAGCAGCTAAAGATACCAGCCTTGTAAAAGCAGCAGAAGCGAAAACTCAAGAAGATAAACCAGCCAAAGCGAAAAAACCTGCAAAAGCTAAAAAAGCAGAGGCCGAAAAGAAAGAATAAACTGAATTACTCTTAAGGTTTAAGAAGTTCTTCATCATTAAAAAGCCCGCTTACGCGGGCTTTTTAAATTGCTTAAAACTTAATCATGATGACCATTGTGATTATGCTTATTGTGACCTTTGCCACGTTTCTTTTTGTGCTTATGATTATAGTTATTGTTGTTGTACACCTTGGGACTTGGCTCATCAATTACCTTACCGACTACCGCGCCGCCAGCGCCGCCTAAGCCTGAGCCCACTACCGCACCTGTTGTGCTACCACTCACTTTTCGACCTACGTAAGCACCGCCTGCACCACCAGCTGCACCTCCAATTACTGCTCCAGCTTGGCCTTCACCCTTGGTAGTTACTGCGCCACCTAAGCCACCGCCTACCGCACCACCAACAACTTCACCAGTACTACCACCGACGACGCTACCAATTGCAGTGCCCGCAGCAGCGCCTAAACCGCCGCCAATAGCTGTTTTAGCGTTGCTATCTGCAGCCATTACTTGGCCTGAAAATAACAAAGCTAACAAAAATTGAATTGAGATACCTTTCACTACACGCTCCTTTTAAGTGCTACAAAGCCGATGCTTTGTTTTGCACGTATATTACAAGATAAAAAAATTTACAAATCAGATAACACCGACATCGAATGTCAGTGCTTTCTTACAAATACTATAAATATATGACTGAAAATTACTTAACACGCATACCCGCTTGCGCGCCATTATCCGGGCTTAAAATATAAGGCCCGCCACGTTCATCGCTGGCGGCCAACACCATGCCTTCACTCATGCCGAACTTCATCTTGCGTGGTGCTAAGTTTGCTACCATCACCGTATTTCGTCCGATTAAAGTCGCTGGATCATAAGCCGATTTAATGCCTGCAAATACTTGTCGCGGCTTTTCTTCGCCAATGTCCAAAGTCAGTTTAAGTAACTTTTCAGCGCCTTCTACATGCTCTGCGTTAACAATTTTAGCAATACGCAAATCAACCTTAGTAAAATCATCAATGCTGATATATTCAGCTTCCGGTGCGGTTACCTCTATAACTGGCGCTTGCGCTACAGCAGATATTGCAGTTAAGTTTTCTTTGTTAGCTTCCGTCATGGCTTCAATCAGCTTAGGATCAATACGCGTAATCAAATGGTCATAAGCATTAATAGTATGTTGGTTAATCAAAGATGTACCAACACTATCCCAGCCTAATGGTGCAATATTAAGGAACTTTTCAATCTCAGCAGCCAAGTTTGGCAAAACTGGCTTTAGGTACAACGTTAGCAATCTAAACATTTCCAGCGCATCAGAACATACTTGTTGCAATGCCGCATCTTGCCCTTCTTGCTTCGCCATCACCCAAGGCGCTTTTTCAGCAACATAACCATTGGCAATATCCGCTAAACGCATAATTTCACGCAAAGCTTTACTATACTCACGCTCATCGTATGCGCTTGCAATAGCACTTGCGGCGGTTTGTAACTCTGTAATAACAGCATTTTGATTGGATGGCTGCAATTTACCTGCAAAGCGCTTGTTAATAAATCCAGCGGTACGGCTGGCAATATTGATGTATTTACCGACCAAATCGCTATTCACACGCGCAACAAAATCTTCCAGATTTAAATCGATATCTTCCATGCTGCTATTCAATTTAGCTGCATAGTAATAGCGCAAATATTCTGGATTTTTGATATGGTCTAAATAGCTGCGCGCTGTAATAAACGTACCGCGCGATTTGCTCATTTTTTCACCGTTAACCGTCAAAAAACCATGCGCGAAAATCTTGGTTGGTTTGCGATGTCCACTATATTCAAGCGTTGCCGGCCAAAATAAAGCGTGAAAATACAAAATATCTTTACCAATAAAGTGATAAAGCTCTGTAGTTGAATCCGCTTTCCAATATTCGTCAAAATCTAGCCCTTTATCGGCGCATAATTTCTTGAAACTAGCCATGTAGCCAATCGGCGCATCCAGCCAAACATAGAAATATTTACCGGGCGCATCTGGAATCTCAAAACCGAAATACGGTGCATCGCGCGAAATATCCCAATCGTTTAAGCCACTCTCAAACCACTCACCCATTTTATTGGCAGCCTCGCCTTGCAGCGTGCCAGAGCGTGTCCATTCTTTCAAAAACGCTTCACATTCTGAAAGTTTGAAAAAATAATGTTCGGTTTCCTTGCGTATTGGGGCTGCTCCAGAAACCGCAGAATAGGCATTAATCAGCTCAGTCGGGTTATAGGTTGCGCCACACACTTCACAATTATCGCCGTACTGATCTTTAGCATGGCATTTCGGACATTCACCTTTAATAAAGCGGTCTGGCAGAAACATATTTTTAACGGGGTCATAAAACTGCTCAATCGTTTTTGTCGCGATTTTGCCATTGGCTTTTAGTTTGCGATAAATCGTTTGCGATAACTCTTTATTTTCAGGCGCATTGGTTGAGTAGTAATTATCGAAATCCACCAAAAATTCCGCAAAGTCTGCACTATGTTCTTTATGTACGTTTTCAATTAAAGCTTCAGGCGTAATGCCCTCTTTTTCAGCACGCAGCATGATTGGCGTGCCATGCGTGTCATCCGCACAAACGTAATGCACCGTATGCCCCTGCATCTTTTGGAAACGCACCCAGATATCCGTTTGAACATATTCCACCAAATGCCCAAGATGAATGCTGCCATTGGCATAAGGAAGTGCTGAAGTAACCAGGATTTTGCGTGCCATAAAATGCTTTTATTTGAGGTAAAACGCTATTTTAGCAAATTAAGCCCTATTTTATGTATTAAGTTGGTTTAGCTTTAAATACGGCCTTGCGCTAAAATAAGCTTTTAAAATTAAATTTACTCATATCATGGCATTAACAGAACTAACCATCCAAAACGCTCTAAAAACGCTGATTGACCCTAATACTGGCAAAGATTTCATCACCAGCAAATCGGCCAAGAATATTCAAATTAGTGATAACAACATTAGCGTGGATATTGTCTTGGGCTATCCTGCCAAAAGTGTGATGGCTGATGTACAAGCATTAGTGAAGCAACATCTTAAAACGCTAGCTGATGGGGGTGTAGTAACGGTTAACATTGGCAGCAGAATCGTCGCGCACAAAGTACAACAAGGCGTGAGTTTATTACCGAATGTTAAAAACATTATTGCTGTGGCATCTGGCAAAGGCGGCGTAGGGAAATCCACTACCTCAGTCAATTTAGCATTGGCATTAGCTGCAGAAGGTGCAACAGTTGGCTTACTGGATGCGGATATATACGGCCCGAGCCAACCGCAAATGTTGGGCATTAGCGGACGCCCAGAAAGTATGGATGGCAAAAGCATGGAACCTATGCTGGCGCACGGCATACAAGCCATGAGCATTGGTTTTTTAGTCGATACCGATACACCAATGGTTTGGCGCGGTCCAATGGTAACAGGCGCTCTTGAACAATTATTACGTGATACCAAATGGCGTGATTTAGATTATTTGGTAATTGATTTGCCGCCCGGTACTGGCGACATTCAGCTCACTTTGGCGCAAAAGATTCCGGTTACAGGCGCGATTATCGTTACCACGCCGCAAGACATTGCCTTGCTGGATGCGCGCAAAGGCTTGAAAATGTTCGAAAAAGTTAATATCCCTATCTTGGGCATTGTAGAAAATATGAGTACACATATTTGCAGTAATTGCGGGCATGAGGAACATATATTTGGTACTGGTGGCGCGGCGAAAATGTGCGCTGATTACTACGTAGATTTACTTGGCGCATTACCTTTAGATATCAGCATTCGGGAACAAACCGATAATGGCAACCCAACCGTTATCAATGCTCCAGATTCCAAAATCGCTAATATTTATAAAGAAATTGCGCGTAAAGCGGCGATTAAAATTGCTAATGCCAGCTTAGATCACAGCAGTAAATTCCCGAATATTGTGATTCAAAATACTTAAATATTTTGAATTTATCTGAACTACCAATTGGTTTGCCGGTGCCGACTGATGACGGCGCTGCTAAGCATTTAACAGGGCTTTATCTACCTGCTATTCAGCTTAATGCAACTAATGGAAAGTCTATTCAATTAAATGCATTAAAAGGTAAATATGTTATTTACGTTTACCCAATGACAGGGAAACCGAATATTGCATTACCTGACGGCTGGGATAGCATTCCAGGCGCACGTGGTTGTACGCCGCAATCATGCAGCTTTAGAGATTATGCTGATGAACTGACAAAATTAAACGCCAATATATTTGGGCTTAGTTCGCAAACGGCAGAATATCAACTAGAAGTTAAAAATCGCCTGCATTTACCATTTGAATTATTAAGCGATACATCTTTTTTGCTTAAAGAATCACTTGGGCTACCAACTTTTTATGTAGGCAATATCGAGCGGTACAAACGATTAACCATGATTATCGACAACGGCCAAATAGTTAAAACTTTTTATCCGGTGTTTCCACCAGATAAAAATGTTGATGATGTCATTGATTGGTTAAAAAACCACCATTAATTAAGCGCCACACCAAAGCTATACACATCCACACCGTTTTCAGGGGCAATCAAAGTCGCAGGAATTTTCACACCATTGCGCCAATTATCCACAGCCTCTTGTTTGCCTGAGCCTGTAACTAAAAACAGCACTTCATGCGTATTGTTTAAGCGGTTTTGGCTCATGGTCACGCGATCTGCTGGCGGTTTTGGTGCATTAAAAACGGGCACTACGTCTTCACTATTATCTACAGCTTGATTTGGAAATAAGCTGGCCGTGTGACCATCTTCACCCAAACCTAAAATAACCAAATCAAACGCACGCACGCCATCTAATGTTTTTGCGTAGGCTTTTGCGCCATCAACATTACCCAGTTCGGTTGGAATATCATGAATCTGGTTTTGCGGAATAGCCACAAGATTTAACCAAGCATCACGCGCCATTTTGCTGTTGCGCTCTACATGGTCTACTGGCAAGCAGCGGTCATCGTTATGGTACACATGCCAATTCGCCCAATCGGCTGATTGTTGGCTTAATAATTGATACACACTTTTTGGTGTGCTACCGCCGGCCAATACCACTAAAAAGCTGCCGTGTTTATTAATGGCCTCTTCCGCAGCAGCCAAAATGCGCTTTACAGCGGCTTGGTTAATTGCATCTTGTGAATTAAACGTGTGCCAGCGCGTGTCAGAGCTTAAGCCTGTAAGTAAATTGTTTTGCATCGTAACCAACCTAATTGAAACTTTAAAAATTGAAATTGAATTAAACCTAAAAAAGAAAAAGCAGCCTAAAATCGCTCTGCTTTTTTTAAAATTCGATTATATTTATTCAGCGCCTCTGCATTTGAGAAGCACATCTAAATTTGTTATAATTATACGCAACTCAAATAGATAATCCTTAAAAAATTATCTATATTTGATCGCACCACATCCATAAGATGGGTGCTTTTATCATCCTCACACCATAGGAAATCGCATGAAATTAGCAATGATAGGCTTAGGCAAAATGGGCGGCAACATGGCTGCACGTTTATTACGTCACAAAATTGAAGTCGTTGGCTTCGATTTCAACAAAGAATTCGTCTCTAATCTAGTAGAAAAAGAAGGCATGATTGCAGCTAGTTCTGTTCAAGATGTCGTGAATAAATTAGAAGGCCAAAAAATCGTTTGGTTAATGTTGCCAGCTGGCGAAATTACCGAAAATCAAATTAAAGACTTAATCCCGCTATTAAATAAAAACGATATCATCGTCGATGGCGGCAACTCTAATTACAAACACAGCCAACGTCGTGGCGCTATGTTAGCGGAACATGGCATTGGCTTTATTGACTGCGGTACTTCTGGTGGCGTTTGGGGTCTAGATAACGGCTACTGCCTGATGTACGGCGGCGATAAACAATTTGCAGATGTATTAGCACCTTATGCACAAGCATTGACACACGCAGACCGCGGCTGGGCACATGTTGGTCCAGTTGGTTCTGGCCACTTTACCAAAATGTTACATAACGGTATTGAATACGGCATGATGCAAGCATTTGCTGAAGGTTTAGATTTGTTAAAAGGTAAAGAAGAATTCAATTTAGACTTAGCGCAAATTACTGAATTATGGCGTCATGGTTCAGTTGTACGTAGCTGGTTGCTCGACTTGACAGCCGAAGCCCTTAAAAATGATCAAGCATTAGAATCAATCGCTCCGTATGTTGCGGATTCTGGTGAAGGTCGCTGGACGGTAGTTGAAGCGGTTGAGCAAGGTGTTGCGGCACCAGTGTTAACAGTGGCATTGCAAGCGCGCTTCAGAAGCCAAGATAAACATGGTTACAGCTACAAATTGTTATCTTTAATGCGTAATGCTTTTGGTGGCCACGCAGTACAGAAAAAATAAGTACTTAACACATTAAAACACCTAAAAAATAACGCCCTGTTAATGATTCAACATTATTCGGGGCGTTTTTTAATCAACCACTTACATCCATTCTCAACTTGACGAGAATGACGCAGTGGCGAAATTTTACTTAAATATTAAGGTTTTAGATAAGGCTTAAGAAATGACGCAAACCCTTGCAGCTAGTAACGAAATTGACCCATGTACGCTTGTGCTATTTGGCGCGAGCGGTAATTTAGCACGTGTAAAACTTTACCCTGGATTGTTTAGATTGGATTCTATTGGCCGCCTGCCTGCAGAATTGAAAATTCTTGCGGTTGGTCGTCAAGAAGTGACTTTAGAAGCTTGGCGTGCGGATATTAAAAGCATGCTGGATGCGAAGTTTAAAAAAGGTTACGACGCGGCAGCATTTGAGCGTTTTATTGCGCGTAACTATTATCATGCTAATCCGCCGACTGACCCAGATGCATTTGTTAAGCTAAAAAATGTGTTAAGTAATGATGCGATTTTCCCGCAAAACTTGGCTTACTTTTTATCTGTACGCCCTGTGGATTTTGCACCAGTGGTCGAATCACTGGCAAAAGTTGGCTTAACGCAAGAAGACAAATTCTGGCGCCGTGTAGTGGTTGAGAAACCATTTGGTACCGATTTAGCATCGGCTAAAGAATTGCAATCTGGCCTGACTAAAAACCTAAAAGAAAGCCAAATTTACCGTATTGACCATTATTTGGGTAAATCTGCGCTACAAAATATTCTGCTACAACGTTTTACCAATACGATATTAGAACCGATTTGGAACAATCAATATATTGACC
The DNA here is from genome assembly GCA_040387515.1 of Pseudomonadota bacterium. Lineage (GTDB taxonomy): Bacteria > Pseudomonadota > Gammaproteobacteria > Burkholderiales > Methylophilaceae > Methylotenera_A. The sequence continues at coordinate 43,937 of JAZKDP010000003.1, forward strand.
ATGTGCAAATCACCAATACCGAAATGCTGGGCGTGGGCGACCGTACACAGTTTTACGATAGCACTGGTGCTTTGCGCGATATGATTCAAAGTCATATTCTGCAAACATTGGCATTAACCGCGATGGAGATGCCAAAAGATTTAACGCCAGATGGCGTGCGTGATGCCAAAATTAAAGTGTTAGAGCAAATTCGTCCGATTCCAGTGGATGAATTAAGCAAACATGCTTTCCGCGCGCAATATGCAGCGGGTGAAGTAAATGGCGAAAGCGTTCCAGGCTATTTAGAAGAATTGGGCAATAAAGACAGCGTGGTAGAAACTTATGCTGCGCTTAAATTATTTATTGATAACCCACGCTGGAAAGGTGTGCCGTTTTATATCCGCACCGCAAAGCGCTTGCATGAAGCAGATACGCGTATTTCTATCCGCTTCAAAAAAGCACCTTTGCAGGTAAACGATCAAGATCAAAACTGGTTAATCATTGGTATTCAGCCACGTGAGTGTATCAAAATGGAAATCCAAGCCAAAGTACCAGGCTTAGATATCAATACCCGCACTATTCAATTAGACGCAGCAAACCGCTTAGCAGAAGATGATACGGTTGATGCTTATGAAGCTTTACTGCTTAACTTAATGCAAGGTGATAACTCAAATTACCTACATATTAGTGAGGCCGAAGCGCAGTGGCGTTTAGTTGACCCAGTGGTTAAAGCTTGGGCAGCAGATAAAACACCTGTACACCAATACCCTGCTGGCTCTAGTGACCCAGAAGCCTCAAAAGTAATCTTTGAAGCTGAAGACCAATTTTGGCGTTACAGCATTGAGTTGGGTGGCGATAAGGAATAGTTAAAATAATTTGCAATCTGAGTGTGATTTATTGTTATTATTTGCACTCATTAAAAGCGGAGTTAATACTCCGCTTTTTACCTTTTAATAGATTAATGAATGAGCCTTAAAGCATGAGTATAAAATCGGATAAGTGGATTCGCCAAATGGCTGAAGAGCATCAAATGATTTCTCCGTTTGAGCCAAACCAAGTCAAGATGAATGCCGCTGGTGAGCGCATGGTTTCTTACGGCACCTCTAGTTATGGTTACGATATTCGTTGCAGTAAAGAGTTTAAATTGTTTACCAATTTAAACAGCACAATCGTTGACCCCAAAAATTTCGACCCGAATTCGTTTGTTGAAGTGAATGCCGACTACTGCATCATTCCGCCGAATTCATTCGCGCTTGCCCGCACCGTTGAATACTTTAAAATTCCGCGCAACGTACTGACCATCTGCTTAGGCAAATCTACTTATGCACGCTGCGGCATTATTGTAAATGTAACGCCATTTGAGCCAGAGTGGGAAGGCTATGTGACTTTAGAGTTCAGCAATACGACTCCGCTGCCAGCCAAAATCTACGCTAACGAAGGCTGTGCACAAGTGCTGTTTTTTGAGGCCGATGCCGATGACGTTTGCGAAACCAGTTACAAAGACCGTGGTGGTAAATACCAAGGTCAAGTGGGCGTTACACTGCCTAAAATCTAGCATTACAAATCTAGTAACACACAAGATTTAATTAAGGATATTGAATGAAGTTTCGCTTTCCCGTTGTTATTATCGATGAAGACTTTCGCTCTGAGAACTCATCAGGTTTAGGTATTCGCGTACTGGCAAAAGCCATCGAATCAGAAGGTTTTGAAGTATTGGGCGTCACCAGCTATGGCGATTTGACCTCATTCGCGCAGCAACAAAGTCGCGCTTCGGCCTTTATTCTATCCATTGATGACAATGAATTTATTGAAGAAAATCAAGATGCCTTAGATAACTTACGTAAATTTGTAGACGAAATTCGTTACCGCAATGAAGAAATTCCTATTTTCTTGCATGGCGAAACACGCACTTCACGTCATATTCCAAACGAAATCTTGCGCGAACTCAATGGCTTTATCCATATGTATGAAGACACGCCAGAGTTTGTGGCGCGCTATATTTTGCGCGAAGCACGCACTTATTTAGACAGTCTTGCCCCTCCATTTTTTAAAGCCTTAACAGCGTATGCAGCCGATGGCTCATATTCTTGGCATTGTCCAGGCCACTCTGGCGGCGTAGCATTTTTAAAATCACCTGTTGGCCAAATGTTTCACCAGTTTTTTGGTGAAAATATGCTGCGGGCTGACGTGTGCAACGCGGTAGACGAGCTTGGTCAATTGCTAGACCACACTGGGCCTGTTGCAGCTTCTGAGCGTAATGCTGCAAGAATCTATAACTGTGACCATTTGTATTTTGTGACTAACGGTACATCGACCAGTAACAAAATGGTTTGGAACAGCACAGTTGCACCAGGTGATGTTGTGGTGGTTGATCGTAATTGCCACAAGTCGATTTTGCACGCGATTATCATGACGGGTGCAGTACCCGTATTTTTAATGCCGACACGCAATCATTTTGGCATTATCGGGCCAATCCCAAAAAGTGAATTTGAATGGGAAAACATTCAAAAGAAAATTGATCGCAATCCATTTATCTTAGATAAAACTGCCAAGCCACGCGTGTTAACGATTACGCAATCTACTTACGATGGCGTGTTATACAACGTAGAAGAAATCAAAGATATGCTGGATGGCAAGATTGATACGCTGCATTTTGATGAAGCTTGGCTGCCGCACGCAACATTCCACGATTTTTACGGTGATTATCACGCGATTGGCGAAGGCCGTCCGCGTTGTAAAGAAAGTATGGTTTTTTCAACACAATCTACGCATAAATTGTTGGCTGGCTTAAGCCAAGCCAGCCAAATTTTGGTACAAGATGCCGAAAACAATAAATTAGACCGCGACATTTTCAATGAAGCCTATTTGATGCACACCTCTACTAGCCCGCAATATTCGATTGTGGCGAGTATTGATGTGGCAGCAGCGATGATGGAAGCCCCAGGCGGCACAGCATTGGTTGAAGAAAGCCTGATGGAAGCATTAGATTTCCGCCGTGCGATGCGCAAAGTAGATGAAGAATGGGGAGCAGACTGGTGGTTTAAAGTTTGGGGCCCAGATGATTTAAGTGAAGAAGGTTTAGAAGAGCGTGACGCATGGATGCTAAAAGCCAACGATGCTTGGCATGATTTCGGCAATCTAGCCGAAGGTTTTAATATGCTTGATCCGATTAAAGCCACCATCATTACGCCTGGCTTGGATATCAAAGGTAATTTTTCCGATAAATTTGGCATTCCTGCGGCTATTGTCACCAAATACTTGGCTGAGCATGGCGTGATTGTTGAAAAAACTGGCTTGTATTCATTCTTTATTATGTTCACCATCGGCATCACAAAAGGCCGCTGGAATACTATGGTTGCGGCTTTGCAGCAGTTTAAAGATGACTATGATAAGAACCAGCCGCTGTGGAAAGTATTACCAGAATTTGTACAAAAACAGCCCCGTTATGAAAAAGTGGGTCTACGTGATTTATGTGAAAAAATCCACGCAGTTTATAAAGCCAATGATGTCGCGAAATTAACCACTGAGATGTATCTATCTGACATGGTGCCAGCGATGAAACCAACCGATGCATTTGCTAAAATGGCGCATCGCAAAATTGACCGTGTGCCAATTGATGATCTTGAAGGTCGAGTAACAGCGGTGTTGTTAACACCCTACCCGCCTGGAATTCCACTGTTGATTCCTGGTGAGCAGTTCAATAAGGTGATTGTGAACTACTTAAAATTTGCCCGAGAATTCAACGAAAAATTCCCAGGTTTTGAGACTGATAATCATGGATTAGTTAAAGAAATAGTCGATGGAAAAGCGGTTTATTTTGTTGATTGTGTAGAAAAATAAACGACTTTTAATATACTTATGCCTTTATTTTTTATGTATTAAATTCTAGTGTAAACCAAATCACTGTATTCAAGACCACTCTCTGCGATGTGGTCTTTTTTTTCACTTAAATGCCAGTCATTTAGATTAATGTCTGCAAAAAATGCATCACCATCTACACTTACATTTACTTTGGTTAGATACAATTTATTGGCAAACGTAATTCCTGCTTGATACAGTTCTGCCCCACCAATTAAAAATGGTTCATTATCATCTTCACATAAAGCAAGAGCAGACTCTAACGAATTAGCTATTAGTGCGCCCTCTACTTGGTAATTTTTATTGCGCGTCACAATCACGGTTGTACGTCCCGGTAATAAACGCCCCAGTGATTCATAAGTTTTACGCCCCATAACAATATGATGCCCTGTCGTTAATGCTCTAAAACGCTTCAAATCTTCTGGCAAATGCCAGGGCAAAGTATTGTTGATACCGATGACGTTATGGTCTGCCACCGCGACGATAATGGATAAGTTTTTCATGTTGATGATTATACTGAATCAAACTACAAAATTCGAACGCATTGGCACCAAATCAAAAGACTTAGAAGCAAAATTACTGTGGGAATGTGACAATAATTTAAACAAAAATAATGAGGCTCAAAGCAAAACACCCTGCCTAAGCAGGGTGTTTCTTTGAGACATTAACTAACTGTTAACGTGTATTCAATATAATTAAACTAAAATAATTATAGTGAGAATACTGTTAAACCACCGCCGCCAGGAGCAGCGTTGTATTTAGTTAGTTCTTTGTAACCACCAGCAGCACCAAGTGCATCTGTGTCGTTAGTCATACCAAGGTTCATCGCCACACCAGCCCAGCCACCGATACCTGATAGCACGCCAACGTGTTGTTTACCTTTAAAACCGTATGTGAATGCATTACCAATCACGCCAGAACCTACTTGGAATTTCCAAAGTTCTTTACCTGATTGTGCATCAACCGCTTTTAACCAACGGTCTAGTGTGCCGTAGAACACTAAATCTGTAGCAGTTGTTAAAGCACCACCCCAAGCAGAGAATTTCTCTTTGTTGTACCAAACTTTTTTGTTGGTCATTGGGTTGTAAGCGCCGAAGCCACCCATTACGCCGTCAGGACCAGCAAACATGGTTAATGTAGCACCAACCCATGGTTGACCAGCTACGTATTTAGACTCTACTGGCTCGTATGTCATACATACGTGGTTCAATGGAGTGTAAACTAAGCCAGTTTTTGGTGAGTAAGCTGCTGGTTGTTGGTCTTTAGTACCCAATGCAGCTGGGCAGATGCCTTTAGCATTGTAGTCTTGGTGAGTTGAGTATTTACCATCTTTGTGTGGTACGCCTGTTTTCATGTCAACGTGAGTTGCCCAGTTAACGAATGGGTGTACTTTCTCAGCTGCTACTAATGAACCAGTACCTGCTGCGAATGTGTACGCAAAACCGTTACGGTCATGGTGCCATGCGTATGTTTTGCCACCTTTGTCAAACAAGATTACTTCGTTGATACCATCATAATCCCACTCATCGTGTGGAGTCATTTGGTAGCCCCATTTAGCCATACCTGTATCTAAGTCACGTGCGAAAATAGTCATTGACCATTTGTTGTCGCCTGGACGTACATCTGGGTTCCATACAGAAGGGTTACCTGTTCCGTAGTAAACTAGATTTGTACGTGCATCATACGGCCACCAGCCCCATACAGAGCCACCACCATGTTGCCAACCATCTTTAACAGCTTGTGGTTTCAACCATGTACGTGTGCCTAATTCTTTTTCGCCGATTTTGATTTGGCTAGCGTCTAAAGCTTTGAAAGAACCGCCTTGTTTGTTACCACCGTTTACATCAGCGTAAACTGATAAAGCGTTGTATTGTGGGTTTGCAGAGTTGAAATCTGAACCGATTAACATTTCAGCATCTGGGCCTGTTGAGTAAGCTTTCCATGCTAATGAACCGTCTTTTAAGTTGTAAGCAGCGATAAAGCAACGTACACCGAATTCAGCACCTGAACAACCAGTTAATACTTTGTCTTTGATCACGTGTGGTGCGTTTGTGTTTGTCGCGCCAACTTTTGGATCATTTACTAATACTGACCATGCTTTAGCACCTGTTTTAGCGTCTAAAGCAACCAAGTTACCATCATTTTGTTGTAGGTAGATTTTACCGTCGCCGTAGCCAAGGCCACGTGAAACGTTATCGCAACATAGTACAGCTTGTACTGATGGATCTTGTTTTGGGAAATATGACCAAACGATTTTTTGGTTATCGTTTAAATCTAATGCGTATACGTTGTTTGGGAATGCTGTATGTAGATACATCATGTTACCAACAACCACTGGTGAACCTTCGTGACCACGGTTTACACCGGTAGCGAATGTCCATGCAGCTTTAAGGTTTTTTACGTTACCTTTGTTGATTTGGGCTAATGTGCTATAGCCTTGGTTGTTGTGTTGGCCACGTGGATGCGCCCAGTTGTTTGCATCTTTCATCGCCGCTTCTTGATCTGCTGCTGCAAGTGCTACCATTGGCAGTGCCAATG
>JAZKDP010000004.1:0-60924 GCA_040387515.1 Pseudomonadota bacterium
CCTTCGGGTTATGAGCCCGACGAGCTGCCAGACTGCTCCATCCCGCGTCCGATTCAGCGTACTTGCCGCCGAGAAATGAGACTATAGCAAGCTGAGGCACTTGTGTCAAACAGTATTGAACCTTTAATCTAAGATTTGCATGCGTAGGCGTTCACCAAACCTAGTTAAATTACATGAAAATCTATATAGAACAAAGACTAAACTTATTGATTGATTCTGGTTAAATTTAATTACCAATTGCACCAAATACTTTTTTAATCAAACTACTGGCCTGGCCAAGCGGGTTTTTGCGAATAGCCGCTTCTTCTTGTGCCATCATTAAATACACGCCATCCAATGTTTTTTGGGTAACGTATTGCTCTAAATTGGCATCTTCTTTTTTAACCAAGCCATATTTACCACCCATTTCAGCAAACTTATTATATTGCTGTGCTAGCTGAACATTTTCAGTGGCCTTTTTTACGATTGGTAAGAACTTTTCCCCCATCGGCAATGAGGTTGTTCTTTTAAAGTATTGTGTGGCGGAGTCTTCTGGGCCAGTTAATATGGATTTTGCATCCGCCAAAGACATTTTTTTAACGGAATCAACTAACAGTGCTTTAGCTTCTGGGACAGCAGCCTCGGCGGCGCGATTCATTTTAAGCACCAATTCATCTGCCTGCTTACCCATACCAAACATACGCATGGCTTTTTCAGCTTTTTGCATGGATTCTGGTAAAGGTATTTTGACTTGCTTGTTAGTAAAAAAACCATCCGTTGCTCCAAGTTTACTTACGGCTTGTCCTGCAGCTTGTATAAGCGCCGCCTTTAATCCGCTACTGGCTTCGTCGTTACTTAAATCACTTACTTCTAGTGCATTCACTTGTGAAACAAACAACGTTAACAATGTTGTTACGATGATTTTTTTCATGACTTCCTCAGCCTTGTAATTTTAGTGACTAAATCATACAACGAAACAGTTAAATTGGGGTTTACTTAACAGCTCTATGATTGAGATGATTTACTGAATCAACTTTCATTACTAAATTCCAAGGTCTCACTTACTATTTCATATAACAACCATATATAACGACTATGCTTACTTTAACGACTGCACTTGCCATATATTATGAGCATACTCACCAATCGTTCTATCACTAGAAAATTTCGCCATGCGCGCAACGTTTAAAATAGCGCGGCGTGACCACTCCTCTTGATCTTGATACACTTTTGCCACTTCATCTTGGCAAGCAATATAACCAGCATAATCGGCAAGTAATAAATAATTGTCATTATTTAGCAAGTTATCGACAATTGCCTGATAGCGGCTTGGCTCTTCCAGCGAAAAGAAACCGCTACCAATCATATCAAGCACTTCTTTTAAAGCAGCATTTTGCTGGTAATAATCGCGTGGGCTATAGCCTTTCGCTTTAGTTTCTGCCACTTGCGGCGTGGTTAAACCAAAGATGAAAATATTATCGTCACCAACCTCTTCTTTAATTTCCACATTGGCACCGTCTAAGGTACCAATCGTCAATGCGCCATTCAACGCCATTTTCATATTGCCAGTACCGCTGGCCTCAGTACCTGCTGTTGATATTTGCTCGGATAAATCACTACCTGGAAATAAAATCTCAGCGGCAGAAACTTCATAATTGGGATAAAACACCACTTTAAGCTTATCGCCCACTACTGGGTCATCATTCACAATTGCGGCGACATCATTAATCAGTCGAATAATGAGTTTGGCCATCCAATAGCCAGGCGCTGCTTTACCACCGAAAATTACCGTGCGCGGCGTAATGTCTTTTTCGCCATGCCGAATGCGGTTATATAGCGTAATCACATGCAACACATTTAGTAGCTGGCGTTTATATTCGTGAATACGCTTAATCTGCACATCGAATAAAGAATTCGGATTTAACTTAACATCTATTAAGCTTTCAATTTTGCGTGCTAAACGTAATTTATTATCCTGTTTTACCGCGCGAAACGCTTTGCGGAAGTCTTTGTCATCTGCCAAAGGCGTTAACTTAATCAATTGTGTTAAATCTTTTTGAAAACCATCACCAATCGCTTTTGTAATCAAACTAGTAAGCTGTGGGTTGGCCTGATTTAGCCAGCGTCGCGGTGTGATGCCATTGGTCACATTGGTTAGTTTATTTGGGTAAATTTTATTGAAATCGGCAAATAGAGTAGTTTTCAACAACTCACTATGCAAAGCTGCAACACCATTCACTGTATGACTACCCACCACTGCCAAATGCGCCATGCGTACACGTCGGCCATGTGTTTCATCAATGATTGAAACGCGCTTAACGAGCTCAGTATCACCTGGAAAGTGGTGATTCACCATCGTAATAAATTGCTGGTTAATTTCGTAGATTATCTCTAAATGACGTGGCAATAAAGAACCAAAAAGCTCTACAGACCAAGTTTCAAGCGCTTCTGGCATTAGGGTATGATTAGTGTAAGCAAATATCTTAACCACTAAACTCCAAGCAAAATTCCATGCCAAGCCATGAATATCAACCAACTGATGCATCATTTCAGCCACGCCAATCGCTGGGTGCGTATCATTCAATTGAATGGCGATTTTATTGGGTAAATCTGCCCAATCTTTTTCAGTTTTAACATCACGTGTCGTGATAAATCGGCGCAAAATATCTTGAATCGAAGCCGATACAAAAAAGTATTGCTGTTTTAAACGCAACTCACGTCCTGATGCAGAGGCATCATTTGGATACAAGACTTTTGAAATCGTCTCCGAATCGGTGCGCTCTTCTACTGATTGCTCATAATTACCATCGTTAAACTGGCGCAAATCAAAATCTTTAGTCGCTTTCGCGCTCCAAAGCCTAAGATTATTAACCGTATCGGTACCATAACCTGGCACAGGAACATCGTAAGCCATTGCCACAACATGTTGCGCATTGCACCAATGATGTTTAACACCATGCTCATCGATGACAGGCACTACATGGCCATAAAATTTAACATCGTAAGACGCTTCAGGCCGTTGAAACTCCCACACATTGCCGTAGCGCAACCAATTGTCTGGATTCTCTACCTGCTGTCCGTGCTCAATCGCCTGTTTAAACATGCCATATTCATAACGAATACCGTAGCCAGTTGCCGGTATATCCATTGTCGCCATCGAATCTAAAAAGCAAGCAGCCAAGCGCCCCAAACCACCGTTACCTAAAGCAGCATCATTTTCCATTTCAGCTGCGGATTCCATGCTGCGGCCTAATGCCCCTAAACCTTCACTTAATTCATCTTTAATGCCCAAGTTTAGTGCAGCATTCGTCAGCATACGGCCAATTAAAAACTCTAATGAGAGATAGTAAACGCGTTTAGGATCTTGATCATTATAAGTAGCTGCTGTCCTAACCCAACGCTCAACCACGTGATCGCGTACCGTATAAGCAGCGGTGTGATACCAGTCTCTTGACGTGGCAGCCTTAGCTGTCTTAAAACATGAAAAGATTAAGTGATTTTGCAAAGCCTGTTTAACAGGTGTGAGCTTTGGCAAAACAATGGATTCTTTTTTTGCAGGTTTAGTCGTGTTTTTCATTCGAATGTGACTTTCTAAAGAATACTTAACAGTTACCGATAAATTCATTTTAGCAAATACCAAGCCAATCTTTTGTGAAGAATTGTTTACTTGGTAAAAAGCCTGCTTTTTACAGCAGGCTTTTTACTTGCAAACTTATAAAAATAAATAAATGTAAGTCTACACCAGCAGGCTATTCATGCGGCGTACAAAACTCGCTGGATCTTCCAACTGGCCGCCTTCAGCCAGCAATGCCTGGTCAAACACCAAATGCGCTAAATCCTTAAATTTAGACTCGTCTGCCTCCGCTTCTAAGCGTTTAACCAATTTATGCGCTGGGTTCACCTCTAATACTGGTTTGCTATCAGGCGCATTTTGGCCTGCTGCTTTTAAAATACGCGCTAGATTAGCCGAAACGTCATGCTCACCAGCCACCAAACAAGCCGGCGAATCGGTTAGGCGGTGCGTCACACGCACTTCTTTTACTGCATCGCCCAATGAAGTTTTAATACGTTCAATCAAACTTTTCGCATCTTCCTCAATTTTTGCTTTGGCTTCTTTTTCAGATTCATCTTCTAACTTACCCAAATCTAAATCACCTTTGGCGATTGATTGCAGTTTTTTACCTTCAAACTCAGTCAAACTGCCCAACAACCATTCATCTACCTTATCGCTCATCAGCAACACTTCAATGCCTTTTTTGCGGAAAATTTCTAAATGTGGGCTATGTTGCGCCGCTGCAAAAGTATCAGCAGTAATAAAGTAAATCGCTTCCTGCTCAGGTTTCATGCGGCCAATGTAATCAGCAAATGAAACACTCTGTGTATCGTTATCGGCATTGGTACTGGCGAATCTTAATAAGCTGGCGATTTTGTCTTTATTAGCAAAGTCTTCGCCTGGACCTTCTTTTAATACGCGACCAAATTCCGACCAAAATTTAGCGTAATCCTCTGGTTTGTCTTTTGCTAAATCTTCCAGCAAACCGAGCACTTTTTTAACTGAGCCATTTTTAATCGCATCCACATCGCGACTATCCTGCAGGATTTCACGCGATACGTTTAAAGGCAAATCAGCCGAATCAATCACGCCGCGTACAAAGCGTAGGTATTGCGGCATTAACTTTTCAGCGTCTTCCATAATAAACACACGCTTCACATACAGCTTAATGCCGTGACGACGTTCTCTATCATACAAATCAAATGGCGCTTTGCTAGGGATATATAAGAGTGAAATATATTCTTGCTTACCTTCTACGCGGCTGTGCGTATAGCCTAACGGCGCTTCATAATCGTGCGAAACGTGTTTGTAGAATTCGTTATATTCATCTGCTGTAATATCGTTTTTGCTACGCGCCCACAGTGCTGAAGCTTTATTAACGGTTTCTAACTCATCCGTCGTAACCATCTCACCACCGGACTTAGTTCCGTCTGGATTGTCTTCGCCCTCTTTCCATTCCGATTTGTGCATCACAATCGGCAAAGTAATATGGTCAGAATATTTGCGGATAATTGATTTTAATTGCCAGTCGTTTAGAAACTCATCTTCGTCTTTACGCAGGTGCAGGGTAATTTCAGTACCGCGCGACTCTTTTTTAACTGTATCAAGCGTGTAATCACCTTCGCCAGAACTTGTCCACTTAACCGCATCAGCGCTGCCAGCACGGCGAGTCGTTAACGTCACTTTATCGGCAATAATAAAAGCAGAATAAAAACCAACACCAAATTGACCAATCAAATTGGCATCTTTAGCCTGGTCGCCAGTTAAAGCATTAAAGAACTCTTTTGTGCCCGATTTTGCAATCGTACCGATATTAGCAATCACTTCATCGCGACTCATACCGATACCATTATCTGAAATAGTCACCGTACGCTTGGCTTTATCAAATCCAATTTGAATTTTTAGCTCACTATCATTTTCATACAGTGTGCCGTCTGCGAGTGCCTCAAAACGTAATTTATCTGCCGCATCCGATGCGTTAGAAATTAACTCGCGCAGCACAATTTCTTTATTGCTGTACAAGGAATGAATCATCAATTGCAATAATTGTTTTACTTCAGCCTGAAAGGCTAATTTTTCTGATGCGGGCTTTTCTGCTGCCATCTTAATATCCTTAAATTTTTGGTTTAGATTTGTTCACTTATTAATTGGTCTATTATTTTGAATAACGAATACTTAACATATTGGGTTATGGCCAGTTTTTTCAAGCGCAAGCTTTAAATTGAACCTGTATTTAAAATCGTTATTTTTAATAATAATTATTTTTTGTTAATTCATCTTTAAATACAAACTTTGTCATCTTATTTACCAGCAAATATGCTATAAAAGCATCTATGAAAAACGATAATATTGTTTCTAGCGAAACGCTACTAGCCGCGGTAGATTTGGGTTCCAACAGCTTTAGACTGGAAATTGGCCGCTATGAGAATGGCCATATTCAACGTGTCGACTATTTAAAAGAAACCGTGCGTCAAGGCGGCGATTTAGATGAAGAGCGCAACTTAAAGCCAGAGGCAATCGAGCGCGGGCTTAAATGTTTGGCGCGTTTTGGTGAAACATTAAAAGGCTTTCCGAAACATCATGTGCGTGCTGTTGCCACACAAACTTTGCGCGAAGCCAAAAATCGTGATGAATTTCTAAAGTTGGCAAAAAAAGCCTTGGGCTTTGATGTGGAAGTAATTTCTGGCGTGGAAGAAGCGCGCCTAATCTACCAAGGCGTCAGCCGCTTATTACCGCAATCAAACGAAAAACGTTTAGTGATTGATATTGGCGGCCGTTCAACCGAATTTATTTTAGGCCAACATTTAGACGCAGAAACCACCGATTCGCTTCGTGTTGGTTCCGTTGCATGGTCACTCAAATATTTCGCGGATGGTCAATTGACCGAAAAAAACCTGCAGCGCGCAGAAATTGCTGCAGAGTCTTTTTTAGATGCCGTAGCATCTACTTATCAACGTAGCCAGTGGGATGTCGCTTATGGCGCATCTGGCACAGTGGGCGCGGTAGCAGAAGTTTTAGGCTATGCCGGATTTGATGCAAATAAAATCACGCGTGAAGGTTTAGCTTGGCTTCGCAGCCAACTGATTAAAGCAAAAACGGCTGATAAACTAGACTTAATGGGTTTGAAAGAAGATCGAAAAGCCGTTATCGGCGGCGGCTTAAGCATTTTAATCGGCATATTTGATTTGCTGAAACTAGATTCATTAATCGTGGCACAAGGCGCGTTGCGCCACGGCCTGCTGTATGACATGATGAATGAAGAAACCGATACGCCAGTAGATTTGTGCGATGCCTCTATCACGCGCTTAACGACACGTTTTGGCGTCAACATGAAGCACGCACAAAACGTCGCAAAAGTAGCACTGGGGTTTTTTGACGCGGTATCACCCGTTTTACAAAAATCTGCTAATCCCCCACATGAACTAAGCAGGTTAGAACTAACTAAACCAAGACAGATATTAAACTGGGCTGCACTATGCCATGAAATTGGCACTTCTATTTCTCACAGCGAATCACAAAAACACGGTGCCTACATATTAGACAACACTGAGCTGATGGGCTTTTCACAAAGTGAGCTGCATGGCTTAAGTCTATTGGTTTTAGGCCATTGCGGCAAACTTAAAAAACTAGAAGCAGATTTTAATGATGAGTATTTTGTCACAAAATTGCTGGCATTAAGATTAGCTGTTATTTTTTGCCATTCACGCAATATGCCCGTGCTTAAAAATACCCGCTTTGAACGCGCCGGAAATATATTCTTATTAAGCTTACCAAGCGCATGGCAACAAGCCTTTCCACAAACGTGCTATTTATTAGAAGAAGAAGTTTTGGCTTGGCAAAAAACCAATTGGAGCCTAGTAGTTTCTACGCCAGATTAAACTACCACGCAAACTACCCGACTTCAAACGTAGCTTTAACTACATGATTTAATGTAGTTAAAATTTGACTTGCAAAATAAACGGTATAAACTGTTTACACTGTTTTTTAAAATACATAGCCTTACTAATTTTAAAAAGCATAACTATCAACTTAATGCTTATTAAAGGAGTCTATACATGTCTAAAATCTCACCGATGCAAGCACAAGCACTAGGCCTAAAACCTACGCCGCCCAAAGCACCAGCAGTCAATCCAGCCATTGAAAAAACTGCAGCGCCAAAAGTTGCAACTAAACCACAAGCAAAAACAGCCGTTGCTGCTAAACCAAAAACTGCGCCATTAAAAACAAGCACAAAACCCGCGACTAAATTAGCCGTGCCAGCTAAAGCCGCAACCGCCAAATCAATTCCGGCAAAAAAAGACAGCAAAAAAGAGGACAAAAAACCGAAATTGGATAAAGTAAAAATGGAGCGCGATAGCTTCACGATGCCTAAGGACGAATACGCACAAATCGCTTTACTTAAAGCGCGTTTAACTTCGTTAGGTCAACCAGCTAAGAAAAGTGAATTATTACGCGCTGGTATTAAGTTATTGGCAGCGATGTCTGACAATACACTTAAAACCACTTTGGCTAAAATTCCTGTGATTAAAACTGGTAGGCCGAATAAAAAAGATTAAAGTGAAAATTTGCTTATTAACGTTTCACTTGTAATAGTTATAGCAAACTCGGCGTTTGCAAAGTGAATAGTTTATATTGCGGATGAGCAGTAATTGTATTGTCAGTTGAATGAAGGCGCAGCCACCATACTGCGCCTTTTTTTATACTGATATCATTTTCATGATTAAGCTGTTGCATATTATCTGCGCCATACTCAAATAAATAGGAAACAAGTTGTCCCATCCAAGGCTGATGACCAACAATCAACACATTTTTTTGCTGCTTTTTTGGGCTTTGCTGATTTAATTGATTTTGAATTCTCACTAAGACAGTCAAAACATCCGCCAAGCTAGCACTAGGTTTTAAGCCATCTTGTAATTGAATTTTATAATCCAACACCTCCGCAGTTTGCAATGCGCGCAAAGCTGGGCTGCAAATTAAAATCGTATCATCGGGTAAGTGTTTTTTTAACCAGCGCGCCATACGTTTGGCGTGACCATGGCCTTTGTGAGTTAATTGCCTGACTTCATCGTTTTCACCCAAATCAAAATTAGCTATCTCGGCCTCTGCATGGCGCCAAACAATAATATTGTCGAATTGAAGCTTGGGTAGTTTTTTAATCATTTTTCACTTACGGCTATATTTACTTGGTATAAGTTTGTATTAATTTTTTTTGCGTGCTTAGGCGTTTACTATGGCTAATATTTTGCATATCCAGCTGCTGATAAGTGCCATTTTCAGTGAGCACCCAGGCATCTTCCGTATCCTCCAAATATGGCAATAAGCATTCCTGCATTACGCGCGACTGCATTTCGTCATCCAGAATTGGCCATGCAATTTCCACGCGACGAATCATGTTGCGGCTCATCCAATCTGCACTGGATAACCACATGCGTTTTATTTGGTTACCATTTAACGGATTAATCTCAAAATAGAAAATACGTGAATGCTCTAGAAACCGCCCGACAATTGAACGTACATGAATGCGACCATTTACGCCCGGCGCATCAATCGGCAAAATGCAAGCACCGCGAATAATTAAATCAATCGTAACTCCCTGTTGTGCGGCACCAATTAAGGCTTTAACCAATACAGCATCAGTCAAGGAATTCATCTTTGCGATAATTTTTGCTTGTCCACCCAACATGCAGGCGCGTTTTGCAGCAGAAATTCGCCGTAACATGGCAGCTTGTAAATTAAATGGCGCCACCAATAATTGACGCATACGCGGCAAAGCAATTTGGCTGGTCAAATGCCTAAACACATACTCTATCTCACGTGTGAGCGTTAAGTTGCTGGTGAGCATACAAATATCTGTGTACAACTTTGCGGTATTTGCGTTGTAATTACCGGTTGAAACATGCGCATAACGCTTAATCCGTTTACCTTCTTGGCGCATCACCAGCAGCATTTTTCCATGTGTTTTTAAGCCAATCATGCCATACACAATCTGCGCACCAATCGCTTCCAATGATTCCGCCCAATTAATATTGGTTTCCTCATCAAAACGCGCTTTAATTTCCACCACCACCAAAACCTCTTTACCACGCCGCACGGCTTCTTGTAGTAAGTTCAGCATGCGCGGATCGCTACCTGTGCGGTAAATCGTTTGATGAATCGCTAAGACTTTTGGATCATGTACTGCCTCGTGCAAAAACTTGATGACCGCGTCAAAACTTTCATAAGGCCGATGAATCAACACATCTTTTTGTTTAAGCTGGGTAAAAAATGACTCTTCTGGATTTAGATCTTTAGGCCAAACCGATTGGAAAGGGACGAAAGTCAAATCTCGACCATTTGAATCAACGCCTTGCGCTAAGCCAGTTAGTTGAATGAGTCGTCCTAAATTGACAGGGCCTTGTACAGGATAAAGTGATGCTGGTGTTAAATTAAATTCTGCCAGTAAAAATTCGGACAAATGTGCCACACAACTTTGCGAAACCTCTAAACGCACAGCCTCACCAAATGGCCGCTGTGCTAGCTCTTGACGCAGTGCCTTGGGCAAGTCATGAATATCATCTTCGTCTAAATCCAAATCTGAATGACGTGTTACTCTAAACTGGGAATAACTTAATAGGGATTTATGTCCAAATAAATCAGGTAAATGTGCTGCAATAATGCTAGTCAATGTCACAAAATGTTGCTCTGTTCCACCATCATTTGGCAATTGCATCACCCTTGGCAAAATACGTGGCACACGGATAATATTAATACTGGATGGCCTATCAGGCTTGTCTGGTGCTAGCTCTACAATAAAATGCAATGCTTTGCTGGCAACCAAGGGAAATGGATGTGCACGATCCAGAGCAATTGGCAGCAATAATGGCTTAACATTATCTTCAAAATACTTAGCAACCCATTTTTTTTGCACTTCTGTGCGCTCATGTCCTGCCACAATATCCACGCCAGCTTGCTTTAAGGCTGGCATCAACTCATCATTAAAAATTGCATATTGATGCGCAATTAATGCATGCGCTTGCTTAGATACCGCATTGAAGCTATCAACCGTTACCAAACCTCTTTTGATGTGGCGTTGCATGGCATCCAATTGCGCTTCTATGCGCACTTCAAAAAACTCATCTAAATTTGAAGCAACAATGCACAAAAACTTTAAACGCTCCAGCAAAGGATAATCTTGGCGTTGCGCTAAACATAACACGCGTTCGTTAAAACTAAGGATACTTAAATCGCGATCAAGCAGTGTGGGCATTGGTATTATCATAGGTGAATATCTTATGACAGATTTCCTGCTTTATTATGACAGTTTTGTGAAATCCGCACGTTTAACTGATGGCACATGTATTATTTGCGGCAATAGTCAGCGCAGCATTTCACGCCTAGGCAATTTTTTAGCCCAATTTTCTGGCGGCATGTCATTTCACGTTTGCATTGCATGCAGAGCTTACTGGCTAAATGTCGCTTGTTGTCTTTGAGTAAAGAGGTATTAATCACTATTAAGTGACTGTTTTTTACATCACGAGGTTCAAACCGATGTAGATTAAAGCAGAATGAGTTTGATGGCTGATTGCGCAGCGGTAAATCCAAACGGTGCGGTAACGCAAACACTTGAGCCATAACCAGCACAATTTAAGCCAGTGATTGAAGTAGAATCGACTTCACATGCACCGTCTGTTTCAGATGTATTTGCATTGATTGAGTCTGGCTTGATGGCTTGTTCGTCAGAAAAAACACAATCAATGCCAAATTTTGCAGATTTTTTAGCGTGCTTTAAGTTTGAAGATTGGGCCTTAGGAAAAGCATAATCACGCCGCAATTGATTGCGCACTTTAGATAAAAGCCTATCACCTGTTACATGCGCTAAATCTGCCACTTGAATGCGCGTGGGGTCAAGGCGACCACCTGCGCTTCCAGCCATGATAAGTGGCAATTGCTTGCGCTTACAAAAATCTGCCAAAGCAATTTTAGCCTGCGCGTCGTCAATACAATCTAATATCACGTCGCATTCAAAGCTCAACATTGTTGTAACATTTTGCGACGTAATAAAATCTTCAATTTCGTGTACAACACAAAGAGGATTAATCAATAAAATACGTTCACGCATCGCGCTGACTTTGGCTTTGCCAAATGCGCCATCCACTGCATGTAATTGGCGATTCACATTACTTTCTGCAATGTTATCCAAGTCAATCAGTGTAATCGCACCCACAGCATTCCGCGCCAGTGCTTCTGCCGCCCAACTTCCCACGCCGCCAATACCAATCACAACGGCATGCGCAGCATTGAGTTTTTTCAATCCGGCTTCACCATACAAACGTTTTACACCACCGAAGCGGCGCTCAAAATCTAATTCGCCCGTCATGTTTCTAGTATGACAAAAGCGGCGGCTAAATTTTTTTCATCGCTAATACTGATATGCGTTTGCGTGATATTTTTGGCCAATAACACCGCCTGCAGCTCTACGGCTAAAACCAATATTGGCTTACCTAAAACATCATGCGAAACCGCAATATTTTGAAAAGTGGCCGGTGCACGTAAACCTGTGCCAAGCGCTTTTGAGAAAGCTTCTTTTGCGGCAAAGCGCTTAGCTAAAAATCGCGGTTTTATCTTAGATTGCTGATAGCTCACAAACTCACTATCCGCTAATATTCTTTTGGCAAAGTCATCGCCAAATTGAGCAATAGAAGCCTCAATTCGACTGACCTCTACAATGTCTGTACCGATTCCAAAAATCATATCAATTAAGCAGGTGCCGCTTCTTTCATTAGCGACTTCATCTCTGCCACGGCATTATCCCAACCCACAAAAATCGCATGTGCGACAATTGCATGGCCAATATTAAGCTCTTCTAGTCCTTGTATTTCGGCGATTTCATGCACATTGTGATAATGCAAGCCATGACCCGCATTCACCACTAAACCCAGTTTTTTAGCATGCGCAACGGCCTGTTTAATGCGCGTTAACTCTATTGCTTTTACTGATTCGGTTTCTGCATCTGCAAAAGTACCGGTATGCAATTCAATGACTGGCGCGCCCATTTTTTTTGCTGCATCGATTTGTGCGATATCTGGGCCAATAAAAAGTGAAACGCGGATGCCGTGTTCAGCTAATTTTTCGCAGGCGGCTTTTACTTTATCGAAATGCATCACCACATCCAGTCCGCCTTCTGTCGTGCGCTCTTCACGACGCTCTGGCACTAGGCACACATCTTGCGGTTTCACTTGGCAAGCGATACCAATCATTTCATCGGTGACAGCCACTTCTAAATTCATTTTAGTTTGAAGCAAAGGGCGCAAGGCGAAAATATCAGCATCTTGCATATGACGGCGGTCTTCACGCAAATGTAGCGTAATACTATCTGCGCCAGCTTGCTCTGCCCGTAATGCCGCTTGCACGACACTGGGATATTTCGTGCCACGCGCTTGACGAATCGTTGCGACGTGGTCGATGTTGACACCTAATTTAATCATTTTTAATTTCTATTATCTATTCGCAAAAATAAGTTATAAACCTTGTAAATCAATGAGTAATTGCCTGGTGTGCAAGGGCTTATCGCCCAAATAATGTGCCAATAAATAGCGCATTAATTGTTTACTTTGATTTTGTGTTTGGCTATCGGTGTAATCGTCATTTGCCATATTGAGCAAAGTTAACCCGCTTAATTGTAAGCCATTTTTGGTGGCGCTAAGTTCACATGCGCCGTACTCTGCTTCATAGCGATAGCTTTTATCGGCAGAAATCGCAATGTCGTTTTCGTCAGTCAGCAAAGGCACCGCATAGCCCATTTCTTGTAATAACTTAAGCTCAAAGCGGCGCAAGGTAATAGCTAAGTTTTTGCTATTATTTAAACTTTGATTAGCCGTTAAGTCTTGTTCACTTGCCAGTGTTTTAAGCGTTGCGTCATAGTATTCAAACAAGTTTTCATGCGCATCTTCGCGTGGTAACAAGCGCAATAAAAGCTCATTCATATAAAAGCCGCACATAAGCGCCTCGCCTTTAATCAGCGTCAAACCTGCGTGCCAATCTAAGCTATGTAAGGTTTTAAGTTCGTTTTTGCCAGACCATGCGCCTGAAAGCATTTGAAAGGATTGCAACATGCCGCGCATGGCAGAGTGCGGTCTGCGCGCACCTTTAGCGACTGCCGCAGTACGCCCAAACTGTTGGCTAAATAACTCCACCACTAAGCTGGTTTCTTTAAAAGGATAAGTATGTAGGACATACACAGGTTGATTGGCTACCCGATGATCACTTATTTTTTGATTGTTTGATGCCAAGGCCAAATTAGAACATTCCCAAAGTTAACGTTCTAACTGACTCAAACTTTGCAGGGCTTCATCTTCCGCTTTTTTAATCAATAGCGGCATTAACATCTCAGTACCTGAAAATAAAATCATGGCATATCTGATCGCGTCATCTGCGTGAAGCGGCGTAAATTTACCAAATCCATAGCGTGAATTACGCATTAACTGCCAACCACCTTTGGGTTCAGCGTATTCTGGCCTATCGAAGTAATGCTTGATATCTTCAGTCGCCAAGCTTTTGAGTGGGTAATCGCCATTATCGGCCAATATCACCCAACCCATTTCACCGTTCTTACCGATATTTTTTAGCTGATATAAATACCAGTCATCATCTTCATACAGCAAATGAAAGACATTATTAATACTGCCGGTTTTGCGATTAATCGCAAAATAAATACCTGCATCATCCAACTCAATTGGCTTGCCATAAATCGGCAGATTAAAAACATTGTGTTCAGACATCGTTTATAGCCTAAATCTTATCGTTAACATTTAGTATTTTGCCAATATGCTTTATTGACTGCACTCTGTAAAGACTCGACAGCTTAATAGCCTAGGCTTTTTAGCGCCCTCTCGTCATCTGCCCAGCCGCCTTTAACTTTAACCCAAGTTTCTAAATACACTTTGCTACCAAATAATTTTTCCATATCTTGACGCGCTTCGGTAGAAATTTGTTTCATTTTCTCACCATTTTTACCAATTAACATGGGTTTTTGGCTATCTTTATCTACAATAATCGCGGCAAAAATACGGCGCAGACCTTTAACCGTCTCAAACTTTTCAATTTCCACTGTCACTGAATACGGTATTTCATCACCTAATAATCTGAATATTTTTTCACGAATGAGTTCCGCCGCCAAAAAGCGTTCATTTTTATCGGTTAGCTCATCTTCACCATAAATCGCAGGCTGCTCAGGCAAATATTGACGTGTGGTTTCCAACAACTCATCTAAATGTAACGATTTTTTTGCACTGACAGGAATTATGCCGACAAACGGATGCAATAAATCAAAATCTTGAATCAACGGCAACAAGTTATTTTTATCGCCCATTAAATCGGATTTATTCACGACCAATAGCACTGGTTTATCTTTTGGTAAAAGACTCAATACTTTTTTATCTGCATCGCCCAGTTTCATTGGTTCTATGACAAACAGCACCACATCCACTTCGGTCAGTACCTGTGTCACCGTTTTATTCAAATTTTTATTCAGCGCGTTTAAGTGTTTTTGCTGAAAACCAGGCGTGTCCACAAATAAGAACTGCGTATCATCGGTGGTATGAATACCTAACAAACGATGGCGTGTGGTCTGAGCTTTGCGCGAGGTAATCGCTAATTTCATGCCTAAAATATGATTAAGCAATGTCGATTTTCCTACATTAGGACGACCGACAATTGCGACAGTGCCGCATCTAAAGGTTTTGCCAGTTTCTTGTGTCATTGAGTGTCCAATTTCATGTGTTTCATTTGGTGTTATCCAGTATTTTGTCTAGTGCCAGTTGGGCTGCTTGTTGTTCAGCATTGCGACGGCTAGTGCCCTCACCCACGGTGTTAATATTTAATTTTTCTATGATGCAGGCAATTTTAAACGTTTGCGCATGCGCTTCGCCTTCAATTAACACCACATTGTAATCAGGTAAGGCTATTTTTTTTGCCTGCAGATATTCCTGCAACTGTGATTTAGCGTCTTTATCAATTGTTTTCGGGTCAATTTGGCTGATTCTTTCGTTGAACAGCTGCAATACCAGCGCTTCCGCAGCAAGATGACCACCATCGATATAAACGGCTCCAACAATCGCTTCCAGCGCATCGGCTAATATAGAAGGTCGCTTCCAGCCAGCACTTTTCATTTCACCTTCACCCAGCTTGAGTGACTCACCAACATTTAGGCTAATGGCAATTTCGCAGAGTGTAGACTCTTTAACTAACTGTGCACGTAAACGACTTAAATCGCCCTCTGGCAGCTTGTTAAAACGATTATACAGTTGATTAGCGATAATAAAATTAAGTGCGCCATCGCCCAAAAACTCTAAACGCTCATTATTATTTGCCGCAAAACTGCGGTGCGTAAGCGCTTGCGCTAGCAAGGCTGCATTTTTAAATTGATAGCCCAAACGGCTGGCAAGACTATCCAACATCACAAGCCGTATTAGGAATAATAGAATTACTTAGCAGATGTCGCATTAAAATCCAGTAACGCACTCGCATTCGCCATAATTGGGATAACCACTTGATATTCAACAGAAACCACGCCATTGTTAACAACCAGATCGGAACCTTTAACGACGGTAATATTATCAATGCTAGCAGAGTTATTAAACTGGGTTACAACCGCTTTTTTATCGTTTAAATCTGCTGAATTAGCCACTTTTTTAACTGCATTTTTAACATTCATATATTCTAGATATGCAGGACCGAGTTTCAGACCTAGTATTGCAAAAAACACAATGGCCGCAATCACGATGATCATGCCAATAAACGATCCGCCTTTTTGATTGTGATACATATTCACTCCCGCTTAAATTTAATGACGATTAACTGCAAGTTATTTGATTCAAGTTTTTCAATAGAAGTTACTTAATTGAAGTCCCAATTCTGTCAAACTGATTAAAATTAAACCAGATAAAAAAAGCTTTACCCACTAAATTATGTTCTGGCACAAAACCCCATACACGGCTATCAGCACTATTATCGCGATTATCACCCATCGCAAAATAATGGCCTGCAGGTACAGTTACCGCTTCGCCATTTTGAAACTTTTCACCAATAGAATCAGATGGATATTGGTTTGGAATATCATGAATCAAAATATCATGCTTCACATCACCAAGCTGTTCTGATGACTGTTGCGCTGTCATACTATTTTCTTGGTCGCTACCGCTGGCATCTTTAAAAGACATTTTATAAGTGTAATTATCTGTAAACTTAACGTCTAATTTTTGCCCATTTATCGTTAAATGTTTATCTTGATATTGAATCACATCACCCGGTAAACCAACGACGCGCTTAATATAATCAATCGTTGGCTGTGGTGGGTAATGGAACACAAACACATCACCACGTTCAGGCTGGTTCATTTTAATAAACGTATTATTTAGGACAGGCACACGTAGACCATAGGTAAATTTATTGACCAAGATGTAATCGCCAGCAAGCAAGGTTGGCATCATTGAGCCAGATGGAATTTTAAATGGCTCGACCAAGAATGAGCGCAGTGTGAACACCAGCAAAATAACTGGGAAAAAACTTTTGCTGTATTCCACGTACCAAGGTTCGGCTTGATTGCCGCGATTTTTACGTAACACCCAAATATCCAGTAGCCAGACTAAGCCTGTCACCACCAGAATTGCAATCATAAACAGGGCAAAATACATGTGTTAATACCTTTTTATCTTAAATTTTTATTTGTTTTAAAGCTTGTTATCGCTAAATTCTACTTATCTTCAACTCTTAATATCGCTAAAAACGCTTCTTGTGGAATTTCTACATTACCCACTTGTTTCATGCGTTTTTTACCTTCTTTTTGCTTGTCTAGCAATTTACGTTTACGCGATACATCGCCACCGTAACATTTTGCAATCACGTTTTTACGCATCGCTTTCACCGTTTCCCGCGCAATAATATTAGCACCAATCGATGCTTGAATTGCCACATCAAACATTTGGCGTGGAATCAGTTCGCGCATTTTTTCCGCCACTTGACCACCTCGGTATCGGCTATTCGCGCGATGTACAATCAAACTGAGCGCGTCAACACGTTCGCCGTTCACCATAATATCTAACTTAACCAAGTCTGCTGCACGAAATTCTAAAAATTCATAATCCATAGAAGCATAACCGCGCGATACCGATTTTAATTTATCAAAAAAATCCAGCACCACTTCATTCAACGGCATTTCATAGCTGAGCATCACTTGCCTGCCCATATATTGCATATTCTTTTGTATGCCGCGTTTATTATTACAAAGCGTCATCACTGGGCCTACATAATCTTGCGGCATTAGCAAGTTCACATTAATCACAGGCTCACGGATTTCTTCAATACGCGACATATCAGGTAAACGTGAAGGATTCTCAATTTGCTCAACTGTGCCATCTTTTAGCATGAGCTCATACACAACGGTAGGCGCGGTCGTAATCAAGTCCATATCGTACTCGCGCTCTAAACGCTCTTGTACGATTTCCATATGCAACAAACCTAAAAATCCGCATCTAAAACCAAATCCAAGTGCTGTAGAGTTTTCTGGCTCAAACAATAAGCTTGCATCATTCAAACTTAATTTCTCAAGCGCTGTTCTTAACGCTTCAAACTGATTAGACTCTACTGGATATAAACCGGCAAACACTTGCGGCTTTACTTCTTTAAAACCAGCTAATGGTTCCGTGGCAGGTCTAGTTGCTAAGGTAACGGTATCGCCTACTTTGGCGCTGGCAAGCTCTTTAATTCCAGCGATAACAAAGCCTACTTCACCCGCAGACAGCGATGTTTTTTGCAAGGATTTGGGTGTAAATACGCCCACTTGCTCACACAAAAATTCAGTATGTGTCGCCATTAAGCGAATTTTATCTTTAGGCTTAAGTACGCCATCAATCACGCGCACCAGCATCACTACGCCAACATAATTATCAAACCATGCATCAATCACCAGCGCTTTAAGTGGCTTAGTCACATCGCCCACAGGTGGCGGTACTTTTGCTATCACCGCTTCTAATACATCGCGTACGCCCAAACCTGTTTTAGCAGAACACAGCACAGCATCACTGGCGTCAACGCCGATCACATCTTCAATTTCTTGTTTCACGCGTTCTGGATCAGCGGAAGGTAAATCAATTTTATTTAAAACCGCGGTTACTTCCACGCCCAAATCTAACGCGGTATAGCAGTTAGCGACACTTTGCGCTTCAACACCTTGGCTGGCATCAACCACCAACAACGCACCTTCACAAGCAGAAAGTGAACGTGATACTTCATAACTAAAATCCACGTGACCAGGTGTATCAATCAAATTCAACTGATAAGTCTCTCCGTCATCCGCTTTGTAGTGCAAGGCTGCAGTTTGCGCTTTAATTGTAATGCCACGTTCGCGCTCAATATCCATGCTGTCCAGCACTTGCGCTTCCATTTCACGATCAGCCAAACCACCGCAAAGATGGATAATTCGGTCGGCAAGCGTTGATTTGCCGTGATCAATATGGGCAATAATAGAGAAATTACGGATGTTTTTCATGTTTACTTATGGATTTTACAAACAAATGGTCTTTTATAAAAAGACCAGACTTAGAAACAAATAAGACGCCACGAGCGCCCTATTTCAATAAGCGGGATTTTACAGCAAATGCTTGATTAGGTTGTAATTAATTGAATGCCATTTAGCTAGAGTTGTTAGCAAAAATTGCATTATTCATAAAAAAACCCGCTATTAAACGGGCTTTTTACGCAACTATTTCAAATCAAGTAAAACGATTATTTTGTCACCTTAATCGGCACATACAAGGTATTTTCACCACGCAACACTAACACTGCTACCGTTTTACCTGCTGCCACACTATTAATCTGCTTATTAAATTGCTCCACACTTTGACTTTCTGAGTTATTTAAACCCAAAATAACATCACCACGGCGAATACCTGCCTGCGCAGCCGCACCAATACTATCAACGACGACTAAACCGTTTTTACCATTTAGTTTTTTCTTTTGTTGTGGCGTTAACTCTTTTACCGTTAAGCCAATTTTGTTGGGCTCCGCTTTTGTTGGTGCTTTACTTGGGGCAACGATTTCGTTTGGGTCTGTTGGCATTTCACCCACAGCAACACTCAAATTCTTCACTGTCCCTTTACGTAAAATCTCAACTGCTACAGCTTTACCTGGCTTGGCAGCACCAACAACGCGAGGCAAATCACTTGAAGTTACAATCGATTTCCCATCAAATTTGGTAATCACATCGCCTGGCTCCAAGCCACCTTTTTCTGCTGGACCGCCTTTTTCTACGCCTGCAATCAATGCGCCATTGGTATTTTTCATACCAAATGATTCTGACAGTTCTTTCGTTAATTCTTGTATGGCAACACCCAACCAGCCACGTGTAATTTTGCCTGTAGATTTAAGCTGGTTAGAAATATCAATCGCCACGTCAATCGGAATACTGAAAGACAAACCAACAGAACCACCAGAGCGGCTGTAAATCTGTGAGTTAATACCAACTACCTCACCAGCCAGATTGAATAGCGGACCACCCGAATTACCCGGATTGATTGCTACATCCGTTTGAATGAATGGCACAAAATTCTCTTGTGGCAAAGCACGGCCTTTGGCGCTGACAATACCCGCTGTCATCGTATTTTCTAAACCAAAGGGTGAGCCAATTGCTGCTACCCATTGCCCTACTTTAAGTGCAGAAGGGTCGCCAATAATTACTTTTGGTAAGTTAGTCGCCTCAATTTTAATCAAAGCCACATCGGTACGCTTATCAGCACCAATAATTTTGGCCTTAAATTCACGTTTATCCGATAACTTCACCAACACTTCATCCGCCGCGCTAACCACGTGCGCATTGGTTAAAATATAGCCATCGCTACTAATAATAAAGCCAGAGCCTAGTGAAGATGACTTATAGTCCTGTCCCTCAGGCGCACCTTGGCCGGGGGGCATACCTGGAATACCGAAGCGTTTAAAAAATTCCTGTATATTTTCATCATCTGGCATACCTGGGAAAGGCATACCAGCATTGCCGCCACCTTGTAGCACTTGCGTCACACTAATATTGACGACCTCTGCACCATGTTTCTCGGCTAACTCGGTAAAATCTGGTAAATCTTTAGCTAACACCGCTTGACTCACACCACTTAATATAAAGGCACTCGCTAGCGTTGCGATGGTTAAAGCTTTTGTAGAAATCCATTTTTTCAACATCTATTTTTCCTTACCTGACATCAATTGTTATGAAAATTTTACTTCTATTTAAACAGCAAAAATTACCTATGTTAATTCCCTGATCTAGCTTAATTTCGGTAAATCCTGTAGCCAATATGGCGTCAATTTGCACCGTTACAAGTGGCAATATATTGAGATGAAATAGAGCCTTTTGAATGATGATTGTTGTGATTAACTGCAAGGATGTACGCGCATTTTTCAATCATTATTACTATAACCAATTAATTGGATGACGATTAGGATTACCTATTTGCGGCAGTTTGTTTTTTAAAACTGACCGCTTTAGAAATCATTTGCACCGTCGCAAGAGGCACTTCACCCACCACCACCACTTGATAGCCATTAATAACATTAGCGCAGATATTGGTTGAACCAACCAACTTGTGGCCTGTTTTAGTTCGCATGCCTTTGATAATCGGTTCAATAAACAGCGAAACCGAAGCAATCCCATCTGAGAAAATCATTTGATTAATGGGTGAGGTCTTACCATTTACCATCAACTCAATATGATCCACCTTGATATAACCAGGTGGTAGTTCGGCCACAATCCAATTGGTATGTACACGATTAGGCGATGTTGCATCTTCCATCACATAGTTTTTGCTGGCATCGATTTTAGGTTGAAACCAGTTTAAATCGTGCGAGTTAAGCATGCTCAATTCTTGAAAGGCAATTTGCTCCAAGGTTTCTGTTTTATCGTTCAGCAAAGTCATTTTAACCAATAAACCATATTCGGTATCGGTCCAAATTTTATAGCTGTAGCGATAGGCATCTTTAGGAATTAATTCAATGATTTGCGCTTGACGACCTGCAACATAGTCCAGCATGCCAACACGGGCAATATAACTTAACTTAAGTGATTGCAGATTGACTGGCAACATTGCAGGAAACAAATTTTGCCCGCGACGTTTTTCAATAATTACTTTGTCATTTTTAGGATGAAAAATAACGATATCGCTACCTTGACTAAACACCTCACGAGCTTGGCCAGCTTGTAATTTGTTATCCAGCACCATATTACGAGTTAACTCACGACCATTGTCATTCATATGGGTAATTTGTACTGAACGCGCCTGATTACCATTTTGATAAATAAAAATACCCTGGTAATTAAGCTCGCGTGCGGCTAAAGCGGCTTTTTGTAGAACTAACCAAGCATCATCTTCGGCTGCAAATGAATTTAAACTAAAACTGGCAAGTGTAAAACTAGAAAGCGTTAGTGCAAATGCAAGTCGAAACATGGTTACTATTGTCCTGCGCTGTTGATATTAGTATTCACATTTTGGATGTAATAAGCAGCACCACTTGGGGCTGCAGCTTGATGCGCCTCAATATATTCAAGTGGTACGATTTGTGCCATTTCGACAGGTGTCATTTCTTCAGAACTGGTTAATTGCTGTTGTAAGACCATTACTCCGACAAACATGACTGCGGCTACTGACGCTGCAATCGACCAAAATTGATTCGACTGAAACAGAGATTTCTTACGTTCGATTTGATTATCTAGCAATGCTTTAGGTGCTAAAACGGTAGGCTCAGTCTCTAATGCACTCATCACGCGCGCACTAAAGTCCGAACTTAAATAGCGATCACCTCGCATGGCATCACCAATTAAATGGTAGTGTTGCCAACAGCTTTCCATTTCACCGCCAGACTGAATGGATGTAATCAGATGTTCGGCACTCGCCACATCAAACTCGCCATCGATAAGCGCAGATAATTGATCTTTCATTTTTATAACCTCTAATACTTAATATCTAAATACTTTTAGTTAAAGCAGTGTTTTTCAACATCACTTAACCGTTAATTACCTACACTTACGTAATTACTTAAACTTAATTACCAACGCTTGCCGTCTGGCGTATCTAACAACGGCTTAAGCTTAATTGCGATTGTTTCGCGCGCCCTAAATATGCGTGAACGCACAGTACCAATCGGACACTGCATTAAAGTGGCGATTTCTTCATAACTCAAGCCTTCTAACTCACGCAAAGTGATTGCGGTGCGTAACTCTTCTGGCAAGCTGGCCACTGTATCATTCACAGTTTGCGCAATTTCCTTGGTCATCAAAGCTGTTTCTGGCGTTTCCATAGTGCGCATTTCGTTGCCATCTTCAAAGTTTTCCACATCGTCGATTTCAACATCTTGCAACACTTGTGGCCTACGCCCCATTGAGACTAAATAATTTTTAGCTGTATTAATGCCAATGCGATACAGCCAAGTATAAAAAGCACTATCGCCTCTAAAGTTATGCAAAGCACGGTACGCCTTAATAAACGACTCCTGCACGACATCTTCTACTTCAGCCTGATCGCGAATCATGCGCGAAAGCAAGCGTCCAAGCTTGCGATGGTATTTTTCTACCAACATACCAAACGCTTTTTTATCGCCTTGCTGCGCACGCACAACCAACGCTTGGTCAAGCTCGCGATTACCCGCGCCAGAACTCGAAATTGAGCCATTGCCGTTTGGCTTATCAGCCATTAATTGTCCACTCCCACTTTGATTCGTCTTATAACCGCCATTATACGCCTGCGGAGCGGGTTCGACGAAACTCGAACGGGACAATGCCTCAATTTTACTTGTTTGTAACATTTCTATCCTCCAGAATATCTAGTCACTTTATATTATGTATGTATTGCATGCGATATCGCTTTAAATCCTGCCATTCAGCACATTTCTTATATTGCTAGCTTATGATTAAAGACACAGATAAACTGCTATTAGTTCATTCGTTCACATGAGTTTTATGTGTCAACATTTACATTTTACGAATTCGTTTTTATGCCTCAACAATTTGATGTGCTCATTATTGGTAGCGGCCTTGCTGGCCTGACTATGGCTTTGCAAGTGGCCGATCACAAACGCGTCTGTTTAGTAAGCAAAAGAGAAATGTCAGACAGCGCCAGCAGCTGGGCGCAAGGCGGCATTGCAGCGGTACTCAATAGTGACGATACCATTGAAGAGCATATTCAAGACACCTTAATTGCTGGCGCTGGATTATGCGATGCAGAAGTGACGCGTATGGTTGCAACTCAAGGTTTTGCCGCAATTGAATGGCTAATTAACCAAGGTGTTGAATTCACGCGTGAGGCCGACAATCGTCATTTTCATTTAACACGCGAAGGCGGACACAGTCACAGGCGTGTGGTGCATGTGGCAGATGCGACTGGTCAAGCGGTACAAAAGACACTGGCGCAAAAGATTCGAGAGCATGCCAATATCACGTTGCTAGAAAATCATATCGCTATTGATTTAATAACAGAAAAAAAACTCAAGAAAAATACAAAAACTGATCAAAGCGAAAGTGGTTCAGATACAAATCACTCAAGCAAAGGTGACTCTTGTAAAGGGGCTTACGTGCTGGATAACAGCACTGGCAAAGTGATGACGATTGCAGCCCAGCAAACCGTTTTAGCAACAGGTGGTGCAGGTAAAGTTTACTTATATACCACCAATCCAGATGTCAGCACGGGTGACGGCATCGCGATGGCATGGCGCGCGGGTTGTCGCGTTGCCAACATGGAATTCATT
The DNA here is from genome assembly GCA_040387515.1 of Pseudomonadota bacterium. Taxonomy (GTDB): domain Bacteria; phylum Pseudomonadota; class Gammaproteobacteria; order Burkholderiales; family Methylophilaceae; genus Methylotenera_A. Next base: position 24,293 of record JAZKDP010000004.1, read on the forward strand.
CAGTTTCACCCCACTTGCCTTTATCATCCCCATGCAAAATCCTTCTTAATCTCTGAGGTGGTACGCGGCGAAGGTGGCTTGCTTAAATTGCCTGATGGCACACGCTTTATGCCAGAACATGACTCCCGTGAAGAACTTGCCCCGCGTGATGTAGTCGCGCGTGCCATTGACTTTGAAATGAAAAAGCGCGGCTTAGATTGCGTGTATTTAGATATTTCACATAAACCTGCAGATTTTATTCGAGAGCACTTTCCTAACATTCATGCCCGTTGTTTAGAACTGGGCATCGACATTACCACGCAAGCGATTCCAGTCGTACCTGCTGCGCATTACAGCTGCGGTGGCGTAATGACTGACTCAACTGGTGCAACAGATATTGCTTGCCTATATGCCATTGGCGAAACTGCATGCACAGGCTTGCACGGTGCAAATCGGCTGGCAAGTAACTCATTATTAGAGTGTTTAGTATTTGGACAAGCCGCTGCAAAAGCCATATTAGACGCACCCAAACAAGCATTTAGCCATTTGCCACATTGGGATGAAAGCCGCGTAACCGATGCGGATGAAGAAGTCCTAATTACACACACTTGGAATGAATTACGCCGATTTATGTGGAATTACGTTGGCATAGTACGCACCAATAAACGCTTAAGCCGCGCTCTACATCGTATCCACATGCTGCGCGACGAAGTACATGAGTTTTATAGCAACTTCCGAGTTAGTAACGATTTAATCGAGCTGCGTAACTTATTGCAAGTGGCTGAATTAATTGTAAAAAGTGCCATTGAGCGACATGAAAGTCGCGGTCTGCATTATAGTAAAGATTATCCAGAGCTACTTGATGAAGCGATTCCTACCGTGTTGGAACCCTCAAAATACTACAGCTTACTAGATAGTAAACACGGCCATTAACATTAGTCTTTTGCGTTTTCATCTGCTTTTAATTTCTTGTCTGTTTTTAGCGGCTAACGTCAACGCTCGTGCGGCTGAGTTAACGCCGAAAATCACTTATTTTTACGATGGCGATACCGTTAAAATAAAAGATAATCTCAGCGAATATAAGCTGCGATTAACTGACATTGACGCACCAGAACGCAATCAAAGCTATGGAAAAACTGCGCGCCGTGCGCTCATTCAATTGTGTGAAAATGCTGATGTACAAGTTTACATAACAGGCATAGATAAATATCAGCGCAAATTGGGAAAACTCATGTGCAACAGCCAAGATGCCAGTATTTACATGATTAAAAATGGCCATGCCTGGTTTAATAAACGCTATTCAATGGATTACACATTGGATGTGGCTGAGCAAGAGTCCCGCGTGCAGGAACTCGGATTATGGAAAAGCAGGAATCCAATACCACCTTGGCAATGGCGGCAAAAACACCGCTATTAGATTCAAATCACAAAGCAATTTAATCAAACAACTGTCACACTTTTAGATTAAAATACTAAACTTAAATAAATTTAAATCATTCAGGAAATAAACATGCAAGTCGCCATGAACACCGTTGTTACCATGACTTATGAACTTAAAAACGCCGATGGCCAAGTGTTGGAATCTAGCGCGGAACCCGTTGCATACTTACATGGCGGGTATGACAATATCTTCCCAAAAGTAGAAGAAGCCATGCACGGTAAAAACGTGGGGGATGTGGTGGAAGTCAGCCTAGAGCCTGTTGATGGCTTTGGTGAATATGATGAGGAATTAGTGCAAATTGAACCAGCAAGTGCTTTTCCAGCTGAAGAACTTAAAGTGGGTATGCAATTTGAAGGTGAAGACGATACTGGTGAAGTGATTTTATACACAGTAACTGAAATTGCTGATGGCAAAGTAGTGGTTGATGGCAACCATCCCTGGGCTGGCGAACGTTTATTATTTACAGCTACAATTGCCGATGTACGTACCGCCAACAAAGAAGAAGTAACGCATCAGCACGTACATGGTGCTGGTGGGCATCATCACTAATTAAAATATTCTTTCAGTTTTAATCAGTGCTTATGACTTGAGTTTCGCGGCATAAGCACTGATATTAACCTCGACTTATAAAAAACCACTTAATAATACTTGCGCTCAAATTAATTCTAAAAGCGTAAATTGTTACTTATTCTTTTCATTAATCATATCAAATGATTAGCCTTTATAGACCATAGTATTAATAAGCGTTTAATGCTTAAATAGCATCTAATTATTAAGGTCATTTAGATGCTAAAGCATTCTTTACTCAATTTTACGATGGCCTTATGCTTTAGTTTAAACATTGCTAACGCCACGGCTATTAATGAGCCTTCGCAAAAATCTTTTAATGATTTCGATATATCTGATGCACAGGTAGTGTCGACTCAGCAACTCAGTCCAAATAGTCCATTTTATTTGAGCCTTTCTGAAAATGAAGCTTGGATCCAACAAAAACTGGGTAATGATTTTTATTCTTTTTATGATAAAAAAATCAAAAACAAACTTTCAAAAAAATCCTCATTAAAATTAGATTATTATTTGAATGGCAGCTCAACGATCAATATTAAGAACAGTCAAATATCAAAACTGCCTGTCATCGATAAAAGTATTCAACCATTTGATTTTTCGGCCCCGTTTATGCGTTTTTCTGACGATGAGTTGCAATGGAATCCGGCCGAAATTGCTATTGTAAAAATGGGTGATGATTACAAAAAGTTTGTTGATGATGAAGTACTAGCAGGTCAAACGTATAAAGAGTTCTGGGATGGTGTAGAAACCTCTGCGTTTGAAGATTTTATTGACGAACACTTTGCGTTTCATGACAACGCATTATTCAGGGTATTAATTATGCTTGCAGGTTTTCTAGTTCTCACCATAATTTATGCAAGTCGGGCCAGATTAGCAGCTTTAATTTCGCCAGAAGAAGATATAAAAAAAACTGAATAGATTATTATTCAAGTGAGATCTTTCAATTTGTACAGCAATTCTAAGGCCATTTTAGGTGTTAAATCATCCGGTTGAATAGCATCCATCGCGTCAACTAAAGGATGCACTGGTAGAGGTTCCGGTTCAATATTCGCTGTAAACATATCTGGCTGATGGCTATTTTGAGCAATTTGATTATTTTCTAATTGCGCAAGTTTGCGCTTGGCTATCGATACCACGCTTTTAGGAATTCCCGCCAGCTGTGCCACCTGTATACCGTAACTCATGTGAGCCGCGCCCTCTTCAACTTTATGCATAAAGACGATATTGCTACCGTGCTCCACTGCGTCTAAATGCACATTCGCAGCCTGTTTCGCCTCATCTACAATGCGCGTTAATTCAAAATAATGTGTTGCAAATAAGGTATAACTTTTATTTTTTTCCAATATCTGTTTGGCAACTGCCCAAGCCAAACTTAAACCATCAAATGTACTTGTACCGCGACCTATTTCATCTAGTAACACCAAACTTTTGTCAGTAGCATGATGCAAAATATTAGCGGTTTCGGTCATTTCGACCATAAAGGTGGATCGACCACCAGCCAAATCATCCGATGCGCCTATTCTAGTGAAGATGCGATCAATTTCGCCGATCTTAGCTCCATTTGCCGGGACAAAGCTGCCACAGTGTGCCAGTAAAACAATCAGAGCAGTTTGACGCATAAATGTCGATTTACCACCCATATTTGGGCCAGTAATCAATAGCAATTGCCGATATGGATTCAACTGCACACCGTTACTGATAAACGGCTGGCTGTTATTCGCAACAGAAATGTTTTCGACTACTGGATGTCGACCGGCTTTGATGTCGATACCTGGTTCTTGGGTAAATTGTGGCTGCACATAATTTAAAGCCAACGCGCGCTCAGCAAAACAACATAAAACATCCAAACTGGCGACCGCACCACTATTGACCTGTAATGCAGGTATAAATTCACCCAACTTTTCGACAACTTGCTCATACAGCATTTTTTCGCGCGCCAATGCCCTGTCATTAGCACTTAATACTTTATCTTCGAATAGTTTTAGTTCTGGCGTGATAAACCGTTCTACGTTTTTAAGCGTTTGTCGACGGCGGTATTCTGGTGGCGCATTTTCGGCCTGCGCACGGCTAATTTCAATATAAAAACCGTGTACGCTGTTGTACTCTACTTTTAAATTTGTTAAACCTGTACGCACTTTTTCAGCCGCTTCAAATTGCAACAAAAAATCGCCATGATTGGTTTGTATACTGCGCAATTCATCTAAATCGGCATCAAAACCGTCCGCAATCACACCGCCTTCACGCAGTAAAGATGAAGGCTCTGCTTTAATGGCTTTATTTAACAAGTTAACTAATGCAATCGGCGCTTGCAAATTGGCGCCCAGCGTTTCCAAAAGCATCGCTTTGCTGGAAAGCAATAGTTTTTGTAGCAAAGGCAATTGCAGCAAACTGACACTTAAACCAGACAAGTCGCGTGGCCGAGCGGTTTTCAGCGCAATACGCGCGGTAATTCGCTCAATATCGCCAATGACTTTTAAATGGTTTTGAAGCGGTTGATAGTTGGACGTCTGAATCAACTCCGTCACAGCATCATGCCGTTTAAGCACTAAGCTTTGATTGCGCAGAGGGTGATGCAGCCAATGTCGCAACAATCGCGCACCCATGGCAGTTTTTGTTGTGTTCAGCAAAGAATATAGTGTTGGCGACGCCTCACCGCGCAGCGTTTGATCAATTTCTAAATTTCGGCGTGTGGCCGCATCCAGTTGAATCGTATCGCTAATAGATTCAACACTGATTGAGTTGATATGCGGTAGCGCGGCGCGTTGCGTGTGCTTGACATATTCCAGCAGCGCACCCGCTGCACTAATCGCTGGCCTTAAATCCGCACAGCCAAAACCGTTCAAATCTAAGGTATTCAGTTGTTTAGTCAAACCTGCTATGGCAGCCGCGAGTTCAAATTGCCAAGCGCTTAAACGTTTTTTAGGTGCTTTATGCTGCTTAATAATTTCATCTTGAGCAGAGGATTTTAAATGCTCTTCACACACAATTTCCGCTGGATTAATCCGCGCCAATTCTTGTGCCAATTGTCCAAGTGCTATTTCGCTTAATACAAATGTGCCTGACGCTAAATTTAATTGCGCCAAGCCAATTAAACCTTCACCAAAACAAATACTTAACAACACATTATTGCGCGTTTCATCTAATAACGCGCTATCCGTCAAAGTGCCTGGCGTTAGTAAACGCGTTACTTTTCGCTCAACGGGGCCTTTAGAGGTAGCAGGATCGCCAACCTGCTCACAAATAGCGACCGCTTCGCCCATTTTGGCTAGCTTGGCTAAATACTGTTCAGCCGCATGATAGGGCACACCAGCCATTTTAATCGGCTCGCCATTACTGCTACCGCGGCTGGTTAGCGTAATGCCTAATAAGCGCGACGCTTTTTCAGCATCTTCAAATAACAACTCGTAGAAATCGCCCATGCGATAAAACAACAACATATCTGGGTGTTGCGCTTTTAAGCCCAGGTATTGACGCATCATCGGCGTGTGACTGGAGGTTTGGGCTTGCGTATTGGGTATTTGGATATTAACTGGTGTTGTCACAAAGATGCGTTCTGAAATAATTGGCTGAGGGCTATTTTATAAACATTTTCGACGATATGTTCAATTTATCGACACTAATCATAAATATTTCATCACCCAGAATATGCAGTAAAAAAAACATTCAAATAAATCAGCCTATTAACTAAACGCAGTGCTTTAAAAAATCTGGCATAAGTTGTGCAACTAAAAACTTAAAGCAATTACTTAATTTTCAATCTATATCCAAAGGACATGTCAAATGATTAACAACCAATACGAGATGTATGCTCAATTTTTGATTCGTTGCCGTGAAGTGATGGGGCCATTTGATGTTGAAAAATTAGCTTCAGACGAAAACTATAAAGCCGATTTTTTTCAACGTGTTGCATTAAGCGCAGACGACGAGTTATTCAATATGGCTTTTATTATTAATCGCAGCTTAACTGAAACCGATTCAGTGCATTAAATTATTTCTAATCAACAACTTAAGAAAACTGAATCGATGAAAACTAAATTTGAAAAAATGATCCTTAAGCAAACTGGGTTTTTTGCGCTGGTGTTAAGTGTGGGCTTAACACTTGCAGCATTTGAGAAAATACTTTCGGATTTGCTGCCACAATATTTCCAGTAGTCAGCCAGCTTTCGTTGCCTTCAAAATCACCAACGATGCCGCCAGCTTCTTGCACCAGCAAACCGCCAGCGGCGATATCCCATGCCGATAGATTCAACTCAAAGAAACCATCAGTGTAGCCGGCAGCTACATAAGCCAAATCTAACGCAGCAGAACCTGGGCGGCGAATACCGCTGGTGCTTTTAATCATGTCTTGCAGCATCGCCATGTAAGTGTCTAAATGTGTGAAGTCTTTAAACGGGAATCCTGTACCAATTAATGCAGTTTGTAACTTGCTGCGATTGGCCACACGAATACGTTTATCGTTTAAAAATGCACCACGGCCTTTGGTCGCAGTAAACAAATCATTACGTATTGGGTCGTAAATCACCGCTTGTGTCAGCACGCCTTTTTGCTGCAAGGCAATCGATACGCAGTATTGCGGAAAGTTATGCAAGAAATTAGTTGTGCCATCCAGCGGGTCAATAATCCAGATATTTTCAGATTCCTGATTGGTATTACCGCTTTCTTCACCTAAAAAACCGTGATCTGGATAAGCATATTTCAGCGTATCGATGATGGCCTGCTCTGCCCCACGATCAACCTCACTCACAAAATCGTTAAAGTCTTTACTTTGAACGGTAAGCGCACCAACGTCATTGGAAGCTTTGTTGATGATACGGCCAGCTTCGCGAGCGGCTTTGACGGCAATAGATAGCATTGGATGCATTGTGTAGGTACTTTACTTGAGGTCAGTGTTAAAAGAACTGTTAAAATGCTATTTTAGCTTTTATATCATTTATTACCAAACTAAACCCGTTAACTACGTAGCCAAAGCCATTTCATGACGCCACAAAATATTTTCGATAACATTCGTATTGTACTTTGCCAAACCAGCCACCCCGGCAACATTGGCTCTGCAGCACGCGCCATGAAAACCATGGGGCTACAGCATTTATATTTAGTTAAGCCCGATAAGTTTCCAGATGCACACGCCACCGCACTATCAACAGGTGCGGCTGATTTACTAGAACGCGCAATCGTGACCGAAACATTAAGTGAAGCATTAACAGGCTGCGCCTTTGCAATTGGCATGAGTGCCAGAAAACGCTATTTATCGCACGAAACCGTCAATGCGCGTGTGGCAGCCACTGAGGCCAGCAAGATTGCAAGCAAGCAACCAACTGCATTTGTATTTGGCACGGAAATGAGCGGCCTAAGCAATGCAGAATTGGATTGCTGCCAAATGCTGGCAATGATTCCAGCTAATCCGGAATACTCATCTTTAAACCTAGCCGCTGCTGTACAAGTGATGTGCTATGAGCTACGCATGGCGATTTTAGAAGGCGAGATTGACGCGCCAGAAGCGACTGAACTCGCCACCAATGACGCACTAGAAGGCTTTTATGCCCATTTAGAACAAACCTTGCTCCACATTGGCTACCTAAATCCCGCTGCACCTAAAAAACTAAATGAGCGTATGCGCAGAATTTACGCCCGCGCAAGACTAGAAAAAGAAGAAGTGAATTTATTAAGAGGCGTTCTAACGCTGACGCAAGAGCCTAGAAAACATAATAAATATTAAGTAACCGAAAGACGACTATGGATATTTTGGGTTCAGAGCTAATTTGGGAGATTTTAAAACATACAAAATCTTGGCTTTCGAATTTAGGCCGTGCAAGTAAGTTAAGAAAAGAGCAGTCAGTTAAAGCATTAAGGGGCGTGATTAAAGCCTCAAGAGAAACAGCGGTTTATATTCGCCAATTGCAAGAAACTGGGAAACAAAACCATGAAACTGAAGCACGTTTAGCCCTCAGCTGGACAGATTTAGGCTTTGAATTACAGGATATCGGCATCACTAAATTGGCAAAACGCTGCCAGATTAAAGGTAAACACTGGGCAAACCCTACCCAATATGATGATGATTTTTTACAAAAAGCGGATGTGAGCCTTGATCGTATGGAAAAAATGGCAAATGAGATTTTGCTAAAAATATAGTATTAACTGACCTAATAAAGCCAAGTAAACAACCATCAAATATAAACCTACTAAATTAGTCAACAATTAAATTTTATGGCATAATATTGCTTTTAAAATTTAGTCAAAAAATCGATGTTTAACCATATTAAAGAAGACATTTCAATTGTGTTTGACCGCGACCCTGCGGCACGTACGCATTTTGAAATTCTCACCACCTACCCTGGCGTACATGCATTGATTATGCATCGGTTTAGCCATTGGTTATGGAATGCACGTTTTTATTGGCTTGGCCGACTTTTTTCACATATTGGCCGCTTTTTGACTGGCATTGAAATCCATCCTGGCGCCACCATTGGTAACCGCGTATTTATTGACCACGGCATGGGCGTGGTGATTGGCGAAACGGCGGTTATTGGTGACGACTGTACGTTGTATCATGGCGTAACGCTTGGCGGCACATCTTGGAACAAAGGCAAACGCCATCCAACGCTTGAACAAGGCGTGGTGATTGGTGCTGGCGCTAAAGTGCTTGGCCCGATTACGATTGGTAAAAATGCTAAAATTGGCTCAAACGCAGTTGTAGTTAAAGATGTGCCAGAAAACGCAACTGCTGTGGGTATACCTGCGCGTATTTTAGAAGAAGAAAAAGCCAAGAAACGCGATGAAACTGCGCAAAAAATTGGCTTTAGTGCTTACGCCGTGGGTGATGACAATAACGACCCTGTCACAAAAGCGATTCATAAACTGCTAGACCACGCAGATAAGCAGGACATTGTAATTGCGGCATTAAAACAACAATTAGCTCAATTGTCAGATGCGAATGCGGATGCTGAGTTAGGCGAAGCTTTTGCGTCAAAAAAACATTAAAAGCTCATCAAAAATCAGACTAATTTAAGCCGCGAACTCCAGCGATTAATAATTGACTAATTTAGTAGGTTATTATACAATTTAGGTCAATTATCATGTTAAGCACATTACCTTAATACACTATTTATGAGACTCACCACTAAAGGTCGTTTTGCAGTAACCGCTATGTTAGACCTCGCTTTGAACGAGACCATTAATGGTAACGCAAAGCCTGTAACACTGGCTGGCATCAGCGAGCGACAAGCGATTTCGCTTTCTTATTTAGAACAGTTATTTAGTCGCTTACGTCGCCAAGGTTTGGTCACAAGTGTTCGCGGTCCTGGCGGCGGTTATCGCGTGGCTAAGTCACATAGCGATATTTCAGTTTCTAACATTATTACTGCGGTGGATGAACTAATCGATGCAACGCAATGCGGCGGCCAAGAAAACTGCCGCGATACTGGTCGTTGCATGACGCATGACTTATGGGCGTCACTTAACGATAAAATATTAGATTATCTGTCAGGTGTAAGTTTGGCGGATATGGTGGAAACCCAGCGTCAAAATGACGAAAATTTAGCAAGCAGCCAAGTGCATTTCTCACCGCGTCATTTGCAGTCTAAATCATGCAGTGAACCTGCACAGACTAAAGTCAAGTGTGAGGAAGCATCTGCTTAGCGTTGGCATTTAAAACAATGGCGCATATTTTCTTCGATCATAATAGTACTACTGCACTCAAGCCAGAAGTGCTTGAGAGTATGTTGCCGTTTATGGTTGAGCAACACGGCAATGCGACTAGCCGCCATGCTTATGGTCGCACAGCACGTGCAGCAGTTGAACGTGCCCGTGAGCAAGTAGCAGATGCCGTAAATGCACACCCTAGCCAAGTAATATTTACGGCAAGCGGAACTGAAGCTAATAACTTTGCGGTGCATGGCATCACGAGCAACATGTGTCATGGGCAAATATTAACCAGCGCAGTGGAGCATCCGTGCGTATCACGCCCTGCACTTGCAATGCAATCGCGCGGATGGCGAGCAATTGATATTGCTGTAAATGTGGATTGCAAATTAGACATGCATCACTTGCATAACTTGTTATTAACCCCCACTAATCTAGTATCAGTGATGTTGGTGAATAACGAAACAGGCGTGATACAAGATTTGGCTGCAGTCGCCGATTTGGCCATTCAGCACAAAGCGTTTGTACACACCGATGCAGTGCAAGGTTTAGGTAAAATTTCAGTTGATTTTGCTGATTTAAATGTGCATGCAATGACAGTATCCAGCCATAAAATTGGCGGCCCGCTTGGTGCTGGTGCGTTAATCATGGATAAACGCTTGGATATTCAACCTTTATTACATGGTGGCGGACAAGAAAAAGGTTTGCGTAGCGGCACAGAAAATTTGGCAGCGATTGTTGGTTTTGGTATTGCATGCGAATTAGCCATTAAAAATTTAAATGCGTTTGCAGCGCATACGCAAAATTTGCGTGATTTTTGTGAAACTGGATTATTAAAACTAGGTGCGTATTTATTTGCTAACCACGCAAATCGCATTCCTAACACCAGTTTTTTCGCCTTCCCTAATATTGATGGCGAAACCTTGGTAATGGCGCTAGATCGTAAAGGTTTTGCAGTCGCAAGTGGCTCAGCCTGTTCTAGCGACAGCACAGAACCTAGCCATGTATTACTGGCGATGGGTGTAGATACAGATTTAGCGCGTGGTGCTGTGCGCGTAAGTTTTGGATTAAGTAACACCATAAATCAGGTACAGCAATTTTTAACTGTACTTGAAAATGAATTGGCGCGATTAAGAAACTTAACCGCAATGTCTGCTTAAATCATTATTAATTAATGACTTAAGTATTTAAAGAATTAAGCGTTTAAAAGTATTTAGATAATTTTGAGAGAGTAACTAAATGTCAGAAAGACAACCGATTTACCTAGATTACTCTGCCACCACACCAGTTGACCAGCGTGTGGCAGATAAGATGATTCCGTTTATTACCGAACATTTTGGTAACCCTGCGTCACGCAGCCATCCATTTGGCTGGACTGCTGAAAAAGCAGTTGAAATTGCGCGCGAAGAAGTTGCTAAACTGGTCGGCGCAGACCCACGCGAGATCGTGTGGACATCTGGTGCAACAGAATCCAACAATCTAGCCATTAAAGGCGCGGCTAATTTTTACGCGTCAAGTAAAGGCAAACATATTTTAACGATTGCTACAGAACACAAAGCGGTGATTGATGCAGTACGTGAGCTTGAGCGCGTTGGTTTTACGGCGACTTATTTGCAGCCTGAGCCAGATGGTTTGGTAGATTTAGCTAAATTTAAAGCGGCGATTCAGCCTGACACGGTTTTAGCCAGCGTGATGTTGGTCAATAATGAAATCGGCGTGATTCAAGATATCGAAGCAATTGGCAATATCTGCCGCGAAAACGGTGTGATTTTCCACGTAGATGCTGCGCAAGCGACAGGCAAAGTAGCGATTAATTTGGAAAAATTGCCAGTAGACTTAATGAGTTTTAGTGCGCATAAAACCTACGGCCCTAAAGGTGTCGGCGCTTTATATGTACGTCGTAAACCGCGTATTCGTATTGAAGCACAAATGCATGGCGGCGGGCATGAACGCGGCATGCGTTCTGGCACATTAGCCACGCACCAAATCGTGGGCATGGGTGAAGCGTTCCGTATTGCACGCGAAGAAATGGAATTTGAGAATGCACGTATTCGCAAATTGCGTGACAAGTTATTACATGGTTTGCAAACCATTGAAGAAACCTATGTAAATGGCGATTTAGATCATCGCATTCCGCATAATTTAAATATTAGTTTTAATTATGTAGAAGGCGAATCGCTGATTATGGCGATTAAAGATATTGCTGTATCAAGCGGCTCTGCGTGTACTTCAGCCAGCCTTGAGCCAAGTTATGTATTGCGTGCGTTAGGCCGTAATGACGAACTGGCGCATAGTTCAATCCGTTTCTCGATTGGGCGTTTTACCACAGAAGCAGATGTCGATTACACAATTGAGCTGCTAAAAAATAAAGTAAGTAAATTGCGTGAGTTATCACCGCTTTGGGATATGTTCAAAGATGGTATTGATATATCTAAGGTTCAGTGGGCTGCGCATTAAATAATTTATTAGAATTTAATTAAAAATTAAACATAATTGAAGTTTTAACATTTGAAATATTTTCAAATGTATAAAGGAGATACACCATGGCATATTCAGACAAAGTTTTAGACCATTATGAAAACCCACGTAACGTGGGCAGTTTAGATAAAAACGACCCGAATGTCGGTACCGGCATGGTCGGCGCGCCTGCTTGCGGCGACGTGATGAAATTGATGATTAAGGTAAATGATAGCGGCATTATTGAAGATGCTAAATTCAAAACCTATGGTTGCGGTTCTGCAATCGCTTCTAGCTCATTGGTAACAGAATGGTTAAAAGGCAAAACCATTGATGAAGCTTATGCGATTAAAAATTCTGCCATTGCTGAAGAATTGGCTTTGCCACCGGTAAAAATCCATTGCTCTGTATTAGCTGAAGATGCGATTAAGGCTGCTGTGGCAGATATCAAAGCTAAACAATTGGCTAAAGAAACCGTTTAACTTATGGCAATTACTTTAACGGAAACCGCGGCAAACCGTGTAGAAAAATTCCTTGTCAATCGTGGCAAAGGCGTTGGTCTTCGCTTGGGCGTTAAGACCACAGGCTGTTCTGGCATGGCTTACACTTTAGAGTTTGTGGATGACTTAAATGGTGAAGACACCACATTTGAAAGCCATGGCGTTAAAATTATTGTTGACCCAAAAAGCCTTGTCTATATTGATGGCACAGAATTAGATTTCACCAAAGAAGGCTTGAACGAAGGATTTAAGTTCAACAACCCAAACGTGAAAGATGAGTGCGGCTGCGGCGAAAGTTTTACCGTTTGACTCAAAGCAGCGTGATGCAAAATAATGCAAAGCAAAGTTATTTTGAGTTGTTCGAGCTGAAACCTGTGTTCAATATTGATCTAGCCACATTAGAAAGCCATTACCGCAAGATACAATCAGAGTCGCATCCAGATAGATTTGTGAATGCAGCACCAAGTGAAAAACTGAAATCCATGCAATTAGCCACACTGGCAAACGAGGCTTATCAAACACTCAAGAAACCTGCATCGCGTGCTAAATATTTATTAGAGTTGCAAGGTATTGAAGCCGTTAGTGAAACCAATACCGCGATGCCTGCTGATTTTTTGATGCAACAAATGGAATGGCGTGAGACTTTAGAAGATGCAAAAGCCGCTAAAGATATTACTGTAATAGATAATTTACTCAATGAAATTCAGCAAGAGACAAAATCGTTAAATACAGAATTGGTTTCTTTGATTGATGTGAAACAGGATTACGCAACTGCAACTGACGCAACACGCAAACTGATATTTATCGACAAAGTTTGTGCCGATATTAATAAAGTAATTGAACAAATAGAGAACTAGTTAGATGGCATTGTTGCAAATCTCCGAACCTGGCATGAGTGCCGCACCGCATCAGCATCGATTGGCTGTCGGTATTGATTTAGGTACAACCAACTCGTTGGTTGCCACCGTACGTAGCGGCTTAAGCAGCGTGTTACCAGATGAACATGGTCACACCCTCTTACCTTCAGTCGTGCACTACTCTGCTGAGAATATTGTAGAGGTGGGTTTTGATGCGCAGAAAAAGCAAAATCAAGATCCGCACAATACCATCGTTTCTGCAAAACGCTTTATGGGACGCGGTTTAAAAGACATTGATGCATCCCAATTACCTTACAAGTTTATAGAAGTGACTGGTGCGCCTCAAACAGCCATGCTGCAAATTGAAACGCGTGCTGGTGTTAAAAGCCCAGTAGAAATTTCTGCTGAAATTTTAAAAGCATTAAAAGCGCGTGCAGAAACAGCTTTGGGCGGTGAATTAGTTGGCGCGGTGATTACTGTCCCCGCCTATTTTGATGATGCGCAACGCCAAGCGACTAAAGATGCCGCACGGCTAGCAGGCTTAAATGTATTACGTTTGCTGAATGAGCCAACTGCCGCTGCAGTGGCGTACGGTTTAGATAACGCCAGCGAAGGTACGTATGTTATCTACGATTTAGGCGGCGGCACATTTGATATTTCTATACTCAAGCTGACTAAAGGCGTATTTGAAGTATTAGCCACCAATGGCGACTCTGCATTGGGTGGCGATGACTTTGACCAACGCATCTTCTGTTGGATTTTAGAAACAGCTAAACTTTCCCCGCGCAATGCGCAAGACACACGCCTTTTATTAAGCAAAGCGCGTGAAGCCAAAGAGTGGCTAACCGAACATGCAGAAGCGAATATAAGCTGCATGTTAAGTGATGGTGAATTTGTCGACTTAACCCTCAGCACAAACGAATTTATTGCGCTAACTTGCAACTTGGTACAAAAAACATTAAGCCCTACTCGTAAAGCCATGCGTGATGCGGAATTAACGATTGAAGACATTAACGGCATTGTGATGGTTGGTGGCGCGACCAGAATGCCGCAGATACGTAAAACAGTAGCTGAATATTTTAAACAAGCGCCATTGACCAATTTAGATCCCGATAAAGTGGTCGCACTGGGTGCGGCGATTCAAGCAAACATTTTAGCTGGCAATAAAAGCGATGCAGATTTATTGTTGCTAGATGTAATCCCGCTTTCGTTAGGCTTAGAAACCTTTGGTGGCTTGGCCGAAAAAGTCATTCATCGCAACAGCACCTTACCAGTGGCGCGCGCGCAAGAATTTACGACTTATAAAGATGGCCAAACGGCGATGAGCATTCATGTGGTGCAAGGTGAGCGTGAATTAGTCAGCGACTGTCGTTCATTGGCACGTTTTGAGCTGCGAGGCATTCCGCCCATGGTGGCTGGCTCAGCAAGGATTCGTGTGACTTTTACTGTAGATGCAGATGGTTTATTATCGGTTTCAGCACGCGAAACAACCAGCAATGTAGAGGCAAATATCACGGTTAAACCTTCTTATGGTTTAAGTGAAGATGAAATAACCAACATGCTTAAAGCCTCATTTAATAGTGCAGAAGCCGACAAAAAAGCCCGCATGCTAGCTGAAGCGAGAGTTGATGCAGGTGCGATTATTGAAGCGGTTACTGCGGCACTAGCCGCAGATAGTGCGCTAATTAGCTTAAAAGAAAAACAGGCGATTGAAGCTAAAATGCAACGCCTACAAACAATTGCATCTGCAGATGATGCCGATGCAATTAATCAAGCAGTTGAAGCACTTAACCACGCAACGGAAGCATTTGCCGCAGCGCGTATGGATGTTTCTGTTAAACGTGCCTTGAGTGGTAAAGAGTTAAACTCCTTGGATTTATGAATTAGACTTAATAAACAAGTTTTACTTAATATTTAAACCCGTATTCAAACTGGATTTACACTGAAATTAGTCTGAAACAACACGAAATTACAAACAAACTATGCCACAAATTATCGTACTACCACACGCTGAACTCTGCCCAAAAGGCGCTTCTATTGAAGCCAAAACAGGCGATTCAATCTGCGAAACATTACTCAGAAATGAAATTGATATCGATCACGCTTGCGATATGGCTTGTGCCTGCACAACTTGCCATGTGATTGTTCGTGAAGGCTTTAAAACCATGGAAGCCTCAGACGACATGGAAGATGATTTATTAGACAAAGCCTGGGGCTTAGAGCCGAATTCGCGCTTATCTTGCCAAGCCCTCATTGGTACTGAGGACTTGGTTGTAGAAATTCCCAAATACAGCATCAATATGGCAAAAGAAGGTCATCGATAATCTAGTTTTGCTTCTTATAAAAAAACCGCCAAATGGCGGTTTTTTTAAATCCAAATATCAAGAGGCATATTAAGAAACAAAAGTATCTTCTAAGAAATTTACTTTGCCAGTATTCAAGTCATACATACCGCCAATAATACCAACCTGATGCTTTTCCAGCATTTCATCCACAATGTCACTTAAGCGAATAATCGTGTCAATTTGATAGCGCACATTCAGTTCATTAATTTTCTCAACGAAATCAGGATTTTTAGAAGTGCGATCCTCTGGGTTTGTGATTGTTTTTTCATGTCGAATGGCTGGTTTAATCATATTGATAATTTCACCGATGTGGCCATCTTTAAAATCATCACAAGCCGCCTTTACCGCACCACAACTACTATGACCCATCACCACAATCAGTTTGCTGTCCAAATACTTGCTACTAAACTCCAAAGAACCAATCGCTTTATCTGAAGCAATACCACCAGCCAAACGCACACTGAAAATATCCCCCAAGGCTTGATCAAACAACAACTCGACTGGCGCGCGCGAATCGCTACAACTTAAAAAAGAAGCAAAAGGATGCTGCTTATCCCTAACTATCTGCACCAGAGTTTGCATATCTTTATTGGCAATATAGTTATTTACAAAACGCTCGTTACCTTCGACTAGAATATCCAAAGCTTCTTGTGGTGTCATTTTGTCACGGTTTAATAAAGGGTGTTTATACATAAATTACTCTCTCTTTTTACTAAAACTTTTTAACTAAAATTTAGTGTTAACTTTTTCAATTTAAAATCTATAACTAAGATTTGGGCGGCACAAAATCAATTGTTTCAACCGTAATGTTTTTTAGCTTTGCGTGCAGTTGATAATCTCGGATAAATTCGCTTACGTCATAATCAATTGCTTTATTGTTACTACAATCAATAATCACTTTTGAATTTTTTGGAATAGCTTCTAACACTTTAACGATACTGGCTTTATTAAAAAATGACACGTCTTCAGCCAGTACTAAATGATGGATAACCTTATCATCCTCTGTGGTTGTCACGTCATCCATGTAATGTGAGTTGCGATAACTATGGTGTAGAGTAAATAGAATTGCCACTGCCAAGCCAATCCCAATACCAGTTAATAAATCAGTCAGAATAATCGCTATAACTGTAATGACGAATGGGAAAAACTGCTCCCAACCTAAGTCAAACATTTGCTTGAAAAGGCTAGGTTTAGCTAATTTATATCCAACCATTAATAAAATTGCTGCCAAGCTTGCAAGCGGAATCATATTCAAAAATTCAGCAATCGTAACAGCACTAATCAGCATAAATACGCCGTGTAAAATACCCGATAATTTAGTTTTTGCGCCGAATGAGATGTTGGCAGAACTACGTACAATCACTTGAGTAACTGGTAAGCCGCCAATTAAGCCGGAAATAATATTGCCAATACCTTGCGCTTTCAGCTCTCGATTGGTGGGTGTCACACGCTTAAGTGGATCCAGCTTATCTGCCGCTTCTACGCATAGCAACGTTTCCAAGCTGGCAATAATAGCCATCACTATCGCAATTTTAATAATCTCAGGATTAGACCATTGTGAGAAATCAGGATAAGTAAATAGCTTAACAAAACCACCAAGACCGTCGGCCACAGGTAGTTCAACCAGTTGATTTGGTTGTAATGACAAACCAAGAAAACCTTTTAAATAGAGGTAGTTAAATACAATACCCATCAACACAACCACAATCGGGCCTTGTAGTATTTGAAAGAAACGATGCCTTTTAAGCAAAACTGTATCCCAAAAAATCAAAACTGCCAGCGACACGAATGCAATTAATGATGCACCTGGCGTTAGCAATTCCCAAGCACTCATCAATGAGGTAAATGTATTTTCGCCGTCAAGCTGCGAAAATGATTCGTCTCCTGGAAAGTCTGGGCTGTAACCTAGCGCATGCGGAATTTGCTTTAGGATAATCAGCAAACCAATACCCGTTAACATCCCTTTAATCACCGATGAAGGCACAAAGTAAGCAATAAAGCCTGCCTTAAAGTAACCCAACAGAAACTGTATAACACCAGCCAAAACGACGGCTAACAAGAAAGCTTCAAATGACCCTAAAGTTGCAATTGCCGTTAGTACGATTACCGCCAACCCAGCCGCTGGACCACTTACACCTAATTGCGAACCACTAAACATACCAACGACAATACCACCGACAATTCCTGCAATTACGCCTGAAAACAAGGGGGCTCCGGAGGCTAATGCGATACCTAAACATAGCGGCAGTGCTACAAAGAATACGACAATACTGGCTGGGAAATCGCTATTAAATTCTTTAAAAAAACTAGAAAACTTCGATTGTTGTGATTGGTTTACTGCCATTTATTCTTATCCTAAAACATTGAAATTAAAAGAAAATTATAGAAAAATCATCACTATCATTAATGATAGCCATATTATAGAGTCTGACTATTAAAACTTAGTTTCTAATTTATGACACTTTAATATTTCTTCGTAAAAATACAAACGCACAAAGGTGGCATTACCACCCTTGTGCTATTTTATAACCTGTATGACATCGATAATAATATGAAACGATATTGTCTTTCCATCGTTTAATTAGCTTCCATGTAGGGCCGCTGTCCTAACATTCGGATGCGCAGTTGCTGGTATTTTGTTGGGCCAACTTTCTTTTCATCCGCTTCTTTAGTTACCAGCGTTGCACCATCCCAGTTATCCGTTTTATTGGCACTTGAATCACTGGGCGCTTCTTGATATGGGCGTTTTGACAAGTTTTGGTTGATGACATTATTAGCTTTATCATCTCCAGCTTGAACAACGCCAGTTGTTAAGAGTATGGCTGTCGCCAACCCTATAAGACTTATGCTTTTCATTATCATCTCCTGGTTAACCCTGATATTAATATGGGCGTTTTGACAACTGATTCATGCGCATCACTTGTTGATGTTTATTCGCTGTGATTTCATCTTCGCTTAACTCACCACGTACTAAAGTCGCACCTTCAAATTCATTTGCTTTTTGATAAGCACTATCTGGCACTGGTTGGTAATATGGGCGTTTCGATAAATTTTGGTTATGTACATTTTTTGTGTACGTATCTTCAGCATTTACTGCGCCTGATACTATTAAAGCTGCTGCTGAAACAATCACTGCTAAATTTAAACTTTTCATTTTTCTCATCCTTTTAATTAAGTTACTGTTATTCGGTTCGGGTTATCTACTGCTTCTCCGATGAAACGCATTATGAATGGTGTGAGTAAAGTAAAAATCTACCAAAATAGGTAGAACGGTATATACTACTTGGCATATGCCGAACGACCTACTTAATCATATTGAACAACCAACAAGCGCACGGGCGCTTAGAGAAAGCCTTAAACAAACACAGGCTAACGACACCCATTTAAGGCTTTATCTAAATCTTGGTCAACAACTCTTTGAACACGGATGGAGCATTGGAGCTTCTTCCAGCCTGCTGCACTCACTTTGTAGCTTACTCTCAGCACAACATGCTTTACTGGCCATAGAAAATTCAGGCAAACTGGTTGTATTTGATCAAATAGGACAAACCTTGCCTGTTGGGGCAAGGATTCCCATGATGGGCATATTGGCGATGATGCTTAAAAATCCAGTCCAGTTTGCTTTGCATGAAAATAAAGGGACGCAACTGTGGACGCATGGCGATACAACTTATCATGAGTGCTTGATTCCTATCGCATTGGGAAAACATGGCAAAGGTATTATTGGACTTTCTGGCAAAAAACTCACGTTGAAATCGGCAGAAATTGAATCTTTGCAGGCTTTTGCAGGCTTAATAGGGTTGGCAATATCACAGCATCAAGGTCCAGTTCGCACCGTGGGCGATCAAACAATTTTAGAGACTTTAACCCCTCGAGAGCGCGAAATCTTTGCCCTTTTACCTTCCGGCTTAAGCAATAATGAGCTTGGTGCTAAATTAGGGATTGCGCCTGGCACCGCTAAAATTCATGTTGAGCGAATTTTAAATAAGCTTGGTGTAAAAGATAGAACACAAGCAGCGGTTAAAGCCGTTGAACTTGGATATAAGTCTTAGTAGGTTAACGCAATTTTAATGATGAAAAATACGCAAGCGCAGCCTGTTAAAAACAATCATCTTCAGCCACTCGCCTGGATAGCACAGGCATGGCAAAATTTACCCTTAGGCATAAAAGGTGTTTGTGTCATTGCCTTACCCCTGCTGGTTTTGTTAGCTTCACTTGGATCTTTATATCTTAGAGAACAAGAATCTACCCAACTTGAAAACAGACTTACGTTAGCTTTAGAAAACCAGCGCGACATTCAAAAAGTACATACGCTGCTGATTGAAGCCTCAACAGGCGTCAGAGACTATTTACTCACCGGAGACAAGCATTTTCTTGAGATTTTTTTCCAAGTCGAAAATAAATTACCTGCCATACTTAACGAATTAGAATTACAGCTTGACGATGCAGGACAAAAAAAACGTCTTACGGAAATAAACCCGTTGGTCGAACAAAACCTGCATGACTTAAGAATACTCTCTGAATATGAGTCAGATATTGCATCAGATGAGTTAATTAAAAAATTTAAATCTCAGGTTAATACATTAGATAAGTTGAGATTTGAAATTGAGCGACTCAATACTGAAGAAGCGATTCTAGTTGCAAAAGATCAGCAAGATGTTGCCATGCAGCGTCAACGCCACATCATTATTACACTGATTGCTGCATCTGCTGGCATCATTGGCTCGTTGATGGCGGTATGGATTTTCTCGCGTACTATCGTAAAGCGCGTACGATTATTAAGAGATTCTGCTGCCCACCTTGCAAAAGCAGAGAAGCTAGACTTACCCTCAAGCAGCCGTGATGAACTGGGTCAATTATCCAATGAGCTTGATCATGCATCACAATTACTTGCTCAAAACATCAGCGACTCGATACAAGCCAGGCGAGAAGCAGAAGAAGCCAGCGCATCAAAAAGCATGTTTTTATCCAGAACCAGTCACGAACTGAGAACACCGCTTAATGCTATTTTAGGATTCGCCCAATTATTGGAAGAGGATTTATCTCCAGGAAAGCAGCGCGATAGCGTTTCACTTATCTTAGGTGCAGGACAGCATTTACTCAAATTGATTAATGAAGTGCTGGAGATTGCCAGAATTGAATCTGGAGAATTATCACTAGAATTGACGCCGATTGCAGTGGAAAATTTACTGGAAGAAGCCACACACTACATCTCGCCGATAGGAAAAATTCGAGATATAGAAATTAAAAATAATATTGCCCCAAATCTATGGGCAATGGCCAACCGACAAAAGCTGCTACAAGTAGTACTTAATTTACTGTCAAATGCGCTTAAATACGGCCCTGCCAATTCTATTGTGCAATTAAATGCTTACCGTCATCACGACCATATTATTATTGAAGTGCAGGATGAAGGTTTAGGTATTCCTAAAGGCTTAAAGGAGCGGATATATACGCCATTTGACCGATTAGGCGCTGAGCAAACAAAAGTGGAAGGCATCGGACTTGGTCTTCCTCTCTCCAAACAGATTATGCTAGCAATGAATGGCAGCATTGATGTAGCAGAAGATAAAGGCTTATTTTGGATAGAAATTGGCGCGTGTGAACCGAGTGCAGTATCCGAAGAGTTAACCCAACCTACGCAAGACAAAGAACATATATTTTTAAACAACAAATACTCTATACTTTATGTAGAAGACAATATAAGCAACCGCGCATTGGTAGAAGCAATCATCTACCGTCAGCGTGATTTACGTATTCATTGCGTCACAACCATAAAAGATGCCAAGCAATATCTAACAGAAGTTTCTCCCTCATTACTGCTGATTGATTTAAATTTGCCCGATGGTTCTGGTGAGAGTTTAGTGGGCTATATAAAATCAGACTCAAAATATAGCGATATACCAATCATGATATTAAGTGCCGATGCATTGCCTGAAACGATAGACCGATTAAAACTTGCGGGCGTGGAGCATTACATGACAAAACCTTTGGATGTTGCCATGTTTATCAAAAAAATAAGAGACCTCATTGAGACTTAGAATTTAAGTTCAAGCCTGAAAACAATTGGAAGTATAGAAAAAACAAAATGAACGAAGCAGACATTTTAAATGCCAAGATTTTAATTGTAGACGATGCAGAAGCGAATTTAAGACTGCTGGAAGACTTGCTGGCAAGAGAAGGTTTTCATCAAGTCATCAGCACTGCGGACTCAACACGCGCTTTAGACTTATTTAAAGCATTTGAACCCGATTTAATCTTACTTGATTTAATGATGCCAGAACTGGATGGCTACGTAGTGTTAGAGATGCTGTCGCGACATATTTCAAAAGATGAATACTTGCCTGTGCTTGTACTTACAGCAGATGCTACGATTGCAGCCAAAAGAAAAGCTTTGGCATTGGGTGCCAAAGACTTTTTAACCAAGCCATTTGATACGATTGAGGCGATGCTACGTGTTTGGAACTTGCTGGAAACACGTGTTTTGTACCGCCATTTAAAATCGCTTAATACTGAAATTAAACCCGTCAATTACTCGCATATAACGCTTAAATAATTTAACGGCTTTGGGTGATTTAATTTAGCAAGGCAACATTAGTTTTTGCTGTTTTCTCAGCAAGCTTTCCTAAATAATCTACTGCCTGAGTATGTTGAGGATTAAGCGCTAAAACCTTTTTAAAGTGCTCCTCCGCATGGTCATAATCTTTTGTAGCAAATTCCGCAGCCGCTAGATAAAACCAAGATTCCGCAGTATATGGTTCAGTTTTCACCCATTGTGTCGCCACTTTTAATAATGTTTTCCATTCTTGCGTTACATATGGTTGTACCACCTGCATAAAGTATGGGCGTTGTTTCGCATCCATCGCCCAAAAAGGTTTCTCGCTTTTCACGCCTAATGTTTGTGTTGGCTTGCTCATCAATGCTTGCACCCACTCAACAGGCATATAGTAGTAATAAGCTGTATTACCTTTGCTTTTTAGTGTGATGATACCGACCAAATTACCTGCATCATCAAATGCACCACCACCACTAGCACCTAATCTGAATGAGCTGGTCGCACGAATAATCACGCTGTCATCCATTGGGAACAAACCTTTTACCACGCCAAAAGTATTCACAGGTTCTTTGGTTTCATCTGGGTAACCAACTGTAAAGAACGACTCATCGTATTGAAGATTTTTGCTGGCACCAAATTTCACAGCAGGCACATCCAAGTTTTCAATGGTCAGCATGCATAAATCATGATGCCAATCTGCTTTAATCGCAGTCGCTTTGTGAGGCTCACCATTTACAATCACTGCAATATTCGTTGCATCTGTCACTACATGACAATTCGTAATCACTTCATTTTTAGCGATCACAACGGCTGAACCCAAGCCAACATTTCCATTCGGCAGTTTCACTTTTACACGTAACACACTATTGCTAAGCTCACTTACCGTTTCATCAGCTGGCATTGCCCACGCACTGCTTGCCACACTCAAAAGTAACAGTACAGTATATGTTTTTGCTAGGTAACTTTTAGTCATCGTGCTTCCCTATCCGCAACTAATCTTTATGGAGATGTAGTACAAACAATGTTGCCTTAGGGTTACTTTAGCAATTAGCATTCCAACCTAAATCAATATGGTCAGATAGCCGCTGAAAGCAAGCTAATAAGCCGATAGAGAAGATTTATCAACTTTGATTTGTGTTGAATTTAGGCAATTAAATCAGGTGATTACGCACGACTTTAGTGCATGGAATATTTATTGGTGCATGGATGAATGCACCAATAAAGAGGCAAATCGAAGGGTAAATAGATTACGGGTAATTCAAATTGGCTTTTATTTAAATGCCAATTGACCAAAAAAAACTGAGCTCAGCAAGTCGCTTAACCCATTTTAAAAGTTGATAAATTACGCATCTAACAAAATATGATTTTCACGATAATACTAGCGAGTGGTCAAAGCTTTAAAATCACTTTTTAAGTTTAAATAATTGTTACAACAGCGCTATTTAATCAGCATCAAGATTGCAATTTTTAAGATTAATCTCGCGCAACACTAATAATTGAGAAACCAGCTTTGCAAGACCTTCTATGGTTTTGCGTTGATGTTCATTCAAATAATTAGGTTTAATATCAATAACGCAAAGAGAACCAATATTCTCACCCATTGGTAATTTGATTGGTGCGCCACAATAAAAACGGATATTAGGATTGCCAGTCACTAATGGATTATCCCAAAAGCGTTCATCTTGGCTAGCATCTTGAATCTCTAATAAATCATCATTTTCGATGGTGTGTGCGCAAAAAGAAATATCGCGCGGCGTTTCTGTAACACATTCCAAACCAACATTTGCTTTAAACCACTGGCGCTTATCGTCTAACAGTGAGATTAGTGCAATTGGCGTGCCACAAACATCGCTAGCAATACGCGTAACAGTATCAAAAATTGTTTCAAAAGGTGAATCTAAGACTTTAAGCTTTAACAATGCATTTAAGCGATGTTGCTCTTTTAAGTTTTTTTGACTACCACTCATTTTTTTCTCGTTATAAAGTTAAGTTAATACCTGCATTTTTTCAAGTGCAGGTATTTCTATATATTAGATTCAGCACATAAAATGTTATGTCTGCTAGCGTACAGATTATAGAGTGTAGAGTGTAAGCCTAATAACAAATGATTAATATTATTTGTATTGTTGTGATGCAAGTCCTTGAGCTACAAGCACTATCTAAGCCAAAAACAAATCATTCTCTTGCTTAATCACTTGGTAGCATTCACATACCATTTTTTCTAATCCAGCCCTATCCAAAATGGTCACGCATCCGCGGTGATATTTAATCAGCCCAAGCTTGGCTAAATTTGCAGATACTTCAGAAACACCTGACCGCCTCACACCGAGTAAATCAGCCACGCGCTGATGTGTTAAATTGATGCGATTAGATGACCAACGATCCAGACTGGTTAGTAAAAATCTACAAACTTGCTGTTCCAAATGATGATATCGATTACATGCTGCAATCTGGGCAGAGTGTGAAAATATGACATGGATATAGCGTAATACTAGCGCTCTAAATTCTGGTTCTGTATCGAATAATTTTTTTGCAACACTGGTTTTCAACCGATATGCCATACCAGCACTTTGTACTATAACTCGATTTGTGGGCGAGTAAACGCCCATAAAAGCATCTGCGCCTACTAAGCCATCATTGCCTATTGTTGCTATTTCTGGAGATTCACCATCCATTAACACTTTTACAACTGCAACAATGCTACTGATTGGAAAGTATATAAAATCAACTTTTCCCGCTTTTTGATAAACATCACAATCTCTTGGAAAAGAGATTAACTCAAGCGCAGGCAATATCTGCTCATAAATGACAGGGCTTAGTCTAGATAAAAAAACATTGTTTTTTGGGGTGCGGCGGCCAGCCATTACAATCTCTTTATGACTATTAAGCGTTAATAATACCTTAGCGCAAACTAATATGCTGATAAGCGTTATATATAAAATATTTACATTAATTTAGGTACAAAAAAACCCGCCGAAGCGGGTTTGATTTTTTGGTCCCTTGCTTAATTAACAAGTTAACACTGGCTTTAAACTAGTAGTTGTATTGCACTTGAACACGCAATGCATCTGCACTAAAGTTTTCGTAATCTTCTCTAGCCGGTAAATTGTTGCTAGCACTTGCGGCTGGACGGTTACCTGTTACTAAATTAGTACGATTCATGCGATGATAAACTGCTGCAATTTCCACCTCTGGTGCAATTTGCCATTCCACGCCCAACTCCCAATCATGCACTTCATTTTTAGGTGAGTTGGTTTCAGCTTTATTATAGCCATCAAAGTATTGATATTTAATAAACGGTATTACAGTGGTGTTGGTATCGAAAAATTTAACATTGTCGATTTTATACATTGCTTGGATATAGCCACCGTTTAAGCTTTTCTTCTCGATTGTATTTGAAGCAATATCTAAACCTGGTGTATTACCCCAGTTCCATTCTGCTTGTAAACCAAATGGTTGTGGATACATCATAAAGCTGATACCAACACGCTCATCATCAATGCCATTACGACCTGAAAGCGGCACGCCAGAACCTAAAGTAGGTGCTAGTGCTGCAACAAGGTTATTGCCAACACGTCTACTGTAACCACTTGTAGTCGATACATACTCACCTTTGTAACCTTGAATACCCACTTCATAAAATTGGCCACTTTCTGTTTTCCATGGATAGGTATAGCGAGCAACCGTATGATAGTTATCATTTTGATCACGCGCATTGGCACCTTGGCCGTTGTATACACCAATACCAAATTGGCCATAATTACCCGTATGTTTTAAACCTAATTTACCTATTTCATCAAACATAGCTTGCGTGGCTTCTGGTGTGTAATAGTAGAAAGCACCTAAGTCACGCTCATCACGCACCGCTGAGTTCAATGCATCAGCACGATCAAGTGCTAGACGATTTTGTGATGACTGTAAATTTTCAAAACCAAACGGTACTTTTGATTGACCAAGACGTATGCGATGCACACGTGTTTTATCAAAATATAGGTCGCCATATGCATCGCGTAATTGCGCAAAATTACCTGCGCCGCTGGCATTTGAGTTGGTTGTACCACCAACAGAACTGGCAAAATCCGGTTGAATGTAATAGCTTAAATGATCGCCGTAATCACCGTAAATCACTAAACGTGCACGGCGAATCAAGAAGTTCTTATCAGCATCACCCAGTGATTTATCATCACCCACTGAGCGGTCAGACCATAAGTTAATACCTTCATCACCACCCAACATGGTTGTATTGCGCACTTGTACATAGCCGCGTAACTTAACTGAATTGGTTGAGAATTTACTTTCTTTTTTCTTCTGTACTCCCATTTCTTCAGCACGGCCTTTTGTTAGCAACGCGCCCTCTTCTTCAGTTAGCACGCCTTTAGTCACTAACGCTTGCACTAAATCGTTATTTGAATCTGCCATTACAACACCATTTAATCCAAATAAAACCGTGCTAGTTAACGCTGTTGCAACCAAATTACGTAGTTTAAAACTCATTCAAAAATCCCCTTAATTAAATAACTGCTTTGTTCGTTTATTCAACAGGGTGAATTTTGGTATCACAACATGACAAATTTATGACAGATGGCTACATATTTTGTAATGGTCCTTTATTTCATAAAAATGTCATCAAGTGTTGCATATTTGCAACACAATAAAAAACCATCTGATATTTCCACCAGATGGTTTTTAGTCATTTAGCTTTTTTAAAAAGCTAAATTTTTTAACTAAGCTTGAAGTTTGTATCGCAGAAAACTTTATCCTTCAGCACGCATTTGCGGGAATAAAATCACATCACGAATGCTTGGGCTATCTGTGATTAACATGACCAATCGATCGATACCAATGCCACAGCCACCGGCTGGCGGCATGCCATATTCTAATGCGCGAATAAAATCTGCATCGTAATACATCGCCTCTGCATCACCCGCTTCTTTGGCTTTCATTTGTGCATGGAATCTTGCCGCTTGGTCTTCTGCATCGTTTAACTCACTAAAGCCATTCGCCATTTCACGTCCAGTGATAAATAACTCAAAGCGTTCAGTGATTTCAGGGTTTTTGTCTGATGCTCTGGCTAACGGTGAAACCTCGACTGGGTAATCAATAATATAAGTTGGTTGCCACAATTGGCTTTCAGCTGCTTCTTCAAACAAAGCCAATTGCAATGCGCCTAAACCAGCATGGTCAAATGGCTTCGTGCCATATTTTAGTATTTCCGCACGCAAAAATGCAGCGTCATTTAATTGCTCTAATGTATATTGCGGGGCGTATTTTTGTATTGCACCCACAATCGTTAAACGCTCAAATGGTTTGCTTAAATCAACCTCTTTGCCGTCATAAGTCAGTGTAGCCGTTCCACGCGCAGCAATCGCAGCGGCGCGAATACATTGCTCAGTAAAATCCATTAACCATTGATAGTCTGTGTAAGCCGCATAAAATTCCATCATGGTGAATTCTGGATTATGCCGAACGCTTAAACCTTCATTGCGGAAATTACGGTTAATCTCAAAAACGCGCTCAAATCCGCCGACCACTAAACGTTTCAAATACAATTCTGGCGCGATACGCATAAACATTTGCATATCCAGCGCATTATGGTGCGTGATAAACGGTTTAGCTGATGCACCACCAGGAATCGGGTGCAACATAGGCGTTTCAACCTCTAAAAATTCATTTTGAATCATAAAATTACGAATCGCAGAAACCACTTTGCTACGCGCAATAAATGTCGCGCGCGTTTCTTCACTGGTAATCAAATCCACATAGCGCTGACGATACTTCACTTCTTGATCTTGCAGACCATGGAATTTTTCTGGCAATGGGCGCAGTGATTTTGTCAGTAATCTTAATTCAGTCACATGAATCGATAACTCACCTGTACGCGTTTTAAATAAACGTCCTGTCGCACCTAAAAAATCGCCCATGTCCCAATGTTTAAAGCTCTCATAAACCTCTTCACCGACTTCATCGCGCGCAATGTACAACTGAATACGCGCCCCACCATTATCACCACTCGCATCTTGAATCGTGGCAAAGCTGGCTTTACCCATCACGCGTTTTAACATCATGCGACCAGCCACAGTCGCCGAAATCGCTTGCGGATCTAGCGTCTCTTTATCAAGCTCGCCATATTGTTTATGTAAGGCATCGGCTTTATGCAACGGCTTAAAATCATTAGGAAAAGCCACGCCTTGCGTAGCCTCGCGAATCGCCTTTAATTTTTCGCGTCGTTCTACGATCACATGGTTTTCGTCTACCACGGGTAAATTTTCATTATTTTGTTGATTATTGTCGCTCACGCTTAAACTCCCTGCTTCAAACTAACTTGTATAAATGGGTCAAGGTCGCCATCCAGCACGCCTTGAGTATTGCCAATTTCAACGTTGGTACGTAAATCTTTGATACGGCCTTGATCTAGCACATAGCTGCGAATTTGATGCCCCCAGCCAATATCAGTTTTAGCATCTTCCAGCGCCTGCTTATCGGCGTTACGCTTACTCAACTCTAAATTATAAAGCGCGCCTTTCAGCATATTCATCGCTTCTTCGCGGTTGCGATGTTGGCTTCTATCATTTTGGCATTGCACGACTACGTTTGTAGGTAAATGCGTGATACGCACGGCGGAATCGGTTTTATTGATATGCTGACCACCTGCGCCACTCGCGCGATACGTATCGATACGCAAATCCGCAGGGTTAATATCAATTTGAATGCTGTCGTCTACTTCTGGAAAAATCTGCACGCTGGCAAAAGAGGTATGGCGTTTGGCATTTGAATCGAATGGCGATTTTCGGACTAATCGATGC
The DNA here is from genome assembly GCA_040387515.1 of Pseudomonadota bacterium. Taxonomy (GTDB): domain Bacteria; phylum Pseudomonadota; class Gammaproteobacteria; order Burkholderiales; family Methylophilaceae; genus Methylotenera_A. Next base: position 53,436 of record JAZKDP010000004.1, read on the forward strand.
ACACCATTTTCAGTGCGCAAAGTACCGTAAGCGTAATCGCCAGACACTTTAATTGATGCACCTTTAATACCTGCCACATCACCATCTGACAACTCCAGCACTTCCACCTTAAAGCCTTTGCGCTCTGCGTAACGCAAATACATGCGCAATAGCATATTGCACCAATCTTGCGCCTCAGTGCCGCCAGAGCCAGATTGAAACTCAATAAAGCAATTGTTGGCATCTAATTCACCAGAGAACATGCGCCTAAATTCCATTTCGGCGATTTGTGTTTCAATCTGCTGCGTATCTGAATCCACACTCAAAAGTGTATCGTCATCATTCTCTTCACGCGCCATATCAAATAATTCTTGGCTGTCTTTTAACCCATTCTCTAGGTTCTGCAAGTTATGCACCACCAGTTCAAGCATGCGTTTTTCTTTGCCTAATTCTTGCGCTTTTTTGGCGTTATCCCAAATCTTCGGGTCTTCTAATAAACCGTTTACTTCTTCTAATTTTTGCGACTTGTTTTCAAAGTCAAAGATACCCCCGAAGGGCTTGGTGACGTGCGCTTAAATCGGTTAGACGATTGGCAATTATATTGAGTTGTTCGGCTTCCATTTTGGCTTGCTAAAGACTAAAAACCAGCATTATACAGCAAAGGGTTAAGCCATATATGGCGTCTTATTAAGCCCCTTAATTAGCTGGCATATTAACGGCTACATATTGACTTTTTGCCCATCCTCTTTGGTAAATTCGCCTAAGTTTGGGTTTTCTAGAATAACCAACACCAACTCTGAAGGCCTGCATAACTTTACGCCTTTTGCCGTGACCACTATGGGGCGATTAATCAAAATAGGATGTTGCAACATAGCATCGACCAAAACGCTGTCACTTAAAGTTAAATCGCCTAAACCTAAATCGGCGTAAGGCGTACCTTTTTCACGCAATAATTCACGCGGAGCAATATCCATTCGCGTAATCAGCTCAATCAGTTGTTCGCGGTTTGGCGGTGTTTTTAAATATTCAATCACTTCAGGCTCTACCCCACTGGCGCGAATCATGGCCAAGGTATTACGCGAAGTGCCACATGCTGGATTATGGTAGATGGTGATGGCGGACGACTGATGATCAATCGTTACATTACTCATATTTTTCTCACAAAAATCAATATTAATAATAGCGCGATAAATTGCGCACTGATAAATCCTAAAATACCCGTAGGAGCAATCCCAACAAAAGTGTTTGTTAAGCTTCTAGCAACCGTTACCGCAGGATTTGCAAAGAAGGTCGAAGAGGTAAACCAGTAACCTGCTGTCACTGTTAGCGCCACTAACATTGGTAACTTTTCCCTATTGGTTTTTATTCCAACATGAATCACAGCCAGCAAAATGCAGGTTGATACTAACTCACTCACCCAAATACTTAAACCATGTCTAGCCTTGCTCGAATGTTGAACGATTGGCAATGCAAATAATAGATGGGTTAACCATATGCCACAGATAGCGCCTGCAAACTGGGCAACGCAATAGGCGATTAAAGTTTTGCCATGAATAAACCCCATTCGCCAGGTGTATAAGCTAACTAAAGGGTTGAAATGTGCACCTGATATTGGCGCTAGTAATGTTATCAACACATACAAACCACATCCAGTAGCAATGCTATTAGCCAGCAAAGTAACTGCTGCATTATCTGGGCTAAGCTGTTCGCCCATTATTCCTGAGCCTGTCACCACCATAAGTAGCAAAGCAGTGCCTATATATTCCGATGCGTACTCACTCAATATTCTATCTGCTGCCATTACTTTAAGGCCAATGATGCAAGATTGCAGATATTAACATGCAATTTTATTGTCTTTAGTTAATGCAGTTTGGGCTAGCCTCCTGTAACATTATTGTCATAATTAAAATGACGTTTTTATGGGAGATATTAAAATATGGCCAATGGAATATTCAGTCGATTGATGGCATCCATTTCACCGCGTAGCGACAATTATTTTACGCTATTTAATAGTTTGGCAGACTGTGCGGTAGAAGGCTCTAAAGTGCTGGCAATGATGACCGCCGTAAATGATGCGAGCAACTTCGATGTGCATTTTAAAGAAATTTGCCGCATTGAAAGCGAAGCGGACGAATACACCAAAGAAATCTTACTCTCCCTGCATAAAACATTTATCACCCCGTTTGATCGCCGTGAAATCCGTGAATTGGCAATGGCGTTAGATGACATTATTGATTACATGGAAAACATTCCGCAAAGCGCCAGTATTTATGGTCACAGCAACTTCACACCTGAAATGGTTGCACTTGGTCAAATTCTACTACGTGCCTCAGAAAAAGTACGAGAGGCAGTTAATATGCTTTCAGACATGAAAAACGCAGAGAAAATTTTACGCACCTGCGAACAAATTAGCAGCATTGAGGGTGAAGCAGACCATGTGATGCGTGCTGGCATGCGCCGTCTATTTGCGGAAGAAACGGATGCACGCACGCTGATTCGCTCTAGAGAATTGTATGACATGTTTGAAGAGGCGGTTGATAGCTGCCAAGACGTAGCTGACGTGATTCATGGCGTGGTGTTGGAACGCATATGATCGAACATGCAATGATTATTATGGGCCTACTAGTATTTGTAGCCCTTATATTTGATTTTATGAATGGCTTTCATGACGCGGCAAATTCCATCGCGCTCATGGTCTCGACTAGATTACTAACGCCGCAGGCTGCCGTTATTTGGGCAGCTTTTTTTAATTTAATCGCATTCTTATTTTTTGGCCTGCATGTCGCTAACACGGTAGGCTCTGGCATTATTAATAAAGAAATCATTGATAATGCTGTCATATTCGGCGCGCTTGGCGGCGCAATTTCATGGAACTTAATCACTTGGTGGTTTGGCATTCCATCATCATCCTCTCATGCATTGGTAGGCGGTCTAGTTGGCGCTGGTTTAGCAAAAGCAGGAACTAGCGCAGTCGTAGCGCAAGGGCTGATTAAAACTTCTGTTGCCATTATTCTTTCACCTTTATTCGGCATGTTACTGGCGTTAATACTCATGATTCTTGTGTTATGGCTATTTGAAAAATCATCACCCTACCCGACTGAACGGCGCTTTAATAAACTGCAGTTTGTGTCATCCTCTTTATACAGCTTGGGTCATGGCGGCAATGACGCACAAAAAACCATGGGCATTATCGCGGTTCTACTTTATGCGAACGGCTATTTGCAAGGGGACTTTCATGTACCATTTTGGGTGGTGATTTCCTGTCAAATCGCCATGGCAGCGGGTACATTATTTGGTGGTTGGCGCATTGTGCGTACCATGGGCATGGGTATCACTCGCATCCGCCCTTCAGGTGGCTTTTGCGCACAAACATCTGGTGCGATTGCGTTATTCTTAGCGACTTCACTTGGCATTCCAGTATCCACCACACACACCATTACTGGTGCGATTATCGGCGTTGGTTTATCTCGCCGCGCTTCTGCCGTACGCTGGGGCTTGGCCTCCCGCATTGTTTGGGCATGGGTTTTAACCATACCGTGTGCAGGATTAATCGCGGCGCTGTGCTACCACATCGGCCTAGCACTTAAGATGTAAGGGTATTTATTCAAGTTATCTTTACCCAACATTTGTGACAGGAAGCTTAGTTTATTTTTAACATAGGCTTCTTGTTCATTTTTTGTCATAAATTTGTCACATTGGCCATCTAAAGTCTTATTTGTTAAGAAGACGCAGTTAATTACATGGAGATTTTATGAGCACTTTGTTTGGCAAGTCATTACAAGTTACCGCACTGGTTGCCGCAACTTTATCTATACCGCAAGTATTTGCAGCGGACAAAATCATCAAAATTGATGGTTCAAGTACCGTTTACCCCATTACTGAAGCGGTCGCAGAAGAATATCAAATTGCCACTAAAGTAAAAGTAACAGTGGGTATTTCTGGCACTGGCGGCGGCTTTAAAAAATTCTGTCGCGGCGAAACTGATGTACAAAATGCATCACGCCCAATCTTGAAAAAAGAAATGGACGCTTGTAAAGAGGCCGGTATTCAATATATTGAATTACCAGTGGCTTATGATGGCTTAACTGTTGTGGTTAACAAAAATAATGATTTTGTTAAAAGCTTAACGGTTGAAGAGTTGAAAAAAATGTGGGAGCCCGCAGCGCAAGGCAAAGTAAAATCTTGGAAACAAGTTAACCCTGCTTTTCCTGACACGCCGCTTAAATTATTTGGCGCAGGATCAGATTCTGGTACGTTTGACTACTTTACTGAAGCAATCGTAGGCAAGGCAAAATCGAGCCGTGGCGATTACACAGCATCTGAAGATGACAATGTGTTAGTGCAAGGTGTGCAATCAGATAAAGGCGGCTTGGGTTACTTTGGTTTTGCCTACTACGAAGAAAACGAAGACAAATTAAGAGCAGTGCCCGTTATCGCTAAAAAAGGCGCACCTGCAGTAATGCCTTCTTATGAAAGCGTTAAGGATGGTACTTACCAGCCACTTGCCCGCCCACTGTTTATTTATGTAAACGCAGCCTCTGGTGCATTTAAACCAGAAGTAAAAGCGTTCATTAACTTCTACTTAGAAAACGCACCAACGCTAGTAAAAGAAGTGAAATATATTCCATTACCAGCCAATGAATATGCTGCTGTGACTAAACACTGGAAAGCATTAAAACCTGGTACAGGTTTTGGTGGCGTACCTGAAGTCGGCGTTAAAATTGAAGAGTTATTAGCGCGTATTAAATAGTTTTTGAATGCTAAAAAAGACGACGCTATGTCGTCTTTTTTATTGCCTTTAACTTATTAAGTATCCAAACATTCAGCAATTGATTGAATATACCCTCACCGCAAAACAGTCACTCTGTTTAGTGTGAAAAATGTAAATTGTCTTATATTTGTCACATTAATTCATTACAATACAGGCACAAAACACAAAGTCACTTATATAGTGTCACTCATATAAAGCTCCTAAACAATGGCCAATGCAAATCACAACACTACTATTAGTCCACGTCTAGCCAAAAATATTAAACGTAATGTACGCGAGCGCGTTATTGAGTTTATCTTAATGTTAGCGGCACTTTCTGCTGTACTAACCACTTTTGCCATTGTGGCTGTATTAATCTTTGAATCCCTCTCATTTTTTAAACACGTTTCTATTATTGATTTTTTAACCGATACCCAATGGACACCGTTGTTTGAAGACGCTCATTTTGGCATTATGCCGCTGGTTGCGGGTACATTAACCACATCATTTATCGCGCTGTGTGTGGCTATTCCAATCGGCACCATTGGTGCCATTTATTTATCTGAATTTGCCAGTCATAAAGTACGTGAAACGGTTAAACCTATTTTAGAACTTTTAGTCGGCGTACCGACCGTGGTATTTGGCTACTTTGCGCTGTTGTTTGTCACACCTTTATTGCAAAAAATATTCCCCGATTTGCCCGGTTTCAACATGTTAGGTCCAGGTATCGTCATCGGCATTATGATTATCCCTTACATCAGCTCAGTAGCTGAAGATGCCATGCGTGCAGTACCAATGAGCATGCGTGAAGGTAGTTATGCCATGGGTGCAACGCGCTTTCAAACAGCGGTTAAAGTGGTTACACCTGCCGCCCTGTCGGGCATTATCGCTGCGTATATCTTGGCGATTTCGCGCGCAGTAGGTGAAACGATGGTGGTGGCTATCGCCGCAGGCCAACAGCCAAACTTGACCTTTAATCCAATGGAAAGTGCAGCAACCATCACGGCTTATATTGTGCAAGTCGCGCTGGGTGATTTACCGCACGGCAGTATTGGTTATCAAAGTATTTTTGCAGCGGGTTTAGTGCTGATGTTAATGACCTTAACATTTAACATTCTTGGCCATGTTGCTCGCAAAAAATTCCGCCAGAGTTATTAATCAAACCAATTAATTAACCGATTAAAACAAGCACCAGAATAATCACCAAAACAATTATTGGAACAGCCATTAACTACTATGAATGAATTAGCTAAAAAAACGCAAATCAGTGTGCTAGACAACTTGGATAGCGTACGCGCGATGATCAGGCGTCATAAGCGCAACGACATTTTGTTCTCTATCATCGGCTTAATCGCACTGATGATTGGCTTACTGACCTTATGTACGCTGTTTATCGACTTATTGGTGGATGGGTACGGTCGTTTTAATCTGGATTTTTTCAGCAACTTTCCTTCTCGCCGTGCAGAGCGTGCTGGCTTATTATCAGCTTGGGTAGGCTCACTTTTAGTGATGTCTGTGACATTTTTAACTGCCGTACCAATGGGTGTCGCGGCTGGTTTATATTTAGAAGAGTATGCAAAAAAAGGTTGGTTTTCCGATTTAATCGAAATCAATGTGTCTAACTTGGCAGGTGTGCCATCAATCGTTTATGGCCTGTTAGCACTTGGATTATTTGTTTATGGTTTAGGTTTAGGCCAAAGCGTGTTAACCGCAGGCTTAACGCTTGGTTTGTTAATTTTGCCCATCGTCATTGTATCTACCCGCGAATCTATTCGTGCGATTCCAGTTGCGATTCGCGAAGCAGCTTACGCCGTTGGTGCGACCAAATGGCAAGTGGTAAAAGATCATGTATTAAAGTATTCGCAAGGCGGCATTTTAACTGGCGTGATTATTGGCATGGCACGCGCATTGGGAGAAACAGCGCCAGTGATTACTATTGGCGCGTTGACATTTATTGCGTTTTTACCACCCTCACCCATCTCTGAAACACCGCCTTTTATCAATTTTGAATGGTTAACCTCTGGCTTTACCGTGTTGCCGATTCAAATGTTTAACTGGCTATCGCGTCCGGATCATGCGTTTCATATTAATGCCGCTGCAACTGGCGCGATTATTATCATTGTGACTTTGCTGATGAATGGTACGGCCATTTACTTACGTTACAAAATTCGTAAAAACATTAAGTGGTAATCAATAGAATCAACGAGTAATAAAAATATCTGGATTTAAAACTAAAGTATTTTTGGGAAAAATTTATGGCCAATGTAACAACAGCAATTAAAGCAGAATCGCGTGATTTAAACTTTTTTTATAGCAACGGTATGCAAGCTTTAAAAAGCGTCAATATGCCTTTGTACGAAAACAAAATCACCGCATTAATTGGCCCATCAGGCTGTGGAAAATCCACATTTTTGCGTTGTTTTAACCGCATGCACGATCTGTATCCAGGTAATAAATATCAAGGTCAAATCATCATGCATCCAGACAATACTAACATCCTGGAACCTGGCGTAGATCCAATCGAAGTACGCATGCGTATTAGCATGGTGTTCCAAAAGCCGAATCCTTTTCCTAAATCTATTTATGAGAATGTGGCTTACGGCTTGCGCGTGCGTGGTGAAAAAAATAAGCGCATGGTAGATGACAAAGTAGAAGAAGCGTTAAAAGGCGGCGCGTTGTGGAATGAGGTAAAAGACCGTTTGCATGATTTGGCCTTTAACTTATCTGGCGGCCAGCAACAACGTTTATGTATTGCGCGCG
>JAZKDP010000005.1:0-82240 GCA_040387515.1 Pseudomonadota bacterium
ACTAAATTTTGGTGGAGGGGGAAGGATTCGAACCTTCGTACTCAGAGAGAACGGATTTACAGTCCGTCGCCTTTAACCACTCGGCCACCCCTCCTAACCGAACCCGCGATTATGCTGATTTTTTGACACAGTGTCAAATAAATTTGAGCATTTATTTAACGATTAAAACCTAGTGAACAACACATTAAAAACAGCGCACTAAAAACTTTAATCGCCTTGTGGATTTTGAGTGAGAATTTGGTGCCGGATGTCGGAATCGAACTGACGACCTTCGCATTACAAGTGCGCTGCTCTACCAACTGAGCTAATCCGGCTTTTTCTTGAAGGCGTGACTATAACAATATTATTTATTATCGCCAAGCCCCTTTTAAGAAAATAAATGATTTTTATCATTTATTTTTATTCAGTAATACTTATTGCTAATTTCAGTGCCTATTTAACAATAGTTAAGGTTGGTTTCTTTTTTCCTGTCGCCACTGTCGATTTGGGCAGCTGATTAGAATCAGCAGCGCTTGAAACACTTTCTGTATCTGCCTTAGTCTCTATTTCAAAAAACATACCCTGCCCGTTTTCTCTGGCGAAGATACCTTTAACTGCATTCATCGGCACATACAAATTTTGTGATGCACCACTAAAGCGCGCAGAAAATACAATCGCCTCATTATCCATATGCAAATCTTTTGTAGCAGAGTAGTTAAGATTAAGCACAATCTCACCCTCTTTTACAAATGCTACTGGCACCCGCGTTTGTAGGTTAACAGCTACCAACAAATGCGGGGTAAGGTTGTTATCAACACACCATTCATGAATGGCGCGAATCATATAAGGCTTAGTGGATATTAAGTCACTCATGTCTTTTAAACTTTAGTGAGTAAATTGAAAGGCTTAAGCATTACAAGGCGCACAATAAAATGAATAAGTTCGTATCAATCGACACTTACAACGATTCAATTTTAAATGCGCAACGCAGCAATGCAACAACATTTTAATTTATTTGCGCATCGCCTTTTCAGACGGCGTCATCGCCTCTGCATATAATGGACGCGAGAATAAACGCTCCGCATATTTAAGCAATGGCGCAGCCTGATTAGGCAATTCAATACCATAGTGACCCAAACGCCATAATAATGGCGTTACAGCTACGTCCAACATAGAGTAATCATCGCCCAATAAGTAATTTTGTTTGCTAAAAATTGGCACAATTTGCGTTAAATTATCACGAATCGTTTTGCGTGCTTTATCTGCAATTTCTTGGTTGTCAGATTCAACATCCTTAATATGAGCAAACAAATCTTTTTCAAAGTTATACAAAAACAATCTGGCGCGTGCACGCATGACTGGGTCCGCTGGCATTAATTGTGGATGTGGAAAACGCTCATCAATGTACTCATTAATAATGTTCGCCTCACTTAATACCAAATCACGCTCGACCAACACTGGCACTGCGTTATACGGATTTAACACGGCCAAATCTTCTGGCTTATTGGCCAAATCTACATCAATAACTTCAAAGTCCATACCTTTTTCAAACAACACAATACGGCAGCGATGGCTAAATGGATCAACAGTGCCTGAGTACAATTTCATCATAATCTTTACTTCTTTCTTAAATTAGAAATGCGTTTTAATCGCTATTTCTTTCAATCACTAATTCTATTAATCATTAGTATCGGCACATTTCTATTGAATGCTTATTTTCGTTGTTTAAAGTGCTTATTCACTAAAAACCCTATTATTTAATATCTTTCCAGTATTCAGTTTTGAGTTTTTTAGCTAAGACTAAAAGCACCCCTAAAAACAGCAATACCCACCAGCCCATATGTTTGCGACTTTGCTTACCTGGTTCGGCCATAAATGCCAAATAATTGGTTAAGTCGGCAACAAATACGTTGTATTCTGCTGGATTTAATTTACCTGGCTTAACCAGCTCCAACTGATGCGTTTCATGATTAAGAACTTGTTCGCCCTGCAACTCATACAACACATGCGGCATTGCTACTTTTGAATACACGACATTATTCCAACCAGTTGGCGTTGTCTCATCACGATAAAAACCACGCATATAGGCATAAACCCAATCTGCTCCGCGCGCACGCACTTCAACCGATAAATCCGGCGGCGTTACACCAAACCATTTTTTAGCCTCCGCTGGATTCATGGTCACTTGCATGGTGTCGCCAACTTTTTCACCGGCAAACAATAGATTGTCTTTGATTTGCTTTTCGGTTAACCCAATATCCATCAAGCGGTTGTAACGCATGTATTTAGCACTATGGCAATTGAGACAATAATTCACAAAAGTATGTGCGCCGCGTTGCAACGAAGCCTGATCGTTCGGATCAATCGGCGCTTTCTCACTAATTTCTGATTCGCTTGCCAAAGCGATGAGTGGTAAAAAAGCCAATAAAGTTAATAGTTTTTTCATGTTATTTAGTCACTCTCTCTGGCACAGGCTTAGTTTTATCTTTTGCTGTGTACCAAGGCATTAAGACAAAGAACGCGAAATAGACGACAGTGAAAATACGTGCAATCACTGTCGCACGATCTGCACCGCCCAACCAACTGCCGAATTGCCCCCAGATATTAGAAGGTACAGTGCCTAAATAACCCAATACTAAAAAGCTTACTACAAAAGCTGCGAGCCATTTTTTGTACAAAGCACCGCGGTATCGAATCGATTTCACTTTACCTTTGTCTAACCAAGGCAACAACGCGAATATCACCACCGACAAGCCCATTGCCGCTACACCTGGAAACTGTGAGTTAAAAATTGGCGGAACGGCTCTCAATATTGAATAGTAAGGCGTGAAATACCACACTGGCGCAATATGTGCAGGCGTTTTAAGTGGGTCTGCTGGGACAAAGTTATTCGCCTCAAGGAAATAGCCACCCATTTCAGGCGCAAAAAACAAGATGCTGGCAAACACCATTAGAAAGACTACGACACCAACCAAGTCCTTAACGGTGTAATAAGGATGAAACGGAATACCATCCAATGGAATACCAGTTTTTTTATCCTTATGCGCTTTAATCTCGACGCCATCAGGATTATTTGAACCCACTTCATGCAAAGCAACCAAATGCACAGCGACCAAACCAGCCAATACAAACGGCAGCGCAATTACATGAAAAGCAAAAAAGCGGTTTAAAGTAGCATCGGATATTAAATAATCACCACGCAACCATTCAGACAAATCTGGCCCGATAAATGGGACTGTCGCAAAAAGGTTCACAATCACTTGCGCACCCCAATAAGACATTTGACCCCAAGGCAACAGGTAGCCAAAAAACGCTTCGCCCATTAATACCAAGAAAATACCAACGCCAAACAGCCAAATCAACTCGCGCGGATTGCGATATGAACCATAAATCAACCCACGGAACATGTGCAAATAAATCACCACAAAAAACATGGATGCGCCAGTGGAGTGCATATAGCGGATGATATTACCGCCAAACACATCACGCATAATATATTCAACTGAGGCAAATGCCAGCTGTGCATCTGGCTTGTAATGCATGGTTAAGAAAATGCCAGTGACAATCTGCATCACCAGAATCAACAAAGCAAGTGAACCAAAGAAATACCAAAAATTGAAATTTTTTGGTGCGTAATATTCGGTTAAGTGCGCTTTAATAGTGCTGGTTACCGGCAATCTTGCATCTACCCAAGCCATTAAACCTTTTACTTCCGTTTCGTTTACGCCCGTTTTATCTTTAGCCATGATTAAGCCTCCACTTTCGTATCGTCACCAATAAGCAGAGTTGTCTCAGTTAAATATTGGTAAGGCGGTATCACCAGATTAATTGGTGCAGGTGAGCCCTTAAAGACGCGCCCTGCCAAATCAAACCTTGAGCCATGACAAGGGCAGAAAAAGCCGCCTGTCCAGCTCTCACCCATATCGCCACCTGCTTGTAATTTTTCGGTCGGCGAACAACCCAGATGCGTACAAATACCCACTACCACTGCCAAATTAGGCTTAATAGAACGGTTGGCATTTTTACAATAAACAGGCTGTTGAGGCACCTCAGAATTTGGATCAGACAACTGATCATTGTGCTTAGCCAGATCCGCCGTCATTTCATCGGTGCGATTAATAATCCACACTGGCTTACCGCGCCACTCGGCCGTAATCATGGAACCCGGCAGAATTTTACTCACATCTACTTCAACAGGTGCACCCGCAGCTTTTGCGCGCTCACTTGGCAACATACTACCAACAAACGGAACAGCCACGGCCGCCGCGCCTAATGCACCAACACCCGCAGTTGCTGCAATTAAAAAGTTGCGTTTTTCTTGGTTAACTTTAGATGGGCTTGAAAATGATAGAACTTGGTCTTTGCTGACGGATTCTTTATTGGCTTGGTCTTTGTCAATTTTGTTGTCTGACATTGTTTTCCTTTAACTTGCCTTTTTGGGGCAACGCTATTAATGATGGTGCTTAATCAACTTAAACCAGCTGGGCTAATTCGTGTTAATTAATGGGCTTAACTACAAAGCACGTGAGTATACAATTCTTTGCAAAATAAACCAAATTTATTTTCATAAGTAATTGAAATATAACAACTAATATAACGCAGCACAACAACCAACTATACTGGATTATCGCAATCAATAAATGTGTGCATTAAGCCAAATTTTTTGGCCAAATGCTCGCCCAATGCTTGTATGCCGTAACGTTCTGTTGCGTGATGGCCTGCTGATATATAAGAAATACCCGCTTCACGCGCGATGTGTACCGTAGGCTCAGAAATTTCGCCGCTAATATAAACGTCTGCACCAGCCTCAACTGCTTGTTCTATATACCCTTGCGCAGCACCTGTGCATAATGCAATTTTTTGAATGGGCTGCTCCAAATCGCCAATCACAAGCGCAACGCGGTTAAGCGCCTGATTAAGCGTTGCAACAAAATCCTTGAGTGGCTGCTGTTGACTCAACTCTGCCAAAGCAATCAAATTAGGTTCATTTTTAGTTTTCTGCCCAACCCAATTTTTTATCGTTAATCCCAACTTTTTAGCCAACATCACGTTATTTCCAAATTCTAGATGTGCATCCAAGGGCAAATGGTAGGCAAGCAAACTTATATCGTGTTGCAATAAAAATTGAATACGGCGTTTTTTAATGCCGATTATTGGCATCGATTCGCCACGCCAAAAATAACCATGGTGTACTAATATGGCATCTGCATTGGCTTTAAAAGCCGCTTCCAGCAAGTTATAACTAGCTGTCACCCCAGTCACAATATGCTGCACTTCCGGCCGGCCTTCTACTTGCAAGCCATTCGGGCAATAATCACTGAAACGCTCCGGTTGCAGCAATTGATTTAAATAGTTTTTCAAGTCATCCAATTTCATGTGTATTCACCGTTATTTCACCTATACTTATAGTCATAACATTTTAGCAGTTTAAAACATGCAAAGAATCTGGCTTATTTTTGCGCAATCAGTCACTGCCTGCCTAGGCATATTATTTGTATTGCGATTATTCTATCCGCAATTATTAACAGCGACGCCAGACCCCATTACCATTAAACAGGTGGAATCCAACCTTAAAGCTGGTACTACCAACCCAAAAATGGCATCTAAAGGCAGTTATAGTGATGCTGCAAAGAAAGCAATGCCAGCAGTAGTGAACATTTTCACATCCAGTCAAAAAACTGCTGCCAACCCTCAGCAACAGTATAAAGATGACCCTTTATTCAGGCATTTTTTTGGTGACCAATTAGATAACGAAGATGAGCAACCGGACAGTAGTCTTGGCAGCGGCGTCATTGTTAGCGAACAAGGCTTAATTTTAACCAACGACCACGTTGTAGCCAGCGCAGATGAGATTGAAATCTTATTATCGGATGGTAGAAAATTACCCGCAAAAGTTGTCGGCACTGACCCAGAAACCGACTTGGCCGTCATTAAAGTAGAGGCTGACAAACTACCCTCCATTACTTTTGCTGCTACCGATAAATTAGATGTGGGTGATGTGGTATTAGCCATTGGCAACCCTTTTGGCGTTGGCCAGACCGTGACGCAGGGCATTGTTAGTGCGCTTGGACGTAACCACTTGGGCATCAATACTTTTGAAAACTTCATCCAAACCGATGCGTCTATAAACCCCGGCAACTCTGGCGGTGCACTGATTGACACTGAAGGCAACTTAGTCGGCATTAATAGCGCCATTTATTCACGTAGTGGCGGATCAATGGGTATTGGTTTTGCCATACCCGCAAGCTTGGCCAAACAAGTGATGGAACAAATTGCATTAAGTGGTAGCGTAACCCGTGGCTGGATTGGAATTGAAGCGCAAGATATTACGCCAGAGCTAGCTGAGTCATTTAAGCTTGATAAAGTACAAGGCTCATTAATTGCAGGCGTGTTGCGTGATAGTCCAGCTGATCTTGCTGGCATTAGGGCCGGTGATGTGTTGCTGGCAATTAATAATCGTGAAGTGATCGATAGCAGCAGCATGCTAAACATTATTGCTGTACTAAAACCGAATGAAAAAGCGGTATTAACGCTGGCTAGGAATCAAAAAAATATTAAAGTAGAAGTTGTGATTGGCAAACGACCCAAACCGATTGCAATGAGAGGGAAAAACTAAATATTAATTAGACTTTTGATTCAAGGAGATTTTATGGAGTTGGATTTAGGCGTTGTATACATTGCCACCACAATGCCCATTTCATACAAAAGCCATAATGGTACAGCCAACATAAATTGTGAAATAATATCCGGCGGTGTAAAAATAGCGCCTAGGATAAACGCTCCGACAATCACATAACCACGCACTTCTTGAAGTTGCGCAATACTCACCCAACCAAAACGTGCAATCAGCACTACTGCAATCGGCACTTCAAACGCTAGCCCAAACGCCATAAATAACGTCAAAACAAAATCCAAATATTCAGCAATATCCGTCATCACTGCAACACCTGCTGGCGCGCTGTGTACAATAAATCCGAACACTGTTGGGAAAACAGCGAAGTAAGCAAATGCCATCCCAATCACAAATAACAAGCTACTTGCCACAATTACAGGCACCATCAATTTTTTTTCGTGATTGTATAAACCAGGCGATATAAATGCCCATATTTGATACAGCGTATGTGGCAATGAGATGACAAATGCCGCCATCATTGCCACCTTCATTGGCACAAAAAATGGCGTAGTGACAGCAGTTGCAATCATCTGTCCACCAGCAGGCAACTTAGCCAGCATAGGCTCAGCCAGTAAAGCATAAATTTTATTGGCGAAAGGAAATAAACCAATGAACACCACCACAAAACCTAAGACGATTTTGAGCAGTCGATTACGCAACTCAATGAGATGCGCGATAAACGATTCGGTTGGAGTCGCCATATGTGCTAACTCTCAGCCTTTTTAGTAAGATTTTTAGTTTCTTTAACGACTTTTGGTGTGGATTTTTTTTCTATCCGAGCTGATGCGTCTGAAACATGCTCTGGTGTTTTTTCTAAATCTTTAGAGACCGTTTTACCGGTCTTTGCACGCGGCTTGTGGGTAGGCTCTTGTTTTTGAATAGCATCTTGATCAAGTGCTATCTTGGCTTCATTCAGACCAGCAATTGAACTTTCAACTTTGGCCACTTGTTGCTGTACATTTTGCTCTGTATTGATAACAGCCTGTTTGATTTCTTCCTGCAATTTTTGCAGCTCTTCAAAGCGAAACTCACGATTCACTTCTTCTTTCACCTGAGTCGCATAACGTTGCATACGTCCCGTGAGCGCGCCGATCGTACGCGCTACCTTTGGTAGTTTTTCTGGGCCAATCACTAATAAAGCAACAATGGCAATAACGAATAACTCTGAAAAAGAAATACCAAACACGTTTAAGATTCAGTCTAGTAAGCTTATTGCTTAGTCTTGCTGGTCACTTCACCCTCGATGGTAGTACCAGTTTCATCATTTTTGGCAACTTTATCCTGCTCGCCTTTACCTTGTTCGTCTTGCATGGCTTTTTTAAACTCATTGACCGCGCCACCGACATCACTGCCCATGTTGCGTAGTTTTTTTGTGCCAAATATCAATACGACAATTAATAGAACGATTAACCAATGCCACAAACTGAATGAACCCATGTTGCTCTCCTAATCTTAATTATTTAGCTAATTATTGCCGCCGCCAAATACATGAATGTGGATATGAAATACTTCTTGACCACCTTCACGACCTGTATTGATAAGCGTTTTAAAACCAACCAACCCTTGGCTTTCTGCCAGCTTTGGCGCCAACAATAAAGCCTTACCTAATAACGATTCATGCGTATCCGTACAATCTTTCAGCGTTTCAACATGCAATTTTGGCACAATTAAGAAATGTACTTTTGCCATTGGTTTAATGTCATGAAAAGCAATAAAATCCTGATCTTCATAGATCTTTTTGGCTGGAATATCGCCATTAATAATTTTACAAAAAATGCAATCAGCGCTCATGTTATTTAGCACGGCTATCTTTCTCTGCGATGCCAGACAAACCTTCGCGACGTGCCAGTTCATCCAATATATCTTGCGGCTTTAAGCCTGCATGACTCAACATAATCAAAGTATGAAACCACAAATCGGCCGTTTCATAAATAATTTCATCCTTATTACCACCTTTGGCAGCAATCACCGTTTCAGTTGCTTCTTCGCCAATCTTTTTAAGTATGCTGTCCATACCTTTAGCATACAACTTCGCCACATAAGACGAAGCTGGATCAGCGGTTTTACGCTGTTCCAGCAATTCTGCTAATCGATTTAATACATCGTTCATACACTTAATCTTAAAAAATCAACCGTGATAAATAGTTTTTGGGTCTTTAATCACAGGCTGATCAATTAACCATTTGGTTTGCGAATCTTTATCTTGCTCTAATTTTTTAAAAAAGCAATTGTGTCGACCAGTATGGCAAGCGATGCCGCCAATTTGTTCCACTTTAATCAAAACAACGTCTTCGTCACAATCCAAACGAATTTCGTGCACTTTTTGCGTGTGGCCAGATTCTTCGCCTTTGCGCCACAGTTTATTGCGTGAGCGCGACCAATATACGGCTTGCTTTGATTCATTGGTTAACTGTAAAGCCTCGCGGTTCATCCAGGCAAACATCAACACGCGACCTGTATCAAACTCTTGCGCAATAACAGGAACCAAGCCGTTGGCATCCCAATTAATTTCATCTAACCAGCTCAAAGTCTTACCTCAATTTTGTGGCTGCGCATATATTCTTTGGCCTGCTGCACGGTGTATTCACCATAATGAAAAATACTGGCCGCCAGCACCGCATCCGCACCGCCAATTGTGACGCCATCCACCAAATGCTGCAAATTACCCACTCCGCCTGAGGCAATCAATGGCACATCCACAGCATCAGAAATCGCACGATTCAGTGGGTTGTTAAAGCCAATTTTCGTACCGTCTCTATCCATGCTGGTCACCAATAACTCACCTGCACCCAAACTGACCATATAATCAGCCCATTTGACTGCATCTAAACCCGTGGCTTTGCGGCCACCATGTGTGAACACTTCCCACTCGAATGGCTGATTGTCTACTTTTTTAGCATCAATGGCTACTACAATACATTGCGAGCCGAATCGAGCAGCGGCGTCTTGCACTACCTGCGGATTTAACACGGCGGTGGTATTAATACTGACTTTATCAGCACCCGCATTTAAAAGCCGACGCACATCTTCCACTTCACGCACGCCACCACCAACAGTCAGCGGAATAAATACTTGGCTGGCGACTTGCTCAATAATATGTAAAATCAGCCCGCGATTATCGGAGCTGGCAGTAATGTCTAAAAAGGTAAGTTCGTCTGCGCCTTGGTCATCATAGCGCTTGGCAATCTCAACTGGATCGCCTGCATCGCGTAGCTCTAAAAAATTGATGCCTTTTACCACACGACCATCGGTCACATCCAAGCAAGGAATGATGCGTTTTGCTAAAGCCATTGGCTTAAATCCACTTCAATCTTTTTAGATGATTTAAAGTCATTAACTCAGTGAGTCTGCAAGGCTTTGTGCGGCAGCAAAATCCAATGTGCCTTCATAGATTGCGCGACCTGTAATCGTGCCAATAATGCCCTCACTTGCCACCGCGCACAGTTTGCGCACATCATCTAAATTGGTTACACCGCCAGAAGCAATAACTGGAATAGTGAGCGCTTGCGCCAAAGCAACTGTCGCTTCAATATTTACGCCAGTTAACATGCCATCACGGCCAATATCCGTATAAACAATCGCATTAACGCCATAATCTTCAAACTTTTTAGCTAAATCAATCACATCATGACCAGTGAGTTTTGACCAGCCATCAATCGCCACTTTGCCCTCTTTTGCATCTAAACCCACCATAATTTGGCCTGGGAAAGCATAGCAAGCTTCATGCAAGAATCCAGGTGTTTTAACGGCTGCCGTGCCAATAATCACGTAATCGATGCCATCATCTAGATAACGCTCGATGGTTTCTAAATCGCGAATACCACCACCCAATTGAATCGGGATTTCACCTTTAACAGCGCTAACAATTGATTTAATAGCACTTTCATTCACAGGCTTTCCCGCAAATGCACCATTTAAATCGACCAAATGCAACCGCTTTCCACCTTGGTCAACCCAATGCCGCGCCATCGCGCCAGGGTCTTCTGAAAACACGGTGGATTCTTCCATAAGGCCTTGTTTTAAACGTACGCAGTGGCCATCTTTGAGATCAATTGCAGGAATAATGAGCATGATTGTTATTGATTAAAATTATACAAAAAAGTTAATTGAAGGTTTTAGTTTACAAGGATTCTAATTTAAAAAGTCTTAACTTGTTAAGGTTTCCAATATACAAAATTACGCAGCAATTGCAAGCCAGCTTGCGCACTTTTTTCAACGTGAAACTGTGTTGCGAATATATTGTTTTGCGCAACAACACTGCAGAAACGCGTTGGATATTCGGTTTCACCCACAATTAAAGCTGCGTCCAAAGGCACAGCATAATAACTATGCACATGGTAAAACCGAGTGGCATCTTCAATATCTTGCCACAGTGCATGCGGTTTAGCTTGGTCATTTGTTAATTGATAGACCTCATTCCAGCCCATGTGTGGAATTTTCAATTTCTCATCATTTACTACCTGATGAGCGGCAAAGCGCTTTACATCGCCTCTAAACAAACCCAATCCGACTGTATCACCCTCTTCAGAATGGTCAAACAGCAGCTGCATACCAATACAAATACCTAAAAATGGCTTGTTGGCTGCAGCATGCAAAATAGCACCGCGCAAGTTCCTACTATCCAACTCGCGCATGCAATCCGGCATGGCACCTTGTCCCGGAAAAACAACCCGTTCTGCCTGCTGAATCACTGAAGCATCGCTGGTCACTACAACCGATTTACCCTGTGCGACGTGCTCAACCGCTTGTGAGACGGATCGCAAATTGCCCATGCCGTAATCAACGACTGCAATATCTATTTTACTCATCGTATGTAAACCGCAGCGCTTATAAGCTGCCTTTGGTAGATGGCATAATGCCCGCCATACGCGCATCAGCAGTAACCGCCATACGCAAAGCTCGCCCGAATGCTTTAAATATAGTTTCAGCTTGATGATGTGAGTTGTGGCCTTTTAAATTATCAATATGCAAAGTTACATTGGCGTGATTCACAAAGCCTTGAAAAAACTCATGCACTAAATCGACATCAAACTCACCAATCGCCGCACGCGTAAATTGACAATTAAATTCCAAACCCGGGCGGCCTGATAAGTCAAGGACCACTCGGCTTAAAGCTTCATCAAGTGGCACATATGCATGCCCATAACGATTAATACCTTTTTTATCGCCCACTGCTTTTGCAAATGCCTGGCCTAAAGTAATACCAATATCTTCAACGGTATGATGCGCGTCGATATGTAAATCACCCTTGGCCTGGACGTTAATATCCATCATGCCATGACGTGCAATCTGATCCAGCATATGGTCTAGAAAACCAAGTCCTGTATTAAATTGCGAAGTGCCATTACCATCAATGTTAATGGAAACAGTAATTTGCGTTTCTAGGGTATTGCGTGTGACGTCGGCTTTGCGCATGAGCTACTTAAATGAAAACAATCAATAATTTACCCGTATTTTAACTCAAACTAAGCGTTAGGCGCAAAGTCGCCTTAAATAAACACAGCAAATAAAAAAGCCGACTATATAGTCGGCTTTTTTTACCATGCTAAATATGACTTAGCTAGAAAAACGATTACTGAGCAGCTGCTGGTGCCGCTTCTGCTGGAGCAGCTTCAGTAGCTGGCTCAACTGGAGCAGCTTCAACTGGCGCAGCTTCTTCAACTACAGCTGGCGCTTCAGCTGCTGGTGCAACCTCTTCAACAACTGGCGCGTCAACTGGCGCTTCTTCAGCTGGCTTATTACCAGTTAATAGATACAAGCCTAGTAATACTGCACCTGCGATTAATGCCCATGGCAAATATTTACCAAGGCCACCAGTTGCTGCTGAATTACCACGTGCTAAACCTGCGATTTCAGCCGCTGATGCTGCTGGATCTGCTGCGCCGTAGATTGCTGCACCAGCAACTACGATATCAGCACCTGCATCAACTACTTGGCGAACTGTTGCTGCTTTAACACCGCCCGCAACAGAAACTTTAGCACCAGTGTTTAAACCAGTAATCAAAGCCAAATCAGCAAAAGGTGTTTGACCAGCTGCTTGTTGATCTAAACCAGTGTGAACACCAATGATGTGCGCGCCTAATTTTGCGACTTCTTTAGTACGTGCTACTTTGTCAGTTACGTTAATCAAGTCAACTTGTGCTTGTTTACCATACTTATTAGCAACATCGATTACACCCTTGATAGTACCAAGATCTGCAGTACCAAGAACAGTAACGATATCAGCACCAGCTTTGTAAAACGGCTCAGCTTCATAGAAGCCAGCATCCATTGTTTTCAAGTCAACTAAGATTTTGTTGTTTGGAAATTTTGCACGCAATGTTTTTAATAATTCAATACCATTGTGTTTAATGCAAGGTGTACCGATTTCTAAGATATCTACGTGTGGTGCTACTTTAGTTGCCAATGCAACTGTTGCGTCAAAATCTAATGAATCTAATGCCATCTGGGTTTGTGCCATGGTGCCTATTCCTCCGAGCTCGCTAATAATTTAATAAAGGGTTCGATTAAAATTATTTGATTAAAAAGTTAATATTCTGTAGTTATTTGGTTTTAATTCAAAGTAATTTTACAAAATACTATTTGCACATTTTGTACATTTCGACATCATAACCGCAATTGATTCAATATTTCAACAATTTGGTCATAATTTGATTACAAAACAAGTACCTTAGCGCACATATGTACAAGTTGAATCAGTTAATCTGATTTTAAAATCGCTGCAAGTGCTTGTATAAGGCTATTTGATTGCGCATCCGTACCTATAGTGATGCGGATGTATGGTGCGATTCTTGATGGCTTTTTAAAGTGTCGAACAATAATATTATGCTCACGCAATTTTTCCGCCAATTCGGCACCATTTAGTACTTTATGTTTTGCAAATATGAAGTTCGCACCTGAAGGCAAACTTTCAAAATTGAGTGCTTGCAAGTCATTAACCAATTGACTTCTTGTCGCGACTACTTTTGCACAATTTTCATCAAAATAAGCACTGTCTTGCATAGCTGCAACTGCACCCGCTTCGGCAAACCGATCAATCGGATAGGAGTTAAAACTGTCTTTGACACGAACCAGCGCTTCGATTAAGTCTTTGTTTCCTAATGCATAACCAACCCGCAAGCCAGCTAAAGAGCGCGCTTTTGATAGTGTATGCGTCACCAATAAATTAGGGTAGGTATTGATTAACTTAACCGCCGATTCTGTACCAAAATCCACATAAGCTTCATCAATCACCACAACTGAATGTGTATTTTGGCGCAGCAGTTGTTCTATGTCCGCAAGCGCTAACGGGATTCCTGTTGGTGCATTTGGATTAGGAAAAATAATGCCGCCATTAGGTCGCGCATAATCGTGGATATCGATACTAAACTGCTTATCCAACGCGATGGTTTCATATTGAATACCATATAACCCACAATATACGGGATAAAAACTATAAGTAATGTCAGGGAATAACAGCGGCTTTTCATGTTTCAACAAGGCCTGAAACACATGCGCCAGCACTTCGTCTGAACCATTACCCACAAATACTTGGCTGGGCCTTATGTCGATGCCCTGCAAACTGAAGTTTTGTGCAATAGCCGCTTTTAGCTTGTCGGAATTCGGGTCTGGGTAAAGCCTTAAACTATCAGCAGCTTCTAATTTGAGCGCTTCAATCACCTTAGGGCTTGGTCCATAAGGATTTTCGTTGGTGTTGAGTTTAACCAGATTATTTAGTTTAGGCTGCTCACCCGGCACGTAAGGCGTGAGCTTATGTACAACATCACTCCAGAATTTACTCATAAAACAGCCTCATTATTTCAAGCGAAATTCGGCCGACCTTGCATGCGCGGTTAAACCTTCACCATGTGCAAGTGTAGAAGCAATTTTGCCCAATTTTTGCGCACCATCTTGAGAAACCATAATCAGGCTAGAGCGTTTTTGAAAGTCATATACGCCCAACGGACTAGAAAAACGTGCAGTGCGCGAAGTCGGTAACACGTGATTCGGCCCTGCGCAATAATCGCCTAGTGCCTCGCAAGTATCACGCCCCATAAAAATAGCACCTGCGTGTCTAATCTTCTTACTCATTTCCAGAGGATTTTCAACAGACAATTCCAAATGCTCTGGCGCAATATAATTGCTGATCTCAATCGCTTCGTCTAAATCTTTTGTAAGAATCAATGCACCTCGATCTGAGATTGAGATATTGATAATATCTTTGCGCGGCATGGTTTCTACCAGCTTTTGCATGCTGGCGGCTACAGCATCTAAAAATTCCGCATCTGGACTTAACAATATAGATTGCGCCAACTCATCATGTTCCGCTTGGCTGAACAAATCCATTGCAATCCAATCAGGATTAGTTTTTCCGTCGCAAATCACTAGAATCTCAGATGGTCCAGCGACCATATCAATGCCCACCACGCCAAATACACGGCGTTTGGCAGCTGCTACATAAGCATTACCAGGTCCAACGATTTTATCCACTTGCGGAACAGTTTGCGTGCCATAAGCCATTGCCCCGACAGCCTGTGCGCCACCGATGCAAAAAACACGATCAACACCAGCAATCGCTGCTGCCGCTAATACCAACGCATTTTTTTCGCCGTTTGGCGTCGGCACCACCATAATTAACTCTTGAACACCAGCTACTTTTGCCGGAATCGCATTCATTAATACTGAAGACGGATAAGCGGCTTTTCCGCCTGGCACGTACAAACCGACACGGTCTAGCGCAGTGACTTGCTGACCAAGTAAAGTGCCATCAGCTTCAGTGTAATTCCATGATTGCATCACTTGCTTTTCATGGTAACTTTTTACTCTATCAGCAGCCGCCTGCAAAGCTGCGCGTTGCTCAGTTGGCAACCCATTTAATGCCGCTTGTAATTCAGTTTGACTGATTTCCAGTTCAGCTAATTGAGTGACATTGGTTTTATCAAACCGATTGGTATATTCCAACACTGCGGCATCGCCACGCACTTTTACGTCTTTTAAAATATTGGCTACAACCACGTCTATAGAATCATCCTGCGCTGTTTCAAACGCCAATAAGGCTTTTAAATCAGCGTCAAATGTCGACTCTTTTGTGGATAAACGTCTAATCTTCATTGCTGAATACTTTCGAAATCTTTTTTAACAATATTAATTTTACAATCCTAGCGAATTGCAGCAGCAAAACTGTCAATAATCGGCTGTAATTGTGCCCTATTGAGCTTTAAAGACGCCTGATTCACGACCAAACGTGAGCTGATATCGCCAACCGTTTCCACCGCTTTAAGATTATTAGCGCGCAAAGTTCCACCCGTGCTAACCAAATCGACAATCACATCGGCTAGACCAACCAATGGACCTAACTCCATTGAGCCGTACAACTTAATTAAATCCACATGCATGCCTTTTGCAGCAAAGTGCTCGCGTGCTGTTTTCACATATTTCGTCACCACTTTAAGTCGTGCACCTTGGCGAATACTGGCTTCGTAATCGAAACCTTCACGCACCGCGACCATCATCTTACATTTGGCAATTTGCAAATCTAGCGGCTGATACAAACCTTCACCACCATGTTCATCCAGTACGTCTTTACCTGCGATACCCAAGTCAGCCGCGCCATATTGCACATAGGTAGGCACATCAGTTGCGCGCACAATAATCAGGCGTACATCATCGCGATTGGTAGGCAAAATGAGCTTGCGTGAAGATTCAGGGTCTTCCAACGCATGAATACCCGCCGCCGCCAATAGTGGCGTGGTTTCTTCAAAAATTCTGCCTTTACTTAATGCAATGGTAATCATGATTTTTATTTAATTATCTTCTATTAAGACTGCTTAATTAGTGCGCACGGCGTACTTTTGCGCCTAATTTCGTTAACTTCTCTTCTAAATATTCGTAGCCACGATCTAAATGATAGATACGTTCTATCACCGTTTCACCTCTAGCTACTAAACCTGCTAAAACCAAGCTTGCAGAAGCACGTAAATCGGTTGCCATCACAATAGCACCATCTAAAAACTCTACGCCTTTAACCAAAGCGGTATTGCCGTCAATACTGATATCTGCGCCTAAACGCTGCATTTCTTGCACATGCATGAAACGGTTTTCAAAAATCGTTTCGGTTACTTTTGCAACGCCAGTTGCGATGGTATTTAACGCCATAAATTGTGCTTGCATATCTGTTGGAAAAGCAGGATGTGGTGCAGTACGAATATTGACCGCTTTTAATTTTCCGTCACTTTTTACCGTGATGCTATTTGCACCGCTAGTCACTGTAGCGCCAGCATCGCGTAATTTTTCAATCACTGCATCCAATAAATCAGCGCGCGCATTCAGTAATTTCACTTCGCCGCCAGTCATTGCCGCTGCCACCATATAAGTGCCTGCTTCAATACGATCGCATACAATCGAATGATCTGCACCATGCAGTTTTTCTACACCAGCAATCGTAATCACATCAGTGCCAGCACCCGTGATATTTGCGCCCATTTTAATCAAGCACTCCGCTAGATCGACCACTTCAGGTTCTTTTGCCGCATTCTCTAATACGGTTGTACCTTCAGCTAAAGCTGCCGCCATCATCAAGTTTTCAGTACCAGTAACCGTGACCAAATCCATGTAATAACGCGCACCTTGTAGGCGGCGATTAGGCAAATGCAATGTGCTGGCTTGAATATAACCGTGCGTAATATGAATCGCCGCGCCCATTGCCTGCAGACCTTTAATGTGCAGATCCACTGGACGCGAACCGATGGCACAGCCACCTGGCAATGAAACACGTGCTGTACCAAAGCGCGCCAATAAAGGACCAAGCACTAAAATTGAAGCGCGCATGGTTTTCACCATCTCGTAAGTCGCTTCAAACGATTGCACATCACTGGCATCCAGACTCACTTTGTCAGCATCGCGCGTTACTTTAACGCCCATTGTGTCTAGCAGCTTGATGGTCGTATCAATATCTTTTAAGGCCGCAATACTGCTCAAGTTCAATGGCGTTTCAGCTAAAAGTGATGCACACAAGATCGGCAACGCCGCATTCTTTGCGCCAGAAATCGTTACTTCGCCATTCAGCGCAAAACCGCCTTCAATAATAAGCTTGTCCAACTATGCTTCCTCAGCCAACAACACTTGTAATTCGCCGCTTTCATACATGGCTCGCATAATATCTGAACCACCTAAAAATTCACCGTTTACATACAATTGTGGAATGGTTGGCCAATTGGCATATTGCTTAATACCTTCGCGAATCGCTTGATCTTGTAATACATCAACCGCCACATATGGCGCATTACAGGCATCCAAAATTTGTGTAGCCAAGTTAGAAAAACCACATTGTGGAAATTTCGGGCTGCCTTTCATATATAAAACCACTTTATTACTGGTTACCGTTTCTTTAATTTGTGCTTGTGCGTCCATTATTTACTCCTAAACTTAATCTAAAATCTTAATCGAAATTTTTATCTAAAATGGTCGAATTTTATTGGTTAATCGCTTGCCATTTTTCTGGGGTGTAGGTTTTCATGCCCAATGCATGAATTTCTGCACGCATGCGATCGCCCAACGCGGCATAAACTAATTGATGTTGTTGCACCATGTTTTTACCAACAAAATTCGGACTTACAATTACCGCTTCGAAATGCGTGCCGTCGTCGCCTAGGACTTGAATATAATCACAAGGCAATTCTTGTGTGATGTAATTTTGTAACTGCGCTGCGCTTAACATTCTTTATTAATCCGTGACTTTATATTTTATATTGCAATCTTTTAACTAGCGCACTTAATTTAATTGGCACGCTTAAATTTAGCCTCTGAGCTTATAGCCTGATTTTAACATTTTTAAAGCTGCCCATGCTAACGCTAATAAGAAGCCAAATACGACGATTAAACTCAGCCACGGTGAAATATCGCTTTGACCAAAAAAACCATAACGAAAGCCATCTATCATGTAGAAAAATGGATTAAATTTTGACACCGTTTGCCAAAATGGCGGTAAAGAATGAATCGAATAAAACACGCCAGATAAAAATGTTAGTGGCATGATGACAAAGTTTTGAAATGCTGCCATTTGGTCAAACTTATCTGACCAAATACCCGCAATAATCCCAAAAGTTCCCAGCAATGCACTACCCAATAATGCAAATACGAATATCCATAAAGGGTGGACAATGGACAAATCCACAAACCAAATTGCAACCAAATAAATGCTGATCCCTACTAAAAATCCACGGATGATTGCAGCAGCCAAAAAAGCGATAAAGAATTGTAAATAACTGAGTGGCGTCAATAATACAAACACGATGCTGCCCATAATCTTTGATTGCACCAGACTAGATGAGCTATTAGCAAACGCATTTTGCAGCAGCGACATCATAATCAAGCCGGGTATTAAAAACGCTTTATATGGCACGCCTTTATACACTTGCACGTGGTTTTCTAACACATGCGAAAATATCAGTAAGTACAATAAAGAAGTTAATACAGGCGACGCTACCGTTTGAAATGCCACGCGCCAAAAGCGAAACAACTCTTTCTTAAATAAGGTATAAGTGCCGCGCCACTGTGGTGGAATCAGATCATCAATTAGATTCATATTGACCATTCTTGCCACCGACGAGCGACATAAATACATCTTCCAAATCGGCTTCGATTAGCTGCATATCTTCCACATTAATCTTAGCTTTGCGCAATGCACCCAAAGCAAACTCCACCTGATTCAATTCCGTTAACGCAAGTGTATAAATGCCATTTTCACCATTTTTTAACATGGGCAATAAGGCTGGTGGCAAGCTAGCTGCGCCAAGATTCAAACGCAAATTTTTGCCCGGCAGTTTACTTAGTAAATTAGCAGTGGTGTCCAGCGCCACAATCTCGCCTTGCTTCATCATCGCCACACGCTCACAGAGGGTTTCGGCTTCTTCAAGATAGTGCGTGGTGAGAATAATCGTGTGGCCATCTGTATTTAATTTCTTAATGAACGTCCACAGCATCTGGCGCAGCTCAACATCCACGCCAGCAGTCGGCTCATCTAAAACAATCACTGGCGGCTTATGCACTAAAGCTTGGGCAATTAATGCACGCCGCTTCATGCCACCAGAAAGTTTACGCATATTGGTATGCGCTTTATCGGTTAAACCTAAATTCTCAATCACTTCATCGACCCAAGCATCGTTTTCGCGACCACACCCAAAATACCCCGCTTGAAAGCGCAGCATCTCACGCACATTAAAAAATGGATCAAACACCAACTCTTGCGGCACTACGCCCAAACTTAAGCGCGCGGCTTGATAATCGTCCATCACATCATGTCCCATGATGGATACTTTGCCGTGCGTAGGTTTTAACAATCCCGCCAAAATATTGATTAACGTTGATTTTCCAGCGCCATTTGGACCCAATAACCCAAAAAATTCACCTTGCTGAATGGTTAAGTCAATCCCTTTTAGCGCATGTAAGTCGCCAAA
The DNA here is from genome assembly GCA_040387515.1 of Pseudomonadota bacterium. Classification (GTDB taxonomy): domain Bacteria; phylum Pseudomonadota; class Gammaproteobacteria; order Burkholderiales; family Methylophilaceae; genus Methylotenera_A. The sequence goes on from JAZKDP010000005.1 coordinate 20,086, forward strand.
ACGTTTGTGGATTTTTTCAATTTTTATGGCTGGGGCGGATATTTTATCTGCCATCATCTCTGTCATTTTTTGGTTTACATTTCACTCTTGATTTAAATTTAAATTGTGTAACTGGCGTCTATTGATGCTCATTTATTAGCTAGGCACAAAAACAAAACCCCATCATTCAGATGGGGTTAAAAAAACCAATTAATAGTATAAAGTGCAATTAAATAAACGCTAACTAAATTGAGTTCACTCAATTTTAATAAGTCAGTTTTAATTAATATTTAATTAACCAACTCAGCAACGTCATACAACTGTACCAGGCTGGTTAGATTAACGGGTAAGTTGATAAACGTTAAAGATTGATTTTCTTTTGCCGCGCGACGTTTCCATTCTAAAATCAAACTCACCGCGGCGGTGTCGACATCAGTCACGCCCGCGAAATCGATTTTTGTATTTTCAATTGTAAACGCCTGACTCTGTTTTAAGAGTTCATTAGCGGTTGCAATGAGCACATCGCCGCTAATCTCCCAGCGATTATCCACTTGCGTTACTTTTGCAATACTATTATTTGCCATGTTATTAGTTTTAATAGAGTAATTATTTAGCTTGCGTGACTTTGTTTTTATCAGCCAATTTCTTAATCAGGCTATCTAAACCATTTTGACGAATTTCTTGCGTGAATTGTCCGCGATAGTTTGTCACCAAACTCACACCTTCAATCACAATATCGTATACTTTCCAAGCATCAGTTTGCTTTTCTAGCGCGTAATCTACCGCAATTGGCTGACCACCAGGTTGCAATATGATTGTTTTTACCGTTGCGTTACTGGCGCCATCTTCTAAACGCAATGGCTTGTATTCAATTACTTGGTTTTTATATTTTGATAGTGCTGTTGCATAAGTACGCAATAACAAGGTGCGAAACTCTGCTTGAAAAGCGGATTTTTGATCTGGTGTTGCTTTTGTCCAGTTTTTTCCCAATACCAAACGTGAAACGCGATCAAAATTAAAATTAGGTAAAATCTTTTCTTCGGCTAATGCAAAGATTTTTTGCTGATCGCCAGCTTGAATATCTTTGTCATTTTTAACAACAGCCAATACATCTTCAGCCGTACGTTTAACCAATTCATCTGGCGTTTCTGCTGCAAATGCACCAACACTGAAACAGAGCATGCTAGTTGCAATTAATAATTTTTTTGTCGCATTTTTTATCATGTGTAATCCTATATTTTATATCTGAATGTTCTTCTCTTAAGGCTTTACAGGTTCTGTTATCGCATCAAGTGGATTTGCACCTAGCGCATCATCATTAGATTTGGTTGATGCAGATCCTGAATCGTTTGATTTAGTTGACTCTGCTGCTGGCTCCGCCGCTTTATTGTATAAAAATTGACTAATCATTTTTTCTAACACAACAGCATCTTGCGTTTGCGTGATTTTATCACCATTGACCAAGTTGACTTCATCGCCACCGGCTTCCAAACCAACATACTGCTCACCCAACAAGCCAGCTGTGTAAATATTTGCAAACGTATCTTTTGGAAAGTGATAACGTTTGTCAACACTCAGACTAACCACTGCCTCAAAAGTTGCTGAATCAAACGTAATATCTGCCACACGCCCCACCACAACACCTGCGCTTTTTACAGGAGCACGTGGTTTTAAGCCACCAATATTCTCAAAATTAGCTGTAACTGTATAAGTTTCCCCAATGTTGCCAGTGGTTAAATTTCCCACCTTCATGGCCAACCCAAGTAAAGCGGCAAGGCCCAATGCCACAAATATACCTACCCATAAATCAATTGTTGTTCTTTCCATCGCCGTGCTCCTATTGCCTTACATGCTAATCATAAATGAGGTTAATACAAAATCTAGCCCTAAAATTGCTAATGACGATGTCACCACGGTTCTAGTGGTTGCGCGGCTCACGCCTTCAGCCGTAGGGGGAGCATCATAGCCTTCAAACAAAGCAATCATTGTGCAAACCACGCCGAACACCAGGCTTTTAATCACACCATTCAAAATATCAAATTGCCAATCGACACTTGCCTGCATTTGCGACCAAAATGCGCCTGCATCCACCCCAATTAATGGAACAGCCACCAAATAAGCACCAAAAATACCGACCATTGAAAATAGCGCAGCCAGAATTGGCATGGTAATCACGCCTGCCCAAAACCGTGGTGCGATGACGCGTGAGATAGGGCTAACAGCCATCATCTCCATTGCTGATAATTGCTCAGTCGCTTTCATTAAACCGATTTCTGCTGTAATGGCTGTGCCTGCACGACCAGCAAACAGCAATGCCGTGACCACTGGACCTAGTTCACGCAACAGAGACAAGGCAACTAAAACACCGATTGATTCTGATGAGCCATACCTCTGCAAGACGTAATAGCCTTGCAAAGCCAACACCATGCCCACAAAAAAGGCAGATACCAATATAATGATTAACGACAGAACACCCGTAAAATAGACTTCACGAATGGTTAAGTGAAATCTGCGAAAGCTTTCACCTGAATAAGCCAAGGTTAAACCAAACAGGCGCGCGCCTGCACCCAACCGCCAGACACGCTCACTGAAATCGTGCCCTAAGCCACGTAGCGTGCGGATTAAACCAACAAATAAATTAGACTTTATCATCTTAAATATACTTCAATTATTTTGCTTTAAAATCTAACAAATCTTGCTTGTAATCACCCGCCGCATAATGAAACGGTACTGGTCCATCTTTTTCACCATGCACAAATTGATGTACAAATGGCAAATCTGATTTACGTAAATCATCGGGCGTGCCTTCTGCTGCAACCACACCATTGGCAACAAAGTAGACATAATCTGCGATGGTAAATGTTTCTTTTACATCATGCGATACGATGATAGAGGTCGCGCCAAGTGCGTCATTCAACGTACGAATTAACTCGCAAATAACTGCCATGGAAATAGGGTCTAAACCTGCAAACGGCTCGTCGTACATAATAATATCTGGGTCTAGCGCAATTGCCCGCGCTAAGGCCACGCGCCTTGCCATACCGCCAGACAACTCGGTTGGCATCAACTTATGCGCGCCACGCAAACCAACGGCATTTAACTTCAACAGTACCAAATCATGAATCATACTTTCTGGTAAATCGGTATGTTCGCGCATGGGGAACGCTACGTTTTCATACACAGACAAATCGGTAAACAATGCGCCTTGTTGAAACAGCATGCCCATTTTACGGCGTAATTGGTAAAGGCCAGCGCGACTTTGTTTATGCACAATCTGACCTTCGACGCGCGCAGCACCTTTGCTTGGCTTAAGCTGCCCGCCAATCAAACGCAATAGCGTGGTTTTACCGCTACCACTGCCGCCCATAATGGCAATTACTTTGCCACGTGGAAACACCATATTGATGCCCTGATGCAACATGCGGTTTTTATAGCCAAAAGAAAGGTTGTCGAGTTCGACGATATTTGGATTCATTTGATGTGGGTTTTGATTTTGTACACATTCTAAATCAAAACGTGTAACAAGCAAAAGTTTAAATAGATGATACTTAAAACAAAAAGCCCGCAAAAGCGGGCTTTTTACAGCCAATTCTTTTAGAACGTCATACAGACTGTGTATACAACACCTTCTAAAGGCGCTGCTACACCAGTGCTTGATGCAGCAGCTGGTATTGCAACTCGTACGTTCCCAGTATTACCTACGCCATCGTCAAGTGTAGTATCTAACTGCGCCGCAAATCTACCCAATATTCCAGTGGAACACACAGCATACGCCCCTTGCAAACCAGTTAATTCAGGAATAGCTGTAGAAACGCTCTGCACACCAATAAGACCACCGTCTGCATTTCTAGGTTGGTAAGTGTTGTTTGCTGCACAATTGACCACCGTTGTACCTGGTGCTAAATTCGCACGACGAATTTGTTCCCATATTGCGCAAGTCTCATCTCCGTCAGTTGTCGTATTCCATACCCCCTCAAGCACTCCATTCTGCGTGCCATTAGTAGGGTTTGCAGCAGCCCCTACGTGTGCAACGGCATTATGATCATCTCCAGGCAATACTTTAAAACGATCCTGATAAGCGTAGATGTAAACTTGGACATTTTGAAAATCACGCGCCATGTTTTTAACTTTGGCACTATTAATCAGTTCTTGCCCTCTTAACACGCCACCTAGCAGCAAGCCGATAATCACTAACACAATCGCTAGCTCGATAAGGGTAAAACCTGTTTGTTTACTCATTGTGTTATCCTTTTAACCAATATTATGATGTGATTTTTCGTTGGCATTATCACATTTTTTTAATATTTGATGCAAACAACATGCCAATGTACTTTAAGCGCATCAGACCATCGTTTAAAGGCTGATTTAGTATATTTGGACTCAATTTAACCTTAATAATAAATATGCTTGTTGAAATTTCGTCAAAATCGACAGATTATTGACATATTTGCTACACGCCACCACTAACAAACGGAACATAACTTATGTTTAAAACCTTCTTCAATTACTACAAAATAAATCTTATTTTAATTAAAAACTCTCACCGTGTTTTAGCACTAATGTTGCTGTCGCTGCATGCTTTTTTAATTTTGGGTAACGGGGAAGATTATTTAAAACAAACACTTTTCTTAGGCACATATGCCTTGTTTCTATTATGGCAACCCATTTGGCGTAGCACAGAAAAACTTTCGCGGCCTGCGCTCGCACTTTTTATTGGCGTTGGATTCATTGGCTTTTTTTATACCAATTGGTGGTTAACGGCACTTTGGTTAGCCATTTTATTTGGCTTGCTGGGTGGGCGAATTTTTTCAGATGAAGCCAAAGCTAATCGGATTATTCATATTTTGGCGGCGAGTTATTTGCTGTCTATGTTGTTGTTATGGGTTGTGCCAAAGCTGCTCAGCGCCTCTAGCGATCTAGAAGCAGCTACTTTTGTCATTCGCTATTTCATTCCATTATTACCACTTTCTATCTTATTCATCAGCAATCAATCCAGCAAATCCGGTCAATTACCCGTTCTAGACTTTTTCTACACATTATTACTGATGCTGGTCGCGTTAATCTTGGTACTAGGCAGTTACGCAATTGGTACGCTAAATACGGTTAATTACATACAAGTGATGTTTATCACGATATTCAGTCTGGCGTTTGCGTTAATGGCATTCAGTTTGCTATGGCAGCCCAGCACACGTTTTTCTGGCGTTGAGCTTTTGATGTCGCGCTATTTATTAAGTATTGGTATGCCATTTGAAAAATGGGTCAAAAGCATTGCATCCTTAGGTGAGATTGAGTCAACTCCTAACGGCTTTGTGCAGGCCGCGATGATTGAAATGACTTCGCTACCGTGGGTTTCTGGCGTTTCTTGGTTGGCGGATGAAACGCAGGGTAAATTGGGTGAGTCTTCTAAACACCAAACCAATTTTAGCTTTAAAGATTTCCACATGACATTACATACCAACTGGCAAATTTCGCCCGCTTTATATGTGCATGTAAAATTATTAACCCAAATTATGGGTGAGTTTTATGATGCCAAGCGACGGGAAGAAACCTTGCGCCAAAATGCTTATATGCAGGCATTTTATGAAACAGGCTCACGCTTAACACATGATATTAAAAATATTTTGCAATCAGTTGGTACGCTGGTTTCTGCGGCCGAACAAACTGAAGATAAGGATAACGCAGCGCTACTTCAATTAATTCGCAAGCAATTGCCCGTATTAAATCAGCGCATCGCTGCAACTTTAGACAAGCTCAAAGCCCCAAATGAGGATAAAAAGCGTGTGGAAAAAATGTCTTCCTGGTGGAAAAATCTGCAATTACGACACACACAGGATCATATCGAATTTAAGGTAAGCGAATTGCCTAAACAAGATATTAATGCAGAAGTGCTAGATAGCGTATTGGATAACTTACTGAATAACGCATTAGAAAAAGCGAAATATCAACCAGACACTCTCATTAAAGTTGAGATGCACCACGATAACGAGCGTTTTTGTATTGATGTGACTGATACAGGCAAAGCGATAGATGCGGCAATCGCACATGATTTATTTAAAAAGCACATTGCCTCACATAATGGTTTAGGCGTTGGTTTATATCATGCGGCACAGGACGCCAAACAGGCAGGTTACGATTTAAGTTTAGATAGCAATGTGCATGGCGCAGTGCGATTTAGAGTGCAGTTAACCGATTAAAAACGTGTTAATTTCTAACTGTTTGATTGGCTAAATTTGAGTTTTAACTGAGTTGGATTTATTCAAATTTAATGTGTCTGTAAATTTTACAGACACATTAGCAAACACATTAAAATTCGTATTAAAGATTGTTATTAAAGCTCGCCGTAAGAGTGCAAACCGCTTAAAAACATATTCACACCTAAAAATGCAAAGGTTGTCACTAATAAGCCAACCAATGCCCACCAAGCCAACACTGGGCCACGCAAGCCTTTAATCATGCGTAGATGTAACCAAGCGGCGTAATTCAACCACACAATTAATGCCCACGTTTCTTTAGGATCCCAACTCCAGTACCCGCCCCACGCTTCTGCTGCCCACATTGCACCTAAAATAGTCGCAATTGTAAAAAACGCAAAGCCGACTGAAATAGATTTATACATCAAATCATCCAGCACCTCTAAGCTTGGCAAACGGTTGGCAAGTATGCCTTTTTTTGCCAGTAAATAAGCACTTCCCACCATCGCTGCCAGTGAAAAAGCACCATAACCGATAAAATTGGCAGGCACATGAATTTTCATCCAATAGCTTTGCAACGCAGGTACCAGCGGCTGAATTTCGTCGGCACCACGGCTAAACCTGTACCAGAGAATAAACACTACCGCTGCATTGATAATCAGCAATACAAAACCGCCAAGCTGCTTGGTATTAAATTTATCTTCGTAATGCAAATACAAAAGCGATGTAATTAAACAGAATAAAATAAACACTTCATACAAGTTGCTAATTGGAATATGCCCAACATCAGGCGCGATCAAATAAGACTCATACCAGCGCACCATTAACCCGACAAAACCAAACAATACTGCGCTCCAAGTTAATGCTGACGCCACTCGGCCAGCAAAATCACTGCGCTTAAATAGGGCAAACCAATAGGTAAACATAGCTAAAATAAACAGCACATTCATCCACATGATGGCTGATTGACTAGAAATGAGAAACTTTAAGAAGAAAGCCTGTGTGGCGCGTGCTTGTTCGCCGTGATACAAACTAATGGAAATTAAGCTAATGACGCCAACACCAATTACCAACTTGGCCAAGTTTTTCCAGCGCCAACCTAAGTAACTAAATACAATCGCCGCGCCAAACAAAAAACTCTCTTCATATATATCCATATGGTGCGAATATTTGCTGTATGCGAATATGGCCCCGGCCATCAACAGAATGGCGTACAACCAATCTTGCACCTTCAACGTTTGCCACAATGTTTTAGGCGTAAAACTTAATGCATCTGTGTTCATGATTGCTTCCTTGATTTGACCTACGCGCTTACTTTATTAAGAAAGTAGCTGGCCTAATTGTTTTCTTGTTCGTTCAAATTCTTGTTCAAAATCTAAATTTTTGCGATTCGACGACATCGCAAATATCACCTCATCTGCTTTGACTAATAACCATATCCGACGTTCACGAATATAGAACATCGCAAAAATACCCAGCACTAACAACACAGAGCCCAAATATACCCATTTTTGCCCTGGAGACTTGGTTAGCTGGAAGCCGCTGGCTTCTACGTGTTTAAAATCAACCAGTTGCAAATAATATGGGGTGCCATAAAAAAACGTATCGCTGAAAGCATTTAAGCTATCTTGCAGCATGACTCGCACTTTATCATCAAACACTAATGGTTTCTTATTCGCTTGTATAAGGCTTAAATTATAAGCTTCGAACGCAGCTGAGTTCAGCATTTTAATATACGTTTGCGCGGCCTTTTCACGCTGTGGCACTGGTACTGCTGTTTCAATCACTTTAGCAAGATTGGTATAACCGCCATCCGCAAAAGTATTTAATAACTGAACTACACTACCCTCAAACTGAGCTTGTAGCTGCGGGTCTTTTGTTTGCATATTGGCGACTAATTTTTTGGCGATAGTTGGATACAGCTTGCTATCCAACATAGCTGCGCGGAAGCGCATAAACCCACCCATTTCAAAATCATCATCCACAGGAATACGCAAATATTTAAAATCTTCTTGCACGGTTTCGCGCATGCCAGAAATGAAATAAGACTTACCATCTAACTGCATCGGCTGCATATAAGTCACATATTCACGCGCTTGGCCTGCTGTATTGCGCAGTTTATAAGTGATGTTAGGGCCAACATTGCGTGGCTTGCCTTTGCCATCTGGCGTTAAATTTAAAATATTAAATTTGCGAAACTCATTAAATTCAACGATTAATTGGTCTTCACCTTCGCCAATTAAGGTTTTTCTGAAAATCTCACCATCCAGCGGTGTTGTTTCTGCATTCGGCTTGCTTAAATCCCACATTTTAAAATTAACGGTTGAACCGCCATCTTGAAAATCCGACTGGTAAATAGCGATGCCTTTATACACCAGGGGATGATTCACGCTAATAGTTCTTTTCAGCGGTTCTTTTAAATCATTGTCCGTAATCTCAATATCACTTTCAAACGATTTGGGTTGGCCTGTGGCGTAATGCTCAATGCGGAAATCTTTTAGCGTGACTCTAAAGGGCAGCTCTTGCACCAAATAACCATCACGCACCCGCACAAAGGCCACGTCATCACTCATTCCTTCAGGCAACGTCATGTTCGCGCGAAATGAAGCATTGCTATCACCTAGCCGACTGATTGCAGGCACTTGGCTTTCTGGAATATCTAATACTTCAATCTTTTTATTACCTAACATTTCTTGTATTTGAAATGGCAAATTACCATCTAACAATCCGCCAAAGAAAATAATCACCATCGCTACATGGGTAAAAATGTAGCCCAAACGCTGATGCGTGCCTGCTTTAGCGGCAATTAACTCATCGCCATTTTGTTGCGTTTTAAATTTAAACTTGAAGCCTTGCGCAGTTAAATATTGTGCAAGTTTATTTTTCGTATCGGCAATACTTGCTGACTGATTACTTGAATAAGCAAAACTGGCTTTATGGCTAAATGCGCGCAGTGATTTTTCTGCTGCATGCTCTTTAAAAGTTTTCCATTCACGCACCATCAACGGGCTATTGCGGTAAATACACAAACTGGTCGAAATCACCAAAAACAGCAGAATGACCAAAAACCACATCGCATGATAAACATCGAACAAACCCAGCTTTTCAAACGCCTCAAACCAAAACTGGCCAAATTTGATAATGTAATTTTCGTACGGCTCGTTTTGTTTTAATACAGTGCCGATGATAGAAGCAATACCTAATACAGTAAGCATGCTCACGGCAAAGCGCATAGAACTTAACAGTTCGTAAAAGCGTTGATGAATAGTGGTTGGTGGTTTCAAGGTTTGACTTTAACGCTGACTATAGCAAGTTGGAGGACATGAAAATTTAAACGGCAATTTAAACATGAAATGGTTGGCGAAATGTAGTGATAATTTCCATTTAAAGGTGATTAAAAGTCACCTTTAAATGGACACAGCCTAATTAACGCAGGCCTTGCATGTAATCCGCTACTGCATGCATTTCCGCATCAGTCATTTTGGTTGCGATGACCGCCATCATTGGTGCGTTAGCACGCTCACCAGTACGGAAAGTTTTTAACTGCTGATAAGTGTAATCCGCATGCTGACCTGCCAGGCCTGGGAATTGTTTAGGAAGGCCTGCGCCGTTTGCACCATGACACGATGCACATGCTGGCACACTCGTTTTAGCAATACCGCCACGATAAATTTTTTCACCCAAAGAGCCTACACCATTGGTTTTAGCTTTCGCCAACGTTTGTTTTTGCCCAGCAAAATAAGTCGCTAAGTTCTTCATATCTTCAGGTGTTAAGTTGGCTACCATGCCAGTCATCACCGCATTGGTGCGCTTACCATCTTTAAACTCAGCTAATTGTTTGAGCAAATACTCGGGATGTTGGCCTGCCAATTTAGGGTTCAAACTAATGACGCTATTACCATCAGGCGCGTGACAGGCTGCACATACGCCCTGCACGATTTGTTCCGCCGTTTGCTTACTTGCTACAACTGGTGTCGCTTGTTTTGTTGCAGGTGATTTTGAGGTTGTTTCCGCAAAGCATTGTGATGCGAACAAACTAGCCACTACAAAAGCCAAAACATTGACATATTTAACACTATTGCTTAACGCACTTTTAATATTGGCAAAAACTTTGGTAAACATTTTAAAACTTTCCTAACTATTTAATTATCTTAATATTTTATCAAAAATCAGCTGTTCGTGATAGCATTTATGCCTTAAGTTTCACTGACAAAATATCTAATGCCGCTATTTCAAAATGCCACTTTTTTCATCTCCGCCCATCACCTACGCGATTTACCGCCTGCCTCAGGTATTGAAGTCGCTTTTGCAGGTCGCTCAAACGCAGGCAAATCCAGCGCATTAAATACGCTCGCCAACCACAATCGTTTGGCCTTTGTCAGCAAACAGCCCGGACGGACGCAACTCATTAACTTTTTTACGCTAGGCAATGATAGACATTTAGTCGATTTACCCGGCTACGGCTACGCCAAAGTACCCGAAAGCATGCGCGCGCATTGGCAAAGTGTATTGGCCCGTTATTTATCCGAGCGCACCAGCTTAGGTGGTTTAGTTTTGGTAATGGATAGCCGACATCCACTCACACCGCTGGATCGCCAAATGCTGGATTGGTTTTGCCCCAGTGGTAAACCCGTGCATGTTTTATTAACTAAATCAGATAAATTATCACGCGGTGAAGCGGGATTAACGCTGGCGAAAGTGCGTAAAGAGCTGTTAGAAACTTGGGACAAAACCTATGGCAGCAATTGCACAGTGCAACTATTCTCAAGCTCTAAAAAATTAGGGGTAGAAGAGGCTGAGAAAGTGATTGGCAAATGGCTGTTTGCAGTTGAGGATGAGGCAAGTGAACAAGGCAAAAATATATGATAAAACCAACCATATGGTTCGCAACACTCCTTTTATTGAGTCTTGCCAGCAATACAACCTTGGCGTTAGAAGCATCGCAAAACATCACTGTTACGCCGCTATTAAAAACCACAACTAGCTGGAACGGCGTGCCGTTAGCTTACCCAAACGGTCAGGCAGAAATCACTGGCATGCTGGTAGAAATTGCGGTGGGTGGAGAAACTGGTTGGCATTTGCATGCGGTACCATCGTTTGGCATGATGCTCGAAGGCAGCTTAGAAGTCTCGCTGAAAGACGGCACTACTAAAACGTTACATGCAGGCGATGCGCTAGCTGAGGTGGTCAATACGCTACATAACGGCCGCAACATTGGCAACAAGCCTGTAAAAATCGTGGTGTTTTATGCAGGTGCGTCGGGCAGCCAGCTCACAGAAAAACTGCAGCCTTAATTTAGCCGCAAATTGTATATGCAAAAAGTTATGTACGAAAATAGTTAAGTCTTTTAGTTACTTCTTTAAAAACACCAAATCCCAAACGCCGTGACCTAATTTAATACCGCGATTTTCAAATTTTGTCAGCGGTCTATAACTCGGTTTTTCAGCATATTCTTGTGTTAAGTCAGTCGCCGTATTTTGCAATTGCGATTCAGCTTTCAACACGTCCAAAACCCATTCTGCGTATTCTTGCCAATCGGTTGCCACGTGAATGTAAGCACCCACTTTCAATTTTGCACATAACTGCTTAATGAATCCCGCTTGAATCAAGCGACGTTTATGATGGCGTTTTTTATGCCAAGGATCCGGAAAGAAAATATGCACGCCATCCAAACTGGCATCAGCAATCATATGTTGCAGCACTTCCACCACGTCATGTTGAATCACACGAATATTGCTAATATTTCCTTCTTGTATCAGCTTAAGTAAACTACCAACTCCTGGCGTATGCACTTCTGCTGCTAAAAAATCACAACTCGGTAAAGTTTGGGCGATTTTGGCTGTACTTTCACCCATACCAAAACCAATTTCCAAGATTTTCTTAGAGTCAGCTCGATTAAAAGTCGCATTTAAATCTAAGAGGTTTTCCGCATATTCAACACCAAATTGCGGCCACACCTCTTGCAGCGCGCGCTCCTGACCTTTGGTTAATCGGCCTTGGCGCAGTACAAAGCTGCGGATGCGGCGATTCTTTAAATCGTTGTCTGGAGTTTCGTCCGAGGTTTTATTTAGTAATATTGGATTTTCAATCATGCCGCGCATTATACTGAATTTAGACTCAATTTATTTCAAAGCATGTGTGCTTTATCGCCACTTTTAAAGCCGATTAAATCGTTTGAAATGCCTTTACTCAACGCAATCACCTTAAATAACTCACCCATTTCGGCAGGCGAAAGCAATTTTTGCGCGGCAGTGGCAAGCGGAATATAGGCAGCGATATCGTTTGGCGAAGTTTCAGCTAATATTTCTAAAATCCCGCAATTCATCAAAAAACTGGCCTGATTACAGTATCCCGCCAGACTTAACCCATTAGAAAGCCCAGCTTCTGCAATCGCAGTAAAATTCACATGCGCAGTCACATCCTGCAAGCCAACATTTATCAGCGGATTGCTATGCGCTTGATGCCGATAATGACACATCAATGTACCTGTATTGCGCTGCGGATGATAGTACTCTGGCGCACCGAACCCATAATCCAACATTAAGATGACGCCTTGTTTTAACGATTGCGCTAAACTTGCAATCAGCCCATTTGCCGCAGGGCAAACTTCTGTCAGATAATCATTTGGTAAAGAGTGTGTACTGACTTCTTGAATTAAATCTACATCAGCTAGCGGATTATCTTGCCAAATAAGCTTTTGCTGTTCTGTATCATCAAACGTAACACCACGTTCAAGCCAACCCTGTTGTGATTGATAGATAAGATGCACAGGAATCGCGTCCAATACTTCATTACCAAATATCAAACCGACAAAATCGGTTGGCAGCGTATCTAGCCAAATCACACGTCTAAATAGATCTGTAGATAATAACGCCTGCAAAGTCTCAAACTGAATTTGGCGCAAGTAATCACTTACTTCAAGAATATAATATTGTGCTGGCAATTGATCTAATCGCTGTAATTCGAGCAGTAAATCAGCAGCCAATTTGCCCGTACCCGCACCTAATTCCAAAATGTTGCCTTGTGTTTCCAGCATGATTTGTGCCGCCTGCCTTGCCAATGTCCGCGTAAAAAGAGGTGAGATTTGCGGTGCCGTGACAAAATCTCCACCACCTTTAATAGAATCCGCGAACTTAACTGAACCGCCGCTGTAATAACCTAGGCCTGGCGTATATAAAGCCATGTGCATAAACGTGGCAAAATCTATCCAGCCGCCTACCCCGTTAATTTTTTGCTGAATTAAACTGGTTAACTCTTGGCTGCGACTTTGCGCTAATAGGTCTGGAATGGGTAGATTTAGATTTAATGATGAAGCCATAAGCCATTATAATATTCGATTACTAAAGTGAGTAAAAATTGAGCCAGTCTCTAGACAATAAAACCTTGAATAATAAAGTCGTGCTTATTACTGGCGGCGCAAAACGCGTAGGCGCAGCAATTTGTCGCGAGCTACATGCCTGCGGCGCACAACTGATGATTCACTATAAATCATCCACCAATGAAGCGCGCGCATTGCAGGCAGAGCTAAATTTGCAACGTGCGAATTCTGTGGCGATTATTCAAGGCGATTTACTTAATACCGCGGTTTTACCTAGCTTGGTGCAAGAAACAGTTAAACATTTTGGCAAGTTAGATGTGTTAATTAACAATGCATCCAGCTATTACGCCACTGAAATAGGCGCGATAACAGAAGACAACTGGCAGGATTTAATGGGCAGCAATCTAAAAGCACCGATGTTTTTAGCACAAGCAGCTGCAACAGAATTGCGCAAAAGTCACGGCTGCATTGTGAATATTACCGATATGCACATTGAACGTCCGAAAAAAGGTTATGTGGTTTATAGCGTGGCTAAAGCAGGTTTAGTGACGCTTACCAAATCACTGGCACATGAATTAAGCCCCGAAGTACGCGTTAACGCAGTTGCGCCTGGGCCAGTACAATGGCCAGAAAATAATCCGCAATTTGATGAAGTGTATCGCCAACGCGTGATTTCACAAACTTTACTCAAACGTGTAGGCGAAGCATCAGACATTGCCAAAGCCGTCAAATTCTTAGTAGCCGATGCACCATTTATCACAGGCCATGTATTGGCGGTGGATGGCGGGCGGTCTTTAAATTTATAGTTTCAAATATGAATAAACACTCAATATGATTAAACATTTGCCCGACAATCACTCAAACAACTTCATTAAGCTGCGCAATAGCTTGATTTCGTCCACTGGCAAAGCCATTGGCGATTACAACATGATTGAAGATGGCGACACGGTTTTGGTGTGCATGAGCGGTGGCAAAGATAGTTACACCATGCTAATGATGTTGCTGGCTTTGCAGGAACGCGCGCCGATTGACTTTAAACTCATCGCCATGAATTTAGACCAAAAGCAGCCGAATTTTCCTGCGCACATTTTGCCTGAATACTTTAAAAATTTAGGCGTGGATTACCGCATTGTAGAAGCGGATACTTATTCAGTGGTTAAAGAGAAGATCCCAGAAGGAAAAACCACTTGCAGCCTTTGTTCACGCTTACGGCGCGGCATTATTTACACCACTGCAAAAGAATTGGGTGCGAATAAAATCGCGCTTGGACATCATCGTGACGATATTGTAGAAACACTTTTCCTTAACCTGTTTTTTGGAGCGAAGTTAAAAGCCATGCCGCCAAAACTGGCTACTAATGATAACCAAAACGTGGTGATTCGCCCTTTAGCTTATTGTGCTGAAAAAGATATCGCCAGCTATGCGCGCCAAATGGCGTTTCCGATTATTCCGTGCGATTTATGTGGCAGTCAGGAAAATCTTCAGCGCCAAAAAGTAAAAGATATGCTGCAAGCATGGGAGATTGAGCAACCTGGTCGCGTGAATAATATTTTCCGCGCGATTGGTAATGTTGAGCCTTCGCACCTTGCAGATACTAATTTATATGATTTTAAAAGTTTAACGCAAGCCAAAACCAGTGACGAAGATCCACTTTTTGGCGATATTGCAGCCAAAGAGTCTGAAAATCTTTCAACAAATTCTAGCGGCGCATTAAGTATAGCCAGCAATAATGGCACACGTATTGAGTTCACCCGAAACAAATAAGCCAACATACAAATAACCTAGCAAATGATTAAATAATCGGTTTTTTGCATTGACTTATTGTCTACAAGTCGATTAGCTTGCTATCATCTACGCAATTACTCACTTTTAGCCATTATCTTAGGCATTAATGTCAAAACTACTCATTGTAGAATCACCTTCTAAAGCAAAAACGCTTAAAAAATACCTTGGTAACGATTTTGAGGTGTTGGCCAGTTATGGTCATATTCGCGATCTAATTCCCAAAAACGGCGCGGTTGATCCTAACAATCACTTCGCCATGAAATACGACATCATTGAGCGCAATGCCAAACATATGGATGCAATCACGCGCGCAGTTAAAAATGCTGACAGCATTTATCTGGCAACCGATCCGGACCGCGAAGGTGAAGCGATTTCATGGCATATTGCTGAAATTCTGGCTGAGAAAAAACTGCTTAAAAACAAGCTATTAAAACGCGTTGAATTTAATGAGATTACGCAAACAGCGGTAAAACATGCCATCGATAATCCACGCGATATTGCGATGAATTTGGTCAATGCGCAACAAGCACGCCGCGCGCTGGACTACTTGGTTGGTTTTAATTTATCACCGTTATTGTGGAAAAAGATTCGCAGGGGCTTATCCGCAGGCCGCGTGCAAAGCCCTGCTTTGCGTTTGATTGTAGAGCGTGAATTAGAAATTGAAGCGTTCAAATCACAAGAGTATTGGTCGATTCACTTGGACGCGCTGAAACATGCACACAGCTTTAACGCCAAGTTAATCCAATTAAATGGCGAAAAAATAGAACAATTTACCGTCATTAATCATGACCAGCAAGCTGATATTGTCGGCAAATTACTGCTCGCCAGCGCAGGCAAAACCACTGTTTCGCGCGTAGAGAAAAAGCAACGCAGTCGCAGCCCTGCCGCGCCATTTACAACATCAACTCTGCAACAAGAAGCGGTGCGTAAACTTGGATTTACCACTAGCCGTGCAATGCGCGTGGCACAACAACTGTACGAAGGCGTAGATGTTGGTTCTGGTACGACTGGCTTAATTACCTACATGCGTACCGATTCGTTTAGTTTGGCCGCTGAAGCAGTGATGAGCATTCGCGATTATGTGAAAAAGAATTTTGACGCTGATTATTTGCCAAAATCGCCGATTATGTACAAAACCAAAGCCAAAAATGCACAAGAGGCGCATGAGGCAATTCGCCCTACCGATATTTCACGCAATCCAACCACGATGCGCAAATATTTGAATGATGAGCAATTTAAACTGTACGAAATGATCTGGAAGCGCACGCTGGCTTGTCAAATGTCACCAGCCAAATTTGATGCGGTTAGTGTGGATTTAAGTGTGGGCAGTGAAGCGAATTTATTCCGTGCAACTGGTCAAACATTAGTTTTCCCAGGCTTTATCGCGGTGTATATGGAAGGTCGCGATGACGAAGAGGAAGAAGGCGAAAGCAAATTACCGCATCTAGAAACTGGCGAGATTTTAAACGTTGAAAAAATCTACGGCGATCAACATTTTACTGAGCCGCCGCCGCGCTATGGTGAAGCCAGTTTAGTGAAAATTTTAGAAGAGTACGGCATTGGCCGCCCTTCCACTTACGCCAGCATCATTAGTACCTTGCAAGACCGCGAATACGTCATTTTAGATAAAAAACGCTTTACGCCAACCGATGTTGGCCGCGTTGTAAATAAGTTCTTAACCGAACATTTCACCAAATATGTGGATTACGACTTTACCGCCAACCTTGAAAATGCGCTGGACAGCGTAGCCGATGGCTCGCGTGAGTGGATCCCGTTAATGGATGAGTTCTGGCAAGGATTTAATGCGCAAATTATCAGTAAAGCAGACGTTGATAGACCTGGTAACGAGTTAATTGACGAAGCTTGCCCAAAATGTGGCAAACCATTACAAAAACAATTAAGTCGCTTTGGTAGTTTTATTGGCTGTACAGGCTATAACGATGAGCCGAAATGCGACTACAAACGTAACATGAACGGCACAGCGCAAGCAGGTGCTGACCCAGTGACGATTGGTATAGATGCGGACTCTGGTAAAGAAATCTACTTAATGAACGGACCATATGGTCCATACCTACAAGTTGGTGTAGCGGTTGAGGGTGAGAAGAAAAAGCCCAAACGCGTCAGCATCCCTAAAGAAATACCGATTAGCAATGTAAATATCGATATTGCAAATATGCTGCTATCTCTGCCACGCGATTTAGGTTTGCATCCAGAAACCAATAAAAAGATCGTGGCGAATATTGGGCGCTTTGGACCTTATGTGAATCATGACGGTAAATTCAAATCGATTCCAAAAAGTGATAGCGTTTTTAGTATTGATTTAGCAGGTGCGGTTACATTGTTGGCGGCGGCCAATACTGGTCCAGCACCGATATTAGAACTTGGCGCGCACCCTTCTGGCGAAGGTCGAATTGAAGTATTTGCTGGCCGCTATGGCCCTTATGTGCAACATGGAAAACTACGTGCAACCTTGCCAAAAAGCATAGAGCCTGAAACGTTAACATTAGAGGAGGCGCTTGGATTGCTGGCTGAAAAGGCAGCAAAAGAAGAGGCTACGGGTAAAACCAGCAAGAAAAAACCTGCTAAAAAACCAGCAGCTAAAAAAACGGCGGTAAAAAAAGCCAGCGCTACCAGCACAACAACGGCTAAAAAAGTTGCTGTCAAAAAGCCAGCTACCAAAAAAGCTCCAGCTAAAAAAGCGACTACGAAGAAAACCACAGTAAAAAAGGCAGCAGCTGAATAGCGACTGCTTAGTAAGCCGGAAAATGGTTTGCGCAATTGATAATATGTAGTTGCAATAAAAGAAAAATGGCTCTGAATATTACTTCAGAGCCATTTTTTATACTTCAAATTTATATCTTATAATTTACACTTTAATAACGAATTATCTTTAAGAAATTCTACCTGCCATCACTTCATTTTTGTGTGCTGGTTTAGCTTTAAATGTTTCATGCTGCAAATCTATTTGACCAGTGGTCGTCATTTTCGGCTCGCTGTTATATTCCACCCATTTACGCACACGGTTTGCATCACCTATACGCGTTAATTTACCATTTGAATCCAACAGCACAATAATCATTGGTTCGCCACCAAGCTCCGCTTGCATCACCAAACAACGGCCTGCCTCAGCAATATAGCCTGTTTTAGACAACCCAATTTGCCATTCGCCGCCACGCACTAGACCATTGGTATTATTAAAATTCACTGGATGAGTACGATTTTGAACGTAAACCTCTTGCGACAGGCTGGTGCTTGCCATTCTAATTTCAGGATATTGATAAGCCGCTGCGACCATTTTGGTTAAGTCTTCGGCTGTTGATATATTGCGGCTATTTAATCCAGTAGCATCCACAAATTCAGTATTAACCATACCAAGCCCAATTGCCTTCACATTCATGGCCTTGATAAATGCATATTTACCGCCAGGATAATGTCTAGAGATTGCTGAAGCCGCACGATTTTCTGATGCCATAAGTGCCAATTGCAACATATCGGCACGACTTAATGCCGCGCCAACGCTTAACCTTGAGCTTGAGCCTTTTAAATAATCAACATCCTCATTGGAAACAGTCAGTGTGTCATCCAATGATAACTGGGCATCCAACATCACCATTGCTGTCATTAATTTAGTAATAGAAGCGATTGGCGTAGGTACATTGGTATTTTTTGCGTATATAACCTCACCCGTATTTTGGTTGATAATTAAAGCTTTAGCAGATGCAAGCTGCAAAATGCTACTACCATCGTAACGATCAGCAGCTAAATATTCAGATTGTGTAAAAGTACGTACTTTATGTGTTGTAGTGCGTGTCTTAAAATGCACTTTTTTCACTCTACTGCTTTTTACACGTGCTTTACTAATCGTGCTTTTTTGACTTGTAGATGCGCGTTTATTCGTTTTTTTCTGCTCAGCCAACGTCTGTATTGGCATTGCCACCAACGAAAATGCCACATAAAACAGCACGATTTTCTTAAAAAGCTTATTCATTTTAACAACCCTAATTCAACTACGTTTGAATAGATAATATATAAAAAATGTTTATTTGTCATTAGCTTAGCGCATATTTATAAAAATAATATTAACATATTTAATATTGTGACTTTTTTGACACAAGCACTTAAATGCACGACTTAAGTGATGACAAATATTAGCTTTGTGCGAAAATGTAAACTTAATTGAGTATCTTATCTTGAATATAACAATGACTGAATAACACGATGAAAATTCCAAATAATTTATATTACACTGCCGAACATTTATGGGTAAGCCAAGCCACTACTGGCGAATGGTCGGCGGGCATCACGGATTATGCGCAAGATTTATTAGGTGATATTGTGTTTATTCAACCGCCTAATGTAGATGACTTACTAGCAAATGGCTTGCCTTGCGGAGTAGTAGAGTCAGTCAAAACGGGTTCTGATTTGCATGCGCCAATGAATGGCGTGGTGACTGAAATTAATCATGATTTGCTGAATGCGCCCGAAGGCATTAATGACAAGCCTTACGACGCCTGGATATTCAAATTTAAGCCGACTGATGCAAATGATACCAAGCACTTTTTAACGGCTGATGCCTACGCTGATTTAATAAAAACCTAAATTATGGCAATACAAACTTAACCTTTAGCAGCAATTCTTGTAACTCGTCTGTTAATTGCCGCCGTAAATCATTTTCTAACGCGGGTAATGCGCTTGCTAATATATGCTGAATATTAGCACGTAGCACTTCTTGTACTGCTGGCAAATCACCATTTACTGCAGATAAAAAGCTTTCCCTCACCTGCAAGCTTTGTGACGTCATTTCCTCTATAAATTTAGCTTTAACTTCGTCTGCTGCTGCAGTATAAATAGCTGGCATAGCCTCATCTAATTCGCTTCGCATTTGTGTGAGCGCATCAGATTGCAGCGTCTGCACCTGCTGCTGCAAATCTTGTTGAGTGGTTTGCATAATCGTTTCATACGCATTACTTAATTCGTTGCTTAATTGCGCTTGATGCTGTTGTAGTGACTCAGCTTGAAATGCTTGCAAGGCTTGATTTAGATCAAGCTGAATACGCGCAGTTACGTCTGTTTTAAGCGTCTCAACATAGGTGTTAATTTCAGTTGTGGCAGCTTGCGTAGATGTCTGCATCACATCTGTCAACATTCTATCGACTTGTGTAACGGCTGTCGTTTGCATACCAGCAATTTTATCTGCCAGACTTGCATGGACCAATTCCGCACTAACTTGATACATCCGCGGCAAATCCGTTTTAAGGTCTGCTTTGGTTTTATCAATAAAATCAGTCGTATTGGATTCAATGGCTGCCTGTGTTTTGCTGATTTCAGCTTGCAATTCCTTGATTAAATCTTTTTTAAGCGCATCACGCACACTATCCAGCACCGCTTGCGTAATGTCAGCTTCCAGCCGCGGTCTTACGTGATTTGTGACACGTGCAATAAACTCTGGCGTTATACCTAGAGTTGGGTCATTTTGCTTGCTTGCTTGAGTCTTAAACTCTTCCGCATTGCGCTCAGCCTTAATTTTGGGCTGATACACCTCTGTCAGCACTGGAATTTTGCTATCTGTTGTTGAATTATCTGCCAAAATAGTCCCTACTCTACATTTGATGCCTGATTATTGAATGACGAACTATCCGCATCCAATTTAGATGCTTGCATTTTAGCATGGTCAATATGCTGAATCTCATAACCTCTATCGCGGTAAAATTTGTAGCGTTGGCGTGCGCTTAACTTATCAGATTCGTCATTGCCCACAATCTCAATCAAATGTGTAAATCGGCTAAAAAATTGTGGTTCCTGCTCTGTTAAGTTAATCAGCAACTCGTCTTGAATCACCTCGTCCATCTGCCCTGCCGCATTTTTTTTACACGCAATAATAATAGGCGTTCTTGCCGCATGAGTATGTTCAGCCATCACATGCGGCAAAAAACTGGCTGGCTGAAGCTGCCATAAATCATTAGAAACATCCGTCGCACTTTTAACATCCTCAGTAAATACAGTCACTTGCCGATGTTTAAGTAGTGCCTTTTCTACAAGGCTGATAAGTAAATGCTGCTTATCAGCCACATTAGAATAAAACTCAATTCGCGTCATGCCAACTCTTTAATTTAAGCGGCGCGTTGAATTAAAAACGTCGTTAATAATGGCACTGGGCGACCTGTTCCGCCTTTTTCTTTACCACTTTTCCATGCAGTACCCGCAATATCCAAATGCGCCCAATCATATTTTTTAGTAAAGCGCGACAAGAAACAAGCGGCTGTAATGCTGCCACCAGCACGACCGCCAATATTCGCCATGTCCGCAAAGTTACTGTCTAACTGGCTTTGGAACTCATCCCACAATGGCATATGCCAAGCGCGATCATGCGCGGCATCGCCAGCTTCCAATAATTCTTTAGCCAGCGCATCTTTATTACTGAATAAACCGCTCGGATGATGACCAAGCGCAATCACGCACGCGCCTGTTAAGGTTGCGATATCCACCACCGCACTTGGCTCAAAACGTTCTGCATAAGTGAGCGCATCGCATAAAATCAAGCGTCCTTCCGCATCGGTATTCAGCACTTCAATGGTTAATCCTGCCATGCTGGTTAAAATATCACCCGGTTTAATCGCGCCCGCATCCGGCATATTTTCACAAGTAGGGATAATGCCCACTACATTAAGCGGCAAATTCAACTCGCCAATGGCTTTAAATGTGCCAAATACACTCGCAGCGCCACACATGTCATATTTCATTTCATCCATATCAGCGCCAGGTTTTAATGAAATACCACCAGTATCAAACGTGATGCCTTTACCAACTAGGACCACTGGCTTTTGACCTTTTTTACCTTTTAAATGTTGCAGCACAATCAAACGTGGCGGCTCTACGCTGCCTTGCGCAACACCTAAAAATGAACCCATGCCCAATTTTTCAATTTCCGCTTTTTCTAACACTTCCACTTTAAAACCGTATTGTTTGGCCAAAGCTTTGGCTTGTTCACCCAGATAAGTAGGCGTGCAAATATTGGGTGGCAAATTACCTAAATTCTTAGCCAATGTAACGCCCGCACCAATTGAGCTGCCTTGCTTAATCGCGGCTTCAGCAGTATCGGTTTCAGATTTTTCTACAAAAATCGTTACTTTACTTAATGTACAGGCATCCGCTTTTTTCGCTTTAATCGCATTCACAATATAAGTTGTATCTAATGCAACTTCAACCAATTGCGCGACTTTGGCGTGCGTACCGGATTTCTTAATATCGACTTCTGCTAGAAAAACGCTGGCATTTGCTACGCCTTTTGGTATGGCTTTAACCGCGGTGCGTACTGCTTGGCGATATTGCTTCTCAGTAAATTCATCTTGCTTACCCAAACCCACCAACATTACGCGCGTAGCGACCACATCTGCTAATTGATGCAGCACTAAAACTGTATTTAACTTACCTTCAAAATCGCCATTTTTCAATACGGCACTAATGGCTTTACTGGACGCTTTATCTAATTCTTTAGCCGCATCGGTTAATTTATTACCCTCAAACACGCCTACAATGACGCAATCTGACTGTTGTTTTTCAGGATTTCCATTTTTTATGCTAAATTCCATTGCTAGTCCTTTAAAGTTTGATGCTTAAGTTTTATATCAGAGTATATAAGTTAGTTTTAACCAATTATCCAGCGTTTTGGGGCGAAATCAAAGCCTAAATTTGAACATTAGCTTTTGAACGACAGTCTTTAAACAACACTCTTTAAAAATTGGTTAAGTCCAATTTGGAACAATTTTAAATTGCGCATATTCAAAAAATCATTATCTAATGAGTTAGTCAGCACCGCTGGTGGACTGTTTTTAATACTCATGGGTATTGTTATCGCTCAACGCGCAGGCTATTTGGTACGCAGCGCTGCAAAAGGCTGGATTCCAAATGATGCCATCACTACTTTGTTAGGCTTTAACATGGTTAAGTTCCTACCCATGATTTTGTCGTTGACGATTTTTTTAAGCGTATTGATGACACTCACACGCTGGCATCGCGATTCTGAAATGGCGGTATGGTTTAGCTCTGGCCTTAGTGTAAGCAATTGGATACGGCCTATTTTAAATTTTGCAGCGCCTGTTACGGTCGTGATTTTTTTGCTGAGTTTTTTTGTGATGCCTTGGGCCACACAAAAAGTGGAAGATTATCGTGTGCAACTAAAAAGCCGCGATGATTTAGCTTCTATTAGCCCAGGTGTCTTTAAAGAATCCAATGGTGGGGAACGCATTTATTTCATTGAAGGCTTTGATCAACTAGGTAATGTAGTCAAAAATATTTTTGTGCAAACTACCCAGCATCAAAAAACGGGTGTGGTTGTCTCCTCAACAGGACATCGCGACAAAGCCAAGAATGGGGATAACTTTATCGTTCTAGAAAAAGGTCGTCGCTATGAAAGCAAGCCGAATACCGCTGAAGTCTCAACCACAGAATTTGAGCGTTACGCCATTCGCATTGAAACCAAAGAGGTCGCACGCAAGCCTAGTTCTACAGATACACTTTCTACTGTACAGCTATTAAGTAGCGAATTACCTGCTGATCAAGCCGAATTACAGTGGCGCTTGGCGATTCCCATTTCCGCGCTGATATTGGTTGTATTAGCAGTGCCATTAAGCTTTGTTGATCCGCGCGCTGGCCGTTCACTTAATTTAATGTTTGCACTGCTTATTTACATCATCTACAACAATATTTTAAGTATTTTTCAAGCCTGGGTCACACAAGGGCGCTTAAGCAGTCTAGTCGGGTTGTGGCCTGTACATGTTTTCTTTTTACTATTAGCCTTTTACATGTACTATCGACGCACCTATTTGCTACCGATTATCCCTGCTTTTTTCTCAATTTTTTGGCCAGGCAATTGGTTAAAATCACATAAAACTTAATCATTGATTGCATGAACATTTTTAATCGTTATTTTTGGCAAGAATGCTGCGTTAGCATCTTGATGATTATGCTAGGTTTACTGGCATTATTCTCGTTCTTTGATTTGATTCAAGAATTAGACACGCTTGGACGTGGCGATTACGGCATTAATAAAATGCTGGTGTTCGTGCTGTTAAGCATTCCTGGACATATATACGAAGTAGTACCTGTCGCGGTATTGGTTGGCATGATGTACAGCCTTGGCACATTAGGGAGAAACTCTGAATTAGTTGTAATGCGTGTCAGCGGCTTATCCATCATGAATATTGGCTGGATTTTAATCAAGATTGGCTTGCTGTTTACGATTATCACCTTTTTCGTAGGCGAGTTAATCACCCCATTCAGCGAAAAAATGGCGCAACGCATGCGTATTCAAGCCACCGACTCAGTGATTGCTCAAGATTTCAAAACAGGCTTATGGGTGAAAGATGGTAGAAGCTTCGTCAATGTAGAAACTGTTCTGCCAGACGCCAGCTTAATGAATATCCATATTTATGAATTCGATGAAAACTTCAGATTGCGCAGCATTAGTGACGCCAAAAATGGCGCTTTTGAAGATGAGCGCTGGCGCCTATCTGACGTGACTCAAACAAAATTTAATACGTTTAAAAAAATACAATCCAATAATGTGCAAGTCCAGTTTTTTAATGAAGCCAACTGGAAATCACTCATCCGCCCCGAGCTGCTGAATGTATTATTGGTGGCACCAGAAAAAATGTCGGCTTGGAATTTATATTCATTTATCAATCACTTAGAAACTAATAAACAAAAAACTACGCGTTACCAAGTCGCCTTGTGGGCAAAAATGATTTACCCACTGGCTTGCATGGTGATGGTTGTATTGGCATTGCCATTTGGCTTTTTGCAACAACGTTCTGGCGGTACTAGTACTAAAATTTTTATTGGCGTGATGCTTGGGGTGGTGTATCAAATCATGAATCGCATATTCATTCACTTAGGCGTTTTGAACGATTGGCCGCCATTAATGAGTGCCATTATCCCGACCATTCTATTTTTAATGGCAGGTTTAAGTATGCTATTTATTGTGGAACGAAGGTAGAAACCTTATCTTAATTTAAGTAATAGAAACTGAAATTTAGTTGTACTATTTTAGTTTCTATTCACCGCGACAAAGCGCGATTTCAGTAATCTGTCGTGTAGATATAATTGATTTTTATCGACAAAAATCCATACAAAACCGAGCCCGAAAACCAGCGCAGACAGGCTTGCTAAGATATACCTAACAATTGCTTCCCTAACGCTGAGCGTTGCTCCAGCCTGATTAACCAGTTTTATTTTCCAAGTTTGCGCAGCCAAAGTTTGACCGCTTTTGCTCCAACACCACACAAAATAAGCGCCTGTCACCAGCCACAAGAAAACTTGTAAGAAGAAACGCTTATACGAATGCGTGGCATCGCCAAACAACGCAATAAATATCCAAGCAGATATAAACCATAACGCAATTAATAATAGCAATTCGTAAACGCAAGCCGCAAACAGCCTAAAGTAACTTATTTTAATCATTGCCTCTGACTCATCTTTTCTTCATCATCATTTTTACGCTGTGGAATATTAAAGGCACTTGCATATAAAAAGCCCACTACATCAATCAATAGTGGGCTTTTTATCATTCATCAAATCTAAATATTCATACTTAATCGAACTCTGGATCGTAATCTAGCTCTGGTGACTCTTTACGTAGTTTTCTGCGATCAGCTTCAGATAGTTTTTGGTAATCCGCCCATTTTTTACGTACTTCATCTTGCTTGTCTGCACTTAATGCATGAAATTGCTGATAGCGTTTGCGTGCATTTTCGCGTTCGTAAGGTGTCATCCGACTCCAACTGTTTAACCGCTTTTGCACACGCTGCTGTTTTTGCGTATCCATTTTTGGATAATCTCTAGCAATATCCAACATTTTTTCGCGCTGCCAAGGCCGCAAAGTATCCCACTCAGCGGCTAATGGCGACAACACTGTGCGTTGGTCTTCTGATAATTGCACCCAGCTTTTAGTTGATGCCTGGCTACTTGAATTATCATTCAGTGAGGATTTAATGCTACCGATATCGCCCATCGCCAATTTAAGAGGCTGGTTGTAATCCATCAGTTCTTGTGCATTTAATTGGCTTGCAACGAGCATCATCAACAATAAAATTTTATTCATTCGTTATATTTTCTTTTAAGCTATTTTTATCATTCTAATACCACAACCTAGTACTGCAAATACTTTAGATTTTACTGATGACCAATTTTTTATATTAGCTTAGAGCTTTGCGTGTGCAGTATTTAAAGAAGGCTCAAAAGCAGTATCTACAAAGGCCTCTGGCGGCAATTCTGCTGCCAATAAGAATGCATCGCCATGCTCAATGTTTTGACCAAAAGCGTGCATTAATACAAAGCCGGCAATAATTGCCCCTAGCAACATGCCTGTCGCTGCAATACGATGGTGTTCCGCCCAGTAAACTACATTGCTAATAGTACCGTCGCCATTTATTGTCCCTGCTTGTCGCATGTGTGCTTTTACTGCTTGCTCTCGCCCATTTTCAAGTTGTTTCAATGTGCGCATACTCAAAAGATTGGCATGTGCATTTAACAAACCAGCGATTTTTTTGGCTTGAATATCTTCCGATGCTTCATCAGCTAAAGGATTAGTTTGTATGTTCTGATTGTCCTGATTCATGTTGTTTTCCGTCATGACTCTACTCCTAAATGTGCAATTGCGCGTGCGCCTAAACCTTGTTTTTCTAGAATGGCGGCTAATGTGTGCACTGCACGCGAGCAGTGTGTTTTTACACTACCTTGTGAACAACCCATCGATCGGGCAGTTTCCGCAACGTCCATATCTTCCCAATAACGCAATATGAAGGCTTCTCGTTGACGTGCGGGCAACTTTTCAATGGCTTTTTCAATGACTTTCATGGTTTGGCTGCGTTCAAGCTGTGCCATCGGATTTTCAGACGCATCTTCTACATCAATAGTCTCTAAGGGATCATGATCATCTTCACCATCTTGTCCAGCACCAAAAGAGGAAAGCAGTGTTGTCCATAAATTGCGCACCTTTTGTCTGCGCCAAAAATCGCGCATGGTATTTTGCAAAATACGTTGAAACAACATGGGATATTCTGTTACTGGTTTATCCGCATATTTTTCTGCAAGTTTTAGCATCGAGTCTTGCACAATATCCAATGCAGCCTGCTCCTCGCGCACGGCATACACTGTTTGCTTGAAAGCGCGGCGCTCTACATCGCGCAAAAAATCTGATAATTCTTGAGAACTAGCCATGAGATTGGTTATTTAATTGTTGTTATCAGTATAACAGTTTTAAGTTTTATACAGATTTAGCTTAGCTTGCATTTGAGCCTTATCGCTTCTGGCTTTTCTAGCAAACAAGCTTAACAGACTTGTAACTGCCGCGCTTTTAGTTACAATCCTTGTTGTTAAACAACTTCAGATTAATTAGGAAAAATATGGCGCGCGTTCTACTGCTAATATTGCTAGGCTGGCTGCTTTATGTGGTGATTAAACGCATCATTACCACATCAAAATTTAAAAACACAGCGTCAGAAAGCGATGCAGCGAAACCTAAAGTAGATGAAAGAATAGTGCAATGCTCGCAGTGCGGCCTACATGTGCCAGAGTCTGATAGCCATATACAAAACAATCAGGTTGTCTGCAACAATTCTGAGTGTAATCACACCTCCAATTAGTATGATAGCAATTGAATTAACACCCGATATTGACGCCACGATTACCGCCACCCGTTGGCGCAGTCTAAAACTCTACAACGGCTATCGCATGTTAATTGCACTGATGTTTTTAATCATGCAAAGCACAATGGGTGAAGGCAATCTTTTACTCAATAGTGAAAAAGATTTATTTTCCAATTTGGTATTGGGCTATTTTGTTTTCAGCTGCATATCAGCCACTTTTACTTGGTTAGAAAAACCCAATATCGACCTCAATCTGCCCGCGCAAATTATTATTGATATTATATTTATTGTGCTGTTAATGCATGCACAACAAGATGGTGTAGTTGGCGTTGGTTTATTGCTTATTATCACCATTGCCAGCGCAAGCTTAATTAGCGAGGGCCGCTTGGCCTTATTTTATGCCGCACTAGCCACCATTGGCATTTTAATTGAGCAAACCTACCGCATGCTCATCATAGGCAGGTTAGCAGAAAACTATACTGCCGCAGTTATGTTGAGCTTGAGCTGTTTTGCTACCGCATGGTTGGCGCACAGTTTAGCCAAACGCATGCAAAAAAGTGAATTGCTGGCTTCTCAACGTGGCTTAGATGTTAAAAACTTGGCCCAAATTAATGCATTAATCACGCATGAAATGCAAGATGGTGTGCTGGTAGTCGATCACAACCTTCACATTAAACACCACAATATGCAAGCCAAAAACTTGTTAGGCCTAGACAGTAATGATGCCGATAATTGGCAGGAAAATTCATTAAACAATATTTCACCAGACATTAGCAAAGTACTACAGGTTTGGATGCATGAAACTGAGCCGCAGTCTGAAAACACGCAAGCGAATATTTTAAAACTGAATGCTTTATCACGTGAGTTAAGACTGAGGTTTTTACCTGTGAATGATAACCGCCAACAAGGTGCCGTTATTTTTATTGAAGACTGGTCACAAATGCAAATCCAAGCGCACCAAGTTAAATTGGTCGCATTGGGCCGCCTAACGGCCAACATTGCACATGAAATCCGCAATCCACTTAGCGCCATTAGTCACGCCAATCAATTGTTGCAGGAAGAAGAACATATTAATCCTGCAAACCAGCGTATGCTGCAAATCATCAGCGACAATGTACAACGTGTTGACCAAATTATTAAAGATGTATTGGAGCTTA
Source organism: Pseudomonadota bacterium (assembly GCA_040387515.1). GTDB lineage: Bacteria > Pseudomonadota > Gammaproteobacteria > Burkholderiales > Methylophilaceae > Methylotenera_A. The sequence goes on from JAZKDP010000005.1 coordinate 49,160, forward strand.
ATCGGCGCGATCGTACCAATCAGGAGTTAATTCACCTAGAGAACTTTATGACCGATTTTTACACGCAATTTTGCGCAGTAGAAAAAATCCCGCCGCATTGTTTTAAGTTAGAGATGAATGCTTCAGAGGCTGTCATTTCTTTCGACCGTCGGCATTTAAATCAAATTTTGTGGAATATGTGCAAGAATGGCTGGCGGCACTCCCAACAAAATGAAAACAGCTTAATGTTGCTGGTATCAGCAAAAACTCAGACCATACAAATCGAAATTATCGATGATGGCAGCGGCATATCAGAAAGCGTGCGTAGCCATTTGTTTGAACCTTTCTTTACCACGGAAAAATCGGGTACGGGTTTAGGCCTTTATATTGCACGCGAACTGGCCGATGCAAATGGTGCTAAGCTACAGCATAAAATTCCAAGCAAAACTATTCCGCCCAATATTGGCACGCAATTTATCATTTATATCAAAAAGGCTTAAATTTTAATGGCGCAATTTAACTGCTTAGTGGTTGATGATGAAACAGACATCCGTGAACTAGTGGTATTAACCCTAGAGCGCATGGATATTAGAGCAGATAGCGCTGGCAATTTGACCGAGGCTAAACAATTACTCGCCAGCCAAAGTTATAATTTATGCTTAACTGATATGCGACTACCCGATGGACTTGGGCTGGAACTGGTACAGCATATTGCAGCCAATTATATTGGTTTACCCGTCGCTGTGATTACCGCTTATGGTAGTGCCGAAAATGCCGTTTCTGCCTTAAAAGCAGGCGCATTTGACTATTTAACCAAGCCTATTTCACTCAAACAACTGCGCCCATTAGTAGAGTCTGCACTTAAGTTATCCAGCTCAGACGTTAAACAAACTCAAAACACGGTTGATTTAATCGGCAAATCACCTGCCATGGATTATGTACGCAGCATGATAGCAAAACTAGCTCGAAGCCAAGCGCCTGTTTACATCAGCGGTGAATCTGGTAGCGGTAAGGAATTAGCAGCAAGACTGATTCATAGCAATAGCTCACGGCGCGATAAATCTTTTGTGGCAGTTAACTGTGGCGCGATTCCCGAAAATTTAATGGAAAGTGAGTTCTTTGGCTATAAAAAAGGGGCTTTTACAGGGGCGGCGCAAGATACTTCCGGCTTGTTCCAAGCAGCCAATGGCGGTACGCTTTTTCTGGATGAAGTCGCGGATTTGCCTTTGGTCATGCAAGTGAAATTATTACGCGCCATTCAAGAAAAGAAAGTACGTGCGGTTGGCGGCACAACGGAGGAAAGTGTGGATGTGCGCATTATCAGCGCCACACATAAAAACTTAGGCGAGATGATGAGCAACAGCCTATTCAGGCAGGATTTATATTATCGCCTCAATGTTATTCAACTTAAAATGCCTGCACTGCGTGATAGACCAGAAGATATACCTGAGCTCACACAAAAACTATTACAAAAACTATGTGATGCGCAATCGATTGCTTTGCCAATATTGGACGAAAATGCCGCTAAATTAATTGGTAAGTTGCATTTTGACGGCAATGTGCGTGAGTTAGAAAACATGTTAGAACGTGCACTGGCATTGTGCGATGGCCAGAAAATATGCATGGATGATTTGCTAATGGATCAAGAGTTCAAATTTAGAACAAATGACAAAGTCATTTTTGACCCAAGCAAAACCCTAGAAATAGGCTTGCCGGAATATTTAGAAGATATTGAAAAACGCGCGATCCTAAAAGCACTAGCCAAAGCCAACAATAATAAAACAGCAGCAGCGAAATTGTTGGGGGTTAGCTTTAGAACCTTGCGATATCGGTTAACCAAGCTAGGCTTGGCTAAAGATGACGATACGGATATGTCAGATGAAAGTCTGTACGATTAAGCGAATATATTGGATTAGTTAATACCTATTAACTAATCCTTTTTAGCCAGCGCTTTTAACTCAGCGCGATCACTAAATAGGTAACATACATTGCGCCGTTAACTAATAAATGCCACACGCGTATTCCACCTTTGTGCAGCAGGTAACGCATCCATAGCGCAGCAAGCAGTGTAATTACCAGCCCCCAAACCACTTCTGGACGCGGTTCCCACGGTGTTAAAGTAATACCGATCGCAGGTAACAATGTGCCTTGAAACACCATTGCGCCAGTAATATTGCCGAACGCCAACGTGTCTTTACCCTTGCGAATCCACAAAATACTGTTCACTTTTTCTGGTAATTCCGTTGCAATTGGAATGATAAGCAAAGATAACATCAGTGCAGAAATACCCAATAATTCTGATGCTTCATCTACGCCATCAATAAAGCCCTTAGCGCCTGCAATCAACAAAAGCAGGCCTAAAATAATCTGCAAAGTAATGGTGAATGTGTTCGTTGGCAAGCCTGCACGACTTAAAAACATCGGGTTATGTGCTTCAGTTGCGTGGCCTTCTGCCACTAAACTTTTTGAAGCGCGTAAAGTTTGCCACACATACACCACATAAATCATTATCATCGCAAAGCCGATTGCATAACGTATCCATACATCATGGTGAGGCACATACAACGCTGCTGCTGCCAAAATAAATGCAACAATAAAATAGTTGATATCGCGCGTCAAACCTGTGCGCTCTGGACGTAAATGGCCGTTTGCACCGCGACGCTTATACACTGAAAGCGCCATCAGACTAAGTGATAAGGTAGCCAACATCAGCGGTGCGCCTAAAATTGCGCCTACGCCAATTTCATGGTTGGTTGCCATGCTGGCTGTACCTGCAAAAATTGCTAAAAGTGGCACCATGGTTTCTGGTAAAGCTGTACCAACAGCCGCAAACAACGAACCTGTGACACCTTCTGAAATGCCTAGCTTTTCACCTAAATGTTCAAGCGCGTTGGTAAATACCTCTGCCGCAATTAAAATTACAATCAACATTGCAAATAACTGTAGAAAAACCATGCTTAAACATCTCTAAAAATTAGGTAAGATGGTATTTTATCGGATAAATCGTATTTAGCATCAATTATGGATGAAATAAAAATCAACAAAAAAGGGTTTGCAAACAACGCTAAACAAATCGCTTCGCCTAATTTTGATGCACGGCCTTGTGTTGACAATGTCGCACCTGAAATCAGCATAATAGTCATTCATAACATCAGCCTACCGCCCAATCAATACGGCGGAAGCGGCGTGATTGAGTTATTCACCAACACGCTAAACCCGAATGAACATCCCTATTATGCCGAAATTTACACGCGCAAAGTTTCATCGCATTTCTTCATTCGGCGCAATGGTGAATTAATTCAATTTGTATCTTGTTTGCAACGCGCATGGCACGCAGGCGTATCCAATTGGTTGGGACGGGAACGTTGTAACGATTTTTCAGTCGGAATTGAGTTGGAAGGTAGTGACTTTGAGGTCTTTGAAACAGGGCAATACACAACGCTACAACAATTGATTGCGGTTTTAAAACAAACCTACCCTATTCAACATATTATTGGCCATTCCGATATTGCGCCAGGCCGCAAAACGGATCCTGGTCCTTATTTTGACTGGTTGAAAATTAATGTTCAAAAATAGATTAATATTAATAAAATTAACAGGCTAATTAAGCGCTTATCAGTTAATAATATTTACATACAGTTAATTTGCATAAAACCATTGAAAGTTAACAATCCAAAATTGTCATATAACTGGCCGCTTAACCATGACAAAAAATGATTATCCTAATTTGTTATCTGCCACATGATATTTAGGATCTTCCATCACATTCACTTCAATCATGCCTTTTGCATTCTCTAACAACTCTAAACAATCTGGGCTTAGATGTTTCAAATGTAATTTTTTACCCGCAGTTATATATCTGATTGCCAAACCATCAATTGCCGCTAGTGCAGAATGATCCACTACTTTTGCATTGTTGAAATCAATCACAATATCATCGGGATCATTACTGGGCGTGAAAAGGTTTTGGAAAGTAGCAATAGAAGCAAAAAATAGTGAGCCTTGTAATTCGTATACTTTCCAACCTTTATCATCAATATAACTATTCACTCTAATTTGTTTCGCGTGCTCCCATGCAAATACTAATGCTGAAACAATCACGCCTAGAATCACTGCAATCGCTAAGTCAGCAATCACTGTTACGCCACCGACTAGCAAGCCTACAAAAATATCTTGCTTAGGTACTTTGCCGAACAGCCTTAAACTGCCCCATGCAAAGGTTTTTTGCGCTACTACAAACATGACGCCAATCAATGCCGCCAGTGGAATCATTTCAATCCATTTAGAAGCAAACAAGATAAAAGAAATCAGAAATAAAGCGGTAGCAATTCCAGACAGGCGTTTGAGTGCACCGTTATTAACGTTAATCATACTTTGACCAATCATGGCACAGCCGCCCATACCACCAAAGAATCCAGTAATAACATTCGCTGCACCTTGCGCCATTGATTCACGATTCGGTTTGCCGCGTGTATCTGTCATGTCATCAATTAGATTGAGCGTGAGCAGTGTTTCAATTAAACCAATAGCAGCAAGTATTAATGCGTATGGGAACACAATTTTAAGTGTCTCTAAATTGAACGGAACGTTTGGTATATGGAATATTGGCAAGCCACCTGCGATTGAACCTAAGTCGCCAACAGTTTTAGTATCAATATTTAAAAATGCGACACCAAACGAAACCACCGCAATCGCAGCCAGTGTTGAAGGAATTACTTTCGTTAGTTTGGGCAACAAGTAAATGATGGTTACAGTAATCGCGATTAACACTAACATCAGATACAAGGCGTTGCCACTCATCCATGTTGCGGTGCCATCAGCTGCTACCGATTTGAAATGCCCAAATTGAGCTAAGAAAATCACGATGGCTAGACCATTCACAAAACCTAACATCACAGGGTGCGGCACCATGCGAATGAATTTTCCTAGCTTAGCTACTGCAAAAATTATTTGCAAAATACCCATTAATACGACTGTTGCAAATAGATATTCAACTCCATGTTGAACAACCAATGCCACCATAACAACTGCTAATGCGCCAGCAGCACCTGAAATCATGCCTGGGCGACCACCAAAAGCAGACGTAATTAATGCAAGTATAAATGCGGCATATAAGCCAGTAAGCGGTGAAACGTGAGCGATTAAAGCAAAGGCGATTGCTTCTGGCACCATTGCCAATGCAACTGTAAGACCACTCAATATATTAATTTTTATTGCTTGTGGGCTATATTTTGCAAGACTTAATAAGGACAAATGACTCTCCGATAACAATATAGAACAACACTATTCACACATGTGAATGATGCATATTTCAAAACAAATAATTTAGATAAGAATATGCCTGGATGTGAGAATGCAGGGCTTTAAAAATCCTAGAGATGTTACTGAATTGAAGCAATCAATGAAATTAGGCACAATTAATAAACATGTTAAAACTTATCATTTAATCACTTTAGCCAAATACTCCAAATTCAAACCCTCCACTTTGGGTTGCCAAAGTGCTGGTTGAGTGGGGAAGTCTTTAAACTCGCCAGTACGCAAAAAACCTAATCGCTCATAAAAGGCGATAAGCTCGTTACGGATAGAAATAACTGCCATATGAAAGCCAGCTACGCGCCATTGCCTGAGTGTCATGGCTTCTGCCGCTTGAATAATCTCTGCGCCATAGCCACGATTTTGCAGGGTTGGCTTAACGGCTATCATGCCGAAATGTGCAGTGCTTTTACCAGAAATAATTTGCAGCTCGCAGCAAATTGTAGCGACGATTTGGTCATTTAATACGCCAATTAATACAAATGCATCTTCTCGTTTGATGATGCTGGCAACTTCTGGCGTGGTGGTGCGTAAGCCATCCAATAAGTCTGCTTCTGTTGTCCAGCCTGCGCGACTGCTTTCGCCGCGATAGGCGGAGTTAATCAGTGCTGCAATCTCTTGTGCATCGACTAGCTCGGCTTTGTGAAAATGTAGCATTTAATTATTTATCTCAAGAGTGTTTAATAGCTGGTAAAGCGCGAATAAAAATTCGTGACAGCACGATATGTGGTGTGCAAGATGTGTTTTAGGTTTTATCGGTAAGTTTTTGTACGACCAAGCTGCCAATCATATCGCCTTGCACATTCACCGTGGTGCGTATGGTATCTAGCAACCTATCTATCGGTAACAAAATCGCAATGGCTTCTACTGGCAAGCCGACGCTTTGCAACACCATGACCATCGTCACCATGCCAGCACTTGGTATGCCTGGTGCGCCGATGGCGGCTATCATTGCGGTAAAGAAGACGATTAATTGTTGCGTAAAGTTAAGCTCTATACCAACTAAGTTGGCAATAAACAAAGCCGCGGCAGCTTCATACAAAGCCGTACCATCCATATTCACAGTGGCGCCTAACGGCACTACAAAACCAGCGATTTCTGGCTTAACATGTAAATGTTGCGTGGTGCAGCGCATTGTCACTGGCAAAGTGGCAGAGCTTGAGCTGGTGGCGAATGCGGTGATTAGTGACTCACGCGCACCGCGCCAAAACCACAATGGCGTTTTGCCAGTAATCAAATATAAAAGCAGCGGTAAAATCACTACGCCATGCAGCAAAGTGATGCCAATTACCATGGTCATAAATTTCGCCATAACGCCTAACATAGTTGCATCTTGTGTGGCGACCAGCTTGATTAACAACGCGGCGATACCGAAAGGCGCTAACACCATAATCCAGCCAACCATGCGCATGGTGAGCTCTAAGCCTTCTTGCAAAAGCGCTAAGATATTTTTATAACGATCACCGCCCACCACTAAAGCCACGCCTAAAATCAACGCAAATATGACGACCGCCAGCACTTCACCATTTGCCATAGCCGCAAAAGGATTGATAAATAAACCATGCAGAAATTGTGCAAAAAATTCAGGCAACGGCAGTTGCTGTGCTTTGAAATTCTGCATTGCGTCTGCAAAAAGGGATATTTCTAAACCCGCACCCGGCTTAAAATAATTACTGGCTGCTAAACCCAGCGTGATTGCGATTGATGTGGTGAGCGCAAAAAACACGAGCGTCGTTATCCAAACACTGTGCATTTTTTGATGTTGTCGCAAATTTGCAATACCCACCGTAATACTGCAAAACACCAGCGGAATCAAAATCATCTTGAGTAAATCGATAAATAAAGTACCGATTAAACCAGAGGCATAAAGCCCAGTTTGTACAAGCTGATGATTCGCACCTAATTGATGAAAATATAAACCGGCTAAAACGCCAACCACTGCCCCAATTAAAATCTGCGTATTTAAACTGGGCATTTTCATGTGAATTTACACTTTAAATTGTTTATGATTTAACGGTTTTACCGTCGGTTTTTGGCTTAACGGTTTTTGCCGTTTTAGGTTCGGCAGTTTTTGCACTTTTAGTTGGAGTCTTTTTTGTAGTTGCAGCCTTTTTCGCAACGACTTTTTTCTTAGGCGCAGGTTCTGCTTCTGGTTCTAATTGCGGCGCAATCTCAGCTTCAGCTTCATCCGAAACGGCGGCTTTAATATTTTCAATCAGTTCAGCCGCTTCTTGCACGATTTCTTCTGATATTTTCACTGAATCATCAGTTGGATTGATTTTCTCGAATACCGCCGCAAAAAACCCATCCGTGCCATGTAAATGCGGGAATAATTTTAAATAATTGCCCGTATCCAGTTTAATTTGCTGATGACTTAATACTTCATTAGCAGGGATTAATTTGAAATCAGCATTCGCGGCTAAAAACGCTTCTGCAATCGCTTCATTTTCATCATTTAATAAGCTACAGGTTGCATAAATCAAGCGCCCACCTACTTTTGTCAGCTTGGCTGCACGCGCTAAAATATTAGTTTGTTTAACATTAAGCTCCGCAATATCAGACTCTTCAAAACGCCATTTCAAATCGGGATTACGGCGCAAAGTACCAAAACCGCTGCATGGCGCATCCACTAGCACACGGTCAAACTTACCATTCAAGCGTTTTAATTTAGGGTCAGTTTCAGAGCTAATCACTTGCGCATGCAAGTTAGACAAACCAGAACGTTTCAGTCGTTTACCCAAGTTATTCAAACGTTTTTCAGAAATATCAAAGGCATACAATCGCCCTGTATTTTTCATTAATGCACCAATTGCCAGCGTTTTTCCGCCAGCACCTGCACAAAAATCTGCCACCATTTGGCCGCGTTTTGGTGCAACTAAATAGGCTAACAATTGGCTGCCTTCGTCCTGTACTTCAATTTTTCCGGCTTCAAATAATACGTGCCGGCTAATATTTAACCGCGCACCCATGCGAATACCAGTCGGTGAATACGGCGTCACTTCAATGGTGTTATCTTTAATGGTATTTTCGGATAGCATGCGCGCTAACACTTCTTCACGATTGCCTTTAATAGTGTTTACACGCAAATCTAACGCAGCTTGCTCAAACATACTGCGGCAAATGGTTAACGCTTCGGCTTGACCATATTGCACTACCAGTTTATTCCACAGCCAATCACGCACATCCGCTTGTACAGCTAAAGGCAAATCTTGGGTAGGTTTGGCTTTAATCGCATGCGCCCACTCGGTTTGTTGCTCATTTAAAATAAACTCTAGCTCGCGGATACTTTTACCTTGCACGCGCAATAACCACGCCAATATAAGCTTACGTCCGTCATCCGGATCATTCTCATCATTTGCCGTCACTGCGCTTAAATAACGCAAACGTCGCAAAACGCCGTAAACACTCTCAGCCACAAAAGCGCGATCTTTGGTGCCGAGATCTCGATTGTTGCGAAAAAACTCACCTAATTTAGCATCGGCTGGACTATTAAAATCCAACAGATTAGTGAGTAACATGGCTGCTTGGCGCAGTAAATTTGGTGTCATGGTTTAGCTTTATTAAATAAATATTGGTTAAATTTGATATGGCTAGTTTAGTACAGTTGGGCGCGCAGTATTAATACGCGTGGCGACCAGCTCATATATCTTGCCATTTTTTTCAGTTTTGCGAATTTTAACCGGCACATACTGATAATCAGTGGCCAGCCAAAGCTCAGTTTTTTCATCGTTGTTATCGCCTGTATGAAAAATATGCAGCGTTTTAATTTCGCCCATCGGAATATTAATACTCTCTTCGCCGTCAAAACTATAGTCATAGCTAGCCAGTTTTTTGCCAGTAGCAATACTAATTTGCATACGCTCTAACGGCGCCACATACATAAATTGATACATAAAACTGAGTAAATCTTGCGTTCCATCCGCAATTTCTGCCGTTTTTGTGCCTTTAGCGGTGATTAAGCTCACCATTTTACTTGCCCAATCAAACTTTGCTGAATAAGTTTTATCTGTTTTGTCACCATATTGGTACAAATAAACATTTGGCTGCAAACCATTCTTAGTAAGCGTGCCATCGCTGGTTTGCAACAAATCCGCAATAATCAGTGCCGCTAAACCTTGCGGCTTAATCACGCTTTTAAGTGCATATTGCTGACTATCAATCAGATTATAAGTAATCTTGGCTGAGCCTTCTGTTGCGCCATCTATTTCAGTTCTGACATCAAAATCTGTTTCCACGTATTGATACGCGTTTTCGTTTATCACTAAACCCGCATCAACTGGTTGCGATTCAGCTAGCTGTTCTGTTTGTACTAATTGGCTATTTTCAGCTTGCGGTGCTTCTCCAGTTGGGGACGGAATCGTCGCTTGCTCTAGCGCTGCTGCATTTAAAATCTCAGGAGTTACATCCGTTTGTTGCGGCTCAATAACAGATACTGGCTCTTCAATTGCTTCTGCCAGTGGCTGGGGCGCTTGCTTTTGCGGCAAAGTGGTAACAGGTTCGGGTTGCTCACTTACCACATCGTCTTTAGTTGCCGCTTGTTGAATAACCACTTTAGGCATTTGTAACCTTGCCTCAATCACATGCATTTCTTTTTTTAGACTGGGCATATGCACATTAAGACCACCGACCAAATACGCATGCAACACCGCAGACACAACAATTGCCAGCGCTAGTCTTTTAGTGCTCTGGTTTTTAACAATGTCTACAACATTATTCCACATGTATTTTGGTTAGGGTTTGCTCAAAACTTGCGCCATCTTCATCGGTTAAATTGTATTGCACTGGCAAATAATATTTGTCTTCTGCTAACCAAAGCTGTTTTTTATCATCCCCAGCCGCTGGCGTATTAGCAATATGCAACGCTTTAAAGTCTGTGTCTGCCGCGTTTAATTTTAAGCCGCGCGCAATAATCTTATATTGATATTGCTTTAGCTTTTTACCCGTAGTTAATGTCACATTGATACTATTTTGACCAACTCGCGCTTTAGTTGGCTGCGCGAACATAAATTGGTAGGCATAGCTTAATAAATCTTGTGTGCCTTTTTCTAGAACCTGCGTTCTAACTTCACCTTTCACCTGCATGTTGAGCGTATTTTTTGCCCAATCAAAATCATTAATTAAGGATTTTTTATTGCTATCCCCTTGATGCGATTCAAAGTGTTTAGGTTTTAAGCCTTCTTTAGTCACACTGCCACTGCTCAATAATTTGCGTTCGCCAAGCAAAGCATAAACGCCAACACCTTTTGTGATTGATTCAATCTTATACTGGCTGCCATCTTGGCTAAAGTTTTCGACCACTTTGGCAAACAATTTGCCATCGCGTTTTAAGTCATATTCCAGTTGAACACTTTTGGGTACAGCGTGCGCAATTGCACCATACAGCGCGAGGCAGAAAAAAATAATCCATTGGCTTTGCTTAAACATATTATTTTCTCAAATTGTTGAATGATGCTACTCAACGCATAGCATCAATATGCGTTGTCTGACTTTTGATAGCCATCTAACTGATACAACGCTTGGCTAGACAACAACAGTAGCGGCTTCACCTGTTTGTTGCGCGCGAATCACGCCAATTTCGTACACGGTTTCACCCGCAGCCTCTAGTAATTGTTTAGCTGCTGCTGCATCAGCTTTAGACATAATCACCGCCATGCCGATGCCGCAGTTAAAGGTTTTGTACATTTCATTGTGCGTAATATTGCCTTCTGCTTGCAGCCATTTAAATAAAGGCGGTAAATCCCAGCTTTTTGCACTAATTTCTGCGGTTAAACCAGCTGGCAACACGCGTGGAATATTTTCAGTAATGCCGCCGCCAGTAATATGTGCCATACCTTTTACAGGTAAGGCATCAATCAACTTAAGCAGTGATTTCACATAGATTTTGGTCGGTGCCATCACCACGTCTTTGAATTTTTTACCGTGAAAATTTGACTCGAAATCAATGCCTGAGTTTGTAATTAACTTACGAATCAATGAATAGCCATTTGAGTGCGCACCGCTTGACGCTAAACCCAGCACTACATCACCAGCAGCAATACTTAATCCGTTTATGATTTTTTCTTTATCCACACAGCCCACTGCAAAACCAGCCAAATCGTATTCGCCTGCTGGATACATGCCCGGCATTTCTGCCGTTTCGCCGCCCACTAGCGCACAGCCAGATTGCTCACAACCTTCTGCAATACCTTTAATCACTTGTGCGGCAGTGCCAACTTCCAACTTTCCACAGGCAAAATAATCCAGAAAAAATAGCGGTTCCGCACCTTGCACTAAAATATCGTTGACACTCATGGCGACTAAATCAATACCAACCGTGTCGTGTTTATTCAGCTCAAAAGCCAGCTTTAATTTAGTACCTACGCCATCTGTGCCAGAAACTAGCACAGGGTTCTTAAACTTTTTAGGCATTTCAAACAATGACCCAAATCCACCAATCCCTGCTAACACTTCTGGGCGCATGGTACGTTTAGCAAAAGGTTTAATTTGCTCGATTAAGGCGTCACCGGCCTCAATATCAACGCCTGCATCGCGGTAGCTAATAGAGTTTGTATTAGGGTTTGTCGTGTTCAAAATGGTTCTCGATTCAATTAATTGCAATATCACTATTTAATGTAAGTATAATTTTAACTTAAATACACATTTAACTAGCTCGCATTTTAACCCACTATTCAATTTAACCATGCCTAATCAACCAAAAAACAGTCGCAAACAATCATCCGACACAAACATTGTGGCAGATAACCGCTGGTTAATTTTAAGTGCAGTTTTTCTGCTGATGTTGTACCTATTAGCGCCTGTGCTCACACCATTTTTAACCGCCGCGATTTTGGCTTATATGTGCGACCCTTTGGTTGATAGACTGAGCATATTAGGCTATAAGAAGTATCAATTTGGCCGCACAATTGCCACGGTTCTAGTCATGATGGGGCTTGTAGGCATTATTACGTTGCTACTATTGATTATTATTCCTTTATTGCAAAAAGAATCGCTGATCATTATTGAGCGATTGCCAAGTATGATTACTAGCATCCGTACCACCGCCGAACCATGGCTGCAAAAATACTTTGGCATCAGTTTGGCGATTGACGGTAATCAGATTCAAGACGTGATTACCAAAAATTGGAAAACTGCCGGCAACATCTTGGGCGATGTCATCAAGACTGCTGGCACTAACAGCATGGCGCTTATAGGCGTCATCGCTAATATTTTACTGTTACCAGTAGTATTGTTTTATCTATTGCGTGATTGGGATGAGTTAACTGCTGGCATCGGCAATTTAATTCCACGCCATATTATTGGCAAGACCACCGAAATTGCCCAAGAAATCGATCAAATGCTGGCTGAATTTTTGCGCGGCCAATTTACCGTGATGATTATCATGAGCGTATTTTATGCCGCCGGCTTGTGGTTAACGGGGCTTGATATGGCTTTACCCATCGGCATCATCGCAGGCTTATTGGGTTTTATACCCTATTTAGGTCCAGCGATTGGCTTGGGTTTAGCATTGTTAGTTGGCGTGCTGCATTTCACCAGCTTGGGGCAATTAATCCCGGTCTTGCTGGTATTTGGCATTGGCCAGCTCATAGAAAGTAATTTTATTACACCCAAATTGGTGGGCGACCGCATTGGCTTACATCCCGTTGTCGTGATTTTTGCATTATTGGCTGGCGGACAATTATTCGGCTTTGCGGGCGTATTGCTCGCTTTGCCTGTCAGTGCGGCGATTGCAGTAGGTTTACGCCATACTAAAGATAGCTATTTAGATAGTGATGCTTATCTTAAATAGCGGAACAAAACCGTTTAATCGCACTTTTTAACTGTATTTTTCGACCATACGCTGCATGAAACAACTTCTACTCGACATTAAGCCTGCCGCGCCACCCACTTTGCAAAACTTTGTGGTGGGACGCAATGCAGAAGCACTTGCCAGTTTAACAATGGCAGTTAATGGCAACACACCACAATTTATTTATTTGTGGGGCGAATCTGGGTCAGGTAAGAGCCATTTGCTACAAGCATGCAATGCAATAGGCGCAAGCGTGGCAGACAACGTGCAATTGCTGGATAGCGATGCGCAAATTGATTTATTTAACAGATACAATCAACATAAAGAAGCAGGGGAATTTATCATTACCGCAGGGCTGCACGCGCCTACACAAATGGGTTTACGTGCCGATTTAGCAACTCGTTTGGCTTGGGGTTTGGTGTACCAGTTACATCCCCTGAACGATATTGAAAAAGCGACTGCACTTAAACAGCATGCATTTGAACGCGGCATGAAATTGCCTGATGAAGTGGTTGATTATTGCTTGCGTTATCTGCGCCGCGATTTGCCTACATTAATGGCAACTTTAGACGCGCTGGACGAATGGTCGCTGACCATGCAAAAACCGATTACATTGCCAATGCTGCGCAAATTATTGCAATTGAATTTAGATTTGTGAGTTTGGATTTACAGGCTTAGATTCAACAGACTTAAATATTAATCAATTCCAGAGTCGCAAGTTTTATATATGTAAGCTTTTGATATATAAATTCATCCAATTATTACCTATTAAGATTAAAACTCATGCTAAGAATCACCGAAATTAAATTGCCAATCGCCACATCCGCTGAAGAAGGCCATACAGATGCAGAAATCAGAGCGGCTGCGATTAAGAAATTAGCCATTAATGCAGCTGATTTAATCAGTTATAGCATCTTTAAACGGGGTACTGATGCACGTAAATCCAATGCGATATTGCTGGTTTATTCGCTGGATGTTGTGATTAATGGGGAGGCGAAAGTTTTAGCCAAGCATTCAAAAGACCCGCATGTAAAGCTAGCACCTGATACTAATTACAAAGCAGTAGGTAGCGCGCCGACTGATGTAAAAACGCGCCCGATTGTCATTGGCTTTGGTCCAGCAGGTATTTTTGCCGCACTTATTTTAGCGCAAGCAGGCTTTAAACCGATTGTGTTAGAACGCGGTAAGGCTGTGAAAGAAAGAACCAAAGACACTTGGGATTTGTGGCGAAAAAGTACGCTAAACCCTGAGTCAAACGTGCAGTTTGGTGAAGGCGGTGCAGGGACTTTCTCAGATGGTAAATTGTGGAGCCAGATTAAAGACCCGAAACACTATGGCCGCAAAGTGCTGCAAGAGTTTGTAGCGTCTGGCGCACCAGCAGAGATTTTATATATCAGCCATCCGCATATTGGCACGTTTCGTTTGGTGAGCATGGTAGAAAATATGCGCAATAACATTATCGCGCTGGGCGGTGAAATTCGTTTCAATTCGCGTGTTGACGATATTGAGATAAAAGACAACGCTGTTCAAGGCGTGGTGCTAGCGAATGGCGAGCATATTGCCAGCAATCACGTTGTGTTGGCCGTTGGCCACAGCGCGCGTGACACTTTTGAAATGGTGCATCGAAAAGGTATTTTTGTAGAGGCCAAGCCATTCTCAATCGGTTTTCGCATTGAACATCCACAATCATTAATCGACAAAGCACGTTATGGCAGCAGCTATAGTGAAGACTTAATCAGTAAGCTAGGGGCGGCTGAATACAAATTGGTTCATCACGCCAGCAATGGTCGTAGCGTTTATAGTTTTTGCATGTGCCCTGGCGGTACAGTGGTCGCGGCAACGTCTGAAGAAGGTCACGTGGCCACAAATGGCATGAGTCAATACAGCCGCAATGAGCGCAATGCCAATTCGGGCATTGTGGTCGGTATCACGCCAGAAGTGGATTTCCCGGAACATCCATTAGCCGGAATAGAGTTACAGCGTAAACTGGAAAGCAATGCGTATGTGCTGGGTGGCAGTAATTACGCAGCACCAGCACAATTGATTGGTGACTTTTTAGCCAATAAACCATCTCAACAACTTGGTGAAGTAGCGCCTTCCTACACGCCAGGTGTGCATCTGACTAATTTAGAATCTGCATTGCCGCAATTTGCGATTGATGCAATCCGTGAAGCAATCCCTGCTTTTGCTAAGCAAATTAAAGGTTATGATATGGCAGAGGGTATTTTGACAGGTGTAGAAACGCGTACTAGCAGCCCAATCCGCATTAAGCGAGATGACGAATCATTGCAAAGCATTAATACCAAAGGCTTGTATCCATGTGGCGAAGGGGCAGGTTATGCGGGCGGTATTTTATCTGCTGGCGTTGATGGCATTAAAGTGGCTGAAGCAGTCATACTTAGCATCAGCAAACTATAAATCGCACCAAAACGAGTAGTAAAAAAAGGTCATCTATATGAGTAACGGTTCAACAATTTCAACGTCTTCAGTCGTCGCGCCAGTGCTCGCATTAATTGTATTGGGATTAACTCAATTGCATTTAAATTTAGGCAATATCGAGTCAATCGTCATGGCCATCGCCTTAATTGGCGCGGTATTAGCGGCAGTCCATCACGCAGAAACGATCGCGCATAAATTAGGTGAGCCATACGGCACATTGTTATTGGCGACTGCGATCACCGTCATCGAAGTTGGGTTGATTCTATCGTTAATGTTAACTGGTGGGCCAGAAACGGCGGCATTAGCGCGCGATACCGTATTCGCGGCAGTGATGATTATCATCACTGGTATTGTCGGCATCTGTTCATTAATCGGTGGCATGTTATACAAAGAGCAAGTATTTAAACTGCATGGCGCAAATGCTGCCCTATCCACTTTGGCAGCGATTGTTGTGTTAACGCTCATTTTACCCAATTACACATTAACTACGCGTGGACCAGTTTATAGCGGAAGCCAGTTGGCTTTTATCGCACTGGTTTCGCTGGTTTTGTATGGCACTTTTGTGTTTGTGCAGGCAATTCGCCACAGAAATTATTTCTTAGATGCAAAAGACAATAACGATGATGAAGAAAACGACTTTGAAGGCAATTTAATTTCTGCTGACGAAAATAAAGGTTCTAATCGAGTCACCTACATCAGCGCTGGTATGTTATTGATTTGCTTGGTAGCTGTCGTATTGCTGGCAAAATCGCTTGCGCCAACCATTGAAGATTTTGTGAAATTGATTAATGCGCCGCATCAAATGGTGGGCGTAATTATTGCAAGTATCGTTTTATTGCCAGAAGGCTTAGCCGCTGTGCGCGCCGCGCGTAAAAACATGTTTCAAACCAGCTTGAATTTAGCCTTGGGTTCCGCACTTGCCAGCATCGGCTTGACTATTCCCGCTGTTGCCATTTTATCATTGGCAACGGGATGGACTCTGTTTCTGGGCATAGATATGAAGTCGACCGTTTTAGTATTATTGGCTTTGTTTGTAAACGCTATTTCACTGGCAACTGGTCGCACTAATGTTTTACAAGGCGTGATACTTTTAGTGATATTTGGCGTATATCTGTTTACGACCGCAATTCCATAATGCTTGATTAATTTGGATAACAGAAATAACTATTTCTGTTATCCAGCGGTAACTAATACATCACCTTCACCCGTTTTTCCGAGATTATCTACCCAGTTAACCGCGATTTTGTCACCAATTTTCGCGTCTTTTAGGTAAAAAGTCAGATAGGGATTTTTTGAAATACCCGTTCCCCACTGCATTTCCATCACAGGCTTGTCGTTCAATTTAGCGGTCAACAACTGAATAAAATGGGCTGGAATCAATTGTCCAAAATCGTCTTTTTTACGACCTGTTTCCATCGGATGATTAATAATCATTTTGACTTCAGTGGTGTCATTCACAAGCTTGGCGCGTATTTTAATATTGTCCATTTTTCGCCCTTCTTAACCGCAACCGTTTTCCAGCACCACTACATTCTTAGCCGCAGTAAAGTACTGATCGCCCGCTTTAACCACTATTTTTATATCAGAAGTTTCCGCCATTTTGATGCGTGTCACTAATTGCGGTAACGCGCCATTCGTGAACGTAAAATGGCCGATCAGCGTGGTCGGGTTATGTTCTACAAATATCGCAATCGATTCCGTATTTGGTATGCGACTATTGATTTCCACTTGTACAATCGCGCCGTTTTCTGCGCGATCTGGTGCAGTGATATCAATATCCTGGCTGGGCATCTCATTCTTAATCGCTAAGTCACTGGCAGCATTGCTAAACTTTGTTGCTTCAAACGCCCGTTTATTCCAAGTGGCCGCAAGCGCATTAATAGGCGCGATTAATAATGCGGTTACGCCGCCTAAAAAAATACTTAAAAAATGTCTGCGTTGCATCAACCTAACCTATCCAGTGCCGTTTTTTCATTTGTCTGTAATCGACGTAACTCTCTTAAACGCGCATCTACAATGGAATGCTCATAAAAATTGCCATCTTTGGCTTTGACTGCAAAATCAAATTGCTCAACCGCTCTACTCAAATTATATTTGCGATAATAAGACTCGCCCTGCGCCTGAAAACGTAATAAATCTTTACCTTTTGCCGCATAAGCTTTTGCCATCATGTCATAAAAATAAGCATCGGTTGGATACAATGATTGTTTTTCTGCAATCAACTTAAGTGCTTTATCCGGTTGATTGGTTGCCAAATAGTGTTCAGCATAACCGTATATCAATGAACGATGATTAGGAAATAACGTTAACGCTTTAGCATATTGCGCCGCGGCAGCCTGCGGATTATTTCGCGCAACCTCAATGCGTGCAGCTAAATTTTCAATAAACGGATGTTTAG
This sequence comes from Pseudomonadota bacterium, assembly GCA_040387515.1. Taxonomy (GTDB): domain Bacteria; phylum Pseudomonadota; class Gammaproteobacteria; order Burkholderiales; family Methylophilaceae; genus Methylotenera_A. The sequence continues at coordinate 67,075 of JAZKDP010000005.1, forward strand.
CCGCATTAGCTTTTAACCATTGCATTTGTTTAGTTGCGCCGGCTAAATCATTTTTGCGCAGCATTGCCACAGCCAAACCATAATTCTCGGCCGTTTCATTGGCAAATCTGCGCTCTCTTAAATTATCTTGAAATTGGTCAATTGCTGTTTGCGCCATTCCATTGCCAGCACGCAATTTCGCTTTAACCAATTGAAAATCTAGGCTATCAGCAACTTGTTTATACGGCATGGTTTCAACGCGATTAGATACGTCTGCAATACGCTCTGCATTCAGTGGATGTGTCCGCAAAAAGCTAGGCGCTGTGCCCTCTACAAATCGTGTGCTACGCTGCAAAGTAGTAAAAAATGCTGGCATGCCACGTACATCAAAACCTGCCGCATCCAGTATCGTCAAACCGACACGATCAGCTTCACGCTCATGTTCACGTGTGTAATCTAATTGCCGCTGCACACCTGCGGCGGTTGATGCGGTTAGTGCGCCGCTGGCAAGCTCTGGGTTTGCACGCGCAACCAATAAGGCCAGCGCGATACCGGCGATATTTTTAAAGGTATCGTATTTTTGTGAAGCCAACATACGCGCCAGATGGCGTTGCGTCACATGACCAATCTCATGCCCTAGCACACTGGCCATTTCCGATTCGCTATTTGAAGCCAAAATTAAACCCGTATGTACACCAATGACGCCGCCTGGCATTGCAAAGGCATTAATCGAATTATCGCGCACCACAAAAAAATTAAACGTCTGGCGTTTATCTGGGCCACTGTCAGCCAATCTTTGACCAATCGCCTGCAAATAATCGGCGATTTCTGCATCTTGCAACACATCATCGCTTACCGCTACTTGACGCAATATCTGCTCGGCAATACGCTGTTCATCTTGCGGTGTTAATACTGTTTGCGCAATATCGCCCAAATCAGGCAAATTGGTGTCTAAATCTCGGCTGGGTATATTTTTGTTCAGCCCGCCATCTTCATAAGGCTTGCCAGAAATCGCAGATAACTGGATATTGTCTGCAAATACGGCATTAGCGGCGAACAAACTTACTGTAAAAAGCGCCAATGCAGTTTTTGTACCAGTGCTTTTTTGTACATTAATTAATGTTAACTTTGATTTCATTATTGTTATGATAATGCCTTTATGGCGCAAGTTCATGCCAAATTGTGATTAGATAGAAAATACACGACGAATAGGAAATACATGGCTAATCCCGACCAACCCCTCACCCACTTTGACAACAGCGGCCAGGCGCATATGGTGGATGTGGGTGACAAGCCCGCTACTCGCCGCATAGGTATTGCCACAGGCACAATTAGCATGTTGCCTGCCACACTTAAATTGATTCAGCAAGGCGATGCAAAAAAAGGTGATGTACTCGGCATTGCACGTATTGCGGCCATTCAAGCCAGCAAAAAAACGGCGGATTTAATCCCCTTGTGCCATCCGATTTCACTCACTAAAGTATCTGTCACGTTTGAAATAAATGAGAATGAATCCAGCATAAACTGCACAGTAAGTTGCGAAACGACAGGCCAAACTGGGGTGGAAATGGAAGCATTAACCGCAGTCAGTGTCGGCTTGCTCACTATTTACGATATGTGTAAAGCGGTAGACCGCGGCATGACAATCAACGCAATAAAATTACTAGAAAAACATGGTGGAAAATCGGGTGATTGGCTTGCTAGCATTTAAGCTAGCTTAAATTTAACTGCTAACAAGCCCTTAAAATATTACTTATAAATTATTACTTGCCACCAATCAAGCTTTTAACCGCGCCGACTAAATCGCCTGGCATGATGACGATTTTACTGTTGTTAGAATCTGAAATTTTTTGCAGTGAAGTAATATAACGGTCACCCAGTAAGAACATCGCTGAAGCGTTATTTTCTTTTACCGCTTCGGTAATGAATTTAATTGATTCCGCTGATGCTTTAGCCGCCACCATTTGCGCCTCGGCATCTTTACGTGCTGCCTCTAAACGCGCTTCTGCGTTTAAGATTAATGACTGCTTTGCACCTTCTGCTTCGGTGACCACGGCTACGCGCTCACGTTCAGCGGCCGCTTGGCGTTCCATTGCATCTTGCATGTTAGGTGAAGGCTTAATATCCTGAATTTCAACTGACTTTACGGTTAAACCCCAATCCAAAGCTTCATCCGCAATAGCTAGTTTAAGCTCTGTTTTAATGCGGTCGCGTGAAGTGAGTGCATGATTTAATTCCATACCGCCAATAATAGAACGCAAATTCGTTTGCACCATATTGCGCATGGCCTCACGGAAATTTTCAATGCCATACACAGCGCGCTCGATGTTTGAGACTTTAATAAATGCAACCGCGTTGGCTAAAATCACAGCGTTATCTGCGGTAATCACTTCTTGCTGCGGAATTTCTAAAATAATATCTTTGGTGGTGACTTTGTAGCTTACTTTAGTAAAAATAGGATTAATCACATGCAAACCAGGTGAAAGCACGCCGGCAAATTTACCTAAACGCTCCACTACCCATTCCTCACCTTGTGGCACGATACGTACGCCTTTAAATATCGCAATAGCCACTAAAAATATGAGTATTAAACTAACTTCTGTCATGTTGTTTTCCTAAAAATGAAATACGATAAATCAAACTTTTAAACCAAAACCTTGTAATAAAACCTTAAATCAAATCTTTATAATACGTAGAGCATTGCCTTCAACAGCCACCACTTTGGCTTGACTGCCCACTTCAATTGACTCATTTGCTACAGCCACCCATTCGCGGCTGCCCATCAAACCCTGTACAAAACTTATTTTGCCATTCTGGTTAGGATTAACACTTTCAATCACTGTTCCCGTGCGACCAATTTCTTCGCCTTGCGCTTGCCCTACACGAGAATGCGTTTCAGTTTTTTTGTAATTCAGTCTCCAAATAGCAAGCGCTCCAATGGATAAAGCTGCAAATACAGCAAACTGCACGGCAGGCGGCATATCAGGAAATATCCATGTTGCAAGTGCAACGCAAAGCGCAGAGATACCAAACCATAATACATAAACGGTACCAACAGAAATCTCAACTGCTAAAAGCAATAAGCCAATCGCGCCCCAAATCCACATTGCATCTATCATCTTAAATACGCTCTTAGTGACTATTAATACCAATTATCTTATCATTTTTTGGTTGGGCTTTTCGCTATTTAAATAGCGAATTAAAAAGCATGCTGACCATAAGAAATCAGCAGGAATTAATCATGAAAAAACGCCCAACAAAGTGTACACTAATAAAATCAGGGCATTCACAATAAGAACTATTTTGCAAAAAACACTCTAATGGCACAGCCTTACAAACTTACCATCCCATGCGATCGCGCTGAACGTCTACAATATATTAGACGCATTTTCCCGCAAGCCCTTGGCTCATTTTTAGGCGACGAATGGCGCGGCGGTCGGCATGAAGCACTCAAGCGCTTAAATAGCATGGATGCGATTGCGTACAATCGTAATCGCGACTTTCTCAACGGCGCCGTGACTAAACTTTCACCCTTTTTTCGTCATGGCTGTTTAACTTTAAAAGAAGCCAGTGATAGCGCAAAAACCCGTTTCGGGGATCATGCTGAAAAATTTGTGTCTGAATTGGCTAGACGCGATTACTGGCGACATGTTTGGTACGACAAAGGTAATGCCATCTTCAGTGACATCGAAGATCCCAAAGTAGCATTGGGCGAAAAACTTATGCCCGATTTCATTCGCCAAGGCATTACTGGTTTGCCTTGTATGGATGGCTTTATTCGCGACTTAACGCATGATGGTTATGTGCATAGTCACGCCCGCATGTGGTTTGCAGCTTATGTGGTGCATTGGTTAAAAGTAGATTGGCGTGAAGCCGCTGATTGGTTTGAGAATAATTTATTAGATGGCGACAAGGCTTCTAATCATTTATCTTGGCAATGGGTTGCCTCGCTTTTCAGTTCTAAACCTTATTTCTTTAATAAAGAAAACTTGGCAAGATATACAGGCGAAAAATACTGTGCCAGCTGCAAAATCACTTGCCCATTTGATAATAGTTATGAAGCACTTAACGATCAATTATTTGCTAATCAAACACCTGCCACCGCAAAAAAACACATCATAAGCATGCCGCTAAAAGAGTCTATCTCTACACATCAAGCAATCGCTATATTTGTACACGATGAAATGCTCTCGGCCGCACACCCTTTGTTGCGCAAGCCGATGCCAAAATTTTTTGTATTTGACGAATTTCTGCATGGCAGATGGCCGCTTAAACGCCTGCAATTTTTAGCCGATTGTTTAAACGAGTTACAAGATGTTGAAGTGTGGATGGGCGACACCCGAGCAGTACTTAAAGCCCGCGGCGTTGGCCAGGTAATTACACAGCAAACACCCAATAGGCAAGTTCGAGCATTATTAGAACCGTTTAATCCGATTTGGGAACCAGAAGTTAAGCTTGTCCAAGCGACTATTAGCGAAGCACGCCTTAAACGCTTTTCGCGTTATTGGGAAAAAGTCGGCCCAGAGTTATTAGGTGAGCGCTTTAATCAGCAATCATAAACTGATAGTAATAATTATATTTTAAGGGTATTGAATGGATTTTTTATTAGTGATTATATTGGCTGTGATTGTTATTTACAGCATCATGACTTACAACAGCTTGGTGAATATTAGCAATAATGTCGCCAAATCTTGGGCGAATATTGATGTGCTGCTTAAACAGCGCAATGAAGAACTACCTAAGTTAATCGATACCTGCAAAGCATACATGCAGCACGAATCCAGCACATTAGAAAAAGTCATTAACGCACGTATGGGCATTGATGCAGTACGTCAAACGCAAGATGTGGCAGGTTTAAATCGCGCGGAATCATCACTAAGTGCTAGCTTGGTTGATTTATATGCTGTGGCAGAAAACTATCCAGAGTTGAAAGCTGACCAATCATTTATTAATTTGCAGCAACGCATTACTGGGCTTGAGAATCAAATTGCCGATAGACGTGAGTTCTACAATGATTCCGTCAACATTAACAACGTGCGTATTGAGCAATTCCCTGACCTGATTGTGGCGCGCGTATTTAATTTCCAACAAAAAGAAATGCTGAAATTTGTCCCAGAGGAATTAAAAGACATTAACGTTGGCAGTCGATTTAACAGTTAATTAGCGTTTAAAAATGTTTCAAACGCTTAAAGCTAATCGCGTTAATTTGATTGCGGTTGGTGTTATCGCTGGCTTGGCCATTGCCGCTTACATGCAGAAAATTGGCCCAAGCAATCGCGACACTTGGCAAACACTGTGGGCGATTGCTTTATTTGCAAGCAGTTTTGCCGCCATTTTTAATTACTGGCGTTTGCTTAAAATTACCGAAGCACCCCTATCAACCATCGCCGCGGCTGCGCAAGGCTACGTTGAATTGCACGGCACCGCTAGCAGTGAAAATTCACTCAAAACACCATTTCACGGCATTCCTTGTGTTTGGTATCGCGCATGGGTTTATGCCAATGTCGATGACCAAAAAGGCTTGCCTGACATTTGTGGTAATCGCTTGCTGGATTATCACGAAAGCAACCAACCATTCACTTTAAATGATGGCACAGCCAGTTGCATCATTAATCCAATAGATGCAGAAGTCGTGCATTTTGAAGCGCGCACTTGGCGTAAAAATGCGCATCGTTACGTAGAACAATACTTACCCGCGGCAAAAAAACTATACGTTTTAGGCCAATTAAATACGCTTAAACATATGACTAATACAGCGGCACTTAATCTAGAAGTACGCAATACCTTGGCAGATTGGAAAAGTCGCCCAGATCAATTACGCAATCGCTACGACCACAATTGGGATGGCAAGATTGATAGCAATGAATGGGAATTAGCGCGCCAAGATGCCATCAAGCAAGCGACAGCCAAGCAAATGATGGCGGCGCATAATGGCAACTTTACCTTATCCAAACCCGCTAATAATCAACTATTTCTCATCTCCGCTAAATCGCCGCAACAACTACGCGATAGTTATCGACATTGGTCTTTGGTACACATCGTAACACTCCTATTTTTGTTGTCGGCATTACAAGTAACGACAAAATAACCGCAGAAAATTTGCAGTAAGATTCACTAAATTCGTTTAAAACGGTTTATTAAATTAGCGATTCCGCCGTGTTAAAATAGCGATTATGTACACTGCAAACACACAAACCCGAGAATTAGCCAAATCTTTCGACCCAAAAACCATTGAAAGTCATTGGTATGCATTTTGGGAGAGCAAAGGCTATTATTCAGCTGGCTTAGACCCAGCAATCAAAGAAAATTTCTGTATTCTATTACCACCGCCCAACGTCACTGGCACCTTGCACATGGGCCACGGCTTTAATCAAACCTTGATGGACACGCTAACCCGTTATCACCGCATGCGTGGTGATAACACCTTATGGCAACCGGGTACAGACCATGCAGGCATCGCGACACAGATTGTTGTAGAGCGTCAATTAGATGCGCAAGGCATTTCACGCCATGATTTAGGCCGCGAAAAATTTCTGGAAAAAGTATGGGAATGGAAAGAATATTCAGGCGGCTCGATTACTAAGCAGATGCGGCGTTTGGGTACTTCTCCAGATTGGTCACGTGAGCGCTTTACGATGGATCCAGCGTTAAACAAAACGGTGACTGAAACTTTTGTACGCTTATACAACGAAGGCTTAATTTATCGCGGTAAACGTTTGGTAAATTGGGATGTGAAACTTGGCACTGCCGTTTCAGATTTAGAAGTCGTGCAGGAAGAAGAGGATGGCTTTATGTGGCACATCAACTATCCGCTTGCGGATGGTTCAGGCCATTTAACGGTTGCGACAACACGTCCTGAAACCATGCTGGGCGACGTTGCCGTGATGGTACATCCTGAAGATGAGCGTTATGCACATTTAATTGGTCAACACGTAAAACTACCATTATGTGACCGTGAAATTCCGATTATTGCAGATGATTATGTCGACAAAGAGTTTGGTACTGGCGTTGTTAAAGTGACGCCTGCACATGACTTTAATGACTATGCAGTTGGACAACGCCATCAACTACCAATGATTGGCATTTTGACTTTAGATGGAAATGTGAATGATGCCGCACCTAAACAGTATCAGGGTTTAGAACGTTTTGCGGCACGTAAACAAGTTGTTGCTGATTTAGAAGCTCAAAACTATTTAGTTAAAGCTGAAAAACACAAACTCAAAGTACCGCGTGGTGACCGCACCGGCGTGGTGATTGAGCCTATGCTTACCGACCAATGGTTTGTGGCAATGAGCAAGCCAACTGATGATGGTAAAAGCATCACGCAAAAAGCATTAGATGTTGTTGAGTCTGGTGAAATTAAGTTTTACCCAGAAAATTGGGTGAATACCTATAACCAATGGCTGAATAATATTCAGGACTGGTGTATTTCTCGTCAATTATGGTGGGGCCATCAAATCCCTGCTTGGTATGGTGATGATGGTAGCTTTTACGTTGCGCATGATGAAAATGAAGCACGCGAATTAGCGGCAGCTAAGGGCTATACAGGCAATCTGAAACGTGACGATGATGTACTGGATACTTGGTACTCATCTGCTTTATGGCCCTTCTCAACCTTAGATTGGACTGGTGACGAAGCTAAAGATGAAGCCAATCTTGCTTTGCAGCAATATCTACCTTCTAGCGTTTTAGTCACGGGTTTCGACATTATCTTCTTCTGGGTGGCGCGCATGGTGATGATGACCAAGCACATCACTGGCAAAATTCCGTTTAAGCATGTGTATGTACACGGATTGATTCGCGATGCTGAAGGCCAGAAGATGAGTAAATCTAAAGGCAATGTGCTTGACCCGATTGATTTGATTGACGGCATTGATTTAGATGCGCTGATTAAAAAACGCACCACGGGTTTGATGAACCCAAGAGATGCCGAAAAAATTGATAAACGTACACGTAAAGAATTTCCAGAAGGTATCAATGCTTATGGTACGGATGCTTTACGTTTCACTTTCGCCGCATTAGCTAGCCCAGGGCGCGACATTAAGTTTGATTTGCAACGCTGCGATGGCTACCGAAATTTCTGCAATAAACTGTGGAACGCCACGCGCTTTGTGTTGATGAATACGCAAAATGAAGATGGTAGCCCGCAAGACAATGGTTTGGAAGATTGCAGTACGCAGCCTGAGGGTTACTTAAGTTTTAGCCAAGCTGACCGCTGGATTGTCAGCAGATTGCAGCGCACGGAAGCCGATGTTGAGCGTGCTTTTACAGACTACCGTTTTGATTTGGCCGCAAAAGCGATTTATGAATTTGTGTGGGATGAGTATTGTGATTGGTATTTAGAACTGGCCAAGGTTCAAGTTCAGCAAGGTACTGACGCAGAAAAACGTGCAACTCGCCGTACTTTGTTGAGAGTGCTAGAGACAATTCTACGTTTAGCACATCCGATTATGCCGTTTATTACTGAAGAAATTTGGCAAACGATTGGCCCTATGAGCGGTAAAACTGGCCCAAGTATTATGCTTGAAGCGTACCCAAAATCGCAAGCAAGTAAAATTGATGAAGCCGCAGAAGCCTGGGTTGCATTATTAAAACAAGCAGTAGATGCTTGCCGTAGCCTGCGTGGTGAAATGAGTATTTCACCCGCGGCGCGCGTACCGTTAATTGCAGCGGGTGATGCGGACAAATTGGCGCTGTATGCACCTTATTTAAAAGCATTGGCTAAGTTAGAAGATGTAACGATTGTGGCTGATTTACCAGAAGCAGATGCGCCAGTGATGTTGGTAGATGACTTTAAACTGATGTTAAAAGTTGAAATTGATGTTGCGGCAGAAAAAGAACGTTTAGGTAAAGAAATCGCGCGTTTAGCAGCCGAAATTGGCAAAGCCAACGGCAAACTGAATAACGAAAGCTTTGTAGCGCGCGCACCAGTTGCAGTGGTGGAGCAAGAAAAAGCGCGTGTGGCCGAATTTGGTGCGAATTTAGAAAAGCTGCATGCGCAACTAGTCAAACTTAAATAATATATTAGCGCAATCACCAATGGTCATCAAAACCTACAATAACGACGATGATGTCATGTGTTCTTGTAGCGGCACAAAGCGCCGTGATATTAAGCGGCTCTTTAATGAAGGTGCAGATCAGGAAGCTATTTCAAGAAGAACTGGCGCACTTTCTGGGTGTGCTGGTTGCGAATGGGATATTGCGGAATATTTGCGTGAATTGGCCGAGCAGAAAAGGTAGTTTTGCTTAAGACGATATAAGCTAGATTGATTTGGCTGTTCGGCTGATTTGTTAATCGTAATTTATAGGCTAAATAAACAAATTCACATCTGACTCGCCCGCAAACTCAAAAAACGTAGCAGCGCCACCAAACTCGATACCGTCAATAAAGTCGCTTGGTTTAAAATCAAACAAATCGACCGTCATTTGGCAGGCAATTAACTTAACGCCACTTTCTAAACAAGCTGTGCGCAACTCTTCAATGCTTGCCACACCTTTATCTGCAATCTTTTGTTTCATCATCATAGTTGCCATACTTTCCATACCGGGTAGCATTTGCACAAAATTGGGCATGGGAACTGGCATTGGCATGGCTGGGTTGCCCAGTGGTGATACTTTTAAGTCACTAATATCTTTTTTAAGCAGCGTTAAGCCGTAAAAAGTGAAAAATATTTCGACTTCATAATCTAATGCAGCAGCAGTTGAAGCCAAGATAAAAGGCGGGTAAGCCCAATCGAGTGAGCCTTTAGAGGCGATTAATGCGAGTTTTTTAGCCACAATTTAGATATTAAAACGATAACTTTTAAGCGACGCGTTTTTTGATATAAAACGTAAACAATCCATCTGCTTCATCTAGCTGCAATAATTCATGGCCTGTTTGTTTACAAAATGCCTGAAAATCTTTAACCGATCCTGGATCCGTTGCCAAAACTTTCAGGGTTTGCATGGCCTCTATTTCACTTAAGCCTTTTTTACAGCGCAAAATCGGTAATGGGCAATTTAAGTTACGCGCGTCTAATTCTTTATCGAATTCCATTTTTATTCCTATTTGATTCTACATGAGTCATTTTTTCGACCGCATGGTCTTTAGAATATTTACTTTTTTATAGCGAAAGTATGACCAGCCCTACCCCAGGCAATAACGCCACCAACCAAGTTGTGGACGTTTTTTAAGCCTTTGCTGGTGGCAAAATCAGCTGCATGAGCAGAGCGTACGCCGCTGTGACAGTAAAACACAACGGCATTTGCATTAACAAGTTTTTCATATTCCACTGGCAACATGGATAGTTGAACATGAATAGCGCCAGGAATAATGCCTCGCGCGACTTCATCGTCATTGCGAACGTCCACTAGTATCACTTTCGGCTGTGTCATCAAACTGAGTAAATCTGCTGCTTCAATATCTGAATAATTTTTCATGGTAATTCTTATGGCAAACATCTAATTAATTTTTGTATTGTACACATGTAAACTACGCATTAAAACGCTTAAAAAATCATTTTCATCGCTAAAGTCGGCTTTTGTAGCCAGCATAATTAGTAATATAGAAACCCAAGATTGTATTAAAGGATGTGCACTGACGAAACTCTGCGTGCGTCTGGCAGCTGCAGCATAAACAAGGCAAGCCAAAAATGAAAAAGCCCTACATTTCTGTAAGGCTTATCAAAATTGGTGGCCGGGGACAGAATCGAACTGTCGACACGCGGATTTTCAATCCGCTGCTCTACCGACTGAGCTACCCGGCCCTCATGCAAACTTCGGTAAATGTTTGCAAGTCGCGCATTATAGCAAACTTCACATAAATTTACACAGACTACTGCAATTTAATTCAAACTTTGGATGTTAAGTTAAGTTAATTGTTCTATGATGATATCAGCAACGTTTCACATGTTGCTGACATTAACAAGCAGTGGGATTTACTTAACGTTTTAATTGCAACAATAAAATTAAGAGGAGTGCGATATGGGAATGTTTTCATTTATTAAAGAAGCCGGGGAAAAACTACTTGGAATTGGTGAGGCAAAGGCCGCTGAAGAAGTCGCAAAACAAGCGCCTACTCCAGTAAACGTAGATGCCGCAAATAAAGCAGCCGCTGATGCAATTGCTACTTATGTTGCCAAAATGAATTTAACTGCACAGGATTTAGCCATTGGCTTTGATGGCGCATCTGGCACTGTAATTGTACAAGGCATGGCCGATACGCAAGAAACCAAAGAGAAAATCTTATTATGCTGTGGCAACGTAAAAGGTGTTGAGCATGTGCAGGATCAATTAGGCGTGGTAGAAACGGAAGTCGAACCACAGTTTTATACCGTTGTAAGCGGCGACACTTTATCAAAAGTAGCTAAAGAATTTTATGGTAACGCAAATGCGTATATGAAAATTTTCGAAGCAAACAAACCCATGCTAAGCCATCCTGATAAAATTTATCCAGGGCAAATGTTACGTATTCCACCGCAATAATTTATTTCATCAATACAATATCAATAAGGGAGTTTTACCATGAATACATTTTTACGCGCACTATTAGCAGGTGCTTTCGCACTAACATTGTTAGCTGGTTGCAATAAATCAGATGACGCTGTAGACAATATGAAAGAAGAAGTTGGCGAAGCGGTAGACGCAACTAAAGAAGCCGCTGGTGCAGTAGCTGAAGAAACCAAAGAAGTGGTAACTGATGCTGCACATGACGCGGCAGCCGCAACCTCTGAAGCGGCAGCTGAAGCAAAAGTAGAAGCCGTTGATGCCGTACAAGCAGCCAAAGATGCGGCAGCTGAGGCAGCAAAATAATTTAAACCTCTCAAGCGATCCAATATAGCTTATAAAACTGGATTTGCTGAATGTTAGATTAAAAACATTAGGTTAAAATTTAACCCGTAAGGCCGTGAGGTTTTACGGGTTTTTCATTTACACTTCTTGCTATGAATCGTTTTAACATTTCGCCGCTTAATAGCAGCTTAGAATCACTTAATCTGCAACCTGCTTTATTGCAGAAGATTAACCAAAAAACCAAACCGTTAGGCGCGCTAGGTGAGTTAGAAAATTTGGCATTGCAAATAGGATTAATCCAAAACACATTAACACCTCAATTAAATCAGCCGACCATATTAGTATTTGCGGCAGATCACGGTATTGCCAATCATGGCGTCAGCGCTTACCCCCAAGCCGTGACTGCGCAAATGGTCATCAACTTTTTACAGGGTGGCGCGGCGATTAATGTTTTTGCAAAACAAAATAACATGACATTACGCGTGATAGATGCAGGCGTGAATCACACCTTTGCGCCTGATATCAATGTGATTAACACGCTAATCGATGCAAAAATAGACTTTGGAACGCGCAATTTTCTGGTTGAGCCAGCAATGAGTTTGGCGCAATGTGAGCAAGCTCTTACTAAAGGCGCAACAATCGCAAAAAAAGAAATTGATAACGGTTGTAATGTGCTGGGCTTTGGCGAAATGGGTATCGGCAACACATCCTCAGCCAGCTGCTTAATGAGTGTGTTATGTGCAACACCAATTGAGCAATGTGTAGGCCGCGGCACTGGTTTAGATGATGCAGGTGTTACAAATAAGACTGCCATTTTAAAGCAGGCTATTCAGCAGCATGCTCTAGATGGTCAGGATGCCACGCAAGTTTTAGCGACTTTTGGTGGCTTTGAAATTGCCATGATGGTGGGTGCAATGTTAAGTGCTGCCGAAAACAAAACACTATTAATCATCGATGGCTTTATCGCAACAGCTGCTTTATTGGTCGCCTATAAAATTCAATCCAACATCCTAGATTATTGCGTGTTCGCCCATTGCTCGAATGAAACGGCACACCGCCAAATGCTAGATTATTTAGAAGCAAAACCACTGCTTAATCTCAATCTACGACTGGGCGAAGGATCTGGCGCGGCACTGGCTTACCCACTTATTCAAGCCGCCGTTAATTTTTTAAATGAAATGGCTAGTTTTTCCAGTGCTGGTGTAAGCGAAAGCGTAGTAGCCGATCAAAATATAGATACTTCTGAAAAGACAACTTAATGCAAAAAGAATGGCGATATTTTTATTTGGCTTTAGGTTTTTTTACACGGATTCCAGTACCTAATTTTGCCAATTTTCAAGAGTCAGATTTAAATCATTCAACCAAATATTTTCCTCTCATTGGCATTATTGTCGGATTTTTTGGTGCCACATTTTTTTATGCCGCAAGCCTTGTTTTTCCACATGTTATTGCCGTATTAATCAGTATGGCAGCAACCATTTACCTCACTGGCGCATTTCATGAGGATGGTCTGGCAGATAGCGCAGACGGTATTGGCGGCGGCTGGGAGCGTGAGCAAATACTCACTATTATGCAAGACTCCAGGCTTGGCACTTATGGCGCAGTCGCCTTATTTTTAATGCTGTTGGCTAAATTTCAAACACTTAGCCATCTAAACCCAATTTTCATTCCGCTCGTATTGATTACAGGTCACGCTCTAAGCCGATTATGGGGTGTATTATTGATGGCAACTTTAACCTATACAAAACCTGCAGGAAAAGCCAAACCGCTTGCAACACAACTAAGTAAGCAGCATTTAATCATTGCAGCAGTGTTTGGCTTGCTACCATTTGCTGGCATTATCGGTTTATTAATTGTGAGCAACCACTCACAATTAATCGTTATTAAATTCATATTACTGGCGCTTTTGCCTAGCTTGATTGTATGGTTGTATTAGCGTGGTCAATGCACCTATGAAGCTGACACTTATTCGCCACACGCGCTTGCAAATTGCACCGGGCATTTGCTATGGGCAAAGCGATATTGATGTTGCGTCAACATTTATACAGGAGTGTGAAGAAACTAAAGTAAAGCTAGCTGGTATGGTATTTGATGCCGCTTACAGTAGCCCATTACAACGATGTGAAAAATTAGCCAATGCGCTTAACATCGGCGCGCCGATAATTGACCATCGGCTCAAAGAGCTGCATTTTGGCGATTGGGAGCTGCACGCTTGGGATGCGATTCCACGTGATTTTTTTGATGTGTGGGCGCAAAACTATGCCAATACTGCGCCACCGAATGGCGAGACTTTCAGCCAATTGCAAGTACGTGGGATTAATTTTTTGGATGAAATATTAAGCAGCCATCCTGCTAGTAACATTGCGATTGTGACGCATGGCGGCATGATACGCGCCCTGCTTGCCCATGTGCTCAACATGCCATTAAAGGGCTTGTTTCGCTTTAATATCGACTATGGCAGCATTACTCAACTGGAGTTTGGTGATGTTAACTTGAGCGCCGTGCCCAAAATTAATTTTGTGAATCTTTAAAATTTAGTGCACATTTAAGTATTAAGTCGCGGCAATCACCGAAATCTGATTGTCAAAACACTCCACCGTTTGCCCTGCGCGAATTTTTGCAGTTTTACGTAACTCAATTTTTCCATCCACAGTCACAACTCCATCTGCAACAAATGCTTTTCCTTGACCACCACTATCGGCAATGCCCGTGGTTTTGAGCAAATCACATAAGGCAATAAACTCGCTTTTCAATTCAAATATACTGTTTTCCATGCGTTTCCTTTAGGCTTACTTTTAATTTGAATGGCTTTTTAGTTTAAGCGGCAAGCCTGCTGCAATAAACGTAACCTCATGCGCCTGTTGAGCAATGGCTTGATTCAATCTGCCCTGCTCATCCTGGAACTGACGGTTGATAGCGCCCAATGGCACAATACCCATACCGACTTCATTGCTCACCAAAATAACCGTGCCTTCTAATTTTGGCAAAATATCCAAAAAATCTTTACGCGTATCTTGCCAAAACTTTGCCGTATCATTAACATTTTCAGGCGGCACACAATCAGTGCAAATACACTGCGCCAACCATAACGTTAGACAATCCACAATCACGCAAGCATTTGGTTTGGCTGCCTCAATCAATGCCTTTGCAAGATGATGATGTACTTCTAGCGTTTTCCAATGTGATGGACGGCTTTGTTTATGCAGTGCAATACGCTGCTTAAACTCATCATCGTAAACTTGCGCAGTGGCGATATAGGTAACTGGCAAGCCAGATTCAATCGCCAGCTTTTCAGCATAGCTACTTTTACCAGAGCGTGCTCCACCTAAAATCAGCGTTACTTTATTCATTTATCGAATCCATTTTGCAAACTATCAATTTACAACGCATTAGTTTGCCAGCTATTTTCCATTAACAT
>JAZKDP010000006.1:0-1640 GCA_040387515.1 Pseudomonadota bacterium
GAGTGGTAGTTCAGTTGGTTAGAATACCGGCCTGTCACGCCGGGGGTCGCGGGTACGAGTCCCGTCCACTCCGCCAACAAATAAAAAAGCGAGCTTCTAGCTCGCTTTTTTATATTCTAAATAAATTCAACCAAATTTCATAGTTCTACATTAAAGCCACTATTTGAATGTAAGCAATTAAATATGGGCAAAATTCCTAAGAAACTAATTGGGAATTTAATAATCAACTGCTATTGTTCATTGCGCTCAAAGTAGCCGCGCCAACACACAACTGTTATATAATCTCAAGGTTTGTTCCAGTTACTAATTTACCATTTTAAAGTGCTAAAAATTTAGAAAGTTAAGATATGTTAGATGCAATTCGTAATCACACGCAAGGTTGGTTGGCTAAAGTAATTTTGGCTTTAATTACTATTCCATTTGCATTATTTGGTATTGATTCGTATTTTAATGATGCGGGTAGCAATGTTGCTATTGCAAAAGTAAATGGGGATAAAATTTCGATTCAGGAATATGGAATTGCTATTGATAATGTGCGTAGCCGCTTGCAATCACAAGGTCAAAAAATTGACCCTGCTATGTTGGAAAGTGCTGAATTAAAACAATCTGTGCTAGATGGTTTGATTACGCGGCGTTTAGTTAATGCTGAAATTCAGCATGCCAACTTTAAGATTAGCGATGAACAATTAAGCACCTATATTTTAGGTATGCCAGAATTTCAACAAGACGGTAAGTTCTCTGAAGATATGTACCAAAAAACACTCGCGCAAAACAAATTGTCGGTAAGCAAATTTGAGAATGACAGGCGCAATGAGTTGTTAAATCAGCAAGCACGGGAAGGCTTGGAAATGTTGGTTTCTGTGCCAAAAGGCGTGACAGATCAAGCGTTAAAATTTGCACATCAAAAACGCGATGTGAGTGTGGCAGAAATTAAAACAGCACAATTTGTAGCGCAAACTAAAGTAACGCCAGAACAAGTAAAAGCTTATTACGAGCAGCATAAAGACAAATTTAAAGTGCCAGAACAAGTTAAGTTGGAGTTTGCTTTGCTTTCTGCCGCTGGCTTAGTGGCGCAAATGCAGGTAACCGATGCAGAAGTGAAACAGTTTTATGATGAAAATGTATCTAAGTTTCAAGGGGATGAGCAACGCCAAGCGAGTCATATTTTGATTGGCTTTGGTGTAACAGCAACTGCGGAAGAGAAAGCTGCTGCTAAGGACAAGGCTGCTGACATTTTGATGCAGCTTAAAAATGATCCTAAACGTTTTGAAGAGTTAGCTATGAAGAACTCTCAAGATCCTGGTTCAGCCAGTAAAGGCGGCGATTTAGGTAGTTTTGGACGTGGCGCGATGGTTAAGCCATTTGAAGATGCAGTTTTTAGCATGAAAGTGGATCAAGTCAGTGATTTAGTTGAATCTGAGTTTGGTTACCATATTATTAAATTGAATGGTGTTACTGGTCAGTCTTCTTCTTTTGAGAGCATGAAGCCGCAAATTAAAGGCGAACTACTGTTTCAAAAGGCTCAAGCTAAATTTTCTGAGCTTGCAGACGATTTTAGTAATACTGTGTATGAGCAATCAGGCAGTTTAAAACCAGTGGCAGAGAAATTTGGTTTGCAAGTTCAGCCAACCGCATGGATG
>JAZKDP010000006.1:1650-158717 GCA_040387515.1 Pseudomonadota bacterium
CGTGAAGAAGGAGTTAAATTCTTTAAAAGTGATAGATTAATGAATTCTGTTTTTTCTAACGAAGTATTAAAAGAAAAACGTAACTCGGAAGCTGTAGAAGTATCACCGAATAATTTGGTTTCTGTACGCGTGCTGGAATATAAACCTGCGGCTCCACGTAGTTTTGATGAAGTGAAAAGTGGTATTGAAGGTTTGCTTAAATTGGAACAGGCGACAAAATTAGCAGCTGAAAAAGGTTTGGCAAGTTTAGCTAAACTGAAATCTGGCGGCCAAGTCGATGACTTAGAATGGATTCCAACGGTAACGATTGATCGTAAAGATGCACAAGGATTAACAGAGCCTGTGATGAATCAGGCATTTAAAATTGACACCAGCAAATTGCCAGCTTATGCAGGTTATGTAGATGGTAACAAGTCTTACACAATCGTACAGGTCAGCCGCGTAGATAACGCGTTGAATAACGATGCAAAACAAGGTGCTGTGGATGAATATAAAGCCGCTGTCGCTGCTGAATATATGAGTGCTTACGGTAAATCGTTAAAAGCTAAAAGTAAGGTTGTGGTGAACCGCAAGTTATTAGAAAGTAATTCGCAGCAATAGTATTAGCAGCATGTTAAATAAAAAAGCCGATGTTTCAACATCGGCTTTTTTATTGCTATTAAATGCTGTATTAATTGACTTGATTAATCAATTTGACCTGCCGCTGTGATATTCATACCGCCATCTACGTACGTAATTTCACCGGTAATACCAGAAGCTAAGTCGCTACATAAAAATGCGGCTGCGTTACCAACTTCTTCAATCGTTACATTACGGCGCAAAGCGGCATGGCGTTCATTGAAGCCAATCATTTTATCAAAGTCAGCAATGCCAGAAGCTGCCAGTGTTTTAATTGGGCCTGCAGACACTGCGTTGACGCGGATGCCTCGTGGGCCTAAGCTTTGTGCCAAATAACGCACATTTGCTTCTAAGCTGGCTTTTGCAACGCCCATTACATTGTAATTTGGCATAGTGCGTTCTGCACCTAAGTAACTCAGTGTTAACAAGCTGCCATTGCGGCCTTCCATCATGGGGTAAGCTGCTTTAGCAAGTGCTGAGAAACTGTAAGAGCTGATGTCGTGTGCGATACGAAAGTATTCGCGGTTGACTGCGTCTAAATAATCGCCATCTAGTGCCACTTTTGGCACGAATGCGAGTGAATGTACGACGCAATCTACGCCGTCCCAATGTTTGTTAAGTGCAGGGAAAAGGGCGTCAATTTGTGCGTCTTCAGCAACGTCGCATGGCAGCACAATTTTGGAATCAAAATCTGCAGCTAGACCCGCTACACGTTGCTCGTGTTTTTCCATTTGATAAGTAAAAGCCAACTCTGCGCCTTCGCGTTTCATCGCGGCAGCAATGCCGTAAGCAATTGAGCGGTTACTTAATAAACCTGCGATTAATACTTTTTTTCCTGCTAAAAATCCCATATCGAATCCTGTTAATTGTTGATATTGGTCAAATAATTATTTGAACGAGTTGTTTTATCTAAATGACTTATTGCCTGTGTCGTTATATTTAGTGCTATTTATTATTAGATATTAGATCTTGGGTCTAGCGCATCGCGCAAGCCTTCACCAAGCAAATTATACCCCAACACGGTAATCAAAATGGCAAGTCCAGGAAACAGGGATAACCACCAGGCAAACTGAATGTATTCTTTGCCATCGGTTAAGATGTTGCCCCAAGACGCTTGTGGGGCTTGTACGCCAAGCCCTAAAAAGCTGAGGCCAGATTCCATTAGTACCGCGCCTGCTACGCCTAATACGGCACTGACGATGATAGGCGTAAGGCTATTAGGTAATAAGTGTCTAAAAATAAGGCGTGCATCTTTTGCGCCTAAAGTGCGCGATGCCAACACAAATTCACGACCACTCAGACTTAGAAATTCAGCGCGTACCAATCGCGTGACGCCCATCCAAGAAGTTAAGCCAATCACAATCATGATGTTCCAAATAGAAGGCGTTAAAAAGGCGATAACAGCCAATATTAAAAAGAAACTGGGAATGGATAACATGACGTCAACCAAGCGCATGATGAGTGTATCAACCCAGCCCCGGTAATAGCCAGCAATAGCGCCCAGAACAATACCAATTGCGGTAGCAATACCAACAGCAACTAGGCCAACTAATAATGAAATACGGCCGCCATGTAGCATACGACTTAGTACGTCACGACCAAGACCATCTGTGCCCATCCAATGTTGCCAGGATGGCGCTAATAGAATGGCTTTAACGTCAATATTATTAGGGTCGAATGGTGAAATAACAGGTGCCAGCATGGCGAGTATAAATACGCTGACAATAATAATGAAGCCGACTAATGCAAGCGGGTTAGATAACGCTTTTTTGAAGATGCTTTTATTCACGATTATTCTCTAACAACACCACGGCGTACGCGAGGATCTGCCCATGCGTAGGCAATATCTGCCAATAGATTACCGATTAAGGTAAGCGCTGAGCCAATAGTTAATATGCCCATAATCACAGGAAAATCGCGCATCATTACACTATCAAAAAACAGCTTACCCATACCTGGAATAGCGAAAATCGTTTCTGCAATGACAGAACCGCCAATTAAACTAGGAATCGATAAGCCTACAATAGTGATTAACGGTAACAGCGCATTGCGTAGTGCGTGAGTGTAAACGACTTGATGTTCATTCAAACCTTTAGCGCGCGCGGTGGTAATGTAATCTTGATGAAATACATCTAGCATGCCGTTTTTAACAAATAAGGTAATGCCCGCCAAACCTGTTACTGAAGGGATAATGACGGGCAAAATAAGATGACTGATGCTATCTTTTATTTTTGCCCAAGTATCTAGCGAATCATAATTAATACTGTGCAGGCCAGAAATGGGTAACCAGTTGTTCATCACGCCTAACCAATACATCAACAACAAAGACAGCCAAAAACCTGGTATTGAAAAGCCAATAAAATTAAATAGCGTAATAGATTTATCCTGCCAAAGCGTATATTTGCGCGCCGCAATAATACCTAATGGTATCGCTAGGGTTAACGTGATAATTAAGCCTAAAATATTGATGAGTAAAGTAATAGGTAAGGCTTCTTGAATCATGCCTTTGGTCACGTTGCCGTCTTTATCGGTGGTCTGCCAAAATACGGGTTTTTGATGCGATGCAAATGAGTTGCCGAAATCGAGCGTGCCCATGCGTTTTAGCCACAAACCGTATTGCACAATGACAGGTTTGTCTAAGCTGTATAACTCACGTAGTTTTTGGCGCGATTCTTCAGAGGCTTTTGGGTTAAATGACGCTTCGTTATTGGTAATGTCACCAGGCGCCAAGTGCATGATAAAAAAGGAAATTAAACTGATCCCAATCAGCAGAGGAATCATCCACAGTACGCGTTTAATTAAGTATTTAAGCATGGTTAATCATTAATTCGCAGTTATTTCATTGCGTCCAGTTTCTGTGCGTCTAAGCGGGCTTGGAATATACCATTCGTGAGAATTGTAGCCTATGCCAGCTGGTGGCGCAGGGGAATCAATACCTTTGACACGTTTATGAATGGCGGAGAGGCCATAGCCCGCAGATAGGTAAATAATTGGGCTGTCTTCTAATAATACTTTTGCAAACTCATGATAAATTTTCATGCGTTTATCGACATCCATTTCTAGGCGGCCTTGCTCTAACAATTTATCAATTTGCGGATTATTGTAACCAATAAAATTGAATTGTCCTGGTTGGTTTTGGCTAGAATGCCAAATACTGAATTGATCCGGGTCCAAGCCTAAACCCCAGCCAAGAACCACTGCATCGAAATCACCTGTTTTGATAAAACGGCTGATAAAACTCGCCCACTCAATCGCGCGAATTTGTACATCGATTCCAATATCTTTGAGCCTGCGTTGGATTAATACCGCTGATTTTTCGCGTTCTTTATTTTGGTTGGTGATGATTTCAAAAGAAAATGGCTTGCCATCGTGTTCCAAAATGCCATCACCATCAGAATCGACAAAACCAGCTTCTTTCAATAAAGCTTTGGCTTTATTAGGGTCGTAAGAATAGGGTTGTAAATCAGGGTTACTCCAGCGCGTGCCTGGCTTGTAAGGCGAGGCAATATTAATCCCTAAGCCTAAATATACGCCATCAATAATCTCTTGTTTATCAATCGCGTAATTAATCGCTTTGCGTACACGAATGTCATCAAAAGGTTTATGTTTCAGATTAAAACCTAGGTAGGTGTAACTGTTACCCAGTTCTTTATACAGCGCTAATTTCTTTTGCAACTCTGGACGCGCAGGAATAATGCGTGAATATTTAATCGGGTCCAAGACCATGAGATCAATATTGTCCGCCATTAACTCTAAAAATTGTGCGGAATTATCAGGGATAATGCGTGTGACGAGCTTATCAATTTTAGCGGTACCTAATACCGAAGTCGGATTGCGTGACAGTTTTAAGTTTTCGCCATGCGTCCAACTATCTAGCTTGTAATAGTGACTGCCAACAGGATTACGCGCAAAAGCAGTGGTGTGAATGTCTTGATTTTCAAGCAAATGTTTAGGCAATATTTGTAAACCAGCCCAGCTATCTAGCGCAGGTGCATATGCTTGATCGTAGGTCACACTAAAAGTCAGTGCATCTGGCACAGCCGCTTTTTTAACTAGCTGGTAGTCTGACGCGTATGGGCTGCGTGTTTTTTCATCGGTCACCAGTTTCCATGTAAACAGCACATCTGCACTTGTTAAAGGTTTACCATCCGCCCATTTTAGATTGGGTTTGAGCTTAAAAGTGACGGTCTTTTGGTCAGTTGATATTTGCCAGTTTTCTGCTAACTCACCTTCTAAATCTAGATTTTTATCGTATTTGAGTAATTTGTTGAAAATATTGCCGGAAATAGCAGCAGCAGCAGATTCGCCCGCCACCATGAAAATTAAACCAGAAGGTTCGGCGGTAGAAGCATCAATCAATGTGCCACCAGCTTCAGTTGGGTATTGTTTATTATAATCAGTAGTATCTTCAACTGATTTGCCACAGGAAAGCAATGCAGATACACACAGCACGTATAACGGTAATTGAAATATAACCCGGGTTAATCTAATGTTTTGGAACATAAAAGCGCTTGTCATGATTAAGCCGTTTTAAAAAGCAAAAAATAGATCTACTGATGAAGATGTACTTATCTTATTCGAATATTGGAATGTGCTTTTACATGCCGTGATGATTTGTTTTTAGAGTTAACACTGCGTTTAACAATTATTTTTTTTCTAGAACTGGTGCTTTTGCTTGCCGAAGATTTGGTGCTGACACTGTATTTGGCATTGGTTAAGTGAATGGTTTGTCCGACTTTAAGTTTGCTATTTTTTAACTGATTAATTTTCATTAATGTTTGGCTGCTGGTGTCATATTTATTCGCTAAAGCTTGTAAGGTTTCACCTTTTCTTACTTTGTGTACAACAGGTCGTTTAAGCTCATTATCACTTGTGTTTTCAGATACTTGAATACTGTTTTGTTCTAATTCAGCAACATCAATCTCATTGCTTGCATCCGTTTTATTGTTATAAATGGCTGGCACCAAAATGGGTTGTGATGTGCGTACTTTTTGCGATGATGATAAGCCATTTACATTGCGTAACTGGCCGACATTCATGCCAAATTTTTGTGCAATATTATCCATGCGCTCGCCACGTTTGGCGTTATAAGTTTGCCAATTGGTCAGCGGTTTATCATAGTTAGCTAGGTTAGTGGCAAACCGCTCAGCAGCCCAAACAGGCAGCAGTAACTGATGTTTTTCGCCGGTTGATGTAATTACTGGGCGGTTGTAACTTGGGTTAAGCGAGCTGAACTCTTCAAATGAAATTTCAGCTAATTCTGCGGCTAATTTTGCGTCAATTTGTTTGGGGGTTGTGACGCGGGCAAAATAGGGGCGGTTAGGAATTGAGCCGATTTTCAAACCAAACTGCTCAGGATGGGTAACGATATTCTTAATTGCCTGTAGTTTAGGCACGTAATTTCTGGTTTCTGGCGGTAGACTTAAGCTTTGGTAATCCGTGGGCAAACCTTGACGGCGATTTTTATCAATCGCGCGTTGCACAGTGCCTTCGCCAGCATTGTATGCGGCAAGGGCTAAATCCCAAGTGCCAAACATGCCATGTAACTTTTGTAGATAAGTAAGCGCTGCGCCTGTAGCTGCTGTGACGTCGCGCCGATTATCGACCCACCAGTTTTGCTGCAAACCAAAGCTTTTACCAGTAGATGGAATAAACTGCCAAATGCCTGATGCTGCGCTACGGGAATACGCCTGCGGATTAAAAGCACTTTCAATCATGGGTAGCAGTGCTATTTCAGTTGGCATACCACGTTTTTCCACTTCTTCCACAATGTGAAATAAGTAGCGTTGGCTGCGCTCTAACATGCGTTTTATATACTCAGGGCGCGTGGCGTACCAAGTTTCATGATTCGTTGTGTATTGCGATTTTACATTTGGAATTGCATAACCATCTTTAATACGTGACCATAAATCATCGCTGGTATTTACATCGTCTTGATAGCTGAGTTGGCTGGATGCGTTGGATTCAACATCACTTAAAAACTTTTGAACAGGGTCGCCAGCTAAATCGCTGTCTACGGATTCTGTGATGACTTCAATTTCTACGCCAGCAACATTGGTATCAGCAATCGCAAGGTTTGCATAAGATGCACTACAGGCTAATAAAAACAAGCCTAACAGGCTGGTAATTAATTGTTGCTGTTTTAACTTTGCGTGTGCGACTAATTGAATCGTGTTGATATTTATTCCTAACATTTACTTTTTAAACCATTTTTATTGCAAAACTGTCTTGCATGGTAGCGACGGGTTGCGCAATAGTCAAGTAAAAGTTTACCTGAATATTGTTTGTTATGTTGATGATTAATAATGATTTCTTAATGTTCTGATCGCAGTAAAAACCGCTAATTCATCTCTGCTTTTGGCTTGTGAGTTCTGCCAAATGGTGGCTTGGTTGCAACGTAAAAAAGGGTTGGTTTTTAGTTCTAAGGCTATCGTGCTTGGAATACTGGGTAATTGTTGGCTACGTAACTGCTTAACAATGGCTTGTCTGGCAATGAGTGTTTCGTTATCTGGTTCTAGTGTTAAGGCAAAAGCAATATTGGTGGCGGTGTATTCATGTGTGCAATAGACTTTTGTTGCTGGGTTTAATCGTTTTAATCGATTCAGCGATTGCAACATTTGCTCAGGCGTGCCTTCAAATAGTCGCCCGCAACCTGCGCTAAATAAAGTATCTCCGCAAAATAAAGATTGTTCGTTATAGTAAGCGATGTGTCCTAATGTATGCCCTGGCAACCACATGACACGGAGACTTTCATTTATTTCGGGTAAGTGAACAACATCATTTTCAGCCAGTGCGGTATGTTTAAAATCAAAATTTTCATATTTGGGCGCATAGACGCGCGCACCTGTATCTTCAATTAATCTGGCGACACCGCCAGTATGGTCGTTATGATGGTGAGTAATTAGAATTGCGCTGAGTGTTAGATTGTTTTTTTCTAATCCTTCAATCACAGGTTGCGCATCACCAGGGTCAATTACGACCGCATGGCTTTTGTGATGCAAAAGCCATATATAATTGTCGTCAAAAGCAGGAATAGGAATGATATGCAGCATCTTGGATGTATGTGAATTTGAGCCCGCGAAAGTACGTTAAGAAAGGTTAAGCTGAATGTTTAGCTTGATGCGATTATTTGTCAATCATTAAATACACGATAAGGCATGCATTTAGAACAGCAAAATAACTGGTTATCGACCACATTAGGCCAATATCTCTTAAGTCATGAGCAAACGATGTATGACAAAAAAGTAGGGGATATATTTGGATTTAATGCGGTGCAGCTAGGATTGCCGCAAATGGATACGCTTAAGAATTCGCGTATTCCGCATTTGCTGCATGTGGGAAATAGTACGGGAGCGGTATTTTGCGAAAGTGATTATTTGCCATTTGCAGAGAGTTGTATCGATTTGATTTGCCTGCCGCATGTATTGGAGTTTAGTGAAAATCCGCACCAAACATTACGTGAAGCAGAGCGTGTGCTGGTGCCAGAAGGGCATTTGATCTTAACCGGTTTTAATCCAATCAGTGCTTGGGGTTTAAAATATGCATTAAGCCAAGAAGATAATTATCCATGGAATGGGCAGTTTTTTACTTTATCGCGCATTAAAGATTGGTTGGCTTTACTGGGTTTGGAATTTGTCAGTGGAGAAATGCATTGTTATGAGCCACCAATGAATAATCAAAAATGGTTGAATCGTTTTGCATTCATGGATAAGTTAGGTGGTCAATGGTGGCCAATGATGGGCGGTGTTTATTTTATAGTGGCTAAAAAACGCGTTGTTAATATGACGCTTTTAAAACCCAACTGGAAGAAAAGTTCGTTAAAATCTCGGTTGGCAGTCAATCAGTCGCAAAAAACAAAGCCTTACCAACAGCACCATTTAATTAAAAACAAGCATCAAATAGAATAGTCATTGAATATGAATAATATAGTAGAGATTTATGCAGACGGCGCTTGTAAGGGAAACCCAGGCCCGGGCGGTTGGGGTGCATGGTTAATGTATGACGGCAAAGAAAAAACCTTAAGTGGCGGCGAGAAGCTGACAACCAATAATCGTATGGAGTTGACCGCTGTGATTCGCGCTTTGGAAGCGCTGAAAAAACCGTGTGTGGTGAAAGTGTATACCGATTCATCTTATGTGCAAAAAGGCATCAGTGAATGGATTGTTGGTTGGAAAGCGCGTAATTGGCGCACTGCAGATAAAAAGCCAGTGAAAAACGATGATTTATGGAAAGTGTTAGACGTGCTTGCCAATCAGCATAAAATAGAATGGATTTGGGTAAAAGGCCACGCTGGTAATGCTGGAAATGAACGAGCCGATGCGCTTGCCAATGAGGGTGTTGCAGCATTTTTGTAACAGTAATGATATTAACCAAGCTGTAAAAGCTATCCGAAATTAAAAAAAACTGAATAATTAAAACCATGCGCCAAATATTCTTAGATACTGAAACCACGGGTTTATATCCTGCTCAAGGCCATCGTATTATTGAAATTGCTGCGATTGAGATGATTAATCGTCGACCGACCAATCAGCATTTTCATATGTATTTAAATCCTCAGCGTGAGATCGATCCTGCTGCGCAAGAAGTGCATGGGATTACGCTAGAGTTTTTACAGGACAAGCCACTGTTTGCCGCAATTGCCGAAGAATTCCTCAACTTTATTGATGGCTCAGAATTAATTATTCACAATGCACCGTTTGATGTGGGCTTTTTAAATAGCGAGCTTGGTCATATCGGGCTACAGCCAATTGAAACGTTTTGCGATAAAATCACCGATACACTGAGAATGGCTAAAGATTCGCGGCCAGGACAGCGAAATAACTTAGATGCCTTGTGCCGACATTTCGGTATTGATAATGCTAGACGCACCTTGCACGGCGCTTTGCTGGATGCGGAGTTGCTGGCCGAAGTGTACATGGCCATGACGCGTGGACAGAATAGCTTGATGATGGACTTGGTGCAGCCTCAGCCGACTATGCATATGCTGAAGGGAGATACAGGCCCGAGAGTGCTAAAAGTAGTGAAGGCTGATGCATCCGAATTAGCAGCACATGAGGAATATATAAGTGGCCTTGTTAAATCTGGTGCCAAGTTATGGTAATTTTAAGCCACAGTAGATAGAGTAATAATTAATAATAGTTTTATAACAACTAAGTAGACATCTAAAGTTAGGTTTTAATCACATGAAAAATTGCATCATCGTTACAGGCGGCGCAGGTTTTATTGGCAGTAATTTTGTTTTAAATTGGGTAAAAGGGCAATATGGACAATGTATCAATTTAGACAAACTTACCTATGCAGGTAATTTAGCTAATTTGGCCGATATACAACAAAATTCGGAGCATGTGTTCGTGCAAGGCGATATTGGAGATAGAGCCATTGTTGATACACTTTTAAAAGAATATCAGCCGCGCGCGATAGTCAATTTTGCAGCCGAAAGTCATGTGGATCGCTCGATTCATGCACCAGGCGAATTTATTCAAACCAATATTGTAGGCACATTTAATTTGTTGGAAGCAACACGCGCTTACTGGAATGAATTAAATGATGCTGACAAAAGTAGTTTTAGATTCTTGCATGTGTCTACCGATGAAGTTTATGGCTCACTAAGCGCGACAGACTCTGCATTTAAAGAAACCAACCCATACGAACCTAATAGCCCATATTCTGCATCTAAAGCAGCTTCTGATCATTTGGTGCGCGCTTATCATCACACATACGGCATGCCGATGTTGACGACGAATTGTTCTAATAACTATGGCCCGTATCATTTCCCAGAGAAACTTATTCCATTGGTGATTCACCATGCATTAAATGGCAAATCGCTACCGATTTATGGCAATGGTAGCAACGTGCGTGATTGGTTATATGTAGAAGATCACTGCAGTGCGATTCGCCGTGTGTTAGAGGCTGGCAAAGTTGGTGAAACTTACAATATTGGCGGATGGAATGAAAAAACCAATCTGGAGGTTGTACATACATTATGCGATATTTTGGATAAAGAGAAACCAAAACAATCAGGTAGCTATCGCGACCAAATCACTTATGTGACAGATAGACCGGGGCATGACCAGCGCTATGCCATCGATGCCACTAAAATCGAGCGTGAACTGGGTTGGAAGCCAGCCGAAACGTTTGAAACAGGTATTCAAAAAACGGTGAAATGGTATTTAACTCATCAAGATTGGGTGAATAATGTGACCAGTGGTGAATATAAAAACTGGGTAAATAAAAACTACAAAGAACGTGGTGAGGAGTTAGCATGAAAGGTATTGTTTTAGCCGGCGGCTCAGGCACGCGCCTGTATCCAGTGACGCAAGTGGTTTCTAAACAGTTGCTGCCTGTTTACGATAAGCCGATGATTTATTATCCATTATCTGCGTTGATGTTGGCAGGGATACGTGAAGTATTAATCATCTCTACTCCGCAAGATACGCCGCGCTTTCAAGAGTTGTTAGGCGATGGCACACAGTGGGGAATGGATATTCAATACGCGGTACAACCATCACCAGACGGTTTGGCACAAGCGTTTATTATTGGTGAGCAATTTATTGGCAACGACCCTTGTGCATTAGTGCTGGGCGATAATATTTTTTATGGTCACGAATTAGCCTTAATGGCACAAAATGCGGCAAAACGTACGCAAGGTGCTACTGTTTTTGCTTATCCTGTACATGACCCTGAACGTTATGGTGTGGTGGAATTTGATGCAGAAGGTAAAGCTGTTAGTTTAGAAGAGAAGCCTAAGTCGCCTAAATCGCGTTATGCGGTCACAGGTTTGTATTTTTACGACAATCGCGTGGTGGAAATTGCCAAGAATATGAAGCCATCCGCACGCGGTGAGTTGGAAATTACCGATGTGAATCGTCAATACTTAGAATGGGGTGATTTGCAAGTAGAGGTGATGGGTCGCGGTATGGCTTGGTTAGATACGGGAACGCATGAATCACTATTGGAAGCAGGCACCTTTATCCAAACAATTGAAAAACGCCAAGGATTAAAAATCGCTTGCCCAGAAGAGATTGCTTACCGCATGGGGTTTGTCGATGCGACACAATTAGAAGTTTTGGCGAATAAGTATGCGAAAAATGGCTATGGACAATACCTTAAATTATTACTGACGGAACAGGTGTTTTAATGCAGATTATTAGAACCAGTATTCCAGAGGTTATTATTTTTGAACCCAAAGTATTTGGCGATGAAAGAGGGTTCTTCTTCGAAAGTTTTAATGCAAAAGTGTTTGAACAAGCAACAGGTTTAAATGTAAATTTTGTGCAAGATAACCACTCGAAATCGGCTAAAAACGTATTGCGGGGATTGCATTATCAGATTGAACAAGCACAAGGTAAATTGGTACGCGTCACACAAGGCGAAGTGTTTGATGTAGCGGTTGATTTACGTGAGTCTTCAGCTACTTTTGGACAATGGGAAGGCACACGCTTATCTGGTGAAAATAAACGCCAGATGTGGATTCCACCTGGCTTTGCACATGGTTTTTTAGTCTTGTCTGAAACCGCTGAATTTTTGTATAAAACAACCGATTTCTATGCGCCGAAGCATGAATGTTGTCTTAAATGGGATGACCCAAGTGTAGCAATTGAATGGCCTTTGCAAGATACACCAATACTATCGGGTAAAGATAATGTCGGTTTAAGTTTGCAAGATGCTAAAAAATTTACTTAGACACACATAATTAAAAAAATGAAAAAGATTTTACTAACTGGCGTGAACGGGCAGGTCGGCCATGCGCTACAAAATAGATTAACGCAACATGAAGTGATTGCGTTAAACCGTGAGCAACTAGATTTAAGCGATAGCGCTGCAATCCGCCGCGTTGTACAGATGATTCAGCCAGATTTAATCATTAACCCAGCAGCATATACTGCGGTTGATAAAGCAGAAATAGAACCCGATTTAGCCTATGCGATCAATGCGATTGCGCCGCAGGTTTTGGCTGAAGAAGCGGCTAAATTGAATGTAGCGCTGATACATTTCTCAACGGATTATGTATACGATGGCTCAAAAACCAGTGCTTATATTGAAACTGACGTGGTTAATCCATTAAGTATTTATGGTAAAAGCAAGCTTGCAGGTGAGAATGCAATCGTTGCAGTGGGATTGCCGCATTTAATTCTACGTACCAGCTGGGTTTATGGCGCTTATGGCAAAAACTTTTTAAAGACGATTATTCGTTTGGCAAGCGAGCGTGAGAGCTTACGCATTGTGGCTGATCAATATGGAGCACCAACCAGTAGCGAGAGTATTGCAGACGCTGTCGCTTCATTATTAACCGCATGGCAACCGAAAAATATAAGCCAAACGGGTGTTTATCATTTAACCAATCAAGGTAAAACTTCTTGGCATGGCTTTAGCTGTGCGATAGTGGATGAATATAATCGGTTGGTAGTCAGCAAGAATTTGCCACCACTTAAAGCAAGTGTGGAAAATATTGCGGGGATTACGACTGCAGAGTATCCAACACCGGCGGTGCGTCCTGCCAATTCAAGTTTGAATAATGATCAATTGAATCAGGTGTTTAATGTGGCGTTGCCAGATTGGCAGACAGGTTTGCAACAAGTTATGCAGTCAATTAAGCTTTAAATTAGCAAACTTTAATTTGGCCGAATAAGTTAACTCAGTGCATCAGCCCAGCTATTCGGTGTTTCATACAGCCTCACACGCTCTAACTTCAAGTGGTTACCATAAATATCTTTGTACTGGTTTTTTAGAATTTTGAATGCTTCAGCGGCCATGTTCTCTGCTGTTGGCACGGTAGAAAAGACCACTGTCTTATGATTGAGTAATGAGTTCAAGAAGTTAAGTACTTCCAGATCATCTTTAAATACTAAAAAGGCATGATCCCAAACATCTACTACGCTTTCGCGCGCGATGCGTTTCACATCAGAAAAATCCATCACCATACCACTTTCGGATACGTTGTCTTGCGAAATAATATCGCCAGATAAGGTAATTTCTAATGTATAACGATGCCCATGCAGATTGCGGCATTGGCTTTTATGAGAAGGAATGCGATGTCCTGCATCAAATTCTAAACGAGTGGTAATTTGCATCTGGCTATTATAGCATTTAGGTAGGTTGGTGCTGTTTTGCCCATGCTACAAACTGTTCAAATGGCATGGGTTTTGCAAAATAATACCCCTGGCATTTATGAATTTTCATTTGTTTGATTAAGTCTAAACAGTCTTTATCTTCAACACCTTCGGCCAGGACTTCTTTACCTAAACTATTGGCAAGCATAGCGATTGATTTGACGATTTCGAAATCATCGGCTGAATGTTTAATATCACGCACAAAAGATTGATCAATTTTAATTAAATCAATCGGCATCGACCGTAATCGTGAAAGAGAAGAGAATCCTGTACCAAAATCATCCAGCGCCAGTCTGAAACCAGCATCAGATAATGATTGAATAACCGACAGAGAAGTTTCGTTGTATTCTAAAAAACCGTTTTCAGTGATTTCAAGCACAATATCCTGCGGTGAAATTTTCCATAAAGCCATCGTCTGCAGCAATAAGTGCCGTAATTCGATGTCGTATAAATCTTCTGCGCGTAGGTTAATGGTTAAATAAATGGGTAAATCGTGTTCATGTATCAATTCGCTCGCGTATCGGCAGGCAGAGTTGATTAACCAGCGTGTGAATAATTTTCCTTTGCCCACCTTGTTTAAAATTTCGATGGTCACACTGGGATAAATGTTATCTCCCGTATCGTCACACCAGCGCAATAACAGTTCGGCGCCAGCACAAGTCGAGTGATTAAGGTCAACAATTGGCTGAAAAAATAGTGTTAAGTTGTCCGTTGAAAAAGCATCTAATACTTTGTTTTCTAAGTCATTTTGTAGTTGTAACTCTTCTTCGATGGATGCTGAGTATTTGACAAATTGTTGATGTTTTGCAATAGCATTTTCTAGTGCTGACTTAGCATTTGCATATAAATCAAGGCTATTTTTTGCCGGTTTTTGTATCACTGCAGCGCCGGCAAACGGAGTAACAAGAACAGAGTCATGCTCATCTAACAGCAAGATATCTTCAAAGGCACGATTTATTTTGGCGGCAAGTAAGTCAAGGTTGCTTGTATTGTTTAAATCGGCTATTAATAAATCAAACTGTAAGTTCCCACTATGAAACAAAATAATGTCCGTTGAGATATTTTTTTTGAGAATAGATGCGATTTTTTGACTTAAATTAATTGTGACAATATGCGAAAAAATAGGACTGTTTCTGGCAATTTGAAATTGAATCGAAAATAAGGCGATGAGTTGATTATTGCTAGCTTTATTAATTGTTTTTTCTATAAAACTTAATATTTGATTCGCATTCGGTAATTGCGTGTGCGTATCAAAGTTGAGTGAATAATTAAGCTGATGTTGCTGATATTGTTGCGTCGTTTCTGCAACCATATCAAACAAAAATAAATGTAATTTCTTAGTATTTTCTTTACTAAAGAGTGAGTTAGATTCAAAACAGCTCAGGCAGTTAAGTATATTTTGTATGCTGAAGCTGTTTTGGATAGCATTTAGCCATAAAAATATCAGTTGATTAATATGCTGTGAAAACTGACTTAAGTTTAAATTTTTTTGCCAATCATTCAGTGCTTTTTTAAGGTCAATCAAAAAGACATTATTGTGATTTTCTTTTAAAGAAACACATTTCTGTAGTGCTTCAGAATTAACGTTGAGATTGGCAAATAATGACTTCTGATTAAGCGAGTAATGATTCAGCTTGTGTGCGATTTCTTGCTCGGTATAAGCAATTTCAATTTCTAATGGCTGTTCAGTTTCGGATAGTTCTTTAGTGCGAATGCTATCTGCCATTTTGTTATTTATTAACATGCGATTAATTGAAGGCGATGGCCTACTGTTGAATAATCAATCAAAGATAAAAGTCATTGGGATTCAAGCCGTAGCTGTCGGGTGCGAGGCTGTTGACAATTTTGTACGCTTCGCCAGATGGAGTGCTGGGGTTGTTGAGTAGATTCAGTATCACAGGCGCATCGTAACGTACTTTATCGGAGTCTAGCAGTAACATCAGGCGCGGCAATAATCGCCTGACCTGATTTTGCTGAATCACGACGGCAACTTCGCCAGTGTTGAGCTCTACCAATGAGCTGACTGGATACATACCCATAAACTGTACTAATTGATCAATCAATTCTGCACTAAATTGCTTGCCACTTAACTGATGTATTTCATCTAAAGCCTGTTGATGAAACACAGCTCTGGCATAACTTTTATGACTTGTTAAGGCGCAGTAAGTATCAATTAATCCAGAAATTTGTGATACAAGGCCGATTTGATTGCCTTTTAACTGATAGGGATAGCCGCTGCCATCAATGCGTTCATGATGTTGAGCGACCAAAAATATGGTCGTATTGGATATATCTGGTGTAGTTTCTAAAATTTTCAGGCTTTCATCAACGTGCTTTTTGGCATGCTCGTATTCTTCACGCGTCAGTTTGCCTTCTTTCAATAAGATATCGGCAGAGATTTTAACTTTACCAATATCTTGTAATAAACCTGCTAAACCGAGTTCTTTGATTTGTTTTTTTGATAACGCTAAAAAATTAGCAAAAGCCATCAAAGTAATCGAAACATTTAAAGCATGGTTATAGGCGTAATCGTCAGTTTTTTTTAATTTTGCTAACCACAGTAAAGCGTCTGGTGTGCGGCCAATACTTTCGACCATACTATCTAAAATTTCACTGACAGCGGTTAAATCAAGATTTTGCTCATTGGCGACTGATTCAAAAATATCACGTGTTGCAATTTGAGATTGCTCATAAACGGGCGCTATCGCTAAGATTTCATTTTCAACGGGCGAGTCTTCCTCAAAAATCGTGATTCTATAGCCATCATCATCTACAGCTTGTCTAGATTTAGCATCTGTAGGGTGGTTAATAGAATTTTTAGCTTTATTCCGTTTATGAAATAAGCCAGCAATAAATCCACTGAGATCTTCTACTAATTGGTGGGTCACAGATTTCTGATGAGAGTCTGGCGAATGAGAGTAGGGTAGCGCTTCCTGTGCGGCAGTATTTGCGCCATGGCGCATGTTATATGCAGTGCTATCTCTATTGCTATTGGACATTGCATTTTGCTTGGGTTGGTAGTTTTTTACTTCTTTTAAGACATCTAAAAATGAAGTTTTATTGCTGTGCGGTGCTGATTGATTGTTATATATTTGCTTGTCAGTAAGTATGCTATTCGGATTTTTTAACTTAATGACAGAGCCTTCACGCTTGATAGCTGTATTTTGTTTGGCGGGTGCAATAAATTGATCACCAGCTGACTTTGTGCGATCAACATAAACAAACTGGCAAATAGATATGAGAGTGTCGAAATCAGATTGATCATCTAGCAAAAAACCTTGCAACATAAAAGGCGTACCTATCCACGGCCTATCCAGCTCCGTAATATACATACCCAGCGCCAATCTTGTTACTTCTACCTGTTCTCTTTTTAAATCAATCATTTTTAATTTTAGGTATGAAAATAAAGTGAATTTGGATATTGACTATATAACATATAGATTCAATTGGGGATGTTAAATGATAATTGCTGGTAAGTGAAGTCTAACAAGCGAGTTCGTGCGTATGTCGTGGATAGAGAAGCTTGAAGTTTATATACATTGCCAGTACCTAACTATGATAGTTCGCTGGATAAGCTTTTGTAGAAACTGAGTCTAATGTTTGAGATTTTGCCATCATTAACCGCATTAATCACAGCGCAATCCGGTTCGTGCGAATGCTTACAGTTATTAAATCGGCATTTGCCTAAATAAGGTTTAAATTCTTTAAATGCTAACTCTAGCTGTTCATTTGAAAGATGATTAAGGCCAAACTCTTGCAAGCCAGGTGAATCAATCAAACTGCTATTACTGTCTAGATGGTACAAATGCGTTGCGGTTGTTGTGTGTTTTCCACTATCCAATACGGTACTGATTTCTTGGGTGCGTACATTCATATTTGGCAATAACGCATTAATGATTGTGGATTTCCCCATGCCAGATTGGCCGACTAAAACACTACGATGATTGGCTAAATATTGATGTAAAACCTGAATATCTTGCTTGGCAGACAAATGAACGACTTGGTAACCTAAGTCGCTATATAGTTGCAACCTAGTTTTTGCATTGTCATCATCATTTAAATCGCATTTATTCAGCACGATAAGCGGTTTGATATTGGCAGCCTCAGCAGCGATTAAGCAACGATTTAACAATGCCTCATAAAAACTTGGCTGAGTCGCTAATACGATAACGATTTGTGTGACATTTGCCGCAAGAATTTTACTTTTATATTCATTACTGCGATACAGCAGAGAAGTGCGCGGTAAGCTCGACTCCACAACGCCTTCAGCCTTGTCGGTGAGTTTGATATTCACATTATCACCACAGGCTAAATCGGTTTTTTTGCCACGTGTGACACACTTAATGCGTGTTTTGTCTGCGAGTTCTACATCATAACGTTTGCCGTACGATGCGACGACTAAACCTTGCGGCATAACTGATTATTCTTCAATGATTGAGCCTAATATTTGAAAGTGAGTATTTTGAGAAAGGGTATTAAAAATGCTTAATTTGGAAAGTGATTATTCGGCATTAACGCTCAAGTTTATAGTAAGTTTGATTTAAATACGCTGCTACGTTAAGTTCTTCATCTTCAAACCATTTTAAACCTAGCATGGTGTTGCAGTTACGTATCTGGGCGATTAAGCCTTTGGAAGTCTGCACTTTTCTATATTCACGTGTGTAAATGCCAGAGCCATCGCCGCCGTAGCTGCTGGCGTGGCAACTAATGCAATGCGTATCGACAAGCGCCTTGCCCGCATTAATATCTGCTTTAGGAAATAATTCATTGGCCTGAATGCTTAAGCTAAACACCGTTGAAGTTGTCAATATCAGTAAGGTTTTTAGCATTGCATTGGCCTATGAATATCTGTTAATGCGTATACGCCGCTAATTTTGATATGCGAATGCTTGCGGGCGGATGAGAATCATAAAACGCTGAGTGCAAGGGGTCTGGCGTAAGCGTGGATGCGTTATCACGATATAGCTTAACCAATGCGTCTACCAAATGATTAGCGTCTGCGTGCTTAGCTGCGTAGTCATCTGCTTCGAATTCATTTTTACGTGAATAACTTGCCATGAAAGGGCGCAATATAAACAAGAATACTGGCGACACCAACAAAAACAACAGCAAAGCCATATGATTGCTGATTTCAGTCACGCCTAAGCCGCTGTAAAACCAAGTTTGATTCATCAACCAGCCTAATAATGCCAAACCTAAAAAGCTCATGAAAAATAGCATGGCGATACGTTTAATCACGTGATGATGCTTAAAGTGCCCCAGTTCATGTGCAAGCACAGCTTCAATTTCCTGTTCGTTTAATCGGCTCAATAATGTATCGAAAAATACCACACGTTTGCTGCTGCCAAAACCTGTGAAATAAGCGTTGCCGTGGCTGCTGCGTGCAGAGCCATCCATCACAAAAAGACCTTGCGATTTAAAACCGCATTTTGTTAATAATGCTTCAATGCGCGCTTTCAAGTTTTCATCTGCCAGCGGGGTGAATTTATTAAATAATGGTGCAATAAAGGTTGGATAAACCGCCAACATCACGATATTAAATACACTCCAAACCACCCATAAATAAAACCACCAATATTCGCCGGCGCCTTGCATTAACCATAACGCAGCAAACAAAATAGGTGCACCAAGCACCAAACCTACTAAGCTGTGTTTCAACATGTCACTGAAAAACATTGCTGGCGTCATTTTATTAAAACCAAATTGCTCATCAATGGTGAATGTTTTGTAATAGTCGAATGGAATCTCAATCAAGCTGCTAATTAACAGGGCGCTACAAATAACCAAAGCGCCGCGAATAATTTCGTGGCTAGGCAAAATGTTAAACCAAGCGTCATCTATCCATTGCAAACCGCCACCTATGGTAAGCACAGCCAATAATACAGCCTGCACAACTACTTCGATTAACGCTAGTTTACTTTTTGCGCTGGTGTAGTCAGCCGCTTTTTGGTGGGATTCTAAACTGATATTGCCTGCAAAGGCTACGGGAACCGCGCTGCGATGCGTTTGTACATGTTTGACATGTCGCGAGCCAAGCCAAATACGCGTGGCTGTCGTTGCGATTAGTAAGAAAATAAAAGTAAAGGTGAGCGTAGATGCCATACGGTTAAAAGCTTAAATATTAAATATAATGTTATTGTGAAGCATTTATGCGCAGTACGTTCAGTTTTGCGCTTAATAATTCAATTTTTTTAACTGTATTTAATGGAAATCATGATGAGCGCTCCCAGCAATAACCAAAATAATGACAATTTAATCTGGCTAGATATGGAAATGAGTGGTTTGCTACCAGATAGCGATCGTATTTTAGAGCTTGCTGCCGTGGTAACGGATGCCGATTTAAACGTACTGGCCGAATCGCCAGTATTGGTTATTCATCAAGCAGATAGCGTGTTAGATGGCATGGACGCGTGGAATAAAGGTACACACGGGCGTAGCGGATTAATTGAAAAAGTGAAAGCAAGCACGTTGGATGAACAGACTGCAACGGAGCAAATGATTGCGTTCTTAAAACAACATGTACCGGCAGGAAAGTCGCCCATGTGTGGTAATTCTATCTGCCAAGATAGGCGCTTTATGGCGCGTTATATGCCTGATTTAGAAACCTATTTTCATTATCGCAATTTGGATGTGAGCGTATTTAAAGAGTTGGCGCGTCGTTGGAAACCCACTATTTATTCTGGATTTAAAAAAGCCAGCAAACATGAAGCGTTAGCAGATATTTATGAGTCGATTGACGAGCTTAAGTATTATCGCGAACACTTTATTGTTAAGTAGGGTTGTTAAGTAATAATTGATAGCTAAAGACTATTGAGTCAAATCAGTTTGGTTTTTAAAGCAAAGATTACAAGGCAAAAAAAGGGGGCATAACTAATTAAAGTTATACCCCTAGGGAGGAGAATTTGGCTTTGGAGAAGCTTGATTTTATATAAGCATCAGCTGTGCCAACTTTTCATCCTATTTACTTAATAACGTTTTTTCATACAAATCTAAATAATATTGTGCACTGAACTCCCAACTCACTTCACGATTCATGCCATTTTTCTGAATTTTCCGCCACGTTTTCTTGTTTTTCCACATTTCTACTGCGCGCTGAATGGTGAGCAGAAGTGATGCAGAAGTGGTCGATTGAATGATAAATCCGGTCGCAGTATGATCTTTAATTGTCGCATCAGTGGTATCAGTAACAGAGTCAGCTAAACCGCCTGTAGCCGTTACGATTGGTGGTGTTCCGTAAGATAAGCCATATAGTTGGTTTAAACCGCAAGGTTCAAAACGGGATGGCATGATAAACATATCAGCGCCCGCCATAATATTATGTGAAAGATGTTCATGGTAGCCAGTATTCATGCTAACTTGATTGGGAAATTGTTCGGCTAAATCGTTAAAACTGGCTTCCAGTATTTTATCGCCGCTGCCCAGTATCGCAAATTGGCAACCTTGCTGAATCAGTTGAGGCATGATCGAAGGTAGTAAATCCAATCCTTTTTGATGAGTTAACCGACTTACGATGCCCAATAATGGGGCATTCGCATCATTTTGAAGCCCTAACTGCTGCTGTAAGGACTGCTTAACGATTCGTTTGCCAGTAATGCGTTTATCACTAAAGTTTTTTGGTAAGTGAGCATCTGTTGCTGGATTCCAGTCTTGGGTATCAATGCCGTTTAAAATTCCGGTTAATGCATCGCTGCGTGTTGCTAATAAGCCTTGTAGGCCAAAGCCAAATGTTTCCGTTTGAATTTCCTTTGCGTAAGTCGGGCTCACGGTACTTAATTGGTCAGCATAAAAAAGCCCAGCTTTTAAAAACGACACTTGGTTAAAATACTCATATCCATCGATATTGAAATGCGCAATGGGCAGTTCCAGTAAGCTGATCCAACTGGCATCAAAGTTACCTTGAAAAGCCAGATTGTGAATGCTGAAAATAGATTTTGTTTGGCTGTTGTCTACTAACTTCATGTAAGCAGGTGTTAAACCAGTTTGCCAATCATTGCATTGGATCAGATCTGGAATCCAATCTGGTATTGGACTTTTTGCACTACATAAAAGACTGGCAACGCGTGAAAGCACGCCAAATCTCAGTGGATTGTCAGGCCAATCCTTACCGTTTTCGTCGCTATAGGGTCCATCGACGCGTTCATACAATTGTGCATTTTTAATCACAATCACATCTAAATCGTTGTCAGGCATCTTGCCGCTGAGAATTGTGCAAGCCTGATTTAAAACCTGAATATCGGCAATCACTTTGATATTTTTTAATTTAGCCAAAACTGCGCTATAACCAGGTATTAACAGTTTTATTTCGCCATCAAACGCTGGTAATTGCTGAATCGCTTTTGGCAGAGCCCCGCTAACATCCGCAAGGCCGCCTGTTTTGATGAGTGGGTAAGCTTCTGAGGTGGCAAATAAAACGCGCAAAATGTTCTTTCATGAATTAGATGGTATATTTAATATTATAGTGGTTAAGCTCAATATTTTTAAATACAAAGATCTTACATATATTTTGAAACGGAAAGTGCGATATGGTAGCAGGGCAATGGCTTGCAGTTGGGGGTGGGGCGGCAATTGGCGCTTGGGCACGATGGGGTTTAGGCCTTGCGTTTAACGCCAGCTTATTTCCACTCGGCACGTTAATTGCCAACTTGGTTGGTGGTTTTTTAATGGGCATGGCAATGGCTTATTTTGTGGCTACGCCACATCAAAACGAGTTGCGTTTATTTGTAACAACTGGTTTTTTAGGTGGCTTGACTACCTTTTCAGCATTTTCTGCAGAAGCTTTTCATTACTTACACAAGCAAGAGTATGTATGGGCGGCAGGGCATATTGCTAGCCATGTTGTGGGTAGTTTATTGATGACAATGATTGGGTTTATGCTGGTAAATTATTTAAGAAGCTAAGTGCTCATCAGCATTAATGATCCTAAATGTTGGATATAAACAAAAAGCCCAGCGATTAAGCTGGGCTTTTTTATGATGCATTAAATTTTACAGTTTTTTAAATCGCTCAATTATTTTTGCGTTTCTACCATTACCAAAGGCGCATCATCACTTTTTGATTCTGCATCTTTTTTCCAGTTAGGTGCTTTGCGAGTAGTGCGTGGTTTAGGTGCTTCAGCCACAGGTGGCGTTGCTTTCGCATCACCTTTTGTTTCCACTAATTGCAAGCCGCTAGCACTTAAATCAAGCGGTTTAGAATCTGCCGCTTTAGCAGTTTTAGCTGGTTTGCGTGCAGCAGGTTTTTTCTCTGCTTTTGCTTTCACAGGTTTTTCTGACACAGTTGTTTCACTCGCTGCATCAGCTTTCTTCGCTGTTTCAACATTCGCTACGGCGACTTCCGTTTTTAATTCAGGCTCTGCTTTCGCTTTAGTCTCAGTTTTATTAGACGCTGTTTTGGCTGTTTTTGCCGCAGGCGCTTTTGATTGTGCTGGTTTTTGCGCTTGACCAGCTTTCTCTTGCACTGTTTCTATTTGAGCAATAGGTTCAGGTGCAGCAACTTGCACAATAATCGGCGTATTGTCTACAACCACATCATTTGGCACAAAAGCAGGGGTTGCTGCATTTGGGTCGCGTGGCTCACGATTCTCATCACGGCTGCCGTCACGGTTTTTACGATTACGACCACCACGACTACGGCGGCCGCTGCGTTCTTGGCGAGGTACTTGATTTGCATCAGTAACTGGATTGCCTTGTGTCGGTAGATTCGTTGCTGTAGTTTCTATTTTTTCAGCAACATCAGTACGCACTTCGTTATTTAATGCATTTTTAGGCCCAACTTTATCTTGTGGCTTGTCTTGACGCACGGGACGTTCTTGGCGCTCAGGGCGCGGCTGTTGTGGTTTTGCCTGTTGCTGCGGTTTATCACTGCGTTCAGCACCCGCTATATTGTTGCGATCCCGGTTGTTAGCGTTACGGTCATTGTTGCGAGTACGGTTGCGATTGTTGTTACGATTACGGTCGTTATTGCGCGCGTTATCACGTGTTTCGCGAGTTGCTTTATCTGCCGTTGTTTCTTCAGCTTTCGGCTCAGGTTTAGCACCAAACCATTGTTTAATGCGGCCAAATAGTGAAACTTTGGCAACAGGTGCAATTGTTTCAATCGCTTTTTGCTCTACTAGCGGCGCAGAGGTAGCTGTTTTAATGCCTTTAACTAATGCCTCCGGTGCTTTTGGTTTAGCCTCTTCATTTAAGCCGCGTTCATAAGCAGTTTCAGCTGGTAACTCAACCATTTTGTAGCTGACTTGAGATGTTTCTTCTGTCACATCATCTTGTTTAATACGTGTGATGCTGTAATTCGGCGTTTCCATATGGATATTTGGAATTAAAATCACTTCAACACCCATGCGTTGTTCGATTTTATGAATATCCGCACGTTTTTCATTCAACAAGAAAGTGGCCGCTTCAACAGGCAATTGCACTTGAATAATTGCGCTGTTGTCTTTCATCGCCTCTTCTTGCGTAATGCGCAAGATGTGTAGGGCGGTTGATTCGATACCACGAATATGGCCTGTGCCGCTACAACGTGGGCAAGCTGCATGATTGGTTTCACCCAAGCTTGGGCGTAAACGCTGGCGCGAAAGCTCTAACAAGCCAAAGCGTGAGATTTTGCCCGTTTGTACGCGTGCGCGGTCTGCATGCAAAGCATCGCGTAACGTGTTTTCTACTTCACGTTGATTGCGTTGGCTTTCCATATCAATAAAGTCAATCACCACTAAGCCGCCAAGGTCGCGTAAGCGCAATTGACGCGCGACTTCTTCAGCCGCTTCTAAATTGGTGTTAAACGCTGTTTGCTCGATATCTGCGCCTTTAATGCTACGGCCAGAGTTAACGTCTACTGAAACTAAAGCTTCGGTATGGTCAATCACAATCGCGCCGCCAGAAGGCAAACGCACTTCGCGTGAAAAAGCCGATTCAATTTGGTGTTCGATTTGAAAACGGGAGAATAGCGGAATTTCATCTTGGTACAATTTAACACGCGCCACATTGCCCGGCATTACGTGGTTCATAAATTGTACGGCTTGTTCGTGCACATCTGGCGTATCGATTAATATCTCACCGATATCTGCACTAAAATAATCGCGAATCGCGCGAATGACTAAACTGCCTTCTTGGTAGATTAAAAACGCGCCAGGTTGAATGTGAGAAGCTTCTTCAACTGCAGTCCATAATTGCGTTAAGTAGTTTAAATCCCATTGTAATTCTTCTGCATTACGGCCGATACCAGCCGTGCGCGCAATAATGCTCATGCCATTAGGCACTTCTAATTGCGCCATCACGTCACGTAATTCGTTGCGATCTTCGCCCTCAATACGACGAGAAACGCCACCGCCACGTGGGTTGTTTGGCATTAACACTAAATAGCGACCAGCCAGTGAGATGTAAGTAGTTAAAGCAGCGCCTTTATTGCCGCGCTCATCTTTATCCACCTGAACGATTAGTTCTTGACCTTCTTTGATTACGTCTTGAATACGTGCTTTGCCACCTTCTACTTTTTCTGAATAGTAGCTGCGTGAGATTTCTTTAAAGGGTAAAAAGCCATGACGCTCATTGCCATAATCGACAAAAGCGGCTTCAAGGGATGGTTCTACACGGGTAATAACGCCTTTGTAAATATTGCTTTTACGTTGCTCTTTACCTGCGTGTTCGATATCTAAATCGACGAGTTTTTGTCCGTCTACGATTGCAACGCGTAATTCTTCTGATTGCGTTGCATTAAATAACATGCGTTTCATTGATTGCTCCCGCGCTCGAGCAATGCAGACATTAGTAACTTAAGTGTTAAATGTACTTAAGAATAATTTACTTTGATTAAAGTGGCTGAAGGGTATCTTCAAGGCGCATGATATAAAATTGCGCTAAATCTAAGCATGCAATGAGCATTGGCGCAGCATCTTGGCTGCTTAAAATCAATCTGACGCTTGTAGCGTTTAGTTAATTGTAACCATTTCTAATGAAAGAAATAGGTTGGTTACGTTTTTTAATTGATTGAAAAATGTCTCATCATCTTAAAATTGATGATATTAAAATTTATGCCTAATAATTCTATATATAGTTTGGCGTAAATTCGTTAAAATTCGGTCTTCAGTAACTTCAGTCGCGTTTATGTTTATTTGTCTGCGGCGGCTAGAGCGCAATTGTTTTATCGCTACTTAAATATGGCGAGCGGTATTAGCCAAATATTTTTGTCATCAACGTGTTCGTTTTGCGAAAACGTTAATAATTAAGTGTTTGTCGACATGCTTTTAAGCAATTTAAATTCAACAACATCAATAGTATAGGCGTAATCAGCCGTTTAAGCAAAAATTAAACATGCAAATAGAACAAAATATCCAGCCAGAAAAACCAATAGGCGCACATGCCGCCGCTAATGTCACCATTGATGAAGCCAGTGAAGGTCAGCGCATTGATAATTTTCTGACTAAAGTGCTTAAGGGTGTACCAAAAAGTCATATTTACCGCATTTTGCGCAGTGGCGAAGTGCGTGTGAATAAAGGCCGTATCGATGCCTCGTACAAATTGTTAATTGGCGATATCGTGCGCGTGCCGCCGATTCGTATTGCCGCCAATGACAAGGAGTTACTAGAGAGTCAAAAGTCTGACCAGCCAGCAAAATCTGTATTAGAAAGCACCATTATTTTTGAAGATGATGCGCTGCTGGTGATTGATAAACCAGCTGGTTTTGCTGTGCATGGTGGGAGTGGAGTCAGCCGTGGTGTGATTGAGCAGTTGCGTATGGAGCGACCAAAAGCCAAGTTTTTAGAATTAGTACATCGGCTTGATCGTGAGACTTCTGGCGTATTAATGTTGGCAAAAAAGCGTGCTGCATTGGTTGCGCTACATGAAATGATTCGGAATAATCAGACCGATAAGCGTTATTTAATGCTGGTGGCAGGCGAGTGGACTGAAAAGAAAAAACGTGTAACTTTGGATTTGCAAAAATATGTGCTGCCAAATGGTGAGCGTCGCGTGAACGTTGTGACGGATAAAAGTAAAGATAAGTACGATCAAGCGCAACATTCAGAAACGATTTTCTATTTAAAACAAGCCTTTACTGGGTTTAGTTTGCTAGAAGCGCAACTTGTTACTGGGCGCACACATCAATTACGTGTGCAATTGGCGCATTTGGGTTTTCCGATTTTAGGCGATGATAAATATGGCGATTTTGCCAATAATAAGGCATTGCAGAAAAAAGGTTTAAAACGCATGTTTTTGCATTCTTTTGAAACAAATCTGCGGCATCCTGTATCAGCTGAAAAGCTGAAGCTAGTTGCGCCATTGCCGCAAGATTTACAAAAGTTTATGAATGGTTTAAAAGACTTAATTTGAGAATTTGATTTAAAAATCTGAAAGTTAACAGTACAAAAATGTTAGAAAATAATACAAACAAACAGAGCAAAGACAGGCAGTTTGATTTAATCGTTTGGGATTGGGATGGCACCATTGCCAACTCTACTGGCATGATTGTGGATGCGATTGTTAAGGCCGCGGAGCAAGTTGGATTGCCAACCTTGGACCCGCAAGCCGCTAGTAACATTATTGGCTTGGGCTTAAAAGAGTCGATTTATGCATTATATGGTGATATTCCTGCTACGCAAGCGCAGGCTTTGGCTGCTCAATATACGGTAAATTATTATGCGGGCGAAAGTGAAATCCCGTTATTTGACGGTGCAAAAGAAACTGTTATTGAATTGAGTCGGCGCGGTTTTAAATTGGCCGTGGCCACTGGCAAAGGTCG
Organism: Pseudomonadota bacterium; assembly: GCA_040387515.1. GTDB lineage: Bacteria > Pseudomonadota > Gammaproteobacteria > Burkholderiales > Methylophilaceae > Methylotenera_A. The sequence goes on from JAZKDP010000006.1 coordinate 29,109, forward strand.
GCGCGGTTTAAATCTGGCTCTACAGCATTGCGGTTTAACCAATTATTTTCATGCTACACGCACGGTGGATGAGTGTTTTTCTAAACCACATCCGCAAATGTTGGATGAGATAATGGATAAACTGGTGATTACGCCAGAGCGCACTTTAATGATTGGTGATACCAGTTATGATTTGCAAATGGCACAGAACGCTGGTGTAAGCGCGGTGGGGGTGACTTTTGGTGCGCAAGCGGGCGAAAAATTATTGAGTTATAATCCTTTGCAATTATTTCATCATTTTGATGAGTTAAGTGCTTGGCTATTAAGAGAAAATTGACTGATTAGATCTTAGGTTAACTTGGTAATAAATATAAAACTATTCATGCAAGCTGAATTATGCAAAATCGTACCATTACTTTAAATAGCCATGATTTAGTCGAAAAATCGCTCGGCTTAAGATTCGATTTGCCGCAATTAGGGGAAATGGCGACTGGTTTTGTCATCCGTTTTCATGGAAAAGCGTACGCTTATGTGAATCGCTGTGCGCACGTGCCAATTGAGCTGGATTGGAATCAGGGAGAGTTTTTTACCGTGAACAAGGATTATTTAATTTGCGCAACCCATGGCGCGCATTATGCGCCAGATACAGGGCATTGTATGATGGGGCCATGCAAAGGCAAAAATCTGCAAGCATTAATGGTTACTGAACAAAATCAACAAATTACGATACATTTAGATCAACTACATAAAACCCGCTAATAGGAAAATTGAATGTCTGACTCAAATCAACAAGATAGTAATTGGCAACAACAAACCATCGAAAAGCTGGCTTTATCTGGCTTAAAAGAGCAAAAAACGGCAAGGCGCTGGAGTATCTTTTTTAAAGTATTAATGTTTGTTTATTTATTTATTGTGCTGTTTTATGCATTAGGTTGGATAACTAACGGTAAAGCGACAACAGGCGCGCACACGGCTTTGATCGAAGTTTCTGGTGTGATTGAGGCGGGTGGCGAAGTCAATGCCGATTCTGTTATGGGTAGCTTAAATGATGCCTACGAAAATAAAGGCACTAAAGGCATTATTTTGCGCATTAATAGCCCAGGTGGCAGCCCAGTGCAAGCTGGTATTATTTACGATGAAATAAGACGCCAAAAGAAGCTGCATCCGACTATTCCAGTTTATGCGGTAGTGGAAGATATTTGCGCTTCTGGTGGCTATTACATCGCAGCGGCGACTGACAAGATATACGTGGATAAAGCCAGTATTGTTGGCTCAATCGGTGTGTTAATGGATGGTTATGGCTTTACCGAGTTGATGGGAAAAGTGGGTGTAGAGCGCCGATTATTAACCGCTGGCGAAAACAAAGCCATGTTGGATCCATTCTCACCAGTTAATCCAAAGCATCAGCAACTAGCGCAAGCGATGCTGAATCAAATACACGAGCAGTTTAAAACAATCGTGCGTGAAGGCCGTGGTAATCGCTTGGTAGAAGACAATGAAACGTTTAGCGGTTTATTTTGGAGCGGCGAACAAAGCATTAAAATTGGTCTGGCTGACGCATTAGGTAGTGCCGATTACGTCGCGCGCGAAGTGATTAAACAAGAAGAAATTGTTGATTTTACTTATCAAGACAGCATAACTGATCGTTTTGCAAAACGCTTAGGTGCGAGCATGGCGAAATCGGTTGGCTTGGATACGATGGTTAAAGGGATGAAATTAAGGTAGTGATTTGACGCTTGTTTGAGTTGGGGCGCCTTTAGGCGTTCCGCTAATAAGTTGAGGGCGTGGAGTTTGGTGCACCTAAGTTATGTACAAACGGCAGTGCGCCAAGCTGTCAGTTTGTCCTTGAATGGCATTGCGGCATAGGCGGGGCTAGTAGACGGCAGTCGGATAAGACGGGCATTGACATGAAGATTGAGTGGCATCACATGCTTCATGTACTCAGCTTCTGCAGTAGCACCGTTAAAGCAGATTATATGGATGCTGCGATGTTCAGAGAAGAAGCGGGGAAAGTCATTTACCTTAATACTGTTCCGCACAATCGATGCATCCATGCTTCCCGGACGCGTGCATGATTCCAGTACGTCCCACAATGCGATTTTGGATGCAATGAGAGAGGCTACCCTTTGCTCATATGTCGCTGTGTGAGAAACGTTCGTGATTTCAGACATAATTTTCCAGAATGAATTCTGCCAATGTGCGTAGTATTGCTTTGCCTTAAGCGATGCATCCCCCGGAATAGAACCTAGAATGAGTACTCTTGCCGATGGCGCACTGACTGGCTCAAAGCTGCACACATAACTCATGCTTCCACACTGCCTCTGAAGATTGACACCAAAATAGTAAGAAATAGCCTAAGAACACTTTAGGTTTGATGCAAAGTTTAATTGAAATTACTGAGCAGTCTAAACACTAAGTACTTAATTAAGGACAGGAAATCTATGTTTTCCTGTCCTGCAAAAACTACTTCAACTCTTTAGTATGATTAATCAACCCATTGGTTGAGCTGTCGTAATTGCTCACTTTTTCATCGCTGGTTAATTGCGGCAAGATTTGTTTTGCAATTTGCTTGCCGTATTCCACGCCCCATTGGTCGTAGCTATTAATATCCCACAGAATGCCTTGCACGAATATTTTGTGTTCGTATAGCGCAATTAATTTGCCTAATGTATTCGGCGTTAATTTGTCGAACAAGATAGAAGTGGTAGGGCGATTGCCTTCAAATACTTTGTGCGGTAATAGTTTTTCCAATTCGTCACCACTTAAGCCTTGTGTTTCAAGTTCAGTGCGCGCTTCTTCTTTGGTTTTTCCCAACATTAACGATTGCGTTTGCGCAAAAAAGTTAGCTAACAGGATTTTGTGATGCGCGTAGCCGTGTTTGCCGATTGCGTAATGACTGTGCACTGGCATTAAAAAGTCAGCAGGTACAATTTGTGTGCCTTGATGGATTAACTGATAGAACGCATGTTGGCCGTTAGTACCAGCCTCACCCCAAATCACCGGGCCGGTTTTATATTGCACACGCGTGCCATCGCGGCATATAAATTTGCCGTTACTTTCCATATCCGCTTGTTGCATATAAGCGGGGAAGCGTGCCATACCTTGGTCATACGGCAAAATCGCGTGCGTATCTACATGAAAGAAATTGTTATACCAAATGCCGATTAATGCCAAAATCACTGGCATATTTTGCTCTAAAGGCGCGGTTTTGAAATGGTTGTCCATTTCATGCGCGCCATCCAATAAAGCTTCGAAATTATCCATGCCAACATACAAGGCAATGCTTAAGCCGATGGCTGACCACAATGAATAGCGCCCACCCACCCAATCCCAAAACGCGAACATATTGGCGGTATCAATACCAAAATCGGCCACTGCTTTTGCATTGGTAGATAAAGCTACGAAGTGTTTGGCTACGTGGCTATTATCTTTGGCGGATTCTAAAAACCAAGTCCTAGCAGTGGTTGCATTGGTCATGGTTTCTTGTGTGGTAAATGTTTTTGAAGCGACAATAAACAAAGTCGTTTCTGGATTGCATTTTTCCAGTGCACGCATAAGATGCGCGCCATCAATATTTGATACAAAATGGATGTTAAGTTCTGGGCTAGCGTAAGGTTTTAACGCGTCGCACACCATCACAGGGCCTAAATCAGAGCCACCAATGCCGATATTCACGATATCAGTGATGCGTTTGCCAGTGAAACCTTTCCAGCTACCATCGCGTACTTTTTCCGAAAAATCACGCATTTGTTTCAGTACCGCGTTCACGTCTGGCATGACATCTTTGCCGTCTACATAAACAGGCGTATTGCTGCGATTGCGCAATGCCGTGTGTAATACCGCGCGATTTTCAGTGATATTGATTTTTTCACCCGTAAACATTTTATCGCGCCATTGTTCAATGTTGGCTTCGCGTGCCATTTGAAACAGCAAAGGCAAGGTTTCATCCGTAATGCGATGTTTGGAGTAATCAAATAAAATATCGGCAAATTTTAAGCTGTATTTTTCAAAGCGTTTTGCGTCAGCAGCGAATAAGTCGCGCATATGTAAAGGCGCCACTGATTTTTGGTGAGCACACAGTTTTTGCCAAGCGGGGAATTGAGTAAGAGTTGTCATTTATTATTTTAAAACAATTGGTTATTCTATATATTTAATGTGATTTATAATTAATAGTACGGTGTTTTTGCATCTAATTAGATACGCTTTAATTGATGAATATTAAATCCATATTAATTAGTTTTTGCTCGTAATGATTAAGCCTGCTAATGGCGGTAGTGTAATTAAGAGTGACTGCGCTCTATTCATCCAAGCAATATTTTCGCTTTGCAAGCCTGCGCCATTACCTTGATTACTACCGCCATAATACGCAGCATCACTATTGAAAATCTCTGCATATTGGCCTGCTTGCGGCACGCCAATTCGATAATTTTCACGTAACACCGGCGTAAAATTCAATACTATTATAGCAAAAGAATTATCTAGGCCATGCCTAATGAAGCTAATAATTGATTGGTCGGAGTCATGACAATCAATCCATTCAAAACCATGTACGTCAAAATCCAGTGTATGCAAGCTGTTCAGTTTGAGGTAATGCCAATTCAAATCGCGGGCCGCGCGTTGTATTCCAATGTGCGCTTCGTGTTCAAGCAAATGCCAATCTAAGCTGCGATTAACGTTCCATTCAAGATTTTGGGCAATTTCATTACCCATAAAGTTGAGTTTTTTACCTGGACTTGTCATTTGTAGCGTCATTAACAAGCGCAAATTAGCAAATTTTTGCCAAGAGTCGCCTGGCATTTTGCCGATGAGCGAACCTTTACCATGCACGACTTCGTCGTGTGAAAACGGCAATACAAAATTTTCCGAATAGGCATAAAGTTGCCCAAAAGTCAGCATGCTGTGGTGGTATTTGCGATGCACTGGTTCGTTTTCAATGTAACTCAGCGTGTCGTTCATCCAGCCCATGTTCCATTTCATGCTGAAACCTAGGCCACCGAGGTAAATAGGGCGCGATACAGCAGGCCAAGCAGTGGATTCTTCTGCAATGGTTAATGCACCAGGAAAATCTTGGTGCACAATCATATTGAGTTGTTTGAGGAAATCAATTGCTTCTAAATTTTCACGACCACCAAATTTATTAGGCAACCATTCACCAGCTTTACGCGAGTAATCTAAATAAAGCATGGAGGCAACGGCATCTACGCGAAGTCCGTCAATATGAAATTCTTTTAGCCAAAAATAAGCGCTGGCAATCAAGAAGTTACGTACTTCATTACGGCCGTAGTTAAAAATCAGCGTGCCCCAATCTTGGTGCTCGCCAATCCGTGGGTCTTCATGTTCATATAACGCCGTGCCGTCAAAGCGCGCCAAAGCCCAGTCATCTTTAGGGAAATGGCCTGGCACCCAATCTAAAATTACACCAATATTGGCTTCATGGCAGGCGTTAATCAGAAACTTTAAATCATCAGGTGAGCCAAACCGATTGGTGACGCCAAAATAGCCGGTGGTTTGATAACCCCACGATTCGTTTAGTGGGTGCTCGGTAATAGGCAGTAATTCTATGTGCGTGTAACCCATCTCAACTACGTAAGGCACAAGTTCTGCCGCTAAGTCGCGATATGAAAGCAATGCATTGTCATCTTTACGGCGCCATGAACCAACATGTACTTCGTAACAATTAAATGGCGTGTGTAACCAATCATCACTAGCGCGTTTACTCAACCAAGCGTCATCTTGCCATTTAAACGCGGCATTAGAAGATACTTTGGCAGCAGAGCCTGGACGCAATTCAAACTCGCGCGCGAATGGATCAGTTTTAACTAGTATTGCTTGAGAGTGGCGATTGCGGATTTCAAACTTATACAATGCTGCTGCAGTTAAGTGCGGAATAAACAATTCCCAAACGCCAGTCTCGCCGCGTACACGCATAGGATTAACGCGACCATCCCATTGGTTGAAGTTGCCAATTACGCTAACACGCTCTGCATTTGGTGCCCAAACCGCAAACTGCGCACCTTGCACGCCTTGATGTTCAACAATATGCGCGCCAAACGTATTGTAAGCTTGGTTTAAACGGCCTTCGCCGAATAAATGTAACTCATCTTCAGTGAGTATTGGAGTGAAGCTATAAGTATCAATCACTTCATCTATTTGATTAGATGCTTCAATTTTAAGCATACAAGGTGAAGCTGGCTCAGTTTTGCCGCGCCACTCATACATACCTGAATCATGAGTACGCGTACATTCAACCCATTTTGTATTGACCTTTAAGCTGACTTTTTCTGCGTAGGGTAAAAAGGTACGGAAGACAAATTGAGCACCTTCTTTATGCAATCCTAGGTAAGAAAAAGCGTCATGATGTTTTGCATCAAGTATCAGATGAAGTTTATGTTCAGATGCGTTAGTCACAATATTAATTTCTATAAAAACAAGTTAACTAGACTAGATTATAACCCGTATCTAAGCCTATAATTAAGTTGTAATTAATAACAACAGATGTTTGTTCGTATTAATTTTTATTGCCCAATATGGCTCAGCCCGATAAAGGTTAGCAGCCTGCATGACAATAATGTTTATTCTTTATTGACTCAGATTGAGAGGGCAACCATGGCACAAGATGTGAGTAATGCACGATTCATCAGTACAATGACTAAAAATACTGTTGCGCTGATTCTAGCTGGTGGACGTGGCAGTCGACTAAAAGATTTAACCAATCGTCGCGCGAAACCTGCCGTACCTTTTGGTGGTAAATTTCGCATTATCGATTTCCCTCTATCTAATTGTATTAATTCAGGTATTCGACGTGTTGGTGTCATCACACAATACAAATCCCACAGCTTAATACGGCATATTCAACGTGGTTGGAGTTTTTTAAACGGCGAATTTAACGAATATATTGAATTATTGCCTGCATCTCAGCGTAACGATAACGAAGATTGGTATAAAGGCACGGCTGATGCGGTGTATCAAAATATTGATATTTTGCAATCGAGTAATGCGCAATATGTGGTTATTCTGGCTGGTGACCATATTTACAAAATGGATTATGGCCAAATGTTGGCCACGCACGTTAAAAACAATGCCGACATGACGATTGCCTGCTTAAACGTGCCTTTAGAAGAAGCCAAAGGTTTTGGCGTGATGGCGGTCGATAATGAAGATCGTATTATTGAGTTTGCAGAAAAACCTGATCAGCCAAAACATATGCCAGGTGACACCACGCAAGCTTTAGCCAGCATGGGTATTTATGTGTTTAATGCGCAGTTTTTATATGAAGAATTAGCGCGCGACGCAGCCGACCCGAACTCCGCCAAAGACTTTGGTGGCGATATTATTCCTTATTTGATTTCGCGCGCGCGCGTCTATGCGCATCGTTTTGCTGAGAGTTGTGTTGGCGCAAAAAACGGTTTCTATTACTGGCGCGATGTGGGTACGGTAGACGCTTATTGGGAGGCTAATATGGAGTTAACTCGTGTGACGCCTGAACTCAATATGTACGATAATGCGTGGCCAATTTGGACCTATCAAGAGCAAGTGCCGCCGGCTAAATTTGTATTTAATGATGTAGGTAGAACGGGTAAGGCAACTGATTCAATCGTATCAGGTGGTTGTTTAATTAGTGGCTCTTGCGTGACCAGTTCAGTGCTATTTTCTAATGTGCGCGTACATAGTTATTGCGATATCGAAGGCGCGGTATTATTGCCAAATGTAGTTGTGCATCGACACGCTAAACTTAAAAATGTGGTGGTGGATAAAGGCGTGCAAATTCCAGAAGGCATTGAAATTGGTTTTAATTTGGCTAAAGACAAAAAGCGTTTTTATGTGTCTGAAAAAGGAACGGTATTGGTCACTGCACCAATGCTGCTTAAGTTATAAGCATTAAATGTGTGCTTAAATTATGTTAGGTTTTAATTCAGCTTGGTTTTAATTGCGAGGTTTTAAATTGCAGCTATTAAATAAGATCCAAAGTGAAAGTATCAAATTGAAACAATATTCAAGAGAACCAATATCCAAGAGAAATATTATCAAGGTTAAACTTTAAAGCGATGAATCAACCCAAATTATTAATTTCACTCTACTGGCATATGCACCAGCCAGATTATCGTGACTCAATCTCGGGCGAATATGTTTTGCCATGGACCTATTTGCATGCCATTAAAGATTACTCTGATATGGTTTACCATCTAGAAATGAATCCAAAGGCTAAGGTAAGTTTTAACTTTGTGCCTATTTTGCTGGATCAGTTAGAAGATTATGCGCAGCAATTTAAAACCAATTGCATTAAAGACCCTATTTTAAAATTACTCAGCACTAGGGATTTACATACAATTTCGCCCGAAGAGTGTCAACTGATTAAAGATAGCTGTTTCAAAAGCTATCATGAAAAAATGTTGAAGCCGTTTCCTGATTACGAGCGGCTTTACAAGATGTTTGAGTTTTTAACAGAAGATGGTCGCGATGATTTAATCTATTTATCGGGACAATATTTATCGGATTTATTGGTGTGGTACCACTTGGCATGGATGGGCGAAAGCGTCCGCCAAAATAATGACCTTGTGCAAAATTTGATGAGTAAAGGCAAAAAATTCACTAACGAAGAGCGTTTGGCTTTGTATGCTTTAGTGGGCGAGTTGATTAGCAATTTGATTCCACGTTATAAGAAGCTAGCAGAGGCAGGTCAAATTGAAATATCCAGCACGCCGCATTATCACCCGATTTTGCCATTGCTCATTGATTTTGAAACCACGCACGATGCCATGGCAGATGCGCCTTTACCCAAAGCGGTAAATTATCCGGGTGGCATTGAGCGTGCTATTAATCATCTGGAAGATGCTACAGCTTCACATAAACGTCGCTTCGGCATGGCACCTAAAGGTATGTGGCCATCTGAAGGCGCGGTTTCAAAAGAAAGCTTACTGTTAATGGCCAGCCAGGGTGTGCAATGGGCGGCCTCTGGCGAGGGTGTTTTAGCCAACAGTTTGCGTAAATCCAATCCTAAAAAAGCTTTATTGTCACGTCACGATTATTTATACAAGCCTTATAAGGTAAGTAAAGATGGTGATGAAATTATCTGTTTTTTTAGAGACGACAGGTTGTCTGACAAAATCGGTTTTGAATACTCTAAATCGCATAGTAGCGAAGCGGTGAGCGATTTCGTTCAAACTTTAGAGCATATTTATAATACTTATCAACGTCCGGAAAATCCTGTGGTGAGTGTGATTTTGGATGGCGAAAACGCTTGGGAATACTATCCTTATAATGGACATTATTTTTTAACTGAACTTTATGAGGCTCTGGTTAATCATCCTAATATAGAGATGGTGACGCAGTCGGCAGTACTGCAGGCGATTAAAGCGCCAAGTGAAAGCTCTTACAAAATTCAATGTGAAGCTTTGTCTGAGATTTCAGCTGGTAGCTGGGTATATGGCAGTTTTAGCACTTGGATTGGCAGTGTAGATAAGAATTATGGCTGGGATTTATTGTGCGAGGCTAAAAAAGCCTATGACAAGGTATTTAAATCGAAAAAATTAAGTGCGGAAGAAAAAAAACGTGCTGAAGATCAGTTGTCAGTTTGCGAAGGCTCTGACTGGTTTTGGTGGTTAGGTGATTACAACGCGGCACAGAGTGTCAGTAGTTTTGACCAATTATATCGTCGCAACTTAATGAATTTGTATCGACTATTAAAACTGCCTATTCCTGAGCATCTAAATGCTTCCATTAGTCAGGGTGACAGCCAAACGGCAAGTGATGCAAACAGTGGAACGATGCGTAGAGGGCAAGAGCCATAGTCGCTAAACATTTGGGTTTATATTGGGTAGGTATGTTTAGTTGTTTAAGGGTTGGGAATTTAAATATAGAAAATTAAGCGTTGAAACATTAAGAAACACAAAAATAAAGAAATTAAGATGAAAAAACCACAACAACGCAAAGTAGGTATTTTATTGCACATTAGCTCTTTGCCAGACGGCACGCTGGGTGAGCATGCATTGGGATTTGTGGATTTTTTAAGTGAAATTGGGGTAAGTGTTTGGCAAACGTTACCCTTGAATATGCCGCATGGCGATGGCTCTCCGTATCAGTGTTTAAGTGCACATGCTGGCAATCCTGCTTTTATTAACATGCAAAAGCTGGGTGAAAATCTCGAAAAAAATGGCCTGATATCAGCTGCTGATTCTCAATTGTACGATGCAAAATTGCATGACTCCGATTCAAATGCAGAATATCGCCAACAGTTATTTGAAAAATCTTTTGCGGCTTTATTGAGTAATGTGGATTCAAGCGAATATATTGCATACCGAAAATTCTGCAGAAAACACGGTAGCTGGCTAAAAGACTTTTCTTTATTTTTGGTGTTACGCAAACGCTTCGATCAAGCCAGCTGGAATAATTGGCCAGAAGCATATAAAAAACGCGATGTAAAAACACTTAACTTGGCGAAAAAACAACATGCGGCGGAAATAGGCCTAATCCAATTTACTCAATTTGTTTTTTTTGAGCAATGGAGCGCATTAAAGCAATACGCGAACAATAAAAATATTGCCATGTTTGGCGATATTCCGATTTTTGTGGCGTTTGATAGTGCGGATGTATGGGCTAATCCTAACTTATTCAAATTGAATAAACGTTGCAATATGACTGTTGTTGCAGGCGTGCCGCCCGACTATTTTTCTACCACTGGCCAGCGTTGGGGTAATCCGCACTATAACTGGAGCGCGATGAAGAATCATGGCTTTAAATGGTGGATTCAGCGCATGGCGACGCAAAATAGAATGTTCGATATGGTACGTATCGATCACTTTAGAGGCTTGCAAGCCGCTTGGGAGATCCCCGCGAGTGAAGCAACTGCAATGAATGGTGTGTGGCGCAAGGCGCCCGGTTACGCACTTTTGGAAGCGATTAAAAAACACTTTAAAAAAATGTGCCTTGTGGCAGAAGATTTAGGCGTTATTACGGATGAGGTGAATGCCTTAAGGCATCATTACCATCTACCCGGCATGAAAATATTGCAATTTGCCTTTGGTGGTGGTGATGACAATTTGTATCTACCGCATAATATTGAGCCAAATAGCGTGGTTTACACTGGCACGCATGATAATGACACCAGTTTGGGTTGGTATCTAAGTTTAGAGGAGCACGCTAAACAGCATTTGCATGCCGTACTGAATAACCATGAGCCTGTCATGCCAGCCGCATTAATTGATATGGCATTGACGACAAACGCTGATTTAGTGGTTATTCCTATGCAAGATATTTTAGCGCTGGATAGCACAAGTCGCATGAACACACCTGGCACCTTGGGTGGTAACTGGGTTTGGAAGTTTGATTGGCAGCAATTAACCCCGCAACTTAAACAGGAGTTTGCTGATTCTGTTTCAAAATGCGGTAGAGCCGTTGGTGCTCTCTAAATGGGCAAGTCTATTGGCATAGATATAGGCGGCACCAATTGCCGATTGGGTGTATTTGATGGTTTACAGCTTGTTAATGAAACGCGCTTTCAAGCGGATTTTATGCAGACCTGTAAAAACAACTTGCCTAATGTCGCTTGGCAGCAAATTCTTAGAGTTCTTACAAGTGCCATTCAATCTGAATTTATTCAATACCCTGATATTCAAACAATTGGCATCGGTTTTCCAGGGTTTATTCATCCGCAAACGCAATGCATTGCACAAGCACCCAACTTGCCTGGCTTAAAGGATGTGAATTTAAGTCGTGATCTCAGCCGGATAATTGCTAAAAAAGTTGTCGTAGAAAATGATGCATTGGCAGCCGCTTACGGTGAATATTGTTTGAATGGCAAACCGAGTGGGGGCCTAATTTATATTGGGCTTGGCACGGGCGTTGGTGGTGGCTTGGTCACTGAAAGTGCGCCATTTTCTGGCGCACATGGCGTGGCAATGGAAGTAGGGCACATCATTGTCGAACCAAATGGCCGACTGTGTGGCTGTGGCAACCGTGGCTGCTTAGAGCAGTATGCCTCAGCGACAGGTGTGGTAAATAGTTATTTTTTAGCTACGCAAAAGAGATTAAATGCATTTGAAATTGCCAAATTGGCAATAGAGAATGATGCACAAGCACAAGCTGCATTTAATCTAGCAGGTCGTTCGCTTGGGCAAGTGATGGCGCATATACAAAAAGTCGTTGATGTACCCAATGTGATCATTGGCGGCGGTTTGAGCGCGTCTTGGGGTTTGATGCAAGATAGTTTTAATGCGCAATTAGAGGTGGATTTAATCGCGGTTTTGCGCGGAAAAGTCAACGTGAAAGTGTCAAATGCAGACGATATAGCCGGTATGCTGGGCGCGGCAATGTTATCTGTTTAATGCTTAATTATTTGAGATTAAAAAAGCATTAAGTTTTAGTATGTTGCTGCAAAGCCCAAGCGACATGCTCCCGCACCAAATCATCATCATCATTTTTTCGCATTTCTAAGGCATTAAGTATCTCAGGTGTTGTAGGCGCATTACCTAAGCCAACTGCTATATTGCGCAACCACTGTGCAAAACCGATACGATAAATCGCACTGCCTGCCATTTTTTGTTGAAACTCAGCTTCTGTCCAGCCAAAACATTCGATTAAGCTCACGTCATCTAAGCCATGACGGATATTAAAATCAGGCTCTTGCGTGATTTCTGCAAACTTATTCCAAGGGCAAGCCAACTGGCAATCATCACAACCGTACACACGGTTGCCGATTAATGGCCTGAATTCAACTGGTATGGCAGTTTTAAGCTCAATGGTTAAATAGGAAATGCAACGCCGCGCGTCCACTTCATATGGTGCGGTAATGGCGCGAGTAGGGCAGATGTCGATACAGGCGGAACAGGTGCCGCAGTGATTTGTCGCTTGCGTATCAATTGGTAAAGGCAGATTGGTGTAGATTTCGCCTAAGAAAAACCAGGAGCCATGATTTTTATTCAGTAATAAAGTATGTTTGCCACGCCAACCTAGGCCAGCCTTTTCGGCTAGTGCCACTTCTAGCACAGGTGCGCTATCGGTAAATGCGCGATATTCAAATTCCTGTAATCCACTTGGCAATTCAGCCTGTATTTTGTCACACAGCTTTTGTAGTTTTTGCCGCATCACTTTGTGATAATCGCGCCCCAAAGCGTAGCGTGAGATAAAAGCCTGGTTGCCATCAGCCATCACTTGCCAGCTGTTTTTGGCTTTTGGTGGCAGATAATCCAGTCGTGCAGAGATAACGCGCGCGGTATTTGGTACTAATTCGGCGGGGCGGCTTCGCTTCGTGCCGTGTTTTGCCATATAATCCATGTCACCATGAAAGCCTTTTTTAATCCACGCTTGGTGTCTTGTCTCCGCATTTGCCAGATTCGTATCCGTAATACCTATTTCGGCAAAGCCCAATTCTTGGCCCCAACATTTAATGTCGGCCGCAAGCTTGGCCCAATCGTTAGCCTTGTTGATTGATTGATTTGATTGCATATGGCGAATGATATTACATTTTCTTCTGACGACTTTACTTCAGGCAACATTACTTCTGCACGTATTAGCGTTTTATTGAACGACGCTTTCTCAAAGCAAGCGGCATTAGCAGGTGAATCGGCTACTTTGTCGGCAGGTGCACAGTTCGCAAAATATGTGACTTCACAGCAATTAAAAACTGGTTTAGTTGTTTATTTGCATGGCGATTTAGGCGCAGGGAAAACCACGTTTACGCGTGGTTTTATACAGGGTTTAGGTTTTGCTGGCAAAGTAAAAAGCCCGACTTATACACTGGTAGAACCTTATGTGTTTTCTAGTTATAATATCTATCATTTTGATTTATATCGATTTAATGATGAAGAGGAATGGGAAGCAAGTGGCTTTAGAGAATATTTTAATCCGCAAAGTATTTGTTTAATCGAATGGCCAGAAAAAGCGGGTAATTTGCTTCCAGAACCAGATATTCATGTGCATTTAACGCACGATGATTTACAGAGAAAAATCCAGTTTTTGGTTAGCTCAAAATCAAATAATGGCTCTATTGATTCTGGCCAAACACAGCGTTTTAACTTAATCGACTTTAAACTTGAATAAGCACTCAACTCAAATCGGGCAAACAATATTTAGGCTTTAAATGATCAATAGCAACTTAATTAATACTCCAAATAAAATAATCAGCCAGTTTTTATTTGTTATCGCCTTGTCGTTAGTCAGTTTCAATAGCTATTCTGCTAACTCAATTACCGCTGCGCGGGTGTGGCCTGCGCAAGACTACACGCGCATCACATTAGAATCTGAAGCGCCGATTAAGCATCAACTCATTATTTTAAAAAATCCTGACAGATTGGTATTAGATATTGAAAATATCGATTTAAACGATGTGCTTAAAACATTATCTGACAAGATTTTATCCAGCGATCCATATATCAACCAAGTGCGCGTGGCCAATTTTAAAGCCAATATCGTGCGTGTTGTGGTGGATTTAAAAGGTGAAGTGAAGCCGAGTATTTTTGCATTGACGCCTGCGGGGGAATATAAATACCGGTTAGTGCTGGATATTTATCCATTACAAGATGAGTTAATGGCAATGCTGGGCAAAAAAAGTACAGAAAGTGCTTACGCAAATGCGACTGATGCTAGCGGTTCTGAGCAAATCAAGCCTGTGATTGAACCATTGCCGCCTAGTGCTGGCGATATGACTGAGACAATTGAATTACCTGGTGTATCGACAGCAGGCAGCGCACCAGAAAGTACTGAACCTGTTATAACGGCTGAAACCAGTATTAAGAATAAAGAAGGTGCACGACTAATTACCATTGCAATCGATGCAGGGCATGGGGGCGAAGATCCTGGCGCGCGTGGCGCAAAGGGTAGCCATGAAAAAGTGATTACATTAGCGATTGCAAAAAAACTCAAAGCCAAAATTGATGCTGAACCCAATATGCGCGGAGTATTAACGCGTGATGGTGATTACTTTGTTCCGTTGGGCATGCGCGTGGTAAAAGCGCGTAAATTAAAAGCCGATTTATTTGTGTCGATTCATGCTGATGCGTTTACCAATCCGGCGGCGCGTGGTTCATCGGTATTTGCCTTATCAGAAAAAGGCGCTACCAGTGCTGGTGCGCGATATTTGGCCAAAAAGGAAAATGAATCTGACCTGATAGGCGGTGTAAGTTTAGGTGGAAGAGATCCGGTATTAGCCAGAACGTTATTAGACTTATCGCAAACGGCGATGATTAATGACAGTTTAAAATTAGGCAAAGCCGTATTAGCCCAAATTGGCGATATTAATAAATTGCACAAAAACCATGTAGAGCAAGCGGGTTTTGCGGTATTAAAATCGCCGGATATTCCATCTATTTTGGTTGAAACGGCATTTATCAGCAATCCAGAAGAAGAGCAAAAATTAAACGATGATGTGTACCAAGATAAGTTGGTTAACTCGATTTTGACTGGTATTAAAAAGTATTTTTCTACTCAGCCGGCGTTCGTTAGAAATTAAATCGTAGATTACCAATTAATTGCAGGTAAATAATTTACTAGACGATTGGTCTAGTCGATGTCATAATGCCTCATGACTCAAGCGCAGACATTGCATAAATTTACCGATACGCGGCAGCAGATTATTGATACTGCCAAAAATATCATGCTGGGTAAAGGTTTTGCGGCGGTTGGTTTGAATGAGATATTAACGCAAGCCAATGTGCCTAAAGGTTCGTTTTACCACTATTTCAAATCCAAAGAGCAATTTGGCGATGCGTTGCTGGAGGATTATCTGGATGGCTATTTAGCGCAGCTTGACGCTAAACTCAGCCCAGTCAACGGCTCAGTCAAGTCGCGCTTGTTGGCATATTTTCAAAATTGGTTAGACACGCAAACGGCGGATACAACGCATGATAAATGTTTGGTGGTTAAGTTAAGTGCAGAAGTCACCGACTTATCCGAAACCATGCGAATTACCTTAAAACGTGGTACCGATCGCGTCATCAATCGTATCGCGGAGTGCGTGCAAGAGGGCGTTGATAATGGTGAGTTGCCTGCACATTTGGATGCAAAGTTTGTCACAAATGAAATCTACTATATGTGGATTGGCGCCACACTATTAACTAAAGTGAACCGCTCACGTGATGCACTCGAATCTGCAATGAGCTCACTAAAATACAGATTGGATTCTTTAGTTTAAATCCGCCATTTAGAACGAGTTTATGTGCTGTTTTTATTTGGTTGATTTTTAGCTGACTGGTCTAATAGCTGGCGCATTATAAATTTTAGGCCTTGTACACATTTAGTTTGTTGAAGGAAATGTGTCTGAATAAGTTTTGAGGTAAGTTTTAATGATCTTAATTTATTTAACCAGCTGTTTTATAACAATAAAATATAATTTATAGCAGGAGAGAAAATGAAAGCCATCGCACTTACCCGATATTTACCGATAGATAATCCAGATTCTTTGGTTGATATTGAGTTAACTATACCAGAGCCATTAAGTCGTGATTTATTGGTGAAGGTGTGCGCGATTGCCGTAAATCCAGTGGATACTAAAGTGCGTAAGCCAAAAGACAAAGTGGAAGCTACGCCTAAAGTGTTGGGCTGGGATGCCGCGGGCGAGGTGATTGCCGTGGGTGATGTGGTAACTTTATTTAAAGTGGGCGATTTAGTGTATTACGCGGGCGATGTTACTCGTAGTGGTTGTAATGCTGAGTATCAAGTGATGGATGAGCGCATTGTGGGGCACAAACCGCATAGTTTAAATTTTGAAGCCGCCGCCGCATTGCCGCTTACCGCAGTTACTGCTTGGGAAGCATTATTTGACCGTTTAGGTATTGCGCAAGATGCGACTAAAAATACATCAGGTAATCAGGCTAAAAGTATTTTAATCATCGGCGGTGCGGGCGGCGTTGGCTCTATTGCGATTCAATTAGCTAAAAAAGTGGCTGGATTAAATGTCATTGCAACCGCTTCACGCTCAGAAACCATCGCTTGGGTGCGTGGTTTAGGCGCCGATGTCGTGGTGAATCACCATCAACTATTGCAGGAAATGAGCCAGTTAAATATTCAGCCAGACTATATTTTGTGCAATAACGATACCGATGGTTATTTTGAAACCATGGCGGCGCTTATCAAGCCGCAAGGCAAAATCTGTTCAATCGTAGAAACTGCAAAACCCGTGAATTTGGATTTGTTAAAAACTAAAAGCGCGACTTTTGTGTGGGAATTTATGTTTACGCGATCAATGTTCAAAACGGAGGACATGATTGCGCAACATCAGATTTTGCAACGTGTTGCGCAATTGGTAGACGATGGCACTTTGACGACCACACTTAACCAAGTATTAACACCAATAAATGCGGAGAATTTGCGCAAAGCGCATGCGCAGCTTGAGTCTGGCAGCACGATTGGTAAGTTGGTGTTATCTGGCTGGTAGTAATTTACTTATAAATTTAAAACGATTGAATTGGAGAACATCAATGTCACGCATTGTTAGATTTAACCAAACCGGCAGCCCAGAAGTCTTACAAATTGTGGATGAAGTGGTTGCGCCGCCAACAAAAAACGAAGTGCAAATTAAAGTGCGTGCCATTGGCTTAAATCGTGCTGAATCCATGTATCGCACAGGTTTATATTTAGAAGCGCCGAAACTTCCATCCAGAATTGGTTATGAGGCATCAGGTGAAATCACCGCGATAGGCGAGGGCGTGACAGCATTTAAAATCGGCGATGCTGTAAGTACGATTCCTGCTTTTTCAATGAACCAATATGGCTCGTATGGTGAGCTAGTAAATATGCCGGTGCATGCAGTTGCCCAGAAACCCAGCAACTTATCGTGGGAAGAGTCAGCGGCTATTTGGATGCAATATACCACTGCCTATGGTGCCTTAATTGAAATTGCCAATATTCAAGCTGGAGATTTTGTACTCATCACTGCGGCGTCTAGCAGCGTAGGAGTCGCCTCTATTGAGATTGCGAATCTAATCGGCGCAATCCCGATTGCAGTGACTCGAAAAAGTGACAAAAAAGACGCTTTACTCAAGCTGGGCGCCAAATATGTGATTGCTTCAGAAGAGCAGGATATTGTGCAAGAAGTGAATAAAATCACCAACAATAAAGGTGCGCGCGTTGTATTTGACCCTGTTGCTGGCCCAATGATTAATAAGCTGGCAGATGCCACTTCACCGCACGGTATTATTTTTCAGTATGGTGCGTTAAGTACCGAGCCAACGCCGTTGCCGCTATTTGCGATTTTGGGTAAGCAAATTACTATTCGCGGTTACACTTTGTTTGATTTAACCTCAGATGCCGCAAGGTTAAGCAGAGCCAAACAGTTCGTGATTGAGGGTGTTTCTTCTGGAAAATTAAAACCGATTATCGCCAAGACGTTTCCATTTGAGCAAATCGTCGCGGCACATCACTATATGGAATCTAACCAGCAAATTGGCAAAATCGTCGTAACGTTATAACTCGTTTGGATAGGTTAACGGCTAATATGTTTCAGTAAATCGCTTTCACGTTGCGTATCGCCGTAACCCGTTTGGGTAAGTAGTGCACGCTCAATATAACGGCTGACCGATTGCCTTAAGTGTGGAATCTGTTCTGCATCAACAAAAATCTGCGGAAATTTATAACTTAACCAAGCATATAAGCTAATGTTTTGACTTAATATTTCCGCAGTTTCTAAATGTTTTGCACTGCTTGAATCTAGCCAAGTTGGCGCAGGCGGCAAATGACGAATCGTATGCTCAACCACGCTTTTTAAGCACAGCAAAAAGTAATCTTTTTCAATATTCACGTTAATAGCAATGGGTGCGCAGGTGAAAATGAATTTGTCTTTTAACGATAGTTTTGGTGCAAACGTATCCACCAAGAAGGCCTGGCTCATCTGCGCGGCAATTTTACTTAATGCAAATAAAGCATGATTGAATTGTAGACGGCTGGCAAAGTATTCCAGACACTCTGAAATTTTGGTGGTATGCAATTGGTTTGAAATCGCTTCTATCTGTCCCATATTCGCGGCAATCGGCAGCTTTTGCAAATCAGATGTATCGTCAGTCGCCATCATATGTGCGATATGAAAACGCTCATCATCTTCCATGATATTCACATAACCATTATCGTAAACGCCGAAACGTCCCGCACGGCCTGCAATCTGGCGCACTTCGGTGGCATTTAACAAACGCGATGCTACGCCATCAAATTTAAAGATATTGGCAAAAATCACCCGCCGAATCGGTAAATTCAAACCCATGCCAATTGCATCTGTGGCGACTAAAATATCCGCTTCGCCACTACAAAAGCGGGCAGATTCATGCCTGCGTACTTCAGGCGAAAGCGCGCCGTAAATACTGGCGACTGTGAATCCCCATTGGCGAAATCTGGCGGAAAAGGTCAACACATCTTTGCGTGAAAACGCAATAATCGCATCGCCTTTTTGTAGCTTGGCTTTTAACTTTGGTTTGCTGTAGCGCGGGCCGCATAAGCTGTCATCTTCCAGTATTAATGGCGTCATACGCTGCAATTCTGTGATTTCAGCCGTTTCATTTAAATGCTCAATTACGTTTAGACAAGGTTGAGTGACAGCGTTTGAGCCGCAAATAAAAACTTGTCTGGCAGGCACACCGACCAGCGCAGCCGTCCAGGCGCTGCCGCGGTCTGGGTCTTGCAGCATCTGAATCTCATCAATAATCGCAACGTCAATTTGCTTCGCTGGATTCATCATTTCAATGGTAGACGCGGTATGTTGCGCGCCCGCAATAAGCACGCGTTCTTCGCCAGTAATCAAGTTACATGGCACGCCAGACTCCATTAATCTATCGCGCACTTCCATCGCTAATAAGCGCAGCGGCGCAAGGTAAACACCAGATTTTGCTGCAATTAAAGTGTTAAGTGCGTGGTAAGTTTTACCAGAATTAGTCGGGCCTACATAAAAATGATGATGACGCTGAATAGCGCGCGCTTTTGCAAAGCTAGCGGCGTAATCATCTAAATTTATATTGGGTAATTTCATGGTGCGAGATTGTGCGTTAAAACAGGTAAAATATCACGAAATAAACTGTAGCCAATTATGTCACGCATACCATCTAACTCAATCAAATTACTGCCAGACCAGCTTATCAGCCAAATCGCCGCGGGCGAGGTGGTGGAACGACCAGCCTCTGCGCTTAAAGAACTATTAGAGAATAGTTTAGATGCAGGTAGCAGCGACATTCAGGTTTCACTGATGCAAGGCGGCATCAAACAATTACGCGTGGCAGATAATGGCAGCGGCATTCCGCAAGATGACTTAAAAATGGCGTTAACTCGCCATGCAACCAGCAAGATTTTTAGTCTGGAAGATCTGGAAGCGGTTGCTAGTTTGGGCTTTCGCGGTGAAGCATTAGCCAGTATCGCATCGGTTTCACGCACATTGATTCTTAGCAGGGCGTTTGATACCAGGCATGCATGGCGTATCGCCAGTGATGGCAGTGAAATCAGCACTATAGAACCAGCAGCGTTAGATATTGGCACAGTGATTGAAGTCAATGATTTATATTTTAACACGCCAGCAAGACGCAAATTTTTAAAAACAGATGGCACAGAATTTGGCCATTGCGAAGCAGCCTTTACGCGCGTGGCATTATCGCGACCAGATGTCAGTTTTACATTGCAGCATAACGGCAGGGTGCTCAGTCGCTTTGCTGCAGGTATATCAGCCAAAAGATTCACTGAAGTATTAGGCGCAGAATTCGCTGCCGAAAGTATTACGATAGATGAAGAAGCGGCTGGCTTGCGATTATGGGGCGTTGCGGCAAAACCAACCTTTAATCGTAATAGTCGCGACACGCAATATGTGTATGTGAACGGTCGTTTTGTACGCGATAAACTGATTGCGCATGCCATCCGCCAAGCTTATCAAGATGTGCTGCATCATGATAGGCATCCTGCTTTTGTATTATTTTTAGAGCTTGACCCAAGCTTGGTGGACGTAAACGTACATCCCAGCAAAACCGAAGTACGCTTTAGAGATGGACAAGCGATTCACCGTTTTATCTATCACAGCTTGAATAAAAATCTTGCCACGCCAACGGGCATGTCGAATGCAGCTACTGCCAGTCAAGCGGCGCACAATCCTTTTGCTTCGCAATACTCCAATTCGCCCAATTATCCGCAATATCAAACGCAGATAAATCTAAATGCCAATCAACCATCTGCATTTTATGAAACCCTGTTTGGTTCAAACAATAAACAGCCAGAGCGCCAGTTTGCAAGCCCTGTTTGTTATGCAGAAGAGTTTGATAGTAATTCGCCAGCTAAACCAGCAGAAGATTTTCCGTTAGGCTTTGCTGTAGCGCAGATACATGGCGTGTATATATTGGCGCAGAATAAACTCGGCTTAGTGGTGGTCGATATGCATGCCGCGCATGAGCGCATTATGTATGAGCGACTTAAAAATGCGCTTGATGATAAAGCAGCCGTACCGATGCAGCCTTTGCTCATTCCAGTCAGTTTTAATGCGGATAGATTAGAAGTCGCAACGGTACAGGAGGAGCTAAGTTCAGGGCTAGGCAACTTGCAACAGTTAGGTTTTGAATTTGCCATTCTATCGCCTAACACATTAGCCGTGCGCGCTGTGCCGACAATGTTGCAAGATGCAGATGCAGTGACTTTAGCGCGTGATGTACTTAAAGATTTACGCGAATTTGGCGCAACCAGAGCGTTAACTGAACGCAGAAACGAATTGCTAGGCACAATGGCATGCCACGCCGCCGTGCGCGCAAATCGTATTTTAACTATCCCCGAAATGAACGGCTTATTGCGCGATATGGAAGCAACAGAACGCAGCGGCATGTGCAATCACGGCCGCCCGACTTGGTTTCAAGTAAGTATGTCTGACTTGGATAAGATGTTTATGCGGGGTAAGTAAGTATGGTAGACAGACTGCAAATTAAAATTATAAAAACGCTGCAATTACTTCTTATTACATTAGGTTTAATCACCCCTTTCGCATATTTAATGGGTCTGTTTTATTACCAAGCATATATAAACTCATATGGTGTATCTATAGATAATTTTCCATTGTCGATACCAGATACATATGTCTATGCATATATAGCTGTTGGTGGCGTTATTAATGATGCAATTCAATGGTTAATTGGATTAATGAAAAACGAATGGTTATATCTAGGTTTCATAACTTTTGTTTTGTTTGTTTATGGTCTGGTGAAATTAGTAAAAAACAAAGATCAATCTTTGCTTCAAAAACTTCACTCAAGAGTTAAGAGCACAATAAATCGTTTCCATTATAAAAATAGTGATTTATCAAAATCTATTTATGTAGTTGGAGTTCCCACTTATTACTTAGCCATAGCTATTTACATTTTTTGTGTGATATTTGTGTTTTGGTGGGGAATACTTATTGTTGCAAAGGATCAAGGAGAAAAGATCAGCAAATCAAGAATTGCTGAATTTAAAACACAAGGATGTATTTTTGATAAAAAAACACATTGGAATAATTGTGTTTTAGTCTTAGACGAATCCGGTGAGGTAATTCATCAAGGGCTACTAGTTGCACAAAATAAAGAGCAAATAGCCATCTTTAAAAAAGACGGAAGTTATTTAATTAAGTTGAAAGACGATCATATCGTTAGAAAAGAATTTAATTGAATAAAGTTATATTTCTTATGGGCCCCACTGCTAGCGGCAAGACTGGCGCGGCTGTTCAACTATATTCAAAGCTACCAGTTGAAATCATCAGCGTTGATTCTGCTTTGGTTTTTAAAGACATGAATATCGGTACGGCCAAGCCAGATGCTGAAACGCTGGCCATTGCGCCTCATCATTTGATTGATATCATCGACCCGACAAGCGCCTATTCGGCAGCGAGTTTTAGAAGTGATGCATTAGGTTCAATGGCGGATATTACTGCGCGGGGTAAAATTCCTTTATTAGTCGGCGGCACGATGCTGTATTTTAAGGCGCTGGAAGGTGGTTTAAGCGGATTGCCAGAGGCGGACCCAGAAGTACGTGCAAGGTTGGATGCGCGTGCGGCATTTATCGGCTGGCCTGCCATGCACGAAAAACTGGCGCTAGTTGACCCAGAAACAGCTGCGCGTTTGCAACCGAACGATGCACAGCGTATTCAGCGAGCGCTGGAAGTTTTTGAAATAACGGGCGAAAGTATGTCTAGCTTGTTTGCTAAACAAAGCAACGAAGCTTTACCTTATAACATACTTAAAATTGCGTTGGTGCCAAGCGACCGTAAAGTGTTGCATGAGCGTATTGCATTGAGATTTGAGCAAATGCTGGCGGCTGGATTTTTAGATGAAGTGAAAGCGTTGTTAGCTAAATATCCCAATTTAACCGCTGAATCAACCGCTATGCGTTGCGTGGGTTATCGCCAGGCATTAGAACATTTAACTGGTGAGTATAATTTTGATGAGTTACGCGACAGGGGTGTTTTTGCTACGCGGCAATTAGCCAAGCGACAGCTCACATGGTTGCGCGGCATGGATGACATCACTGAGTTAGATTGTTTGAACGCTGATTTAAATAACGTAGTATTGCAGCAAGTAGAGCAATTTATTGCTCAATAAGCACACAGGTTAACCCCATTTAAAGGCTAAAAATAATGAAAAACTTTATTAAAGAAAACTTGGTTTTGGTGATTGGGCTTAGTCTGCCGATTCTATTGATCGTACTGTTTTTTCTGGCAACAGTCGTACCGAAATCATTTGGCACACCGCCGCAATATGAGTTGCTATTTACTACCTTAAAGTATGAGTATGAAAATTCACCTGTGTATCTTGTGGATTTTAAAGTGGTTAATCATCAGTTAGTTGCCAAAGTAAAGAAAAACGACGATAAAAGCAGAAATTACAATTCAAAAAAATTAATGGCTTATAACGCTAAAACGGAAACGGTACGCGAAATAACCATTGATTTGACCAAAGCTGCAGAAGCTGGTGATGGTAATGAGGTGATTTTGGAAGAAACCAAAGGGTTAAAAGTCGATGCGGCTATGGTTTCGCCAGATGGCTATCAATTGGAAGGTTCTAATTACAGCAACACTGGCTTGGTGGGCGGGTTATTTGGCGGCGGTAATCGTAACAGCGGCTATCGCATCAAAAAGGGCGCTGTAGCGTATAAAGTGGAAACCACGCAGCCGGATTATTACTACAGTGACTTTAAATTTGTCGGTTGGATTATTGGTCAATAATAGGGAGCTGCTATGTCGCAAAAGATAGATATGTCAGTTAAACCCATTCCGCCAGAAAAAGAAGCTGCGTTGCAGGATATCGTGCATTTGGTCAAACATCACCAGATAACGCTGGACGAGATTTCTCACGCACTTGTAATTGCAAGCACACAAGCAGGCAAGCCACCTTCCAGCGTGCTGTCTAAACTGTTTGGTTACATTGGCGGTATTTTTGTGTTTGCGGGTATTGGTGTCTTCATCTCAATGTATTGGGATGATTTTGGTTCTGCCGCACGCGTACTTGTAACGTTGGGCACAGGTTTAGTGGCTTTTATCATGGCACTGGTCTGCCTGACAGATAAACGTTACGAACGCGCTGCAACACCATTATTTTTAATCGCGGCTTTGCTACAGCCAACTGGCATTTTGGTCATGTTAAATGAGTATTCATCAGGTGGTGATGCGCGTTACGGTTTACTGTTTATGGCTACTTATATGCTGATTCAGCAGGCTGCGACGTTTTGGGCTAAACAAAGAACCGTATTGGCTTTTAGCGCGATTTTGTTTGGCTGTATTTTCTTTGTCAATCTATTTGATATTTGGGATGTGAATGAAAAGCTAATTGGTATCGTCATTGGCATTTCTTTAATCTGCGTTGCCTATGCGCTCAATCAATCGCGACATTTGCCCGTTGCGCCTTTTTGGTATTTTGTCGGCTCTGCTATTTTAATGTGGTCCGTATTTGAGGCTGTTGAAAAAACACCATTTGAGATTATTTATTTAGGCCTTGCAGCAGCGTTAATATTTTTAAGCACTACTGTAAGAAGTAGGGCGTTGCTGGCAGTCGGAACACTTTCAATGCTGGCATATATCGGTTATTTTACCGCCAAGAATTTCGCTAATACATTAGGCTGGCCAATCGCATTGGTGATTATTGGCATTGCATTAATTGGCATGAGTGCGTTTGCAGTAAAGTTAAATAACCAATACATGAAACAGCAGTAATATTAAATTTAATTGTTTTTAAACAGTCAATTAAAAGTTTAAGTTAATGTATTTTATGCGAAATGTTTACGGGTGATTTTGAATCATTTCGCATCAAAATACATGTTTAAATCAAGCTTTTCTAACCCATGCTTTGAATACGATTTGCCGCATCTATACACTCTTCTAAACTAGCCACTAATGCCAAGCGAATAAAGTTTTTTCCCGGATTAATGCCGTTTACTTCTCTTGCTAAATAGCTGCCCGGCAACACGGTGATGTTTAAATCGCGATAGAGTTTTAATGCAAAATCCGTATCAGTCATTGCAGGATCTTTAATTTTTGCCCACAAATAAAATGCGGCGTCTGGTAATTTGACTTCTAAAACGCTGCTTAATATTGGCGTAACCGTTTTAAATTTTTCGGCATAAAGCCGACGATTCTCAATCACATGCGCATCATCATTCCAAGCGGTCAATGATGCCGCTTGTATCGCAGGATTCATCGCACAGCCATGATAGGTGCGGTATAACGTAAACGCTTCGATAATGCTTGCATCACCCGCAACAAAGCCAGAGCGCATGCCCGGCACATTGGAACGTTTTGAAAGTGAGCTGAACACAACCAAGTTTTTATAATCTCTGCCCAACTGATGCGCGGCCTGCAAAGCGCCTAATGGTGGGTTTGCTTCATCAAAATAAATCTCTGCATAACATTCATCTGCGGCAATAACAAAGCCATATTGGTCAGATAATGCAAATAAGGTTTTCCACTGCGCTAGGTTCATTACCTTGCCAGATGGATTGCCAGGGCTACAAACATAAACCAACTGCGTGCGATTGAGTATTTCAGCAGGAACCTGCTCAAAATCCATTGCATGGCCATTTTCTGGCGTGGTATTCAGAAAGTAAGGTGTAGCACCTGCTAAAAAAGCGGCGCCTTCATAGATCTGATAAAAAGGATTGGGCGAAATCACAATCGGGTTGGGTTTTGTACGGTCAATCACCACTTGCGCAAAGGCAAATAAGGCTTCGCGGCTGCCATTCACTGGCAAAATACTGGTTTCCGGATTCAGTGCAGGCAGGTTGTAACGGCGCGCAATCCATTGTGATATTGCAGTACGCAACGCCAAGCTGCCAAGAGTCGTGGGATAATTAGCCAAGCCAGCCAAATTGTTCACTAAAGCATCGGTAATCAGCGTTGGTGTCGCGTGTTTCGGTTCGCCAATCGATAGGTTAATCGGTTTAAATGCTGGGTTAGGTGTGGTGCCAGCAAATAAATCACGCAGGCGCTGGAACGGGTAGGGCTGCAATAGGGCCAAATTAGGATTAAGTGGACTTGGATTTAAAGAATTTGGGTTCAAAGCGATTGGATCCATCAGAGTTTAATTCGTAAAGCATTATTATAATTTAGTAAGCCATTAATTAGGAAATACATGGGCAACAGCAGCAAACAAAACTATCTGGCCATATTCGGCCTGTTATTTGGCGCCATGTGTTGGGGCATTATTTGGTATCCATACCGCATCATGAGCGATGCTGGCGTTTCTGGTGTCACTTCAAGCTTTTATACCTATTGCATTGCGATTATTTTGGGACTAGCTCTGTTTGCCAGACATTGGCGCGGTGTATTCAAATTGCCCAAAAGTGCCATTTGGTTGAGCATTGTTGCGGGTTGGACCAACTTAAGTTATGTGCTGGCAGTGATTGATGGTGAAGTCATGCGCGTGATGTTGCTGTTTTACCTGGCGCCACTTTGGACGTTACTTTTAGCGCACTTTTGGCTAAAAGAAACGATCACTAAAGCAGGGTTGGCTTCGATTTTAATCGCCATGATTGGTGCTTATATTATGCTGGCCAATCCATTTGACCCCGCGACCAATCACATTCCCATGCCGCAAAATAGCGCTGAATGGTTGGCATTGTCTGCGGGAATTGGTTTTTCATTCACTAATGTGATTGCGCGTAAATCTGCGCATTTAAGCTTGGCAGCAAAATCTATGTTGATATGGGTCGGTGTAGCTGGCGTGTCACTTTTATTCATACCTTTTCTGACGGACACCTTTCCAAGTCCGCAGTTTTTCACGCTAAATAATTGGTTAATCATGGGGATTATCGCCATACTAATTATGGCTGCCACTATATTTGTGCAATATGGCGTGACTAAAATGACCGCTTTACGCGCATCGGTATTGTTTTTGTTTGAACTGGTTGTAGCGGCAATTGCAGCCTATTATCTGGCAAATGAGGCGATGCTATTGAATGAATGGATAGGCGGCGCTTTTATTATTGCCGCAGGTTTATTGGCGGCGTTTAATCATGCTGACGATTGATTTAAAAGAAAATTTACCGCTAATTTGTGTTAACCACCAAAACCGCCGCGTGTGCCTTCTGCGGCAAAACGTATTTTTAAGGATAAATCGTTGCGTGAATCGGCGTTTGCCAGCGCGTGGTCTTCGCTGATTTTGCCATCGCTATAGAGTTTGAATAATGCCTGGTCAAACGTAATCATGCCAATATCGTTGTTATCGGCCATGATGTCTTTCATTTCGCTTAACTTTTGTTTTTGGATGAGTTCTGACATGTAGGGTGAGTTAATCATCACCTCAACCGCAGCAGCACGTTTTTGGGTAATGCCAGGCACTAAACGTTGCGAAATAATACCCACCAAGTTAAGTGATAAACCCAATAATAAGCCATGTTTAGCATCGGTTGGGAAGAATGAAATCACGCGTTCTAAGGCTTGATTCGCATTATTTGCATGCAAAGTAGCTAAACATAAATGCCCGGTTTCGGCATAAGCCAGCGCCTGTTTCATGCTTTCCATATCACGCACTTCGCCGATTAGAATCACATCTGGCGCTTGGCGCATGGCATTTTTTAAAGCGTTATCAAAGCTTAAGGTATCAATGCCTACTTCACGTTGATCGACGATAGATTTTTTGTGTGCATACACAAATTCAATCGGGTCTTCAATGGTAATAATATGACCTGTTTCGTTTTCATTTCGGTGGTCAATCATGGATGCAAGTGATGTGGATTTACCAGAACCCGTCGCGCCAACCATGAGTATCAGTCCACGTTTACGCATAATCAAGTCTTTTAAAACGTCTGGCAAGCCCAGTTTTTCCAATGTAGGAATATCCGTTTTAATATGCCGAATCACCATGCCTACTTCACCACGCTGGCGAAACACATTCACGCGAAAACGCCCGACATCTTTGCGACCAATAGCGAAATTACATTCCAGTGTAGATTCAAATTCTTTAATCTGCTCGGCACTCATAATGCCGTAAGCGATTTCTTTAATCATGCCGGGCGCCATTATCTGGTTATTGATTGAAACCGTTTCGCCTTCAATATCCATATGTATGGACGTATTCGTACTAAAAAAGAGGTCAGAACCGCCTTTATCAGTCATGAATTTGAGTACAGGGGTAATGTCGATGGCTGCCATTTGATGACTATCTTATTTGATTAATTGTGCTGAACTTTAGCACAAGCCGCGTTTTTATTACAGCGTACGATGTGCTGATTGGTTATTTGTTGGCAGTAGCTTGCTGTTGGTAAGTCTGCCAAATTTGCTGATACTGTTGCTCTAAATTGCGTGAGAACTGGGCAGGATTAAACGGGCTTGAATCCGAAAGTGAGTTGCTTTTAATTTGTGCTTTCAATTGCTGCTCTAATTGGCTGAACATGACTGGGTCATGCGCCAAAGAAACTGCTTTTTGTTCATACTCTTGCCAGTTTTGGGTGATTAACTCTGGCAGATTAATATACTGCAATAAGCATGTTGCCACCCGCGAAGCAAAGGTTTCGCCAGTACAAGTTAATAGTGGCAAACCCATTAATAGCGCATCACTAGCCGTAGTGTGCGCATTATACGGCGCAGTATCTAAAAATAAATCCGCATGCGCATGACGTGCTAAATGCTCTGCAATCGTTACACGTGGCGCAAATATTAATCTTGATTCATCAACACCCGCTTTTTCCGCTGCTTGCCGCAAATTGGCAGATGCCCAAGTGTTGCAATCCAACAGCCAAAGCACGCCGCTGTCAGGTGTTTGCTGCAAAATGCGCATCCAAACCGCGAATACTTCTTGCGTGATTTTAAAGCTCTGGTTAAAACAGCAAAATACAAAGCTGTTTTCTGGCAAGTTATGCTCAGTTTTTTGTGTTGCTTTACCAATGGGGCGTTGGCTATTATTGGGTTGATAGCAGGGTAAGTAAAGCAATTTCTCACTAAAGTCGTGAGCCTTTGGTGCAATGACTTTATCCGTTAGCAGATAATCAAACAGTGATTTAGCATGTGTTTTTTCCGTTTTTTCAACGGATATTTCACCCATGGTTCCAGGAAATCCTAACCAATTAATGCTGATTGGCGCAGGCTTTAAGGCCACGATACCAGTGCGACTATTTTGCGTAAACCCAGTTAAATCTACCAAAATCGCAATGCCATCTTGGTGGATTTTTTGTGCAGCTTCAATATCGGTTAATTGTCGAATGTCGTTAAAAGTGCCAAAAGCTTTCTCTAGGCGTTTGCGCTCAGGTGTTTTGTCATCTGCGCCATAAGAGTAAGCGATAGTTTCAAAACGGTTTTTATCGCTATTTTCAATCAATTCGGTGATTAAAAATGCCAATGGATGCAGTCTGAAATCAGCCGATAGATAACCGATTTTTAGCTTGGCTTGTAATATATTTTGCGATGCTTTTAATTGGTTAAAGTCAAAGCCTGCATGTTGTTGAATCAGTTTTCCGTAAAAACTATTTGCCCAATTGCTAGCACACTGCTTTTGCTCATCTGCAGTAGTGCTGGGCATACTTAAAAAAGCAAAAGGCGATATTTGCGCATTTGGTGTTGTCATTACCCAATCGCGCAACTGCTTGATTTGCTGATCAATATTATCCCAATCGCAGATATGCTGTTTTTGGTGCACCAAATGCGCCAGTGCATGATGCAAATCAGGCTTAAGTTGCAATGCGCTTTCGTAGCTGGCAACGGCATGGTCCAATTGACCTAATTCACGTTGAATATTGCCCAAATTATTATGCGCATCAGCGTCATTCGGGTTTAATTTAATGGATTGTTTAAAGCTGTTGAGCGCCGCGCTAGGCTTGTTTAACTGGCGTTGTGCGTTGCCTAAGTTAAACCAATAAGCTGCGTTAAGTGGCTGATATTCTAGCGCTTCTTGGAAGCAGGCTTCTGCCTGTATAAATCGGCCGTTGGCGTGTGATTCATTTCCTAGCTCTTGCAAGCAAAAACACAGTGCATCGCGCACATACGAGTTGTTTTTAAGCGCGCGTACAAGGCGGCGAAAATAGCCAGCTGCCTCTTCAAATCGCTTCAGTTCTACACACAAATTTGCACAATGAATTTGTACGTCTAAATCTTTGGGATTGTGCAATAACACTTGTTGATAGTGCTTAAGCGTATTTTCAGCGGATTGGATTGGCTCGTTGGCTTGCATAATGCAATTTTAATCTAATTTAATTAAATTGCAGTTGTTTGTATTGCTGCTTGGGTTAATACAAAGAATTGGCTAATTGTTTTAAGCCTAATGTTTTTAGTAAAAAGCGGCTAGGGTTCAATTTGCTTGCTAGGTTTGCGTCAAGGCTTAGAGATTCATTCGCAACCAAATTGGCAATGAATTCGCCACAAATCGGCGCAGTAATCATGCCTTTAGAGCCATGCCCAGCGTTAATATATAAGCCGTGTAACCAAGGCAACTCTGCGGGATTCGCGTTGTAGCGGGGCGGTTTGGCACGTAATGCTTTTTCATCTATTAATTGGCCTGCAAGTGGCATGTAATCTTGTGTATGGCTACGCCAGGCAACGCGACCTTGTTCTTGGTAGGGCTGAAGGCTATTAAAAATGGCAGGTGAGATTTGTTTTAAAGCCTGCATATTTTCTAAAGTATCTGCTTCGCTTAATAGCGAGTTAAGATTATTAGGAGCGTAAGTCGCACCGATTGAATGCAGCCCATCAACTGCTGGGCTTAAATAATGTGTGCTGCAAATAATGGTTTTAATCAGTTGGCTAGCAGATGTTGACGCAAAAAAATTCACTTGCCCGCGTACAGGCGTGCTTGCAACGCTGGCACATAAGCTAAAGCGCTGCACATCATTGGCATTACATAATATCAATATATCTGATTTAATATCAGTATGTTGTGAGTTGTTTTTAATGTATTTTATTCGAAAATTTTCATCGGTCTTTTCGAAACTAAGTACATGTGTATTGCTGATGTTGGTGATGTTGGGCAAGTTAACTAATGTTTGGCATAATGCTTTTGGTTTGACCCAACCAGCTTGCGGCAAAAATAAACCGCCGATTGTTAATGGAATGCCAGCTACTTCGCTGGCCGCTTTTGCATCCAAGGCTTGCAAAAACGCATACTCCTGTTGCGCTAACAATGCGTCTTGTCTTAATTGTTCACGCGCATTATAAGCCAGCTGAATCTGTCCGCAGGCGTCAAAAAAATCTGTGTTATTGGGCAATTGTTTGATTAAGTTTAAGGTAAATGCAAAGCCTTGCAATGCTAGCGCACTCTGTGCAGTCGGTTTAATACTTAACTTGGGATATAAAGTCGCTATAGGGTTGCCCGAAGCTTCTTTTGCGAGTTCACTATGTTGCTCTAATAAGGTGACTGCAATGCCGCGCTTGGCGAGTGCAAACGCCATGCTACAGCCTGCAATGCCGCCGCCAATCACAATCGCAGTTTTAGTCGACACTTGGTTTTTCTATCGATTGTTTGACGTTAACTGGTTTTTCACCAAACGATTCGCCAATAAAATCACCCGTTAACATTTCTCGTTTTTTGCCAAAACCAGCTTGTTTACTGACATGAAATCCTGCCGTTTGCAGGCCGCGCTTAACCATGCCGGCACTGGTGAAAGTGGCAAATGTTGTATTGCGGTTAGATAATCTTGCCATTTGTGCAAATAAAGCGGGCTGCCACATATCAGGATTTTTTGAGGGTGAAAATCCGTCTAAAAACCAAGCGTCAGCGGGAGTTGTTATCTTTGTTAGGCTGTCTGTCGCATCGCCAACCAAAATCGTTAGTTGCACGCGATTATCAAATAGCTGCATGCTTTTATCGCTATTTATTAACGTTGTATATTGAGCTAAAAACTGCTCAGAAATATTATTTAATGCAGGCCAATACTGTAAAGCACTTGTAATCTCTTGCAAGCTGAGCGGGTACTTTTCAGTGCTAATAAAATGCAAGCTGGTATTTTCTGGCGCATGATGTAGCCACAATTGTGCGGCACATAAAAAATTTAAGCCAGTGCCAAAACCTGTTTCAATAATGGTGAATGTTTGGGTTGCTAATTGCTGCCAACGCGGTGTTAGGTTGTTGCCTTGCAAAAAGACATAGTCAGTTTCAAGCAAGCCATTATCACTGGAATAATAGACATCCTGAAAGATGGAGGAGTAGGGTTGAGCCAAGCCATCCTGATCAACGCGCCATTCGACAGGGCTTGATTCAATCGAACTCAATTTAATAAGACTGCTTGATTTTATAAGACTGTCAGTAGAATTTTGCATGCATTGAGTTGGTTAACTTGTACCGCCTCATTTTAAAGCAAACTAGTGAAAGCTGTTTACGCAAATCCTAAACAAATCTTAAGTCGAATAAAATTTAAATCAGCGCTGCTCTGCGATTCTCTGGTTTGGCTAATAGTAGATGGACATCACCCAGCGCGCGCTCTGCAAAGCCGCCTTCGCAATAGCACAAATAAAATTCCCACATTTTGATAAACTCTTCAGAGTACCTAAGCCTGCGCACGGCATCAATATGTGTGAAAAAGTTTTCGCGCCAAGCTGCCAAAGTAGTTGCGTAATGCGGACCGATATCTTCGCAATCGAACAAGCGCAAATCGCTGGTTTTGGTGATGCTATTTAACATGGCCGTGTTGGATGGAATGCATGAGCCGGGGAAAATATAGCGTTGAATAAAATCGACACTATTCTTGGCTGCTTCGAAACGTTGGTCGGCGATGGTGATTGCTTGTATTAATGCCAAACCGTTTGGTTTGAGCAGTTTTCCTACTTTGGCAAAATAGGTATCGTAATATTGATGTCCTACCGCTTCAATCATTTCAATTGAAACCAATTTATCAAATTGTCCTTCTAACTCTCTGTAATCATTTAATAAAACTGTTACGACAGAATCTAAATTAGCTGCTTTTACGCGCTCAACTGCTAGCGCATATTGCTGTTTTGAGATGGTTGTTGTGGTGACTTTACAGCCGTAATGTCTTGCTGCATAAATCGCAAAACCGCCCCAGCCAGTGCCGATTTCAACCAAATGGTCTGTGGTTTTTAAATCCAATTTATCGCAAATGACCTTTAATTTTTTGAGCGAGGCAGCTTCTAAGTTAACACTAGGATTATCTATGTTCGAATGCTCAAAGATTCCAGATGAATACATCATGGTTGGATCTAACCATAGCTTGAAAAAATCATTGCCCAGATCGTAATGCGCGGCAATATTTTTACGGCTGCCTTCTGTTGTATTGCTATTTAACCAGTGCAATATTTTAAATAACGGCTTGGTCGCCCATTGGTAGCCGCCTTCCAGCGTATCCATCACTGATTGGTTCACGCACATTAATCTGATGACATCAGTTAGGTTATCTGCGGTCCAGTAACCCAGCATAAAAGCCTCTCCCGCGCCAATGCTGCCGCCGAAAGCAATCTCGCCATAGAAGCGCGCATCCTGCACATGAATCGTCGTTTTAATACCGTTTGATTGGCCGAAAACGTACTTTTCATTACCATCAATAATGGTTAAGCAACCTGTTTGCAGATGATTAAGACGCTTAAGAATCTGCGTTTTGGCAAACTTAGCCACCCATTTAGAGCGGCTTTTTTGTTTAAGCGCTGTGGTTAAGGTTTCTTGCGGTAAGTTGGTATTGGTCAGTGTATTCATGATTGTTTATACGGCAACCGTTAGTGTTCAGATTCAAAAAAACTATTATTTAATAAAACAATGAAAGGCATGTTAGTCAACGATTTCGTCCAACTCAGCCTCGCATCATTAGCGCGCAGGATGCGAGTAAAACGGCACACGCTTTAACCACAATTTAAGCGCGTTCCAATAAATCGCTGCAACCACTTTCATGGTCATAAACGGATACTGGATTAACAACCAATTTAATGCGGATTCTGTGATCTCTGCGCGTTGTAATGCCAGCGTTGCATAAAATATCGACTGATTATTTTGCAGATTTTTCATATGCACGAATAACTGTTTATCAGCTAATTTAAACGCCCAATCGTATTCAATATCCATTGGCATAAATGGCGAAACATGAAAGTCTTTATGCAATTTAAATACGGTAATTTCGCCATTTTTGGTTTTCTTAACCGTTTTTTCTGATGAAAAATCATGTACATAAGCGTAATCTTCACCCCATGGCGTATTGGTGATATGCGTGACGATGGCTTGCAGCGTTTTCCCATCTGCCTCAAAACAATAGTAAAAAGTCACTGGGTTAAAGCAATGCCCAAAATAGCGCATATTAGTGAGCATGCGGATTGATCCACGTGGTGCGTGATCTGTGACGGCAGTAATTAAGTCGCTGATTTCTGCTTTTAGCGATTTTGCAGGATTGCCATAATAATCAGCGCGTTTAAAGTAGGCAATATTGGATTTTTTTAGCGACCAAAAGCGCGATTTGCTAAAAAGTTGTGGCAGCTCATCTAAATCTAAATACATCATAAACACGCGATAACGAAAACCATGCGGTTTAGGTGAATGGCGCTGATGTTCAACCCAGCCTTTATAAATAGCGCTGTTCACCGTTAATCACTTTTTATGGGTGTGTTTAGAAGTTTCTTAAAATGAGTCTTGAAATGTTCAAGCGCAGTTAAGGCGCTGGCAACGCCATCCTCATGAAAACCATTCAGCCAATATGCGCCTGCATAACCAGTCAGATTCTGGCCGCTGATTTCCGCGTGCCTTGCTTGTGCAGCCACGCCATCAATCGTGTAAACGGGATGCATGTATTTAAGGCGTTTAATGACTTTTGCCGGATTAATAAAATCGGTATGGTTAAGCGTGACTAAAATCGGCTCTGGCGACTGGACATTTTGCAGAATATTCATGTTGTAAGTCACTTGTACCTTGTTTGATGGGTTGACATCTGATGATTTGGGATCCGATGGCTTCGCGGTCACATGGTAATTCCAAGCCGCCCACGCCAATTTTCGTTTTGGCAACAGACTAATATCGTGATGCAAATAAACCGTATTTTCCTGGTAAGGAATCGCGCTTAAAATTTCCTGTTCTTGCGCAGTCGCATCGGCACCTAATATTTTCAGAGCTTGGTCACTGTGGCAAGCAAAAAATACATAATCAAAAGTTTGCTCTTCGCCATTCACTGGCTGAATTTTGACTGAATCTTTTAAGCGTTTGACACTGGCAATAGGCGTATTCAGCCAGATTTTGAATTTAAAATCTTCAGTTAATTTTTCAACATATCTGGCGGAACCACCAGTAATCGTGCGCCATTGCGGCCTGTTATTTACCGTTAACATACCGTGATGGTGAAAGAATCGCACCAAAAAGCGGGCAGGGAAGTCCAGCATCTGTGCCGCATCAGTAGACCAAATCGCAGCGCCCATCGGCAAAATATAATTATTGATAAACGCAGCCTTGTAATGATTCTGCGTTAAATAATCACCCAATTTGATCTCGCTACCGCTTTCTAATAATGCCAGCGATTGCTTGTTAAAACGCAAAATATCGCGAATCATGCCGTAAAAACTGGGCTTAAAAAAATTGCGCCGTTGCGCGAAAAGGCTATTTAAAGTCGTGCCGTTGTATTCCAAACCCGTCACTTCATTATGTACGCTAAAGCTCATTTGGCTTGGTTGCCAGGCGACTTTTAACTTGTCTAGCAACCCAATAAAGTTGGGGTATGTGCGGTCGTTAAATACAATAAAGCCAGTATCTATGGCATATTTGTTACCAAATAACTCAATGTCATGTGTGTGCGTATGGCCGCCAATATGGCTATTGGCTTCAAACACAGTGATTTCATGTTCTGAATGCAAATGGTGTGCGATGGTGTTGCCAGCGATGCCGCTGCCAATAATAGCAATCTTCAAATGAGTAACTTTCTAATTATTATATTTTTGGGCTGTTAAATTGCCCGTTTTTGTACTGCTTAGATTCACGAACGGCGATTGGCACTTTGCGTAAATTCCATATCAAGCCTAACGAAGACATCAAGCGCAATCCGTAATAGGTGAAATCAATCTCCCACCAATAAAAACCTTGGCTGGCAGAGCCTGGATAATGGTGGTGATTGTTATGCCAGCCTTCGCCCAAGGTTAAAATCGCAATCAAAAAATTGTTGCGACTTTGATCGCGCGTGGCGTAACGGCGCTTACCCCAAGTGTGTGATAAAGAATTCACACTAAATGTTGCGTGATACAACACAACAGTAGAGAGGACAAAGCCCCAAACCAGCAATTGCCAACCGTTGGTGCCTAAACTGGGTGCGTATTTTTCTAAAAACATGCCAAAGCCAAAAATACTTACCGCAAAAATTATAGGAATTAATACATCAAAACGGTCTAAAAAGCGTAACTCTGGAAATTTCGCCAATTCTTTTACACGGTCTAATTGCGTGTGAAAATTGTTGCGCGATAAAAACCAGCCGATGTGGCTCCACAAAAAACCGTGTTGAACAGGAGAGTGCGCGTCAATCTCTTCATCTGAGTGAATATGATGATGGCGATGGTGTGCTGCCCACCATAACGGCCCACGTTGTACGGCGGTTGCGCCTAATACGGCAAACACAAATTGGCCAACTCGGCTGGTTTGAAAGGTTTTGTGCGAAAAATAACGATGATAAAACCCTGTAATCGCAAACATTCTTAATGCATATAAGGCGATGGCAAAAACAATGGCAAATGTGCTGTAACCTACCCAAAACAATGCAAAACAAGCCAAATGTAATGCAACGAATGGGATGACGCGCCAATAGTCGATGCTTTCTTTAGCGTATTCTGTCGCCGAATTTTTGGGTAAAGCATCATTATCCAACCAACTAGTTAATGTGCTTAAAATGGGTTTTTCGTTAGAAAATGAATGTTTGTTTAACATATGCTATTCGGTTTTTTTAAGCGTTTTAGATGGGCTAATTTCTTTAGACGTGCTGTTTTGTATAGAAGCGCCTGTCCAGTTTTGCGGCACTTTGCGCAGTTTTGCCGTGTCATAACCTAACTTCGCAACAAATTCGGTTAACTCTGCATATTTCGCATCAGGAATTTGCGGCGTGCGCGCCATAATCCACACGTAATCGCGCGCATTGCGGGCAATCACCGTGTATTGATAATTTTCATCTAAATAAGCGATGCGGTATTCCGCTTTGATTGGCCATATAAATTGCATTCCCCACAAAGCATTACCTGTATCTTTAACCACAAATCCGCGTGGCTTGTAGGTTTTAAGTGGGCCGTCGAACGCGTCTTTATAATATGTAAAAGTGGTCGCAATCGTGCCGTCACTATCCAATTTATAGTTTTCAATCGCGTTATAGGCGCTGGTTTCAATCGGCGTTGGAATCACACCAATCACATACCAATCGCCCATAAATCGCGGTAGATCAACTTGCTTAACAACTGGTATCGAATCCATTTTTGTGCCTGCACAGCTGGCTATTAAGCAGCCAAAAATTATTGAAAGTAATACTTTAAATTTAATATTTAACATATTGATTAAATTAACTTATAATTAATTATATAGCCCTCTGGTGTAATGGATTTTAAAGCCACCCATTCATTTTTTAAGTTATACCAAAGCTCGATATTCAGCTTGTTTTTGCCGTTTAGATTGCCTTTAAGTTTATAGTGCGTTGCTTCTACTGGCTGACCTTTTACGCTAATCGTTTCTTGGCCTAACTTTTCGAATTTTGTATCTAAATATTCTGCATTCTGCGGATTGAGCAATTTCGGTTGCGTTAAGATTTTTGGATTCCAGTAGGCAAAAGTCATGGTGCAGGCTGGCAAAGTCTGCGTAGTTTTTCCGTCAGTTACTTCAAAACCTGCGTCTTTTTTTGTGCCTTTAATATTGGTAACTACTTTATTTTCCGTAGTGTTGGCTTCTAAAGTCGCCAAGCAATCATCTTTCCATTGTTCTTTTGCCGTGTGGTCGTAGTTGTAGGCTTCAATAAACAACACTTTTACGTTAAATTTAGCTCGACTGGTTAAGGCGTGGTTTTGATCTAGTGTAAAAGTGTGTTTGCCGATTTTACTTTTGTCTAAAAACACATCGAATGCCCATTCCTCAGCCATGGCAGGTACTGCAATTAATGTCGTACTGATAAGTATTAATACTGTTTTAGAGTTAAATTTACGGAATAACATTGCAACCTCATTCATTCGTTTTTTGGTAAACCGGGAATAAAACTATTGGTATTTTTAATGTATTCCACATAGGCTGGGCGACGCTCTGAAATATCTTTTTCAAGCAAGCTAACACCACTGATTTTAAGTAAAAGTAGCGTCATTAAAATCGGTGAAACGATTGCCCACCAAGCACCGCCGGCCAAGGCGATGAGGTAGAACCCCCACCAAATACAGCATTCACCAAAATAGTTGGGATGACGGCTGTAATGCCATAATCCTGTGTTGAGTACCTTACCTTTGTTTTTAGGATTATCTTTAAACTGAGTTAACTGCCAATCGGCAACGGTTTCCCAGAAGAATCCAAATAGAAATAATAGCAATCCCAGATAATCAAGTGCGTTAATCAGGGTATTCGAATCGATTGCGCCGTATAGCGAAATAGAGATAATCCAAGCTAAGAGGGCTTGTAAGCCAAATACGATATAAATACTTTTTAACCAGAAATGCGGTTCATTGTTACGGCGAATTTCTGCATAACGACGGTCTTCATGTGGCCCCCAGTTGCGCCAGCTGAGATAAGCACATAAACGCACCGCCCAAAGCGTGACCAAAGTTAACACCAGATAAACGCGTGCGTTCCCTTCAAATACAAAAAGCGCGCTAGTAAAAGCGGTTAATACAAAAAATAAACTCCACATACTGTCGACGTGGGTGACGTTATCGCGCATTAGACTGATTATCCAGCCCAATAGCGCAAGCAAGCCGATGGCAATTAAGCTGTAGCCATAAATAGGCCAGTTAAACATGTTGCTTAAACCCATCAAATTTTACGGACAGTTGAAGCATTAACGGCGTTAATATTGCCCAACCGATGCTCAATGCGATATAGCTGGCTGGCATCATATTTAGCGTTACTGCGCCTAATTTAGCTGCGCCCATGTAAGCCAGAGGGCCTCCGATCGCGCCAAATAGTACGGCTATCAGCCAACGGCCGCGCATCCAGCGTAAGCTGACGTTTAGTATGGTGAAAAATTCTGCCCACAATGCCAATATCCACACTGGTACTAGGCCACTCGACCAACCATGCGATTGATAGCTAATTAATTGATGATTCAACATGATTTGATCGAAGATTCCGCCAATAACAAGCACAATTAATAACAAAGATACTTCGCGTTTGCGCTGTTGGGCATGCATTAAATGCCAAGCCACAATTGCCAATACCACGACAACACCAATCCAAGGCATTTGTTTTGCTGCGCCAATCACACAAGCAAACCAGCCGATTTGAAACAAAATAAAATTAATAATGATGCTTTTTTGCATATGGTTTATTAACGTTATCTTTTCTCAAATAAATAGTGTGTGACCCACCATTCTTGGCCATTGTTGTAACCGAATAATTCTGCACAAGCCATGTAAAACATGCGCCAGCGATTACGCCACATTTCGACATCTTTATCGCCATAAGTGGCGGCTAAAATCGGTGTAATGGCTTTTGCGTTTTTATCCATATTTTCCAGCCAAGCATTGGCGGTTTTTTCATAATGTGTGCCATCCCAGCGCCAGCGTTGGATTAACTTCAAATCATCTTGAAAATGTAGTGGTAAATCGTCACTTGGCATAATGCCGCCGCTAAAGAAAAACTGACTCATCCAGTCATCATCGGCTTTTACATCAAAAGCATAAGGCGTGTTGCGGTGCACAAAGATATGCTTGAAGAACTTGCCTTTAGGTTTCAGCCAACTAGCGACTTTTGCGTAAAGCACTTGGTAATTGCGCATATGCTCAAACATTTCCACTGATACCACGCGGTCATATTGCGCAGGTGCTTCAAATACATTCATATCTGCGGTGATAATGTTTAAATTAGTCAGCCCACGCGATTTAGCCGTATTCATAATATATTCGCGCTGCGAATTAGAATTAGAAACGCCTGTGATGGTCGATTTTGGATATTGCGCTGCCATCCAAAGCGACAGCGAACCCCAACCGCAACCTAGCTCTAAAACTGCTTGGCCATTTTGTAAATCGGCGTGGTCACAAGTTTGGATTAACGCCAATCTTTCCGCTTCATCTAATGCTTCTGTATCTGGCATCCAAAAACAGCTACTGTATTTACGATGATTGCCCAAACAATAATGAAAGAATGCTGCAGGCACTTCGTAATGTTGCGCGTT
Source organism: Pseudomonadota bacterium (assembly GCA_040387515.1). Taxonomy (GTDB): domain Bacteria; phylum Pseudomonadota; class Gammaproteobacteria; order Burkholderiales; family Methylophilaceae; genus Methylotenera_A. The sequence continues at coordinate 69,726 of JAZKDP010000006.1, forward strand.
TGCGAGTTCCGGCACTGGCGCGATTGCGGAAGTATTCATGGCTGCAACGAATTGACCGAGTTGCGCCATACCGATTTCGCAGTTGTTGGCAGAAATCTCTACCAAGCGCTGTTTAACCAGCTGCCTAATACCTTGGCGGACAATAGAATCGGGCAAATTACCCGATTCTGCTAATTTAATGGCTAAACCCATTTAATATTCTTTCTCTAAATATACTAATAAAAAGCATGTTAAGTTTTTGCCAACTTGCCTTGATACAACACTGCACCAGTCGGTTGACCAGTTGGCGAGCCGCCTACAGGTTCCAGACTCACCGCTAAACTACCGGGCGCCATTAATGGGATCAATTGCGCAGGGATTTTCATTTTAGCAACCCCTTGTTGCGGCAATAAACCGAGTGAAATCGGTTTCGATTTATCGGCTGGCAACAACCATAACTCAAACGCGTTATCTGGTTTCGTTTCTAAACTGGCTAATGAAATTGCTTCCATTTCGACCTCATTGTTAGCATTTTTCTTTTCACTTAATAACCAGCCATGCTGTGCTTTTTCAGTAGAAAGTAGTGCAATCGCTGCAGGCGTTATTTCATCTGCAGGTTTTGGAGACTGCAGCACCAAAATAGTTGCCAGTGATGCCGCCAAAGCGGTTGATAAAAATGCAAAGCTTTTCCACCAAGCATTTGATTGTGTTGCATTTTTATTGAACAGCCGTGCCTCAATATTTTTCCATACTTTGTTTGGTGGCTTAACAGCAGGTACAGTGTCTGCCAATAAATGGATGTGTGATTCCCACCAATTAAACGTTTGCGACCAATCCGCGCGCTGTTTTAACAATTGCTCAAAGCGGATACGTGCTGCGCCTTTTAATGTACCCAATATGTATTCAACTGAAAGCATATCGGCTAATAGTTTGTTGTCGTATCTCATGCCGATTCTCCTTGCAAACAGCTTTTAAGTGCCGTTAATCCGCGTCTGATCCAAGTCTTAACTGTGCCTAAAGGCTGTACTAAATGTTTGGCTAATTGTTCATGCGCCATGCCGTGAAAATAGCTTAAAGCGATGGCCTGGCGTTGCAAAGGCGCTAGCGTATTCAAGCAGTTCAATAGCGCTTTAGATTCGCTTTTTTCAGTCGCCTTTTCCAGCGGACTCAAATCATCAGAAGCCCAATCATCCAAACTAGTCTCATCAAGCAGTTGCGCTTCTTGCGGCATCGCACGCAGTAGATCAAAACATTTATTCCGCACAATCGTGGTCATCCATGTCATTACCGCAGCTTTTTCAGGACGGTAATTTTGGGCATGGTGCCATATATTAATAAACGAATCTTGTAAGGCTTCTTCGGCTAAATCGCGACGATTTAAAATGCGTAAAGACAGTCCAAATAATTTGGAAGAAGTGGCTTCATATAATGCTTGAAACGCAGCGCGATCGCCTTGTCCACTTAATGCGATTAAACGAAACAGCTCTTCGGGTGATTTTGCTTGGCTCATGATATTTAATCTGCTGGTTAAAGACTTGATACTACCTTAAATTTAATTTGCTGGTGTTTGCACATAATATTGCTATAACAATTAACTGCCATTTGAACGCCTTAAGTCGTATAGATCTAATGGGTCAGGTAATTGGTTTGCGTTGTTGATACATTATGCATATACGTGAAAATTATTTTTTAGATTCAAATTAGTTTGTAATATGTAGATTGTTGCGAATGAAATTTCTTGATGTATACTAATCGGTATACTTTTATATGAAATGTATTGAATCATGAACATACTTTATCTGAGAGCAATTTGCGTAGTTCTTCTCTGCCTACTACAGGCTTGTGTCGGTAATCAAAATAAAACATCGCAGCAGACCAATAATCAAGATTGGCCAAGTTTTGGACGTGATTTTACCAGTCAGCGTTTTTCACCAAATACGCAGATTAATCAGAAAAATGTCAAAAATTTAGTGGAGGCTTGGCAATATAAAAGTGGCGTAGTCGGCAGCTTTCAAACCACGCCGATTGTACAAAACGGCATCATGTATTTATCGCTTCCATATAATCATGTTGCGGCGTTGGATGCTAAAACGGGTAAAGAATTATGGCGTTACAAGCACGACAGGCGTAAAGATTGGCAAATGTGTTGTGGCCCAGCGAATAGGGGTGTGGCAGTCTCCAATGGAAAAGTGTTTATTGGTACGGTAGATGCGCGTTTAATCGCATTGAATGCGCAAACAGGTGCAAAAGAGTGGGATATCGATGTGGTTGAGGCCGCAATTTCCCGTGAAGGTCAGGATGCGCTGAGCAAAGATGATCCAAACAGCGCGCGCAAAGTAACTGGCGGCACAGGCATTGGAATTGCCATGGCGCCAGTGGTGTATAAAGGCAAAGTCATTGTGGGCATAACCGGTGTCGGTTATGGATTACATATTGACAACCCAACTCCTGATGCGCCGCTTGGCGCTGTGATTGGCGTGACTGGCCGTTATGGACGACCTGGTTTTTTAGCTGCTTATGATGTGAATGATGGTAAGCGTGTGTGGCAATTCGATACCATTCCTGATAGCGGTTGGGAAGGCCAGTTTACGCAAACCACAGACGATGGCGTGACATTTAACCGTGATATTGCGCAAGAAAAAGCAGATCTAGCCAAATATCCAGATTCAGCACGTTTTGGCGGTGGCTCGGCTTGGAGTACGCCAGCAATCGATGCTGCAACCGATACGCTGTATTTTGGTACAGGCAATCCTAGCCCGCAGATGAACGATATTTCACGTCCAGGCGATAATCTTTACACTGTTTCATTAGTGGCTTTAGATACGAATACAGGCAAATTGAAATGGCATTATCAGCAAGTGCCACATGATTTGTGGGGTTATGATTTAGCCAGCCCGCCAGTATTATTTAACTATCAATTCAATGGGAAAACAGTTGCCGCAGTAGGGCAGGCCAGTAAAACGGGTTGGTTTTACGTGCATGATAGAGCAACTGGGAAGTTGCTAAAAAAATCCGAGGCATTCGTTCCACAACATAATCTATTTAAAAAAGCCACCGCTGAAGGCACAGTTGTTTATCCTGGTATTCTAGGCGGCTCAAACTGGTCGCCAGTTAGCGTGGATGAAATCAATCAGCGTGTATTTGTGGCAGGTATCCATGCGCCAATAAAATATACCTTGCATGAATCGCCTGCTAAAGATGGCAAGCCAGCAATCCGTTATGCGGCCAGTGAGCCGACAAAAGATGCGCGTTGGGGATTATTGTCAGCGATTGACTTAAAAAACGGCAACATTATCTGGCAAAATAAAACGGCGCAGCCATTAGTCGGCGGCGTATTGGCGACTGCTGGCGGCGTGTTGTTTACCGGGGAAGGTGACGGGCACTTTAATGCTTATAACAGCCAAACAGGTGAGTTGTTATGGCAAGCGCAATCGGATTTTGGCGTAAATGCGCCACCCATTACTTATACGATTGATGGCATACAATATATTGCTGTTGCCAGTGGTGGCAACTCTATATTTGGTTACAAACAAGGTGATGCAGTTCTAGTATATAAGTTAGCGCATTAGTTTTTCTATGGATTGTTTGCTCTTTTGCTTGCGGCCAACCCAACCAAATGCGATATCACCACCGCGATATACATTAATCCTGTAAACATTTGTAAGGAACTGATGGCGCGTGCGGCATTCGAAACCGGAACAATATCGCCAATGCCTGTGCCAGATTGAATTGAAAAGCTCATAAACAATAGTTCTACCCAAGTGCGAGCCATATTTGGATTCGTTGCGGCAGTAATACTACCGGGTACAATTTGCTGACAAACTGAATATGCCAATGCAAACCCCCAAACCAGTAATGTAAAAGTTGCCCCAGCTGCATACAGTTCATCTATTGTCACCACGTCATCTGCAAACATATATCTAGTCAAACCAATAGCTGCGTAAAAATACAGCAAGCTTTCAAAAGTGTGTGCGTAAATGAGCAAAAACGCTTGATTGCTAAAGGTAGCAGTTAACGAAAACCCAATTGCTAATAGCACTAACACCAATCCAACCCAGCTCACTATAGGGCTGCGATACACCACCCAAACCGCCAAAATAGGCACAATCAAGCCGATTGAGTTAAACACAATTTGGTTGGCATGTGAATTGGACATGAATCCATAAATTAAAACGCTGGCAAGCTGAACTGCCAACAACATGGCAAAAGGGTAGCGCCTTACAAAAGAAACGACGGCATAAGAAATAATGGATTTCATCAGATGGCTCTCTACAATTCAGGCGAATGTTATCGGTAAATTTTACAGCATAAATCTTGCAGCGCCGACTGTAACAGCGTTTCAGATGGATGAAACGTAGAAAATGCTTTACTTCTTAAATAAGAACTATTATCATTTGCATTAACGATACAAATGGTGAATTAAATGCAACTCCAAATGGTAAATGCTAATAAAACTAGCGTGCTATATGACCCCGAATTGCCGACGGCAAACGATATGATGGCAGCTATTTGCTGTGTAGCAACTCACTACGCAATGAAGCCTTCACTAGATTTGGCAATGCTTGCAGCTGACCTAGCATTAAAATTCACCGCGCCAGAGTATGCAGAGTCAATTCTGATTAAAGACATCTCTAAGCGATTGTTGAATCAATGGGACAAAATTGTGGAAGAGCATAGAAGCTCTGAAGCAGAGTTCCTACCAACACATGCAACATTGCAGTAAATAAAAAAGCTTAAATCACTTAATTTCAAGGAAACGACATGTCAAGATTAACAGGCCCAAGATTAAAAATAATGCGTGCATTGGGCGTGGATTTACCAGGACTTTCACGTAAAACAATTGAAGCGCGTCCAACGCCACCAGGTCAGCATGGTAATAAAGCATCACGTAAGCGCCGTTCAGATTTCGGTGTAAAACTACAAGAAAAACAAAAAATTCGTTTTAATTATGGTTTAACCGAAACGCAAATGCGCAGAATGATTTTAGATGCACGTAAAGGCAAAGAACCTACCGGTGAGCGTTTATTGCAGTTATTGGAACGTCGTATGGATAACGTGGCTTTCCGTGCAGGTTTTGCACCAACGCTGATTGCGGCGCGCCAATTGGTTACGCATGGTCATTTAATGCTAAATGGTCGAAACGTCAATATTCCCTCTATCCGCTTAAAAGTGGGTGATGAAGTGACGATTCGTACAAAAAGTAAAAACATTCCAATGGTAGTAGAAACGATTAAACAACCTTCTTTAGCGCGTCCAGAATGGCTTAGCTGGGATGAGGCAACCACTGTTGTGAAAATAGCACACTTACCAGCGATTGAAGATGTGCCATTTCCTGTCGATGTACAGCAAGTGGTGGAGTATTACGCTAACCGCGTGTAGCTTATTATAGTTATCGCGATTAGCACAGAATTTAAGGCGTCCCTAACAACGTCTTAAATGTTGCAAATGCATGCAAATGCATCTCCTTGATTTTATGACCGCATTGCATACGACTTGATTATATCAAATTTGTGCATATCAGTCGGTCACTTTTTTGAGCTAAATTGATGAAAGTTATTACTAATTTAACAGCTAAAGAACACATGAGTTTTGATGTGGCGATTGTTGCGGATCAGATTTCTGATAAGGATATCAAAATGACGCGCATCAAGCGATTCACCTCAGAGCAACTGTTTACAAATGTTAAAGAAGTGATGATTGAGCATTTGAACGAAACCTATATTTTGCGCATTACCAAACAAAATAAATTGATTTTAACGAAATAGAGCCCAAGCAAATAAACACGGTTGCTCAGAATATTGAAATAGGAAAAAAGCCATGTCACCTAAAAATCAGCATTCCCGTATTTTGCTTGCAAAAAATGAAAGTGGCTCGATTGCATTTTGTGAAGGATGCGATGTGGTGGAGTTGGAAGTAGGGGCGATTAGTATGCGCATTGATGCGCAATCTTTAGAGGCATTAAGAGGGTTGTTTAAAGATGCTGATACTCGTTTAAGTTATTACCGCTTAGAAAAAGCCAGTTTTGAGCAAAGTCAAACGGCTGATTTGAGTTTTCACTAAGATTAAACTAAACAAAACCAATGAGTTGATATTTTATGAGTAGCCAAACATCCACCGTTGTTAACTTACTTGCCGCACGGCATGCAAAGTTGCGTCAACAATATGAAGCAGACATTGCTGACGACCATTCAAAACTAAACAAATTGTATGCATTGCCCATTCAGACATTGCAGTTGAGCAATCCAGCGCCTCCGCAAAAACCACATTCATGGCTGGCTACAGCGTTTGTAATGTTGGCACATGCGGGCGTTATTTATTTGTTAATAACACAATCGCCGCCTGAGAAAGTACAAACACCACCAGCAAAACCCATGATGGTGAGTTTGATTGCGCCGCCTGCACCAGAACCAGAATTAGTACCAGTGATTGAGCCGCCAAAACCTGAAGTTAAGCCCGTTGTTAAGCCTAAAAAAGTAGTTGAAAAGATCAAGCCAATTGAAATGCCAACCGAGCGCTTGATTGAAGCAACAACAGAACAGCCTGTAGTTGAGGAAGCACCAGCCGCGCCTGTGGAGCCTGTGAAAGTTGCAGAAGCGCCCAAGGCGCCGCCAGTAGTAGAAAAAGTCGTGGAAGAAAAAATTGAGCCACCACGTTTTGGTGTGTCTTATTTAAACAATCCAGCGCCAGATTATCCACCGACGTCACGCAGGTTAGGTGAAGAAGGGCGCGTACTAATGAAAGTATTAGTATCTGCGGATGGCTCAGCTGAAAATGTGCAAATTGAGAAAAGTAGCGGGTCTGAGCGTTTAGATAATGCAGCGATTAACGCAGTTAAGCGCTGGAGATTTATCCCTGCGAAGAAAAATAATCAGGCGTTAAGTGCTTACGTCATTGTGCCAGTGAAATTTTCGCTAGATAGTTGAATGAAGTTAGTAAGTTTAAGTAGTAATTAAGTAGTAGTTTAAATTGTTAGTATCGGGTTAAAAAGAGTCATACGCTTTTAGTGGCCAGCCGATTTATATAGATAACGATAAAAATATGTTAAATAAAAGGAAGCAACATGCAACAAGCAACAGAATTTGATAGCCTGGCTTTTATTCTGCAAGGCGGTTTTGTCTCTATTTCAGTGGCAGTTATTTTACTCATTATGTCAGTGGCAAGCTGGTATTTTATGATTGTAAAAACGGTTCAAGGTGCGCATTTAAAAAACGCCATGAAGCGTTATATAGCAGAGTTTTGGGAAGCGCCTAATCTGCAAGCGGCGATTACCATGATTAAGATTGATTCGCCTGCACATCAATTGGCTGCAAATGCAGTAGATGCCGCGCATCACCATCAAACGCATGTGGCGAAAAATACAGAAGAATCCTGCAGCTATGATGAGTTTATTGCACGCAGTATGCGTCGTAGTGTGGCACAAACCACCGCTCAGCTTGAATCGGGCTTGTCTGTATTAGCCTCTGTGGGTAGTGTTTCACCGTTTGTGGGATTATTCGGTACGGTGTGGGGCATTTATCATGCGCTAGCAAGTATCAGCGCCAGCGGCCAAGCGACTTTAGATAAAGTCGCTGGGCCAGTAGGTGAAGCATTGATTATGACGGCGATCGGTTTAGCCGTAGCCATTCCTGCAGTATTAGCCTATAACGCATTTGTGAAACAAAATCGCATCATTACGGCTACTTTGGATGGGTTTGCACAAGATTTACACGTTTTATTAACGACGGGTGCGCCTTTAGCTATTAAGCATGAAAATGCAAAAAACCGTCAGAACGTTAAAGTAATGCATGCTCAAACAGCTAAACCAATGGGAGTGCCAGCATGATAGGCGGCAATGCTTCTAACGGTGAGGCGCATACTCAGCCGATGAGCGAAATAAACACCACGCCTTTGGTGGATGTGATGTTGGTTTTACTGGTTATCTTTATTATTACCGCGCCTTTGCTCACGCATGCAGTGAAAATTGACTTGCCACAAGCAACTAGCCAAACGCTGCCAGAAGAACCAGAAGTGATTACCTTGGCGATTGATGGTTTAGGTAAAACCTACTGGAATGACGCGCCGCTAGTGCAGGGCGAGCTTAAACAAAAGCTTTTGCAGGCAGCTGATGTTAAACCGCAGCCAGAATTGCAAATTCGCGCAGATAAAGAAACTAAATATCAAGTGTTGGCTGAAGTGATGGCGGATGCCCAGAATGCGGGTATTACAAAGCTGGGCTTTGTCAGCGAACCTAAGTAGTAAAAATCATCATTTAGCCTGAAAAATTTCAATGTATATTAAATCCATTAAAACTTGGGCTTGGGTGCACAAGTGGTCTAGCCTTGTTAGCACACTGTTTATGTTATTGCTGTGTTTAACGGGCTTACCATTAATTTTTAGTCACGAGATCAGCCATCTGCTTGGCAATGAAGTTGAAGCACCTGATTTGCCGGCGACTACCAAGCTGGCCAGCATGGATTCGATTCTAGCCAACGCTAAGGCATTGTATCCAAGTCGTGTGGTGCAGTTTGTATTTCGTGATATCGATGAAGATAAAACTTGGACGGTCAGTTTAGGTAAAACGGCTACTTCTGAGGATGACACCAAGTTTGTCATGCTAGATTCGCGCACGGCAAAAGTGCTAGATGAGCCTAAGTTTAACGAAGGCTTTATGTATGTCATGTTTAAATTACATGTAGATTTGTTTGCAGGCTTTCCAGGGATGCTGTTCTTAGGATTGATGGGTGTATTGCTCATTGTCGCAATCATTTCTGGTGTAGTGTTATATGCCCCATTTATGCGCAGGCTAGCATTTGGTGAGATTCGCAAAGATCGTGCGCCCAAATTAAAACGCTTAGATACGCACAATTTTTTAGGTGTAGTGACATTGGTTTGGGCGTTGGTTGTTGGGCTAACTGGCGTGATTAATGCGTGGTCTGATTTAGTCATTAAATATTGGCAGTTTGATCAAATGTCTAGCATGATTGCTCCATATAAAGGCCTGCCGCCACCTACACATTATGCTTCGTTGCAAGCTTCGGTAGATGCCGCACAAGCGCGTGAACCTGATAAACGTTTAGGTTTTATTGCTTTTCCTGGTACAGATTTTTCTAGTCCGCATCACTATGGCATGTTTATGCGTGGCGATAGCCCCATCACTTCGCGTTTGTTTAAGCCAGTGCTAATCGATGCAGAAACAGCCAAGCTGACAGATAGCCGCGAGTTGCCTTGGTATTTGGCTACATTACTTATCTCTCAACCCTTACATTTCGGTGACTACGGCGGAATGACATTGAAAATTATTTGGTTAATTTTAGATTTGATTACAATCGTCGTGCTTTGGACTGGCTTAATGTTGTGGTGGAAAAAACGCAAACAGCATGTGCCAGATATTGAAACCAAAATTAGGCTGAATGAAGCTTATTAGTGCTTTAGGTTTAACTCAGGGGTTCCAATCTATGGTCACACATTTATTTATGCAAACTAAAAACTTTAAACAAATTTTTTTATGGCCAATCATATTAGGTCTACTTACTATGATTGGCCTAGTTGTCGCGCTATTAAAAGACGACTTGCTAGAAAATATTTCACTGCTTGGGTTGGTCATACCAATTGTAGTGATTACATATTTTTACTGTATTAAAAAACAATAATGGTCGTTTAGGCATCAAAAAGCGTTATTTAGACACTAGCAAGCCAACGATTTAATAATCCTGTAGCCAGCCAATAATTTTACAAATTTACGGTTACAGGAAAAGTTAAATGCAAAATTTTCAACGCGATAAAATCGCACTTTATAAAAACACTAGTCGCAAAGCCATAGTCGCGGCCATTATTGCTGTTATGCCACAGCTTGCAATGGCTGAAGACAAATTGCCAGAAATGCCAGCAAAGGAGACTTCAGCTAAAGAAGCTGGAGTTGACCAGCTACCAGAAGTTAAGGTAAGTGCTGACCAAGAAAAAGCTAATGGCATAGTAAATGGTTATGTAGCGAAACGCGCTAAAACCGCAACTAAAACCGATACGCCGATTATTGAAACGCCGCAGTCGATTTCTGTGATTACAGCCGATCAAATGCGCGATCAAAATGTGCAATCAGTACAAGATGCGCTGCGCTATAGTGCGGGTGTAGTTGCAGACCAATATGGTGTTGATTCACGCTCAGATAATATTTCTATACGTGGTACTGATGGCACGCAATATCTAGATGGCTTGCGCCAAATTAATACGTATTATCAAGATATCGCGCGGCCTGATCCTTACACCTTAGAGCGTATTGAAATACTACGCGGTCCTTCATCTATGCTGTTTGGTTCTGGGGGCGTAGGCGGTATCGTCAATTTGGTGACTAAGCGTCCGCAAGAAACTGCTCAAAATGAAATTGGCGTATCAATCGGCAATTACGATAGCAAGCGTATTCAGGCAGACTTTACTGGCCCTGTCGCAGATACGGATAATTTATTTTATCGTCTAATTTTTGTTGGTCGCGATAACGGTACGCAGGTTGATCATACCGAAGATAAACGCACCATTATTGCGCCATCGCTAACATGGAAAAACGATAAAACTAGTGTGACCTTGCTTGCACAGATACAGCGCAATGAAGTCAATTCTACCAATCAGTTTTTACCTATTTCAGGCATTTTAACGCCAAATCCCAATGGCAGAATTAAACATAAAACAAATATTGGCGACCCTGATACTGATAAATACAATACAGATTCCACTGCATTTAGTTGGTTAATAGACCATCAATTTAATGACACGTTTAGCGTGCACCAAAACGCACGTTATAACAGCAGCAAAAATACCTATAATGTTCTATACGGTAATGTGTTCGCGGCGGATCCCTTTGTTGCAGGCAGTAATCAGCGGGTCATTAACCGCTATGTTGATTTTTCTAAAATCGATACTAAAAAATTCAATATTGATAATAATCTACAAGCTAAATTTTCTACGGATCGTACCACTCACACGGCGTTGTTTGGTGTGGATTACTCGCGATTTAAACAAGATAGAAAAGGCTTTGGTGATGCAGGTCTAGGCAACCCAATTGATGTGTTTAATCCTGTTTACACACCAGTTGATTACTCTGGTGTGGCGAGCTATCAAAATCCAACCGCTTACCAATTTCAAACAGGCGTTTATTTACAAGATCAAATTAAGTTTGATCAACATTGGGTAGCCACATTGGGTTTGCGCCACGATAGAGCAAGCAGTAAAAGTGACGGATCGCCTGCAGTAGTCGATAAAAAAACGACAGGTCGCTATGGCCTGACTTATTTGTTCGATAACGGCTGGGCGCCTTATGTCAGTTATGCAGAATCGTTTCAACCAGTGGCTGGTACCGACAGAAACGGCAAACTTTTCAAACCTCAAGAGGGCGAGCAATACGAGTTGGGTATTAAATATATTCCAGAAGGTAGCAAAACCAAATTCACCGCTGCTATTTTTGATTTAACGGATAAAAATCGCTTAACACCAGACCCACTAGGTGGCCCATTCGATTCTATTCAAAAAGCTGAAATACGTTCAAGAGGATTAGAGTTAGAAGCTGCTACTAGCTTTGATAACAGGTTAGATCTGATTACCAGTTATAGCTATACTAATGCTAAATATAATAAAAGTAATGTACCCACGGAAAAAGGAAATCAAATTGAAGCGGTGCCAAAACATTTGGCGACAGCTTGGGTGATTAAACGTTTTGCAATTGGTGATATAGACGGTTTTCGCGCTGGTTTAGGTGTGCGTTATATTGGCGAATCTTACGATTCAACTGCAACTTTTAAAACGCCAGATGTCACACTCTTCGATGCAATGCTAGGCTTTGATCGCGGCGCATGGCGTTATGCTTTAAATGCTAGCAATCTGGCGGATAAAGAATATGTTGCGACTTGTCTTTCGCGCGGTGACTGCTGGTTAGGTGCCAAGCGTGTGGCCTTCGCAAGTGCAACATATAATTTTTAATCAATTTTTTTTTCAGATATATCTCAGCCAGCTAATTTTTTTATTAAAGGAAATGACTATGATCACACAAAAGATATTAAGTACTTCAATGGTTTTATTTACTGTCTCTGCAGGCGTTTTGCTTGCAACACCACAAGCGCAAGCAGCGGCGGCTTGTGAAGTCACCATTGAATCAACTGATTCGATGACATTTAGTACTAAAAGTATTGATGTAAGTAAAACTTGCAAAGAGTTCACTATTAACCTTAAACACGTGGGTAAATTACCTAAAACTGTGATGGGTCATAATTTGGTGATTAGTAAAGAAAGCGACAAAGCAGGCGTATTAGCCGATGGCAGCAAAGCTGGCTTGCCTAGCGATTATGTGAAAGCTAGCGATGCGCGTGTGATTGCATCTACTAAAATCATTGGTGGTGGTGAAACCGCCAGCACTAAATTTGCTGTGAGTAAATTGAATGCTAAAGATACTTTTGATTTTTACTGTTCTTTCCCAGGTCACGCTTTTATGATGAAGGGCGTTGTCAAGTTGGTATAAGCTAGTATCTATCAGTTTTATCGAGATTTACACGCAAGAAACGCCTACAAATTTAAAGTTTGTAGGCGTTTTTTATATGCATGATATTAAGTGCATATTTTCTTAAAGGTAACTATTTACTGATAACGCAGTGCTTCAATCGGATTGAGCTGGGCCGCCATACGCGCAGGGTAGAAGCCAAAGAATACCCCAATGCTTGCAGCGACACTGAAAGCAATCAATACAGAATCGCTTGAGATAATGATTTCTGCTTGCGTGAATATGCCGACTAACACTGCACCACCTACACCAATCGCAATACCAATCAGGCAACCGACGATTGAGATCATGATGGCTTCTAACAGAAATTGCATCAGAATATCGCGCTGACGTGCGCCGATTGCCATACGAATGCCAATCTCACGCGTGCGCTCTGTGACTGATACCAGCATGATGTTCATGATGCCAATGCCGCCGACCAGCAGAGAAACGGAAGCAATTGCGCCCAATAATAATGACATGGTGCGTGCGGTCTCAGCCGCTGAGTTGGCAATCGCAGTCAAGTTGCGTACAGAAAAGTCACTATCGGCGCCTTCGCGTATATTGTGCCGTTGATTCAGCAAGCCATTCATAGACTCTTCAACCATCGTCATCACGTTATCAGATTCGGCTTGCACCATAATCATCCGCACACTTCCTGGTAACTGGTTGCCAAATAGCTTACGTTGTGCGGTAGTCAGTGGCACGATAATTGTATCGTCTTGATCGCGACCATCCAAGGTCTGACCTTTACTACCTAACACGCCCAATATAACAAAAGGGCTTTGGTTGATGCGAATGGTTTTACCAACGGGGTCTATGTCATCGCCAAAGATATTTTGTGCGACCGTATTACCAATCAAGGCCACACGTGTGGCAGAGCGAATATCAGAATCTGAAAACGCATAACCAGCGGATAAACTCCAAGAACGTATATCTAAATAACTAGGCGTGGTACCAATAATATCGGTATTCCAGTTATTGCTGCCGTACACAATCTGCGATTTGCCCATCGTAACAGGTGCAACGCCAATTACATCGTCCAATTCACCAATAGCATCAGCGTCTTTTACGTTAAGCGAGGGCGCATTGCCAGTGGCTGATCTGGCACCTGCTACTCTAGGCGGACCAGACAACACGACAAATAGATTGCTACCCATGGCGCTGATAGAGCGTTTCACTGAAGCTTCTGCTCCCTGACCAATCGCCATCATTAATACCACTGCGCTCACACCAATCACCATGCCCAGCATGGTTAAAAAAGTACGTAAACGGTTTGCCCCCATGGCGTGCCATGCTTCTCCCAACATTGCACTAAACATCAGATTGCCTCGCTTAATACGTTATTGGTTGATATATTTCCATTTGTCAGCGTATCTTGCACGATTTCTCCATCCAAAAATCGCACTTGACGTTTAGCATGTTCGGCAATATCTGTTTCATGCGTCACTAACACGATGGTGATACCTTCTTTATTTAACTGACCAAATAGCGTCATAATTTCTTCACTGGTCACGCTATCTAGGTTACCAGTTGGCTCATCGGCAAGAATAAGGCGTGGATTGTTCACCAGCGCACGTGCAATCGCTACGCGTTGCTGCTGGCCACCAGAGATTTGATTAGGGCGCGAGTTAATGTGGTTACCTAAACCCACTTTTTCTAACAATACTTTCGCGCGCGCATGACGCTCAGTTTTTTCGATGCGCGAATACACTAAAGGCAGCGCAACGTTATCTAATAAACTGGAGCGTGCTAATAAGTTAAAGCCTTGAAATACAAAACCAATGGTTTTATTGCGTACGCCAGCAACGGCATTTTCTTCCATTGTGGCAACTGCATGGCCATCCAATATATATTTTCCTTTGGTAGGCTTATCCAAGCAGCCTAAAATATTCATAAAGGTGGATTTTCCTGAACCAGATGGCCCCATGATGGCAACATAATCCCCATTATCAATCCGCAGATTTACATCTTTCAGCACAGGAAAGGGCCCAGCCGCTGTTTGATATTCTTTAAATAACCCGCTCACTTCAATAACGCTTTTTTGCATAATGTTTTTATCCAACCTAGAATATTCTAGGGCCGCGCGGAGTATTGCCGCCAGCTTGAGGTTGGTTATTTGCCTGTAGTTCGCCCACAATCACTTTGTCACCTGCTGCTAGATTACGTCCAGTAATTGCCGTAAATCGGCCATCGGTAATGCCAACATGAATTCTCACCATGGTTGGTTTACCATCTTTTAGAATATAAATTTTGCCAGCAGTTAAATCCTCAGCTTTATTGCCGCTTCGACCCCCAGCATTTCTGCCACCACCATTTCTTTTTCTATCGCCTGTTTTTGCAGCATCTTTGTTTTTGCTATCGCTCACAACAGCTGATTCATCCACTTTTGGTTTATAACGCAATGCTGCATTCGGCACCAACAGTGATTGCTGTGCATTTGCCACAGCAATATTCACATAGGCAGTCATGCCTGGCAGCAAAGTTAAGTCGCTATTATCAACAGAAACCACCACGTTATAGGTGACCACATTAGACGTATTTGTTGAGTTTAAACGCACCTGCTTAACGACACCTTCAAAGTTGCGATTAGGAAACGCATCGACGTTAAACTTAACTTTTTGACCGTCTTTAATTTTGCCAATATCTGCTTCGGCAAAGCTGGTATCAATCTGCATTTTTGCTAAATCTTGTGCAATTTGAATCAAGGTTGGGGTTTGAAAACTTGCCGCAACCGTTTGTCCAACATCCACCACGCGATTCACTACAATGCCAGAAACCGGTGAGCGAATAATGGTAAAGTTTAAATTGGTTTGATCGCGCGTTAATAAGCCACGTGCGCTATCTAATTGCGCTTTGGCCGATTTAAGTACCTGTACTGCGGTGTCTAACTCTTGTTTTGAAACGAATTCTTGTGCATATAATTCGCGGATACGTTTTTCATTGGCAGTCGCCAATTCAACAGAAGCCTGGTTGTTGCGCACGCTACTTTGCGATTGTGTGATTGCCGCTGAAGATAGGGCGCTATCTAACTCAAGCAATACCTGATCTTTTTTAACCGTATCGTTAAAATCCACATACAGCTTTCTCACAATTCCCGAAATTTGCGTACCTACGCTGATTAAACTCACCGGATTCAACGTGCCGTTGGCAGAAACGGTTTGTTCAATATCGCCTTGCGTAACCTCATCTAGTCGGTACAGATCTTCTGGTTTGGGTTGATGTGTTTTTTCATAATAGTAATAAGCGCCAGCTGCAATTGCCGCTAATATAATGATGACTAGGATTTTTTTAAGTGATTTCATATCGATTATTTTTAACGATTAATTGGTAGATAGTGTGTTGGAATTAGGTAAAGATTGAATCATGGCATTATCTAATGCGCCCATGGCTTGCGCTAAAGTGGCGCGTGCGATGTTTGAATTGAGTGCTGCCTGAATCTTCTGTTGGCGCGCACTGGCCAGTGCACTTTGTGCATTTAGCGTATCGATAATATTGCCAACGCCGGCTTTATAACGCCCTAAAGCCACACGATATGACTGTTCAGCGCTGTTCACTAATATTTCACTTGCAGTCACTGATTCAAGCGCAGTACGCAAGCTTTGATAAGCTGACCATACATCTAATGAAATTTGCAAACGTAAACGATCACGCTGCGCGGCACGCAAATCCGCAGTCGCTTCTGCTGCGCGAATACGATAGGTTGGGGCGTAACCAGCAAATAATGGAATTGATACGGTTAAACCTAAAGTTGAGTTATTGCTCGAACTAAATTGAGAGCCATCTTGCAGATTATTCGACATGGAAACAGAAATAGTTGGTTTAGCTGCCGCTTTGCTTGCATCAATATTCGCTTGTGCGGCCATTACTTGAGCTTCGCTGGCGACTAAGTCTGGTCGGCGTGTGCCAGCTTGTTCAATCAATGTATTCACATCTTCCAAAATGTTCGCTGGCGGATTGCTTGTATTTGCAACCAATACAATTTTTTGATTCGCCGGCAAACCCATCACATTGACTAAGTTGCCGTACGCTATTTGCAAATTACCTTCGCTGGTAATGCGCGTGAGTGTTAATTGGGCAAAAGCGGTTTGCGCTTGCAGTTTATCTGCAGGAGTTGAAACGCCTGCTCTATATCGTGCATCAGCCGCCTTAAAGCTTTCTTCGCTGGCACGCTCTGCCTCGCGCGCTGCTTCTAATGCCGCAATGTTGGCTTGTACTTGGTAATAAGATACGGTTGCGGTCAGTAATATGCTTTGTACCGTGCTGCTTTGGCTAGCGCTGGCCGAAAGCAGTAATTGGCGGGCATTTTCCAAGTTGGCATTTCGATTACCAAAATCATAAAGAAGATAACTGGCAACCAAACTGTTGCTTAAATTCATATTAGGATTACTGCGCGAACTGGACTCTGGGTTTAATACACCCAAACTGGTCGAAATGTTATCAGTTACAGAAGGTAAATAAGCCGATTTTGCAATGCCCAATTGTGCCGCTTGTACGCGTGCGTTTGCCCAAACTTCGCTGGTTTGCGGGTTATTACAAAGGCTTGCA
This sequence comes from Pseudomonadota bacterium, assembly GCA_040387515.1. GTDB lineage: Bacteria > Pseudomonadota > Gammaproteobacteria > Burkholderiales > Methylophilaceae > Methylotenera_A. Next base: position 86,749 of record JAZKDP010000006.1, read on the forward strand.
TCGGCCACTTCTGCCAAGGTAATCGGTTTACTTAAATCCGCATTGCCGCAAGGCGCATTCGGCTCTCTGTAGCCATCTGGAATTTTGGGTAGGGTGTGAATCTGCGTTTTAAGCGGATCACCATCTTTATACCAAATAGACTCTTGTGCGAGGGCAGGAGTACTGAGGCTTGCCAATGCAATTATTAGTAAATATTTATTCATTCTATTTTTAAACCATTCAATCTATTCATTAATCTTTTTTAATTGGTGTGTGAATACAGATAAGAAGCTATTTTCAAAAATATGATTCAGTAAATATGCATCCAGTGAAAGATTGTACTGAAACACAAGGCAGATCATACATAAGAGTTGCAATTATAAATGAGAACAGTTATCATTCGCTGCTTAATTTACATAACTTTTGAAAACTTTACACCGATTTACATGTGCAAATTTAAATGGATGAGGTCGAGGCTTAAAAAACAGCTGACCATTGCCCTAATTGGGGAGTTTGTAATGAAAACGAAGTTGATCAATACGATGCAACTTGCCATGCAAGTCCGTTAAGTATTCAAAATAAAAGTTAACTATAAAATTTAATGTAAAAAACAATTTAACAAACCACGTCAAGCCAGCCAACGGTTCATCCTCTAGCCAGCCAGATACAACTTTAAAATAGAGGAAAGTACCATGAGTCATATCCGTAGTCGCAAACACAATCCCACTCGCATCGCTGCGATGGTTGCTGCCACTTTTTCAATCGCTGCCAGCGCACAATATGCAAATGCAGCTGATGAAGTGACAGAGTTGCCAGAGGTGAGTGTTAAATCTCAAAAAGAAGTGCCTTTTAAAGCCGATGTGTCTGCTAGCCAAAAATTTACTAAGCCACTGATTGATACTACGCAAACGGTACAAGTGATTAAGAAAGAACTATTGCGTGAGCAAGGCGTTTTTTCTTTGACTGATGCACTACGTAATACACCTGGTATCACTATCCAATTGGGCGAAAACGGCAATACTTCAGCGGGTGATACTTTCTCTATGCGTGGGTTTAATGCTTCGAACCAAATGTTTGTAGACGGCCTACGCGATCTTGGCGCGGTTTCACGTGACGTGTACAACTTAGAGCAGATTGAAGTGGTTAAAGGCCCAGCTGGTGCTGATATCGGTCGTGGTGCAGCATCAGGTTACATTAACTTAATCAGCAAATTGCCAAGCCTAACTGGCAAAAACTATGCAACAGTTGGTTATGGTACAGCCGACAAAAAACGTGCAACGATTGATATGAATCAAGCGATTGGTGATACAACTGCGGTACGTTTAAATGCGTTGATTTCTGATGGTAATGTAGATAAGCGTGATGAAGTAGATAATCAAAACTTTTCAATTGCGCCTTCTATTGCTTTTGGTTTAGGTACAGATACGCGTTTTTATCTTTACTCACAACACGTTCGTCAGGACAATACACCTGACGGCGGTCTTCCAACGATTGGCATGAAAGGCTTTTATAGAGCCCCTAGCACTTCTGGTACTCCGCCAACTTCATCAGCCGCACAACTTCTAGAGGCACAGCGTATTAATGCTGGCGGAAAAGTTGACCGTGAGAATTTCTACGGTAGCGATAATGATTATGAAAAAGTCGATGCGGATATGATTACTGCTAAATTTGAACACGATTTGACACCAAATATGACGATTCGTAATATTTCACGTTATGGTAAAACGAATGTTGATCGCGTTGTGACTGGTGTAAATGCAATATCTGCTCCAGCTGCTACAGGTGCAAATCCGAACACTTGGACATTAAGTCGTTCACGTCAACGTATTGACCGCGATGACGAAATTTTGGTTAACCAAACTAGTCTAAATAGTGCCTTTGATATTGGCGGCTTTAAAAATTCATTTGTTGGTGGCCTTGAATTTATGTATGAAAGCCAAAAAAGCAAAGGTTTTGGTACAAGTGCGCAAACAGTTAATGGCGTATCCTATACTGCAATTAGCAACCCGAATGCCAATCTATATAATCCAAATGAAAATGATTTACTGGGTACGCCTTATGCTATCCCAGGTACAACTACGGATGGTAAAACGACAACAGCGGCAATCTACGCGTTCGATACCGTAGATTTAACTGACAAGTGGCAAGTGAATGCTGGTTTACGTTACGAGCATTACAATACTAGAACCACCGCCGGTACAATAGTGACTGCACCAACAGCAACTAGTACTGGTAACCAAGCCCAATTCCCTGGGTACGCAGCAGGGTCAATCGCCCCTTCAGGTGGTAGTGCATCTGATAACTTATTAAGCTGGAAAACAGGCGTATTATTCAAACCAGCAACCAATGGTAGTATTTACGCTGCTTATGGAACATCATACACGCCACCAGGTAGCGCAAACTTTGCTTTAGTTTCTACTGCCAATAATCAGAACAACGGTGCAATTGACCCACAAAAAACCGATAACATTGAAGTTGGTACTAAATGGGATTTGTTGAACAACCAATTAAATGTGACGGCTGCAGTTTTCCGTACTGAAAACGACAAGCAAACTTCATTTAATGACTTGCTTCAGCCTGAACAAATTGGTAAAACGCGTGTAACCGGTGTTGAGTTGCTTGCAGTTGGGCAGTTAACAGAGCACTGGCAATTGTCAGCAGGTGTGACTAAATTGAATGCAAAGGCTTTAGATCAACAAAATGATAGTGGACTGGCTACAACTGGTGTGCGTTTTACACCAGATTACAGCGCAACACTTTGGACGCAATATCAGTTTAATGGTTTTACAGTAGGTGGCGGTGCGCGTTACATGGGCGAACAAAAACGTTTAGTGACAACTGCTGACCCAGCATTGAATAATACGCCAGACATTCAATCATATGTTGTAGCTGATGCGATGGTGGCTTATGCGGTGAATAAGAACTTAAACTTGCGTCTCAATGTATACAATATTTTTGACAAAGAATATGTTGAAACTTTGAATAACGGTGGTTCACGTGTACGTTTGGGTCTACCACGTTCTGCAATGGTGACAGCAGAGTTTATGTTTTAAATAAAGTAGGTTAAGCTTAATGCCCGTCAGTGTTTGCTGGCGGGCTTTTTTATTGTTTTTAAGTTTTAATTTTCCATATTTACTATGTGGTTCCAAATTTATTAAGTGCAGGATATTTTATGCTTTTACACGTACCTGAAGTATTAACCAAAGCGCAAGTTGCAACATTGCGTCTCGCGCTTGATGCTGGGTCTTGGGTAGATGGCGCTGCTACAGCGGGGCCATTAGCGGCTGATGTCAAACGTAATGTGCAATTTTCAACTGAATCACTCGATTTCTCAACATTGTCACAGTCAATCATTTCTGCGTTAGAACGGCATCCATTATTTGTTTCTGCGGCATTACCACAACACATACTTCCACCCATGTTTAATCGTTATGCGGGTGGTGATACTTATGGCAACCATATTGATAGTGCGGTGCAAACCGATAGGCGTAATGGTGAGCGTTTGCGCACGGATATTTCGGTGACTATATTTTTATCTGAGCCGGAAGACTACGAAGGTGGTGAACTGATCGTTGAAGATACTTATGGTAGCCATGAGGTTAAATTGCCAGCGGGTGATGCGATTATTTATCCTGCTTCTAGCCTACATAGGGTTGAACCAGTCACCGCAGGTGAGCGTGTGGCTTCATTCCTGTGGGTGCAAAGTTTGGTGCGCGATGCTTGGCAACGCAGCATGTTGTTTAATCTGGATATGACTTTGTTGAAGTTGAGAGCGCAAGTTGGGAATACAGAAGAAGTTGTGGCTTTAACTGGGCATTACCATAACCTAATAAGACAATGGGGTAATTGATGCCAGCCGCTCCATTAACCGCTATTCCGTCAGATATCGTTAGTGCCGCAGATTATGAGCGGCATGCGATTAATCACATAGACGATGTTGCTTGGGCATATTTACAAGGTGGTGCGGCGGACGAATTAACGCTTACTGCCAATTGCAAAGCTTGGAATACGCTGGAATTATGGCCGCGTGCGCTTGCTGATGTGCGCGGTGGAAACACACGCTGTACACTTTTTGGTGACACACTAGCGCATCCGATTATCCTTGCTCCAGTTGCTACCCAGCGCGTCTTTCATGCAGAAGGTGAATTGGCTAGTGTGCTTGCAGCAGGTGTGATGGGAGGAGCTGCGGTCGTTTCAACACAGGCGTCGGTTCCACTTGAGCGTATTGCCGAAAATGCGCAAGGGCCATTATGGTTTCAGCTTTACTGGCAGGGTAGCCGTGCAGCAACACTGACTTTAATAAAGCGTGCTGAAGCTGCAGGGTATCGCGCCTTAGTTTTTACCGTTGATGCGCCGATATCAGGCGTACGTAATCGTGAACAGCGTGCTGGATTTTCCGTGCCCTCACAAGCAGCTCAAGTGAATGTTCCGTCAATTACATTGCCAATATTGCCAGAAGGAAAAAGTGCTGTGTTTGATGGTTTTATGGCAATAGCACCAGTTTGGGACGATATAAACTGGTTGGTTAATCAGACTAATTTGCCCATTTTGTTTAAAGGCATTATGCATGCCAATGATGCAAGTCGCGCCGTGGCAGTTGGTGCAGCAGGAATTGTTGTTTCTAATCACGGCGGGCGGGTGCTAGATAGCGTGCCTGCAACGCTTTTAGCGCTTTCTGGCATTGTGGCGGCGGTGAATGGTGCAGTGCCAGTACTGGTGGATGGTGGCATTCGACGTGGCACGGATATTATTAAAGCGCGTGCGCTGGGTGCAACTGCTATCATGATTGGTCGCCCTTATATTCATGCGCTGGCAACAGCTGGCGCGTTGGGTGTTGCGCATTTGATTCGCTTGTTACGCGAAGAGTTGGAAATCGCCATGGCATTAACTGGATGCAAAACGTTGGATGATATTAATCAGAGCGTTTTACGTACAGACTCTGTTAAAGAAATACTTTAATCAGCACTCAGAATCTAATTAATCTTTAAGTTTCAAAAAAAACTTAACAATTTTCCTATTTAAGAAATTTATTCAGCATGACCAAAACGAAGGCACAAAAGAATGCGCAACGCGGCAATACAATCAGGCTGCTGAGAAAGATACATGGCTGGCTAGGCTTGTGGGGTGCCATACTTGGACTACTTTTTGGCGTAAGCGGGTTTTTGCTGAATCACCGCGCCGTGATGAAAATCCCCGCTGCGCAAATGGAAGAAACCGAGATTCAATTAGCCGTACCTGCACCTTATCCTACAGACGCCAAAGCGTTTACAAAGTTTATCCAAGCAAGCTTAAATGTTGGCGCAGAGCCAGTTAAGCCAAAGTCAGGCAAAGGTGGAAAGCCTGAGCGCGATGCAAAATTTATGGATAAAAATATTAAACAGCCACAAATTTTTAATATTGATTTTCAATTGCCACAAGCGCGTATTGAGGCGGAATATATTGTTGGCAACCAATTTGCAACCGTAAAGCGCCAAGATGCTAATTTATGGAGTTTTTTAACCCGCATGCATAAAGGTGTGGGTGCTAATACGGGGTGGGTTTTATTAGCAGATTCAATCGCAGGTGCGATGTTGGTGCTTTCGATAACTGGCGTTTTGTTGTGGACTAAAATGCGTCAATCACGGTTGATTATGTCGGGCTTGATGGGTGTTTCAACTATCTTGGCGGTATGGTTTACGCTGATGATGATGTGACAATTCTAATTATTGATATTGAAGGTTTTTAAAGCAATAAAACCACTTTTCAGTGGTTTTATTGCTTATGGCCAGTATTCTTAGGCAATCATATAAAAATAGTAAACCATCTGCAGTTTCAAACCTAAGATATGCAAGATTTCGGGAGTTTTTCCCAATGTTAAATGTGTAAGAGTCTATATTATTCAATGCAAATAAATTATTTCAAACAAGCTTCATGGTTATGAGCCTTCAGTTAAAACTAAATCTAATTATTACTAGCCTGCTCATATTCCTACTCGGGGTGAGCGCCTATTTTGTCATCGAAAATGCTAGAGAAGATGTGCGCGCAGAAGTCAATTCAACTGCCAATTTGGTCTTGCATTTGCTGGATGCTGAGATTTTGCATTACACCTCGGATTATGGTTGGCTGAACCGTTACTCTAGTGGCAAAACATCCATATTTAGATTGGGAAATTTAGGCGACATCAGGCACTTAAGAATCGACTTTTATGATGCCAGTGGTCGGTTGCGCGAAACCAATCTTGATGCCCGTGAAATGCATCTTAAAAAATTACCGCCAGCTTGGTTTATTAAAGCGATGGATTTATCCAGTATTGGCACAGAAGAGCGACGTAAAAGTATCATACTGAATGGCCGTTTTTTAGGCGATTTGGTTGTTACTCCAGACCCCAGTTATGAAATTATTGAAGTATGGGAAGACACGGTTGGCCTGCTGGGGTTGGTGGGTGTGTTTTTTGTGTTAATGAATGTAATGGCCTATATTGCGGTGCGTTACACCTTTAAACCCGTTAAGCAGATTTTAGAAGCGTTAACCCAAGTTGAACAAGGTCAGTTTAATAACCGCTTACCCAATTTCAAGCAAATTGAGTTGCAAGGCATTGGGCAAAAATTCAATGCGATGGCGGATACGTTGCAGTCGAGTACGCAAAATAATCATCGGCTAACCCAGCAAATTATTCGCTTGCAAGAAGATGAGCGTAAAAGTCTGGCGCAAGATATTCATGATGAAATTGGCCAATATCTAACCGCTATTCATGTAGATGCTAGTGCGATTTTAGGCGCAAAAAAAATGGCGCAAGCTAAGGAAAGTGCAGGCGCAATAAGCAGCATTACGCGTCAAATGATGACCACTATTCATGAGCTTTTACAACGTTTGCGTCCACGCGTATTGGATGAGTTAGGGCTTGGTCTAGCATTGGCTGAGCTGATTCATAGCTGGCGGCAACGCAATCGAAATATTACGCTGATTCACAATATTAATAGCGACTTCGGGCCGGTGGACGAATCCGTTGCCATCACGGCTTATCGGGTGATGCAAGAATGTTTAACCAATGTGAGTAAACATGCTAAAGCGCAGCATTTAACCATTAATGTGTCACAAGATAATAAGTATGTTTGTCTGGAAATTGAAGATGATGGGCAGGGTTTTGATGCAACTAAAAATAGCAATGGCTACGGTTTGGCTGGTATGAAAGAACGCGTGCAAGGCCTATTTGGCAGCATGACAATTGAAACATCTATCGGACGTGGTACTAAAATAACGGTGTTGTTACCTAAACAAAACAACCAACTCCAGCAAAACAACCAACCCAGTGAAGCGATCACACATGAATACGACTAAGATTATTTTGGCAGATGACCACGAAGTGGTACGCTCTGGTTTGCGTCGATTATTAGAATTGAATAAAGGCCTGGAAGTGGTTGCAGAAGCGGAATCTGGTGAACAAGCGTATCAATTATACGGTGAGTTTCTGCCTGACATCGTGGTGATGGATCTTTCCATGCCGGGCATGGGTGGGTTAGAAGCGGCCAAGCGTATTTTGCAGCGCTACACACAAGCTAAAATCATCATATTCTCGATGCATGAAGCCGTCTCTTTTGCCTCGCAAGCACTTAAAGCTGGCGTGCGTGGCTATGTGACTAAAACCGGTGTGGCTGAAGATCTATTAACGGCAATTACAGAAGTGGCGCGTGGGAAAACATTTTTAAGTGCAGAGATTGCGCAAAAAGTAGCCCTGCAAACATTGATGGGCAATGATGATCCTTTGCATCAACTTTCATCGCGCGAGTTTGAAATATTCAGGTTGCTGGCTGAAGGTCGAAAAGTGGAAGAGGTAGCAGAAATGCTCAAAATTAGCCAAAAAACAGTGGCTAATTATTACACCATGATCAAGCAAAAACTGGGTGTTTCCAGCCCGATAGAGATGGTGCGACTGGCGATTAGGCACGGCTTAATTGATGGTTAATGCTGATGTTGATTGTTAATTTTTTAAGCCGTATAAATCACCCAAAAGCTAAATAAAAAAAAGCCACGCAATATAAACTGCGTGGCTTTTAAAGGGGTGTAACTTTTTGACGGCTACTAGTTAACTTTGGAGATAACTAAGTATTAATGTACGTTATTTGATGATTTTTATCACAGGAAAGCAGGCTTGAAAACGTCGGGATTTTATCCCGATACAATTATCGACCTAGTAAATATTGGTATTTTTCATAAGAAGCATTTAAATTTTCAGTGCTTTAACCTAATATTTTTAAATTAACTATTAAATTTATCTTTATGATTTTAATGGATTAATTATAGATATTTAATTTCAACTGTAATAGCAGTGCCTTGTGATGGGATGCTGAGTATATTCATCATTCCAGCCAGAGATTCAACACGTTCAGCTATACCCAACAAGCCATAACATGTTTGTAATTGGTTATCAGCGGTTTTTTGATTAACGTCAAACCCAATGCCGTTATCTTGTACGGTGATGTTCAAGTAGGTATCAGACTTATTAATCACAACATGTACCAAACTAGCTTGTGCGTGCTTTGCAATATTGGTGAGCGCTTCTTGCACAATTCTAAAAATGGCAATGTTGATACTCTCTGGTAAACAGTCAATATTGCCGGTTATTTTTAGCTGATACTCTGCCGCCTTAGGGTTTTTCCCGTTTATTTTCCAAGTGTCTATCATATGCTCAATGGCGGCCGATAAGCCCAACTTATCTAAAGCCGCGGGTCGCAGACTGTGCATCATGCGCCTGGCCATATCGTAAGCATGATCTGCGCTATCGCTAATACGTTGCGCTGCAAAAGCTGCGTCATCGTTGCAGGCATCATCTATCAGCAAGCTGGCATGTGCTTTAATCGCGTTTAAATATTGCCCCAAATCATCATGCAAATGTCGCGCAATCGCTTTACGTTCTTCCTCTTGCACTTGCATTAATCGCTGTAAGAGGGTGTGATTGTGTAAAATCAATTGACGCGATTCGTTGATACGCCGTTTAGCAAACCATATCAAAGCCAGCAAAAAAGCTAATAATGCAAATATAAGCTCATCAATATCGCTGGTTTTTTCATACTGTTGTGCCCATTCGTAAAAATGGTCAGACACGTTAAATATACTCGATAGGGCATATGCCACTATAAATGTGAGTAAGACGCCGATTAATTCAATTAGGATAATTTGTTGATGTCGTTTGTGATCGACAAAATGCGGAGTAACTTTCACAGCGTATTTATCACGTAATATTTGGGCTTATTAAGCAATCGTACAACATGCTTGATAAGCTCAACACAAACAATCGCAAAATTCCCAATATGTGATGGGAGAAACTCCCGCGATAGTTTGCATGCGGTTTGTATCAATATCTCGCTACTATAATCAATAAAGTATTCTTAAAAAATTTTAAACTCTGCATCATCTCTGGCAGAAAAACATTCTATAAAGTGAAAAACTATTGATACGAACTAGCATGCTTACTATAAAACAAGCGATGTTGATTGGTGCATGTCTTTGCTGGAGTTTTTTGGCAAACGCTGCACCTTTCGCTTACGTGACCAACCAAGGTAACAATACAGTTTCGGTTGTAAATCTGGCTGATAACACAGTGACAACCAACGTTAAAGTTGGTACTGCACCTGTTGGCGTGGCGATAGATGCAAAGCAAAATCGTGTGTATATCTCTAATGTGGAAAGCCGCTCAGTTTCGGTATTGGATATGTTAACCAACCAAGTGATACACGAAATTAAGCTCGCCATTGCGCCCGTTGGTGTCACAGTAAGTAAAAATGGTGGTCAACTTTTTGTTGCGGATTGGTTTAATGACCAAGTGCTGGTGATTGATACTGAAAGTTATTTGCAAACACATGCAATCGCAATGGGAAAATTGCCGGCTGGCATGGTATTAAACCGCGAAGGGACTAGTTTGTACGTCGCCAATCGCGATAGCAATGATGTGGGTGTGATTGATACTAACACCATGCAAATCATCCATAAAATTGCGGTCGGTAAACACCCGTTTGGCATGGCGTTATCAGGCGATGGCAAGCTGCTATATGTGGTGAATGTTGAAAGCAACACCGTGTCGGTAATAGATGTGCGTCGCGATGTGGTGGTTGCTAGCATTCCTGTCGGCAATCATCCTTACTGCGCCACTAGCAACACAGATGGCAGCCGCATTTATGTCACCAACACGCAGGCGGATACCGTATCGGTTATAGATACCAAAGCACAGAAAGTGATTGCCACCATTAAAGTGGGCGGTACGCCAGAAGGCATCAGCTATGATTCGCAACATCACCGTATTTATGTTGCAAGCTGGATGGACGATGCACTGACAGTGATTGATGCCAAAACCAATAAAGTGATACAAAGTATTGCCACAGGCGCGCAAAGTCGTGCATTTGGGCAATTTATCGCATCACCGTCTATTCAATAGAGGGCGGTTTCTTAACCGCTCTAATCTATTCATTTAATTCATATTTTCCCAATAATTACGGGAAAATATCCCGTACTTATTCATGATTAAATGCGTACCAAATACTTGGCTACAAAGTTACTGTAGATATTGTTTTCTTAGCTGTTCATTACCAATTTTTAAGACATGTCAGCATACTAAAATTTATCTGTTCAATATTTCAAAAAGTGATTTTCTGAACGTTTAAGCGTGTTCAGTATTTTGCATTTTCCTCATGGTAGCTTTAAGAAAATCACTTTACACAGTCGCTTTATTAGGAGTTTTATCATCATGCAAGTGTCACGCTCAATACTACTTTCCGCTTTAATTTCAACTCTGTTTTTTAGTGGTTATGCACTCGCAGAACCATTCGCCTATGTGCCTAATGAAAAAGACGGCAAGGTGTCGGTGATTGATACGGCTACCGATAAAGTGGTGGGTACGCTGCCTAAAAAAGGTAAGTTTGGTAAGCAAATACAAGCAGTGGCCTTAAACCCTGAAGGCACAAAATTGTACGTGGTGGTGCGTGACAAAAATGCAGTCGCCATTGTGGATGTAAAAACAGGCAAGCAAATCGGTTTGGTGAAAGTAGGGGATGAGCCAGAAGGTATTGATATTGCGCCAGATGGTAAAACGCTAGCAGCTTGTTTAGAAGAAGAAAATGCGGTTTCATTTGTGGATTTAGCAACGGAAAAATTGATTCACACTGCTAAGACACAGGGTCGCAACCCTGAGCATTGTGTGTACTCACCAGAAGGTAAATGGCTATTGGCGAGCAACGAAGAAAGTGGCGATGTGGATGTGATTGATGTGGCGACACATACATCTGTGCATTTGATTAAAGCTACTAAGCATCCGCGTGGCATTGGCTTTTCCCCAGATGGCAAGCTGGTTTATATCGCCAATGAAGCGGCTAATTTGGTTGAGGTGGTATCGGTGGGCGATTGGAAAGTGTTACATCGCATCACCGTGGGATTACGTTCAAATGGTGTGAAAGTATCGAAAGACGGTAGTCGTGTTTATGTGAGCAATGGTGGTGACCACAATATTAGCGTGATTGATGCCGTCAATAACACAGTGATTGCGACTATTCCTGTTGGTCAACGCCCGTGGAATATGGCACTAACACCTGATGGAAAAAAACTCTATGTTGCAAATGGTCGCAGCAACAGCGTGTCAGTGATTGATACAGAAAAAAACACCGTATTAAGTGAAATTCCAGTGGGTAAATTTCCGTGGGGCGTGGTGATTCACTAGTTAGAATATTAATTGATTAGGCTATTAAGGTAAGTCTTAATAGCCTTACAAGAAATGCGTAAGCCGATTATTGGCTTGCGCATTTTCTCTTTTAAATCTACATTTAAAAAAACTAAAGCGCTGTTTGCTGGCGTTTATATTCCTTCCGTTTCATCGCCATATATTCCTCTTGTTCTACTTCATGCAACTGGCGCGGGTAATTTTCGTTGCTGGCATACCAAAGCTGAAAGCGCTTTTCTGGCATGCTGCCGGATGGCGCATTTAGCGTCGCAAGATAAGCATCAATCGCCAAGTAGTAGCGCATCGTATTGCGTTCAACCACGCCTCGCACGCCTTGAATATAGTCTGGCTGCGCATTTGTGTGCTTGTCGGTTGTCGTAAATCCAACTTTGTCTCTGCCGATGGTCGCTAAATAAGTTTTCATGGCGATTCGACCACTTAAACCAAATGAATACGTATAAGTAAAATGCAGAAAAGTTTGCCCATCTTTAAGCGGAATCGACTCAATCCAAATGCGGTAATTAGAGGTGCCTAAAGGCCCTTTTTCTGCATTTAGTTGAATAGCAAAATAATCGGCTGAACTCATTATTTCGCGATAATTAAACTGCACGCGCGAAGTATCTTCCAAAGGTTGATCATATTTTTTACCAAGATTAACATTCAATACAGTGTCATTATTAAGACTGACTGCCTGACAATATTTAATGTTGATGTGCAATATCAATACATCGCACCAATGTGCAGGGTTGTTCAACGCGGTGTTAACTTTGGCAAAAGGGTGGTTTACCACAGCGTAAATTTCGCCTTTTAAATTATCGGCTGATTCTTCAGAGTTGAGATAAAGAGGTCGTTTAAATTGGTTATTATTCAGCTGCTTAGCTAGCTCTGTATATTTTTCGCTTAAAGTTTTTGCATTGCTTTCAGGTGATGCAGAGTCTGCGGAAAACGCTTGGGTATAACTGAAAAAAAGGCTGCCAACGAATAACGTTACTTTGAATAGAAGTGTTTTTAATGACATTGTTTATGATAGTTTTTCTTTAAATTAAGCATTTGCATGCGGTTATAAAAACCTTGCCCATAACCGCGCGGCCTGTTCTTTTAATCGCGTGGCAACAGAACGTGCGCGCCAGGCTTTTAGTGTGATTTGCTTAGATTCGGCTAAGTCTTTCTCAAACATTTGCTGCATTTTCCCGCCAAAATCTTGCCCCAGCATCACGGCATTTATTTCTTGGTTGTTCACAAAGCTGCGCCAATCTAAATTGGTAGAGCCAATAGTTGACCAAACGCCATCAATTAACGCGGTTTTGGCATGCAACAAAGCGCCTTGTCTTTCATATATTTTTACGCCAGAGCTCAATAATTCATCGTAAAACGAACGTGAGGCATGAAACACCAAATTAGAATCGGTTTTTTCTGGCAATAAAAGTCGCACATCCACACCGCGTGCTACGGCTTCTTTTAGTGCCGCCAATAATTGTGCATCTGGCACAAAATAAGCATTGGTTAAAAAAACTTGCGTTTCCGCACTGTTAATTGCAGAAATCAACGTAGAGTAAATTTGGCTGTAAGGCTCATCTGGCGTGCTGCCAATGGCACGTACAATCTCATTTCCCTGATTCGTTAACGCAGGGTAATAATGCTTTTGTGCAAGCTCATGGCCTTTTTGCACTGTCCAAGTATCAAAAAATAGTTTTTGAAATTCAGCCACCACTGGGCCGGTTAATTGCATATGGGTATCACGCCAAGGTGTGCCTTCAATCTCTGAAATTACTGGCGTATGTGGCGGATTATTGCTTAACACTGGGCCAAGGTTTGGGTTGCCAATATTTGAATGGATAGAGTTTTCAACTTCGGTGTTTGCTTTCACTTTTTTCGGTTTAGTTTTTGGCTTGTTCGAATAGCCGCTACCCATAGAACCGCTGGAATACACGCTGCTAATATTAATGCCGCCTACAAACGCAATTTCACCATCTACAATTAATAATTTACGATGATCGCGCTGATTCACATCCCAGCCTTTTCGCGTATCTAATGGGTTAATTGGGTTGTACTCCAGTACGTTCACGCCAGCATCGGATAGTTTTTTAAAAAACTCTTTAGGCGTGCTACTGCTGCCAACGCTGTCATAAATCAAATTCACTTGTACGCCACTTTGTTGTTTTCTGATAAATGCTTCAGAGAATTTTTGGCCAATTTCATCATCTTCAATAATATAAGTTTCGATATTGATATGATCCTTGGCGCCTTCAATCGCCAACATCATGGCTTTGTAAGTAGAGGGACCATCAATCAGTAAATCGACTTTGTTGCCAATAATCAACGGGCTGCCGACAATCTCTGATTCCAATGCCAAATGCCTGTCGAATATATTGGTATCTTCACCGTCTTTTTTAAGCTTGGCTAATATGAGCCTGCTTTGTGCATTGCTTAAACTGCCTTGCGCGCCCTCTAGTTGTACTTTGCGCGGTGATTGCAGCGCCATGTCTGGCGTCATTAAAGGTATAGATGAACAGCCTACAATTAACGTTGTAGACAGGGCTATTGCTAGTTTAGTTAGATTGATTTTTTGCATGTGCGCTAATAAATCCCGAATTTATTTTTAAGTGGTTTTTTAGTCAATATTTCTAATATATCTTTAAAGCTAATTTGCCCTAATATTGGCAACCTATCAGGAATGTAGCAGAAACAACCATTCATTTAAGTGCGTTATCGCACAGAACATTTTTTAAAAGTAGCCCAAAATGCACTCAGCAATCTTGTTGGTAATGGCTTTGTTTATCTAAATTAAATTCGATTTAGGTAAACACAATATAAGCCAACTTTAACCTTAACATTCATTCACTTAAATGGAGTAAACGTATGAAAAACTTTAAAAGTATTTCTAGTATTTTAGCGATAGCTGCTTTGGCAACACTAGTGGGTTGCGCATCTTCAGCCAAAAAAGAAAGCACAGGCGAATATATTGACGACAGCTTAATTACTGCAAAAGTGAAAACCGCTGTTTTAAATGAGCCAACTTTAAAATCGTCAGAAATCAATGTAGAAACATTTAAAGGCGTGGTGCAATTAAGCGGATTTGTCAATTCGCAAGCCGATATTGAAAAAGCAGCAGAAGTGGCGCGTGGCGTTAAAGGCGTTACATCAGTTAAAAACGACACTCACCTTAAAGCAAAACAATAATCCCAATTTAATTAATATTTAATTGAAATTATGTGTAAATTTGATGCTCTAATAAGAGTTAAGTTAAATTCTTTAACAAGTAAACAAAAGGAGTCGGTATGATTATTTGGGATCAAATCGAAGGCAACTGGAAACAGCTGAAAGGCAATGTTAAAGAGCAGTGGGGCAGGTTAACGGATGACGATCTAGATGTGATTGATGGTCAACGCGAAGCATTGTCTGGTAAAATTCAAGCCACTTACGGACTGACAGAAGACGATGCACACAATCAGATATCGGATTGGGAAACGATGATAACCAATGTGTTTAAGCCAGATGAAAAAATCGTGAAAGACAGTGGTGCAAAAGCATTGCCAGATGATAAAGAGTAGTTTTTATCTAATTTAAAGTATTAACTAACTTAATTAACCAATTGAATTTATTGATATTAGTTAATTTAGATAAATAACTTTCATCAAACAATGTGTAATTAAAACAATACGGCGCTTTTAAAGCGCCGTATTGTTTTTTTGTACTATCTTAATTTTTTAATGCCTGTGAAAATTACAAAATATCAATCCTTAGAATTGTCCTCAATATGGATGTGACAGTCATAAGCCGTTTTAAGAATATGATGTAAGTGGCTTACAGCTGAGCTATGCAATGGTTGTAAGCTATCTTTTGCAATCATATAGTGCCAGTGCTAAATAGATGCTAAAAAAACTAATCGCCCAGAATTTCTGCAATCGGCCGTAAATGTTCAACATGCTCACAGATTACTTTCATGATGACGATGATAGGAATGCCGAGCAGCATGCCCCAAATGCCCCATAACCATGCAAAAAATAGTAATGAAACAAATACTGCAGCCGCATTCATTTTTGCGATGCGGCCTGTCATCCAGGTTGTAACAAAAACACCTACAAAAGTGGCGATTAATAGTGAAGTGCCAGAAATAAATAACGCCATGATGAATGAATCAAACTGCATATAAGCCGCCATGCCTGTGGCCGCGGCAATAGCTACAGGGCCAAAGTAGGGGATAACATGCAAGAAGCCCGCGGCGACTGACCAAGCACCTGCATTTTCCAAGCCGAATAAACGCAATGCAAACCACATCATCAGGCCGACCATTACGTTAGTCACTACCAGCATAAACATATAGCGTTGAATGGAATAGTTAATTTGATCCAGCATATTAACGGTGATTTTTTTGCGCGAAAGCGAAGGCCCAGCGAGTCTGACTAGTTTTCGTTTAAACGTATCGCCAGACAGCAACAGAAAATAAGCCAGAAAAATCATCATGATAGCTTCACCAACAAAGCCTGCAAAACCTAGTGAGCCACGCCACAGATAATTACCGATTTTAAATTTTCGTTCATCAATCACAACATGCATGATTTGCTTTTTATTTTGCCCAGAAATGTTATCTACAGAACTGGTGGCTTTTTCAACTTGATTGGCCGCAATTTGTACTCTTTGAATGTTGGAAAGTGGTGCGCCGCGCTTGCTGGTGAAATGTGAGGTGAGTTTCGTCGCGGCTTCTGGCAGTTTGGTGATAATGGATTGTACTTGACCACGCAGGCCATAGCCCGAGCCAATAACTGCAGCTATAACAGCCAGGATAACCAAAGTAGAACCAACTGCGCGTGGAATCTTAATTTGTTCAAGCCATATGACTAAGGGGTTGAGCGTGTATGACAGCAATATGCCGAGTAGCATGGTGATGATGAAACCTTGCGCCCAATCCAGTGTAAATATAATAGCCAAGGCCATGATGACCACAAGCGCAACATTGGTCACTTGCACTTTGTCTAGAGTCGTCGGCAAGATACTCTCTACAGACGGCTTGGTTTCATTTTCATTTGTGGGCGTTGTATTCATAGCTAACTTAATTGATTATAGAGGTTGAGATGAATAAACTGGTTGATCGATAGCATACAAAAAAACCTTTGAAATTCAAAGGTTAATCTGTAGTTAATTCAGACAGTCAATCAAAAATTTTAAGCAGTTCAGTTAAACAGTGTTGTTAACGTCATTAGGATTTAAGGAAGTCCAGTAAATCTCGATTCAATTTATCTTTATGTGTATCTAAAATGCCATGTGAGCCACCTTTATAAATTTTTAAAGTCGCATGTTTAATGATTTTTGATGTAGCAATCGCAGAAGCATCAATCGGGACAACTTGGTCATCGTCACCGTGCACAATTAATGTGGGGAAATCGAATTTTTTTAAATCTTCGGTAAAATCAGTTTCTGAAAACGCTTTAATACAGTCATATGTATTTTTGTGTCCTGCTTGCATGCCTTGACGCCAGAAAGAGTCCATCATGCCTTTAGATATTTTAGCACCAGCTCTATTTGCGCCAAAAAATGGGCCGCTGGCAAGGTTTTGGTAAAATTGTGAACGATCATTCACGGATTGATCGCGGATTTTGTCAAACTCTGCTAATGGCAAGCCATCTGGGTTATTGCTAGTTTTTAGCATTAGCGGTGTAACAGCAGAAATGAGCGCTACTTTACTCACACGGCCTGCACCATGACGGCCAATGTAACGTGAAACCTCGCCACCACCTGCTGAAAACCCAACTAGCACCACATCTTTTAAATCTAGCGTAGTAATTAAGGCAGATAAATCATCTGCGTAAGTATCCATATCGTTGCCAACCCAAGGCTGGCTAGAACGGCCATGGCCACGGCGATCATGTGCAATACAACGATAGCCATTGGATGCCAGAAACAGCAATTGTGAGTCCCAGCTGTCAGAAGTGAGTGGCCAACCGTGGCTGAAGATAACGGTTTGGCCTGTGCCCCAGTCTTTATAATATATTTCTGTGCCGTCTTTGGTGGTAATGTTGCTCATAGTTATTTCCTTAAGCGGTTGAATTAATGGATATATATTTAATTCTTGATAATTTTTACTGAGCCAGTTTAACCTTGGTATTTGAACCTGTATGTGCGATAGCCAACACAAAATGTCAGTTAAACTGGCTGGTGAAATTTGCGAGTTAAATTTTCGGTTAAATTAAGCTGAGGAGTTTTTTAATGCTTTTATTTATTCATTAGCTATGTTCGATATCACACAGATGAGCTTTAATAGATTGGATTAACATGCAAATTAATTGTGAATAAATTTAAGCAAAATAACTGGTTAAGTTAAAACATTGCGCGTTATTATTTACTACAAAACAGATTAATTTTCAAAGAAAGTGATCAATAAAAATCATGCCAAATAACCGTTTTACAAAACAATTTAACCCTCAACAATCCACCCAGCAACTGGCTCAACCCAAATTGTTAGCCGTGCTGGTTGCCAGTGCTTTTTTAAGCCTGTCGGCTTGTAGTTCGGGTGTTAGCGATATTAAAGCGGATAACGCGGTAGGGTTTGGGCCAAATCCGGCATTAAATGCGCCACAAAAACAATTATTGCCTACAGTGAACATTGCACCAGCAATTGGCTGGCCAGATAAAGCCAAACCAACCGCAGCCGCAGGCGTTTCAGTGGCGGCATTTGCACACGGTTTGGATCATCCGCGTTGGTTATATGTTTTACCTAACGGCGATGTGCTGGCCGCAGAAACCAATGCGCCGCCCAAGGGTAAAGTGGATCAAAGCTTCACTCAAACGATAAGAGGTTGGGTGATGGGCAAAGTGATGAAAAAAGCGGGTGCGGGCGTACCAAGTGCTAACCGTATTATGTTGCTACGCGATTCTGATAATGATGGGGTTGCTGATATTAATACTGTATTGCTGGATGGCTTGATGTCGCCTTTTGGTATGGCGTTGGTGGGTGATGAATTGTATGTAGCCAATGCAGATGCGGTGATTAAATTTCCTTATGCGACGGGCGATTTAAAAATCACAGCGCCTGGCACCAAAGTAGTGGATTTACCTGGCGGGCCAATTAATCACCATTGGACAAAAAACATCATCGCAAATACAGATGGCACTAAGTTATATGTAACGGTGGGTTCTAATAGTAATGTGGCTGAAGGCGGTATGGATATTGAAGTTGGCCGTGCGGCGATATGGGAAATTGATGTTAAAACCGTTACGCAACGTCTTTTTGCAGAAGGTTTGCGTAACCCCAATGGTTTAACTTGGGAGCCTGAAACTGGCGCGCTTTGGACTGTGGTGAATGAGCGTGATGAATTAGGCGATGATTTGGTGCCAGATTATTTAACATCAGTACAAGATGGTGCTTTTTATGGCTGGCCATATAGTTATTATGGCCAAAATGTAGATGAGCGGGTGCAACCAGCTAGGCCTGAATTGGTGGCCAAAGCAATTTCACCAGATTATGCTTTGGGTGCGCATACCGCATCTTTAGGTTTAGTGTCATCTGCCAATGCTAAATTATTGCCAGCAACTTATGCCAATGGTATGTTTATTGGTCAGCATGGCTCTTGGAATCGCAAGCCACGTAGTGGCTACAAAGTGATTTATGTGCCATTTGCCAATGGCAAACCAGCAGGAGCGCCGATTGATGTGTTGACTGGCTTTTTAAGCAAAGAGGGTGATGCGTATGGCAGGCCAGTTGGCGTTGCGATTGATAAACAGGGCGCGCTATTGGTGGCAGATGATGTGGGTAATAAGGTTTGGCGCGTAACCGCTGCCAAATAGAACAATATTATCGCTTTTGGATTGGTTAATTGGTTATTGTGCCTTTGGTGACTATTCTTAATAGTTATTGCTGTTTGGAATAACCAATTAACCCAACAAATCCCCGGACTAACCCATAAGCAAGCCAAGATAAAAAGCGCTTGAAAATATGACGGTTAGACCACTCGTCTGGCAACACGTGGTAAGCACTTTCCTCAATCGAATGCATAATATCTGTGTGCAACTCTGACGCAAAGTGTTTGTCTTTGACAATTACATTAGCTTCGCGCGCAAGTAATAAGCTAAACGGATCAATATTAGAAGAGCCTACCGTTGCCCATTGGTTGTCAATTACGGCAACTTTACTGTGCATAAAGCCTTTGCGGTATTCGTATATTTCAATACCGTTTTTTAAAAAATCCGCATAAAAAGCATGAGTAGCAAACATTAAAAAATATTCCATGCGACCCTGCAGTAACAGTTTGACATTAACACCGCGTTTCGCTGCTGCCAGCAATACCTTGCGGAATCGCCTGCCTGGTACAAAATAGGCATTGGCGATAATGATTTCCGTTTGTGCTTGTGCAATCGCCGTTAAATAAGCGTTTTCGATACTGCGCCTGTTTAATACATTATCGCGCAATATAAATGCCGCATTGATACTACGCTTTTTACTTGGGGACGCTTTTTTTTCTTGCAAACTAACTGGCGTTGATGGTTTAGCTTGAGTAGCCTTTAAATTGTTAGCCTGTAAATGCGTGAAAGAGATGCGGCGCCACAGTTTATTAACGCTGCTTAGCATCGTAGGTAGCAATTTACCTTCTACACGCACCGCATAATCAATTCGCGGCGGGGTGTTATCTGGCACATTGTAGTCATCAATAATATTGATGCCTCCAACAAAGCCAATTTTTCCATCAATGACAACCACTTTACGATGCATACGGCGTAAGCGGCTTTTCTTCAATGTCCAAGGTGAGATTTTTGGCCGATAAAACATCACTTTTACGCCAGATTTTTCTAATTCGTTAACAAAACCAGCGGATAAGTCTTTACAGCCAAAGCCGTCCAATAATACGTTCACGATTACGCCACGTTGCGCTGCGCGTTTCAATGCATCGCCTATGCGTATACCAATTTTGTCTGACTCATAAATATACGTTTGCAGGTGAATCTCCTGCGTGGCATGTTCGATTGCAGTCTCAAGTGCAGGAAAATACTCAACGCCACTACGCAGTAACTGTATTTGATTGCCGCTAATAAATGGGCTCATGTTTTTGCCAGTTTTTCGTTAGTTAATTTTTGACAGTTATATTTTAGCTGGTTATATTTTGGTTAGTGTCGCCGTTAAAATCGCGTGGTCAGATAATTTGATAAATCTAGGCCCAGAATGTACTTCTACTTGTTTAATACGAAATCCACGTACATAAATACGATCTAGCCTTAACAAGGGCAACCATGATGGAAAGCTGCGTGCATGCTGGCCTGTGTGATGCTCAAACACTTCATGCAAGTGCAATCGCTTAGCAAATTTTTTGCCTGCAGCTGAGCTCCAATCATTAAAATCTCCCGCAATAATCAATGCAGCATCTTCTGGAATATGCGTTTCAATATAAGTCGCTACTGCCAATAATTGTTGCTGTCGCCAATGTGCAAACAAGCCCAAATGTAGGCAAATAGCATGCAAAGGCGTATTCCAATCCGGCACATTGATTTCACAATGTAACATGCCGCGCTGCTCAGAAGTATGTGCCGAGATATCCTGATTATGCGTGTGAATAATAGGGAATTTTGAAAGCAGAGCGTTGCCGTGATGACCAGCTGGGTAAACGGAGTTTTTGCCATAAGCGTAATCTGGCCACACTGAGTCGGCTAAAAACTCTGCCTGACCCGCTACAGGCCATGTTGAAAAGCGCCTGCTTTTGAATAAGTGTACATCTTGAACCTCTTGCAAAAACACGACATCTACATGTAATTGTTGCAACAAAGCCTTTTGGTGATGCAGTGCAAAACTAGCATCAAAATGCGTTGAGCCTTTATGGATATTGAATGTAGCGATGCGAAAATCGTTCTGCATATTGTCTCTAATGTGTAATGTTTGATGATTAAGATACCATAACAGGCATAAATTTAAAGTAGGAAGGCACTGACAAAAAATACAGCATTGTCCTATGTTTTAGTTATCTGTATTTGTTCAAGATAGAGGCTCAAAAATAGCCATCAATAAGAACGGGAAGAGCAGAATGAATACAGTATTGAACACAATATCTAATCAGTCACTCAAGCTGAGTTTAGCTAATGGCTCGCCTCATTTGGCTTCAGAGTCCATTAACTCTGAGCCTAATGGACCCAAACAAAATTTATTACTCGCTTCACTGCCATATTCAGAGCTTAGTCTTTGGGAACATGAGCTGGAGTTAGTTGACTTAAAGCTCGGTCAAGTATTGTGTGAGCCAGGCATTAAACATACGCACGTTATTTTCCCCACCACCGCCATTGTATCTTTGCTGTATACCACGCAAGAGGGCACTTCATCAGAGGTTTCAGTTGTCGGTAAAGATGGCGTGGTCGGTATATCCGTATTTATGGGTGGTAATGAAACGCCAAACCAAGCCATGGTGCAAAGCTCAGGACAGGCATATCGATTAAGTACCAAAATGGCTAAAAATATAGCCAATAAAAATGGACCTTTATTGCATATGTTGCTGAATTACACCCAAATGATGATCACACAAATTGCTCAAACTGCAGTTTGTAATCGCCATCATTCTATTGACCAGCAATTGTGTCGACGTTTATTAATTGGTTTGGATTTATTGCAACATAACGACTTAATGATGACGCAAGAATTATTAGCCAGCTTGCTGGGTGTGCGTCGCGAAAGTGTGACTGCCGCAGCGCTTAAGTTGCAAGAAGCAGGTGTGATCAGTTATTCCAGAGGACATATTACCGTGCTTAACCGCCAGCTATTGGAACAGCGTTGTTGTGAGTGTTATGCAATCGTAAAAAGTGAGCAAAAAAGATTAATGCCGGTTAAATCTAAAGTAAGTAACTACTCGTATAACAGATTGAGTGTTGTGGAAAACCACTAACTAAATAGCATTGATTTGTTAATTAAAGAAGCAGGATTAATAAAGGAATTACTAATGGATTGGAATGTAATTGAAAGCAACTGGGCAGAATTTAAAGGCAATATCAAACAACACTGGAACAAAATCAACGATAGCCAATTAGATTTTATAGCTGGTAGGCGGGATTACTTGGTCAGAAAGATACAAGCAGCCTATGGCATTAGTAAAGTGGAAGCTGAGAGCCAGATTTCTGCTTGGCAAGATGTTCAGATCAATATAGATGGACATTTTTATGAGTCAAAACCATTTTCTGCTCGGCAACATTTTTAAGCATGCGTTGAGCAAAGCTTGAATACAAACTCAAGCATTAATTGAGTGATTCGGGCTTTTAAATCATTAACAACTTGAGGGCAGAAAAAAGCTTAGGGCAATTATATTAATGTTAAGTGCCGAGCTGTTTTTTTGAGAAAAATGCGATGAGAATTTTTAATAAAGCAAAAACACATTTTATGCGGAAAGATGAAAAGGGCGCTATCGTTAAATTTGACACGATTGAAAACGTACAAACTAAGATTAATAGCATTTTAGATGGCAGTAATAAGTCATCCAATAATGGTCTGTTTGAGTTTAAAGCTGTGAAAAAACTTGATCAAAAACAGTGGTCTGATTAATAAAATAATCATGACTAAAAAACTCAAAAAATGCTGTGATCAATCAACTTTATTCTCAATAGGCATGATTTTTTGTAGTAGTTTATTAGCAGAAAATATATCGCTGGAACAGTATCAACTATTACACCAAAACCAAGTATTAACATTTAAGTCTACCGGCTTTCCCAATAGAACATCTCAAGTAGATTCGTCTAAATTTGTAACGGGTGGTAAGGGTTTTAAGCATAATAATGTGCTTAAAAATAGTCATGTACCCAAAAACAGTTATATCATTGATCATCAAATTTTTGCCAGCCCTAAAAATATAAAATCGACAAAACGTATATTTATATAACGCGTTATCAATGTTAGGAAATTTCTATTTAAAAAGAGCATACTGATTACTTGTTTCTATTTTAAAGAGGTAAAAATAAAATGAACCTTAAATTAAAATTCTTACTACCAAACATTAAAGCCGCCCATGAAG
This sequence comes from Pseudomonadota bacterium, assembly GCA_040387515.1. Taxonomy (GTDB): domain Bacteria; phylum Pseudomonadota; class Gammaproteobacteria; order Burkholderiales; family Methylophilaceae; genus Methylotenera_A. The sequence continues at coordinate 110,380 of JAZKDP010000006.1, forward strand.
CAAGTGATGCAATGTTACTGGCGCGCATTGAAGACAAAAATGTATGTTTTTTAGCTAAACCAGGTGTTAAATTAGGTAATCTACGACCAGCAAGTGCTATAGAAGCCACCAATGCTGTACATGAAGGCTTTAGAGGCGTTTTGCTGGGGGCGGGTATTGGCTTGTTAGGTGGCTTATACGTATTGTATTTTCCGCTGTGGCTTACCGATTCACCACCTTGGTTCACCAATGCAAGTCCGTTAACTATTTTGGTAAGTACCGGTTTAATGGGCGCTGCTGCTGCTGCTTTTGGTGCTGCTTTGTTAGGTGTTAATTTATTCAATACGGATTTAAATCAGTTTAAAAAACGTATCGATAAAGGTGCGGTTTTAATGATTGTTTCAGTACCATTTAACCGCGCAAGTGAAATTCGTCAAATTGTTAAAAAGCTACATTTGCAATTTTGAGATTGAATGCGCTTGAATGAATAATGCTCGCTAGGATTGATGCTAGTGAATTGATTTTTATAGATGTATTGCCAATCAACAACTTGTTAACCTATTTAATCTAGCCTTGCTTCTGTATAAGCGGAAGTAAGGCTAGATTTTTATTAAGACAATAGTGATTTGCGCGTTTTTTTGTCGCTATACCCATGGCGGGATGCACGTTTACGCCACCAAATCACTATACCCGTTACGCTAAGCATGGCTACTACCAAACCCATTGCCGAAATCAGAATGCGCCCCGGAAACCCCAATATACGCCCCGAATGTATTGGAAATTGAGCCTGTAAGAAAATGTCGGCAGCAGTGCCTTTCCACGGCTGTCTATCACCTAGATAACGCCCATCTTGCGCATCATAATACAAGCGCTTATGGCCAACACCACCAGCACCATGGCCATCCTCTGGATGGTAAAACTGTACGCCGTAAATACCAAAGCTCTGATTATACAAAGCACTGCCAACTGGTTCAGTCCAGCCACGCGCTTTCGCATCGTCTTGAGCTTTTGCAATCACTTCAGCAAACTGGCGAGTTGGTGTGATAGGTTCATGTTTTGGTGCACGCGGGCGCAGATCGAAAGGAGATGGCGTGACCTTGGAAACTTTTGTCATGACGGGGTAGAACACTTCGCGGTACAGGTTTAATGAAAATGCAGTGAAGGCGATGATAAAGAGCAAGCCCCATGTCCACAGGCCAAACGCACGGTGTAAGTCGAAATTAAGTTTGGCTCCACCACTGGCCCAGCGAACTTTCCAGGCAGGTTGCCAGCGTTGCCACCATGATTTGCTGACAGGCAAGGGTACGTTGGTAGACAAATTCGTGATGTGTAAATCAGCTGTGGCATCACTTTCTAATTTCACCATAGCAGGTTTTATTACAGCTTGTTTTTTTGGAGTTTGTTTGAATACACGACGCTTTGTTGGCAAGGTCAGGTAAAAACCAATAAAGCTATCCAAAGCCCAAAGGATAGCAATAATCCCTAGTAACCATATCCCCCAACGGTCTTTGCCCCACATTTCTGGCAAATGCAGCGTGTAATGAAATTTGTATAAAAATGAAACAAAAGTTTCTTTTGTAATTGGCCACACCATGCCCCATTCCCGCTTACCCAGTTCATCACCCGTGGTAGGGTCTATAAATACTTGGTTGAAGCCAGGTTTATAGAGGAGGTTGGTAGCTGGGTCGCGTTTTGGGCTAACGCTAAAACCGTATGACTCGCCAGGTTCAATACCTATCGGCAGATAGGTAACAAGTACTTTGGGGTAGCGTGCTTCGATCTGTTTGGCAATTTCAACTGATGAAAGCGCTGTACCAGTGCCTCGCGCTTCCATCAACTGGGAATTAAGCCAATCATCTAATTCATGGTCCCATGAGATCACCGCGCCAGTTAGCCCGCTTAAAATCAAGAAGACTGCAATTAATAGGCCAACGTAGCGGTGGGGAAGTGTAAATGTATGGCGCATCGTAAGTTCTAGAAATCAATTGTTGCAGATAATAGCAATGTGCGCGGGTCGCTGCGATTCAGTGTTCCTGCACCTGGATAAGTTGTCCAATAATTTTCTTCAAATAGATTTCTGACATTGGCACGTAACGTAATCACTTGGCCACTTGGTACTACCGTCAAATAACGCGCACCAATATCAAGCGTAGTCCAACTGCCGAGACTTTGTTCATTGCTAGCATCGACATATTGCTTGCTGGTATAGTTAACACGCGCATTCAGTGTCAAATTATCGATAAAGCCTGTATCCCACTCGCCACCAAAAGTAATGTTGTTGCGTGCTGTGCCAGTAGCCGTTTTGCCATTATTAATACTGTTAGTTGTTTTAGTAAGGTCTGCGTCAAGTAGCATAATGCCGCCTAAAAAGCGTATACCTTGCCATGGCTCACCAAACACATTCAATTCAATGCCGCGGTTACGTTGCTCACCATCTACTGTAAATGTATTCGCCGCAGTATTGGCAATAGCAGATGCCTGCGTAATATGAAAAACACTCAAAGTGGCAGCGACTTTGCCCCAATCAACTTTGGCACCTACTTCATGCTGTTTAGAAACATACGGGGATAGTACTTGGCCAGCATTATTGTAGGTTGTTCCAACGGTTGTTCCCTGTTGCAGCGCCTCAATGTAGTTGGCATAAAGTGATATGTTGCTAAGAGGTTTTACAATAACGCCCACAGAAGGTGTAAGCGCACTTTTTCTGTATTCCGATGTAGTTGCACCTGTCGCAATATTGTAGTTTTCAGCTTTAATCTCTTGTTGTCTCAGTCCTAATGTTAACTGCATGCGATTATCTAGAATAGACAAAGTGTCAGCCACTGCGTATCCGTAAAAGTCTGTATCGCTGGATTTTTTACGCGATGGAGAAGGAATGGTAGGTTGGCTATTGAAGGTAGGATTGTAAATATTCGATTGTATAGACCCTAACTGGATTGAGCCCACGCTGGTTCTAACAGCCTCATAACCAGTAGCATTCAGCACTATTTGATGGTGAACAGGCCCAGTTTCAAACTGGCTGCGAATACCTACTTCTGCTGTAGTACGATCGATTCCAGTAAAATTCAGCTGACTTTTACTTAAGAAATTGCCATTGGTTTGCATTAAGCTACCAAAATCCAGTATTTGCTTCCAATCTGTGTGGCTTTTCCCGCCAGTGGCATACAGACTAAAGTCAGGCGTGATATTGAATTCGCCACGTAACAACCCGTAAGAATCGCTAAGCTCAACTTTATTCCACGGAGACATATAACTCTTATTGGCATTGGGTATATTCGCAATAGGTACATTAGCAGCAGCACTAATAGTGCTATTTGCTCGGTCGGTATTAATTTCCTGATAACCGAGATCCATTGACAGCCTTACACGCTCACCTCGGTAATCAAGCCCTAAAGTCCCGGTACGAAGTCTTTGTGATTGCTCATCAACTGCTGTATCGCCACTTCTGTAAAGGGCATTAGCACGAATGCCGAACTCTTTATTCTCTCCGAACCGCCGGCCAATATCTACTTGTTGCCCGATTTGAGAATCGGAAATATAGCTGGTGGTGAGTTGTGTCAAAGGCTGATCATCGGCGCGTTTAGTCACTAAATTGATTGCTCCGCCAGTGCCACTTGGTGATATACCATAAAGAAACGCAGCGGGGCCTTTTAGCACCTCAACGCGCTCAATACCAATAACGGTACTTTGATTATTTGGCGCAATACCATACAAGCCATTAAGCGCAATAGATCCGTTGCCAAGTAAAAAACCACGAATATTAAAAAAGTTAGAGTAACCAGAATTGGATGGATCTACATTACGAATAGATGGATCATTCACGACCAAGTCAGCTACAGATTGCGCCTGCTGATTCTGTATGGTTTTTGCCGTATAGCTGGTCACGGCAAAAGGCGTGTCCATCATGTCGCGCTCACCCAAAACACCTAACTTAGCACCCCGTGCAACTTGTCCACCAGCATATGGCTTAGACAAATCTCTTGGCAATTCACTTGTTGAAGAGGTCACCGCCACTTCTGGCAGGGTGTCGGTTTCATTGACGATGGGCAGGCTCTTTATCACTACGGCACCGTCCACTGTCACAGGTTGTAGCCCAGTATCTTTTAATAACTGCTGTAGCACTTGTTGGCGCGAAAGTTGGCTTTTGATGGCTGGCGCAGGTTTTCCTTTTACCAATGCTGGGTCAAAAGTCAGTGTGATGCCAGATTGTTTAGCGAGTGCATTTAAGGAGTCCTCAAGCGAGCCTGCTGGCAGATTGTAAACAAGCACTTGGCTATCGGCCGCATAAACAGCAGTTGGGTAAGACAGGTTGAAAGAGGCGATAGCACCAGAGATTAACAGCGCCTGAATAGCGGCTGAAATAAGTTTTGGTTTATGGTGGCGCGGTGTAGGGATTTCGTAACCCAATTTTTGATCTGAATGTCTGTCTCTATTACTGTGCATGGCTAAAAATCCCTGTTGAAGTGTGAGATAAATAACCGTATGCCGAATAGCGCTTAAAAAACCCGCAGATTTTAACGATTTATTTTTAACTATATTTTTAAATGCTTATCTTTATATCATTTTGACTAATGAAGTGAGCCTTATTATAGGAGGCTATTTTTTACTAATGACGATAACATCGACCTGTTTTGTTATGCGCACAGGTAGTGTTCTGGCGATCGCTTTTAAAGCATGCTCAACAGGGTCTGGCCCGTTCAACTGAAATACGCCAGATACGGTGAGGTCGCCAGCGGTGGGTTCACACATCAATGGCAACTCCTGATAACGCGAAAGCTCCGCGACAAACTCGTCGAGCCGCATTTGTTTAGCGACCAGTACACCATCTATCCAGCCTATTGGATCCATGCTAAAATGATTGTCGGCACTGTTTTTTACTGGAGCAGAAACCGCATCGTGCATCGTATAAGTTTCATTGGCATAAGCTCGCACAGGCGCATATTTGTCGACATGCATGGCGACTATGCCTTGTGCCACGTGCAGCTTGGTGCTCGATGCTTGTTGATTTACGGAAAAGCGAGTGCCAATTGCCTCTAATTCCGCCTGCTCGGTTTTTACCCAAAATGAACGACGCCCGATGATGGAATCGCTGTCTTTGCTAGTTTCTATATAGATTTCACCGCTATGCAGCACGATTTCGCGTTTCAGCAATGAAAAATTTACAGCGACTTTGGAATTAGTGTTCAGCATTAGTTTTGTGCCGTCCGCTAGCATAACACTATCGCGTTTTCCAACATTGGTGGCGTAGTCTGCTTGTTGCTGCCCAGGGCCGAATTGATTAGCGAGCAGGGCGGTTCCGATGATGCTGAATGCCGCTAAGCTCAGTAGTTTCAACGTGCGACGGCGAGTAGCCAGCGTACTCCTTTTTACATCTAAAAGCGTAAAAGTATCAGCTACGATTTGCTTGGAATCAGCCGCTAACACATCCAGATTTTGTTCTGCTGCGAACAGTTCTTGCCATGCGGCTTCGTGTGTCACATCCTGCGCACGCCATTCAAGAAATTGCTGTCTATCGTCAGCGCTGGTTAAGCCAGAGTTTAGCTTGACTGACCAAGCAATCAGCTCTTCATATACGGCTTGCGATATGCCAGTGTTGTTATGGCATGCGGAACTCTTGCTGGAAAGTGGACTGTGAGATGTCAATGTAAAGATGGTTGAGTTATGTGGTAGTGAATAGCTCACAGCATATCGCTGTAAGGGCTTAGCGTAAAGCTATTGTGCTGTTAATGCTACTGATTTTTTGTCAGTATATGGCGCAGCGCATCGGCCATATGACTTTCGACCGTGCGCAACGAAACACCTAACTTAATGGCAATTTCTGGGTAAGTCATACCTTCTAGCTTTGAGAGCAGAAAAACCCTGCGTACATTTGGTTTTAGGCCATCGAAAAGTCTATCTATTTGCATAAGAACTTCGATAAAGCCTAAGCGATCTTCAGGCGAAGAAGCAAATCGCTGAGGCAAATACGCAATTGCTTGTAGGTAGGCTTGTTCTAATTCTTTTCGACGAATGTGATCCACCATCAAGCCGTGGGCAATGGTGCTTAAAAATGCACGCGGCTCATTCACTTGCGCGAGGTTTGTCGGTTTATCGATGACACGCAAAAAGGTATCTTGTGCCAAATCATTGGCATTATGTATGCAACCCAAACGCCGCTTTAACCAGCTGACTAACCAGCCGTGGTGCGAGTGATATAGCGCATGAACTTCTTGCTGAAGGGATACATCCACAGTTGACAAGTAACGACCTAACAAAAAACCTAATGGGTGGTTAATAAGAATGATTCTCATTATATGCTTTATGGATATGGCTGACAATATGGATATTTACGATGTCGGCGACAGATAAGTTATTCTGGCAATGTTTAAATTTTGAATGTTTGGGCTTTTTCATAATCCTTGGCCATTTAAGGTTAGCTTGACTGCCCAATCTCAATAGTACTTATTTTAATTATTTAAAACATAAGTTATTAAATTTAATATTTAACTTTAATTAAAAAAATTAATTAATTGATTATAAATATAATTATAGATTATTACAGTCGTGATTTGAGGCGTGTTGAGCAGGTTTTTTTAGCTGCTTGGACGTGGTGTTGACTGTGTATTTAGCGTCATCTAGCTGACCAGATAACTGAATAGAGCTATCTTTTGCAAACAAAGTTGAGTCTTTGGGCTGGGGATCTAAAAGTACATTGATGCGTTTATTGATGAAATCTAAATTTGCCTCACCCTCAATAATGGTCTGCTCGGTATTTACCCATAGTAAATTTGAAGTCGCAATGCCTTGTTTAATATTAAGGCCGAGTTTGCCGCAGTTCAATACAATTCCCTTATCACCACGTAGAGAAAGCCAAAGCACTTTGCCAAAGTCTAAACCCAGTTTTGCATCTAATTTATTTGAAATGATGCCTTTCCCTAACGTGATATCAGCATCACCAGATAAGTTGGACTTTAATTCAGGTAGTACATTTCCTTTTGAATGAATATTCATTTTAATATCTAAAGGGGCAGAGATTTTGTTATCTAAATTTGTACTGTCCAATAGGTTGGCAATTTGTAGCTGATTAACCATAACTTCAGTCTGAACCGTAGGCACTTCTTTGCTTATATCAAGGTTGGCATTCGCTAAAATCTTACCGCCATTAATCTTAGTATCTTCAATCTTCATATCAAACTTTCCCGCATGACCATTCACTTTAAGGTTTAGATTCTCAAGCTTAATATTTTTAATGTTGATTATTTTCTGAATTTTTAAAATTAAATTTAATTGCGATTTTTTTAAAGTTTCCATCAAAGAAGAGTTGTTTTCTGAATCACGTTTAGGCTTTTTAATTTGCGTGAGTAGATTAGATAACTCTTTAAAATCAATCGTTTCACTTAAAAAGCTGCCAGTGACTTCGGGCGTATCATTATTATGTAAATAGGAAAAATTTCCTTTTAAATCAGACCCGTTAAAGTCTGCGATAAAGTCTTTAAACTGATATTTTTCATTTGATTTAAGAATATGGCTGGATGCATTAAACGCATTTTGACCGACTAATCGATCATTTCTAATCAGGTTAATTAAGGCATATAGATTGCCAGAAATCTTAACGTCAGCATTAATCAAAGGTTTTTTGTAAACATCACCTAATTTACCCATTACAGTGATTTTGTTTTTACCTGATTGCAAATATCCATTCATTTTAAAAAGTGTCTTAGTTCTCTGAAAGGTCACTTTAGCGTCTGAGAAAATAATGCCATTGAAAGGCAGTTTTTGGTAATTGCCTGAAAATGTAATTTTATTAGGCAATTGTTTCGAATTTAGATTAGAGCTTGTATTTAAATTGGTATGCGCACTGATACGTGCGCTTAAATCAACATCTAAAGCATGATTGTTAAATCGGATTAGGCTTCGCTGGGCTGTTAATGAAAGTAAAACATATTTACCTGGGCCTTTATAGTTGGGCTTCAGCAACCGCCAGTTTCGTAAGCCATCTCTTAATCTTTCGAGATTCACTTCAGCGTCTGACATTGAAACGTGCACAATTCTGCTTTTTGGATTAAACAAGAATTGGACGGCATTAAAACTGAAAGAAATTCTTCGCGCTGATACAAGTGGTCGCTCATCAGCCCATGAGGCATTGGGAATGTATAAATCCTCAAACTTGATCGTCGGATTTAAAAAACCAGAAAATTCAACATCTAATTTGCCAATTTTGATGTTGCGCTCAGACTTTTGACTAACGTAATTAATTAAAGACGGTCTAAGCCAATCCCACTTAAATACAATCAACAAAGCTGTAAAAATGACCAAAACGGTCAGGACAGCAATTCTCTTTTTAGATCGAATTAAATCGTCTGGAAGTCTTAATGATGACAATATGGACATTGTTTTAAAGGGCTTTATGCTAATAATTCTTTAATAATGTTGCGGATTATATTGGTGGCGAGGGCTTTATTTTCTATAAGTTTATGCAGACCAATAACACCGCATAAACTTATAGTTGCGATTTCATCACCGCGGCCAACTGTTCTAATAGCTTCTCTTTCATTGGCCTGTTTGCCCATTGCTTGTATGTAATAGGGCGAGAATTTGCCCAATCATCGTTAAATATCTTTAATTGCTGTTTGGCAAAACTTGCATCTAAAATATTCAAATTGGCTTCATCGTTTAACCTAAAAGAGCGGTTATCAAAGTTTGTTGATCCTACCGACACTAACAAAGAATCCACGATAAAAATTTTACAGTGATACATCGTTGGTAAGTATTCAGCAATCTCGATTTTAGCTTTCAACAACTTGCCCCAGCAGGCCTTAGAAGCTTTTCTAACCAGTTCGGCATCGGTATATTTGCCCGGCGTAATAATGCGGATTTTTACGCCACGTTTCACTGCATGCAGAAGTGCTTCAATCGTTAATTGGTCTGGCACAAAATATGCGCTGGATAATTCAATAGTCTTAGACGCCGCAGTAATCGCCATTAGATACATCAGTTGCATCGAATCGCTACCGCCGCTGGGTGAACTGCTGAACATTTGAGTCTGTAATTTTCCGGTAGATTTTAGCTCTGGGAAGTAATGTTCACTATGCAGCACTTGGCCTTTTGCCTTAATCCAGTTGTCCATGAATACGGCTTGCATCTGGCCGACCACAGGGCCAGTGACTTTAAAATGAGAGTCGCGCCATTCATTAGGGTTTCTGGCATCACCTCGCCATTGATCGGCGATTCCGACCCCACCCGTAAAACCTGTTTGCCCATCGATGATTAATAATTTACGATGCGTGCGATTATTAAATCGGCCAAGATGACTCCAGTGCGGTTTGTGATAGCGTTGAATTTGTACACCAGCTTCATCCATTTTATCAATCTGCCGTGTTTCCATTTTAACGCTGCCAAGCCAGTCTAATAATACGTGAACCTTAATGCCAGCAAGTGCACGCTCGCTTAATGCGTCTGAAAATTCCTCACCAATGGTGCCGGACCAATAAATAAATGTTTCAAACGTGATGGTATCTTTGGCGTTTTTAATTGCATTGAGCATTTGCGGAAAAATTTCATTCCCATTGGTAAAAGCTTGTACATCATTCCCTGATACGAAAGGAGGGCCAAGTAACGCACTGACAGAGCGTGAAAATTGTGAATCTGCAACATCGTAATGAGACTCTAATTTTCGCTGGATTTTCTTCTCCGCCGTCATAAAGTTCATCAAAATAATAATGCTGACGGTGGTAATTAAAATGGTTAATAAGATGAGCATGATGAGATTTTAATTACTTTTACCTTAATTATTTTAGTTAAGTGAATTAGGGAGCGGAATATAAAAACTGGTTCATACTAGCCACTTAAATGTTTTAATTCAGTGCAACATCGCACATAAGCAATCAATAAATACAAAGTGAATTAAATTGATTAACCCACCATTTGTTCATCAGCAAACCCGCTAAAGTTTCACGTATCAAAAATGGATTTTTTGTTTTAGACTGAATAAAAATTTTTTAAAAATTTAAACAATACAATCCAAGGAGAAATATCTTGAGCTTGATCGGCAATATTCTGTGGTTTATTTTCGGTGGTGCTTTAATGGGTTTAGGTTGGTGGCTTGCAGGCCTATTGGCTTTTGCCTCAATCATTTGTATACCTTGGGGAAAAGCTTGTTTTGTCATTGGCACATTTACCTTTTTCCCGTTTGGCAAAGAAGCGGTTAGCCGTAAGCATGTCAATAAAAAAGATGATATTGGAACAGGAACATTAGGCACGATTGGCAATGTAATCTGGTTTGTCATTGCAGGAATATGGCTTGCCATTGGCCATTTACTCGCAGCGATTGCATGTTTTGTGACGATTATTGGTATTCCATTCGGTATTCAACATCTCAAGCTTGCAGCAATCGCAATCGCCCCGATAGGTAAAACGATTGTTGATAAATAACAGCTTGGTTGAAGTTTTTTATTAAATGGATTGTGATGCATAGATTTCCACAAAGAGAAGATATTGATTTGCTCATTACTTAACTGAGTTCATCAAACAAAAAAGCCACTTGCCCTTAATGCAAGTGGCTTTTTTGTTTGTATAAATTGGTGGTTTTATACAGCCATTGTTGGTAAAAATTGGCTGTTTACAACCAATTTAAAAGTCATTAAGAATTAATTAAACTAAATTAATAAACTAAAACAATCACTTAGTTGTTTTGTGTTTTTAGGCACGTATTTCGCTCTTAAATATTGCTAACCATCTAGCGTTATTTAGGGACAAAAATATGATGATGCAAAGTGCCTTGGTAGGACAGTTTTATGTTGAGCATAATTTTTGGCTCCATAAATGGCTGTCAAAAAAAGTAGGCTCTACTTTTGATGCGGCTGATTTAATGCAAGACACGTTTATTCGTATGCTTTCTAAGGTCGAAACTGAGCAGATTGTTGAGCCGCGTGCTTACTTAACAAAAATAGCGCATGGGTTAATGGTTAACTTTTTGCGCCGTCGCGATATGGAAGCTGCCTATATTGCCGCCATGATCAATTTTGGTGAATCGCAAGAGAAGCTATTCCCCTGCGCAGAATCGTATCTGATCAATTTAGAAAAATTGGTGACTATTGATCAAATGCTGGATGGCCTGCCCACTAAAGTGCGCACAGCATTTTTAATGCATAAATTGGATGGGCTAACATACCCTGAGATAGCCGAAGAAATGGGGATGAGTGTCATCTCCATTAAAAAATATATTGCAAAAGCTTTGGTGCATTGCGCAACCGAGCGATAAATACGCTTTAAGCTTAATTATTCATATAAATTAATTTACTTAAAATTTTGACTATGTCCAATCCAATCACAGTTGCCTCTGAATGGTATATAAAAATAAACGAAGCAGATTGCAGCGAGGCTGATCGTGTGGCTTTTGAGGCTTGGAAAGACGCCTCAAGCCTCAACTTAAATGCATGGAATCGCATATTGCAAGTGAATAAACCATTTGAGGGTTTAGAGCCGGTTATCAGCAAAGAGGTATTGCTTCAGCGTGAGACATTTTCTTTATCAAGAAGACACCTATTAAAAAATCTTGGCATTGTTGCAGTGGCAACTGGCACGGGCTTAATTGCTTATCATCAAAAGCCTTGGCAAACCATGCTAGCAGATTACACCACGCGCAAAGGCGAGACTAAAACGCTGCATCTATCTGATGAAACGATGCTGGTGTTAAATAGCGATACGGCAATTGATCAGCAATATGATGATCAAAGTCGAACGATTAAGTTGATTAAAGGCGAAGTTTTAATCGAAACTGGCCATGGAAAGGGCGCTTCAATCCCTTTCAAAGTGCATACAAAGTACGGAATCATCACTGCGCTGGGTACAAGGTTTAGCGTCAGGCAGCACAGCGATTACGTTTCAGTTAACGTTTATAAAGATGCTGTTTCTATTAAGACTTTTGCGAATAATGGCTTTAAACAAAAGCTGTATGAAAACCATACGACTATTTTTAACGACCAGATTTTACCCGAAATTAAACCATTAAAATTCGGTACGGATTTATGGACTAAAGGCATCTTAAGCGTTGTAGATATGCCGCTAAATGAATTTTTAATTGAGTTAGATCGCTATTACACTGGGTATCTGCGTTGCGACCCAGCAATTGCCGATGTTCTTATATCTGGCTCATTCCCTTTGAGTGATATCAACGCAATATTCTCTAGCCTTCAACATACCCATCCACTGCGTATTCACGCCGTGAGCAAATACTGGATTACCTTCAAACCTGTTTAGACTATCAATAGATTCTCAGTCACACGGATACATTCAAATGTCATCCAAGTTCCAGCACCTTTAGTAAACCGCAAAAAGATGCCTTTATTCACTTTTTATAAATATATTCAAAATATTTGCAAAAATCTTATACCTTTTCGATTCTCGTTTGGCGTATCTAGCATAAAACATAATTATTTAAAGTTTGTTTAATGGGAGAAGTGTGTGGCTAGATCAGTAAACCAAACATTTAGATTTGGTACGTGTGGTTTTGCAAAAAAATCACAAAATATTATAAAGCTCTCCATCATGCTCATGATGGCTCAGGCGTCCAATAGCTTTGCGGACGAGCTTGTCAAAACTATCCCAGCGCAATCATTTAATATCCCCGCTGGTGATTTAACAAAAGCACTATCTGAATATTCAGCTACCGCCGGCGTACTGCTTTCATTTGATTCTGAATTAACCCATAGCAAAACTACACAAGGTTTAAAAGGCCAATATACGGTAAAAGAAGGGTTTTCCACGCTACTTAAAGATTCTGGGCTGGAAATCATTAACAATAAAAAAGGTGAGCTGGAACTTAGAAAAGCACCTACTCTTAAAGTGAGTGAAAGTGACAGTCTGCCTTTAAACGCAGAGCTTAGTGCGGTTGAAGTCCGTGCCAAGCGCTTCTACGAAATTGGCCCGCTACCTGGTTTAGGTTTAACCAAAGAACAAATCCCTGGCAACGTGCAAAGCATCACTGCTAAAGAGATCAAAGAATCGCACTCATTAAGTATTACTGACTTAATGAATAAGAAGTTGCAATCGGTTAATGTAAATGACTATCAAGGCAATCCATTTCAAATGGATGTGACCTACCGTGGTTTTACCGCAGGCCCCCAGATAGGCACCCCACAAGGCCTGTCTGTGTTCTTTGACGGTATTCGTGTCAATGAACCATTTGGTGATGTCGTCAACTGGGACATGATTCCGATGAACGCTTTAGCAGGTGTTGACGTATTCCCAGGCTCTAACCCAATATTTGGCTTAAACACCTTGGGTGGTGCTTTTACTGTTAAGACCAAAGATGGTTTTAACCATGAAGGTTTTGATGCAGAAGTATTAAGCGGCTCTTTTGGACGCAAACAATTACAAGTAGAAGGCGGCTGGAACAACGGTACTGTTGCACTGTTTGGTGCAGGTAATTTCTTTTTAGAAGATGGCTGGAGAGAGAACTCACCCAGTAAGGTGAATCAGTTCTTTGGTAAAGCAAGCTATAGAGGCGATAAACTAGATTTAAACTTCAGCAGCTTAATCGTCGGTACTGATTTAGTTGGTAATGGCTTGTTACCTGGTGAGATGTATGCGCAAGACCGCAATGGTTCGTTTACCTCCGAAGACACCACTAAAAACAGACTACAGCAGTTTCAGCTATCCAGTAGCTATTTCGTCAATGATAACTTTACGGTGACAGGGCAGGTGTATAGACGTAAAAGTGACCGTAGACAAAAAGGTTCTGATGTGATGCGTGATTATAGTGAGGAACTAACTGCCAAAAGGCTACCTACAGATGCAGATCAATATACCTGTTTATTTCCAAGTACCAATAACTACAACTTGCCAGATTACATTGTAGTGCCAGTGGAGAATTATGACCCACTAACGAATACATTTAATAACACAACGGTTTACGATCAATTATTTAACCAACAGACTTTTGATGTTAATGCTTATATTAATGACCCTGCAACTTCTTCTCAATTTAACAAAGAATTACCTGCTGATTTTTTAGCAGCGTTTCGATATAGATACGAACTAGAAAGAAACTTTACAGAGCAAGAGTCTTACAATCGCAATAGCCCGCCCCCGCCACTTGGTCAGGAAACCTCGGATTTTTTTAATGAGTTATCATTCTTTGCTGATTTCAATCTTGCATTTAATGGAGGCGCCCCTTCACTCAACGGTGTAGTACCAGATGATGTTACCTATTATTTTACTAAAGATCCTATTAGTGGCGTCGTTACTAAAAACCATGTGTTATTGCTTGGAACGTTAAATGAAGCCGATTGTACAGCCACAAAAGCTGTTGGATTTGAACTGCCAACGGACCCTCTACTTGGTAACCCAATATATGTAGACGGAGTGAGTCAAGGACAGGCTGGCTATGTAGAAGGTACGCCAACTGCATTAATAACGGATAACCAGATAGATCAAGTGACTGATGGTATATCGGTACAGCTTAACTGGAACTTTGATAAGCATAAATTTATGGTGGGTGCGTCGATAGACTCTGCCAGTGCAGAATATACAAACGAACAGCGATTAGGATTTTTAGACGCTAATAGAAAGGGTTATCTAGACCCGGCGCAAGCGCATCCGCAATTTGCCGGTGCGTACGTACCACTAGCTAATAACAACTTTGAAGGCACTAATATCACTAAAAGCCTATATTTTAGTGAAACTTGGTCGCCAATTGAAACGTTGCATTTAAGTGCTTCAGGTCGATATAACCAAACCCGTGCAAAAAACAAAATTGCGGCTAGGAGCGGTCTTTTCAATTACAGCATAGGTGACTTGATTGCACTCCCAGACAACCATAATGTATGTCGCGATACAAATGGTAACGGAACGGTAGAAACTGCAGATTGTGCTGGCATACCACTTAATTATCGTCCATTACGTTTAAATGACACCCTTGAACCAGCAGAAACAGAGAAATTCAGTTACTACTCCTTTAACCCATCTTTAGGTGCTTCTTGGCAAGTTAAAGAAAACTTGAATATTTACGGCAATATTGCTAAAGGCACCCGCACTCCAAGTGTCATTGAGTTGGGTTGTGCTTTAGACAAAACGCCTGTTGGACCTTTCTTTTCAGATGGCAATGGCAATCTTTATCAGCAACCTAAAAGCCTTTTTGAAAATCGTCAATGTACCTTGCCTACTACACTTTCTGGTGACCCATACCTGCCACAAATTAAAGCAACGACTTACGACATTGGGCTGCGTGGCACGGTAGGAGATAACTTGCAATGGAATCTAGGCGCTTATCAAACCGATTTAAAAGATGATATTTATTTTGTGGCAGTAGGTGCTGGTTCTGGTTTTTTTGACAGCATTGGCAATACGCGCCGCCGTGGTTTAGAGGCTGGGCTTTCAGGCAAAAAAGATAAATGGGGGTTTGGTGTTAATTACAGTCTTACCGATGCTACCTTTCAAAATAACTTTTTAATGTTTAGTGAAGATAATAGCAGTGCCAAATTTTTAAGCCCGCTAGGTTTGGGTGTCATTGAAGTTGAAAAAGACAATCGCATGCCAGGAGTGCCTTTGCATAACCTGAATGCAAATGTGTCTTATGACGTCACAGATAAATGGACGGTAGGGTTCAGTGCTGTCATGCATTCTGATAGCTATGTTCGTGGTAATGAAAATAACAAACATAGAACAGGTGTGATCAGAAGGTTAATCGTAGTTACCGATCAGACCACAGGCGCACAAACAATTATACAAACACCGCCCACCACTAACCCTGGCAAAGTGCCGGGTTACACCACCTTTAATTTTCAAACCAGCTATAAATTTAATAAAGAGTGGACTGCAAGTATGCTTGTGAACAACGTTTTTGATAAAGAGTATTTTACAGCTGGACGTTTGGGTAGCAATCCGTTCTCTCCTAGTATCAACGGCGCGATTGGTGTGTCTGGCTATAACCACAATTCGGGCGATTGGCTAAGTACTAACTTTATTGCGCCTAGTGCGCCAAGAGGCGTTTGGTTTAGTTTGAACTGGCAGTTTGATCCGAATAAAAAATGAAGGAAGCGAATATTGTAAAGAAGGCAGGCAGGGCATTTGTGACCTACCTTTAAACACATTCAACCACAAGCTATTTAGAACTCACAAGGCGCTAACAGATTGCGGTGAATTGGTATTGCAGGCAGCCACAAATGCCTGCTGATTGTAACTTAAAAAAGGAAATATCATGAAAAACGTTTGTTTGAAATTGGCAGTTTTAAGTGTATTTGGTGTGCTTTCTGTGCAAGCAAATGCGGGAGAAGTAACAGTTCCAGCGGCAGGTTTTGGATCCTCAGCATATACACCTTGTTACAACACTGGCAGAGACGAAACACCAGGCCCAGCTGGAGATGGTGTTGGGGGTGCAGCTGACGATAGAAAAGGGAACTTTGGATCGTACCCAATAGCCCTTGCAAACTATCCTACGACCTCCACATCTGCAAACAGCACTTGCTATGTGACAAAACCGACAAGCGAGGCCATTTTGCCTGCTGGTAAAACAGGGTTTACTGCATTACCTGCGGTGACTTCTCCTATTCCTACTGCTACAGGGGCTGGCGGTAATATTGGTACTATTGTTGACCGTGCATGGAGAAACGCTACTACCAATACTTGTATTATTGGCACAAGGGTGACAATGGTTAATGCAGACCATGATTCTGGAATTGCAGGCACGCAATTATTTGAAGTAAACGATATTGCTCGTGGCGGATTTAGTGGACTTGGCGACATAAAAGCTTATTACACTATTTTTACTTCACCAGTCACTGTGTCCTCACCTGTGTATCGCGTTGGCAGAACATTTACCTCAGTGCAACATCGTTCAAAAGCCTTTGACACACTCGTTAATAAATCGCTCAACGGAGCTGGCTATCTTGATTTACCAACTGCTACAGGGTTTAACGGACCAATTAACGGCGAAATAACTCCAATTACAGCTTCTGCAATCGCATCAACAACCGCTGCTACACAAGATGCGGTCGTTAATGATAACTATGTTGACTTCACCTTTGATGCAGTTTTTACAGATGATGATGGTAGTACGAATGCTAACTCTGCTTTCATTTACATTGAGGCCTCATGCACTGCCGATCCTACCTCGCAAGCCAATGCAATTCGTTTGCGCCAAACTGCACAAGAAAATACGACACCTAAAGAAATCAGCATGAGTGGCTACGCAATTGGCACACCTTGATTTGTATAAATAGTTAGTACTTTTCAAAGAATTGGTACAAGGCAAAACTTGCCTTGTACCTGAATACTTTCATAGGAGTTTTATCATGGCTTATAAGAAGTTTAATGCAACAGAAACTGAATATACTGGAACATCTGGTAATGATTTAATTATTGGTAATGATTTAGGTAATTTTATTGATGCTGGCGATGGCAATGATGTAATTGTTGGTGGAAACGGAGACGATATATTGCTGGGTGGAGAAGGTAATGATGTCATCACTGGTGGTGCCGGAAACGACACGATTGATACTGGAAATGGCAACAATATTGTGGATGGCGGTAGTGGAGATGATAGTATATTTGGAGGCGATGGCAATGATATTTTGAGTGGCGGTAGTGGAAACGATGCTATTTTTGCTGGAGGTGGTGACGACATCCTGACCGGTGGTGAAGGGCAAGACTTCATATCGGGAGGAGCCAGTACTCTTGGGGATGAAACGGTGGATGGTAATTTATTTCTTGTGACCTCTGATGATATTTTGTTAGGTAATATTGGTAATGATACCTATGTGATTGGCGATGAAGATGATGCTACAGGCGTGGTTATACAGGCTGGAGTTTCTAATCTCGATAATAATGGCAACCTAGCCAGATACACCGACAAAGTTGAGGCGGAAGAAGGTAATGAAGATGCTGGCTTCTTAGTGTACGACAATCTAACTGGTGAGTATGTTGAGTTAGATGATGATATTGCGGAAGAAACAGCCACTGACGTACGCTTGAATCTTGTTACTCGCCCAGGCTCTAGTGCCATCAGTACATTTGCCTCAACTATTGCAGGATATAACGCAGTAGATACGCTTGTATTTACAAAAAGTGGTGAGTTTGAAGATATGATAATTTCTGGCATTGAGCGTATTGAGCTTGCCAGCGGTGTCAACATCACTCTTTCTGCAGAGCAACTTGAAGAAAACGGAGAGTCTTTGAGTTTGGGTGAGTTCAACCCAGGCCTTCATATCTATGGTGTTGCTGGTGGTCCCGCAGAAACTGTAACCGTTGAGCTAGAATTCGAAGAGTCTGAATTTGTGCCAGCAGATACTATTGTTGGTGCAACTGCCGTAACTTATGATGCCGCTGTATTAGAGTTCGATGATTTCTCAGTCGCTAATCTTTTCCACAATGTTGACATGATTTACGATGCCTCTGAGGGTTTGGCCGGTAGCTATACACGTATTGATGGTGCCAATGAATCTGCTGGTGCTAGCGAAACAGTATACGGTAGCGATGGTGTGGACTATGCAACGATGCGTTTGGGTGATGACACTTATTACGGCGGTGGCGGTAACGATGTGTTGATTGGTCACGGTGGTGCCGATAAGTTGTATGGTGAAGAGGGTAATGATATTTTCATCATCGGTGGTTTTGGTAGTGGTGTACAAGGCACGACATCTAAAGCGGATGACGGTAACAAAGAGTGGATTGCAACTGGTGCTAATCATGACTTGATCGTTGGCGGTGCTGGTGTAGATACTTTACGCGTTACAACAGGTATTGGCGCTAATAACACAACTAACGGTACGATTGTGCTTAACAATGCTAACTTCCAATCAATGGAAGTTGTGCAAGTTGGCGGTACTGTGGGTCGCTTAAATGTTGAAGACACTGCGCTTCAAATGTTAAATGATCATTACTACCATCGTGCAAATAGCTCTGTTTCAAACCTTTCAAATACATTGGGTAACAACGGCGGCACAATCAATAATGTGGTGATTGATGCTTCTGGCGTAACAACCAATGGTCTACGTTTTGAAGGTAATGCAGATAACCAGACATTTATTGGTACAACTAAAGCTGACGTCTTTGTTGGCAATGGTGGCAACGATACGTTAACTGGCGGCGGCGGTGCTGATAAATTCGTGTTTGGTAAAGTGCATGAGCAAATCATCACTGGATCATCTACAACAGTGCAAACTTATACTGATACAGCATTTAATTTAACTGGTGTTGATACCATCACTGATTTCTTACATGGTACCGACAAAATTGAATTGCATACGGATCAGTTTGCTGCATTAGCCGGCGGTTTTTCAAGTGCAAACCTAAGAGTGGGTGCAGGTGCTACGGCGCTAGATGCAAATGACTATATTTTGTTTAACACTACAACAAAAATGCTTAGTTATGATGCAGATGGCAATGGCGCAGGTACGGCTGTGAATATTGCGCAGTTGTTGGGTGTTACCACCTTTACAGCAAGCGATATCGTAGTGGTTTAATGCAATAAAAAGCGAGTGGATTAAATCCCACTCGCTTTCTTATTTAAATTGCTTTTATTTAAACATTTTGCCTAAGCACGGTTGTTTAAACAGAGCTGTTTAAATGAATTGCAATTAAACCCCTAACTTGAAAAGTACTGGTTAACACTTGAATACAATGCCACATTCCGCCTTGAAAAAAACGCTATTGTCGATTGCGCCTTATTATCGCAACGCCATGTTGTTGGGTTTTTTTACCAATTTAATGCTGCTAGCACCTTCTTGGTACATGCTAGAAGTATATGACCGCGTGATTAACAGCAGAAATACGACAACACTCTTCATGTTAACGCTGTTGGTTGTATTTATTTATATCGTAATGGAGTGCCTTGAATGGGCTCGCAAAAAATTAATCGTCGAAGCTTCATTAAAATTCGAAAATCAGCTAAGCCAAACGATATTTGATGCCGCATTTTTAGCCAAACTCAAAGCATTTAATTTTCCGATTCAGCAAGTATTTACCGATTTTAAAACGCTTAAAGAAGCGCTCTATTCGCCTGCTTTAATAGGCTTAATGGACATTCCATTCTGCCTGATATTTATTGTCACCTTATTTTTAATCCACCCCATGCTAGGTTTTTTTACCTTGGCCGCGCTGGCTATCCAGGTAGTGATTATCTTGATGAATCAAACCCGCATCTACAAGCAAATGAAGTTGGCTAACCAGTTTGCTTTTGAGGCACAGAATTACTTTACAACGGTCACCAATAAAGCCGAAGTGGTGAAGTCGATGGGCATGCTGCAAGCCATTGGGCAGCGCTGGCAGAGTAAACAACAAGCGTTTTTATTTCATCAATCACAGGCATCTGAAATTGCCAGCAAAAGTGCGACTTCATCTAAGTTTTTACAAACCATGCAAACCTCTTTAGTGCTGGGTTTAGGCTGTTATTTGGTAATTAATAATGCCTTGCCATACGGCGGGGCAATGATGATTATTGCCTCTATTCTAGCCGCCAGAGTATTTTCGCCTTTTGTGCAGTTGGTTTCTCAATGGCGCGTACTTGCTGATGCACAGGAAGCATACGGTCGCCTGGAAAATCTATTAGCGCAATACTCAGATAATAAAATGGGCATGCCTTTGCCGCCACCTACTGGCGAAATAAGTGTGGAAGCCTTGAGTTATGCCGTGCCGTTAGAAGGCAGGCAGAACCCAGAGCTATTTTTAAAGAACATTCAATTCAAATTGAATGCAAGAAATGTGTTGGTGATTGCTGGACCTTCTGCATCGGGCAAAACGACGCTAAGTAAGTTGTTGGTGGGATTGCACCAACCAACCAGCGGCAAAGTTCGTTTTAATGGCGTAGATGCTTTTAAGTGGAATAAGGCAGAGCTTGGCCAGCATATCGGTTATTTACCTCAATCAATTGAATTGATTAATGGCACATTGGCAGAAAATATTGCCCGATTTAACGAGATTGATGACGACAAATTAAACCAAGTGATTGAGTTGTTGAATCTGGCAGATTTGATTGCCGATTTACCTGAAGGCGTGAATACGCAGATTGGTCAAGATGGTGCATTTTTATCAGGTGGTCGCCGACAGTTAATTGGTTTGGCACGTGCTATTTACGGCAGCCCAAAAATCATCATTTTGGATGAGCCTAATGCCAACTTGGACGAAATGGGCGATAAGGCATTACATGCGATGATTGCGGCCCTAAAATCGCAAGGCACTACATTTATTATTATCAGTCATCTGCAACAAGTTTTGCATCTGGCCGATTACCTGATGATTATGATGAACGGGCAAATGATCCGTTACGGCAAGCCTGCTGAGGTAATGGCTTCACTTCATGTGACACAGTCATCGCCAGCTTCAACACAAGCCAGCCCTACGCAAGAAAACCAGGCAGAGTCAGAGGCGCAGCTGGCATGATTAATCTAAAACAACAGCCATTATTGCAATATTTAGCACCATTAAAAGCAGATGTGATTAGCATCGCTTTGCTTAGTTGTATTGCTAATTTATTGATGCTAGCGCCAACAATTTACATGTTGCAACTGTATGACCGTGTAATGCTGAGCCAGAACACACTCACCTTAGTAACGGTGACTTTGTTAATCAGTTTTTTTATTTTGGCAATGGCGTTTGCAGAATGGCTGCGTTCAATTATCACCATCAAAGCAGGGGTGAAGTTTGATCAATCGCTGAATAGTAAATTATTCAATCAAGCATTTGAGCGCATTTTTACCGCGAATCAAAAAAATACGCATGAAGCTATGCAAGATTTAACGAACATTCGTCAATTTATGACCAGCAATGGTTTGTTTGCATTTTTTGACATACCTTGGACGCTTATTTATGTGGCGGTATTGTTTATATTAAGTCCATCTTTAGGTTGGTTGGCTATTGTATTTTGCTTGATTCAATTCGGTCTTGGTGTGTGGAATCAGATCAGCACAGATGCGCCATTAAAGGCGACGATGAATGTCAATTTAGAGAATCAGCAGTTTTTATCCAGCAAGGTGCGCAATTTGGAAACCTTGCATGTGATGGGTATTTTGCCGCAGCTCTACAAACGCTGGCAAAGTTTGCAAGAAATGGCAAGTGGCTTAAACCACAGCGCTATTCGTGTGCAAAGTAGAAACCAGCATATCAACAAATTAACGCGCTATACCATGCAATCTTTAATGCTGGCAGCTGCCGCATTATTGGCTGTTAGAGGTGAAATATCCATTGGCTCGATGATCGCCTCTAACGTTTTGATTGCAAGAGCATTGCAACCATTCGACATTATTGTTGGTACTTGGAAGCAATATATACAAGCCAAAGATTCCATCCGCCGCTTAAATTCCGTATTAGCGCATCCGCTTGCGGAAGTGACTAAATTAGAGCTTGGGCAGGAAAATCATGCCGCTATTCTGCCTGAAATCAAAGGCGAGATTACGCTTAAAAACTTAACGGTCACTTTGCACAACACACATAAAAAAGTATTGAGCCATGTCAATTTGAGTATTAAGTCTGGACAAGTTCTGGCCATCATGGGACCTTCTGGATCCGGCAAAACCAGCCTCGCACGCTGTTTGGTTGGCGTGATGCCTGTGCCGCACGGCACGCTTTTGATTGATGACATTTCAATTGAGCAAGTTAATGCGCAGCAATTATCAGCTGCATTGGGCTATTTACCTCAGGATGTCAGTCTTTTAGAAGGCACGATTGCAGAGAATATTGCACGTTTTGAGACTTTAGATTCGGCAGAAATTATCGCTGCTGCAAAAGCAGTCGGGCTGCATGAAGCGATTTTGCGTTTACCTTTAGGATATGACACCAAAGTGGATGAATCTGGTGTGTCGTTATCTGGCGGACAACGCCAGTTGATTGGTTTGGCGCGTGCCGTATATAAATCACCGTCTATTTTAGTGTTGGATGAACCCAATGCGCATTTGGATGAATACGGTGAAACACATCTGCTTAATGCCTTGCAGGCATTCAAAAATCAAGGAAAAACCGTCGTAGTGATATCACATCGCACCAATATTCTGAAAGTAACGGATCAATTATTGGTGATGAAAAATGGCGAAGTACTGCATCACGGCCCAACGGATATTGTGATTAAGCAATTAAACAATGAGAAATCAACACAACAGGCGGCTTAATAAAAATATGAAACTTATTTCTCAAAACAATGCGTTAGAGCTTTCTGGGTCAAACATGGCTAATTCAAACCATGCCAATGCACATGGCCTAGATGCCGCAAGTAATCTGGACAATTACGCTAATAATAAAACATCTAATCGCTTAGGACTATTTTTATTGTTATTTGGATTGTTCGGTTTTGTACTGTGGGCTGGTTTTGCACCACTGGATGAAGGTGTTCCTACTGAAGGCGTAGTGAATGTTGAGGGCAGCCATAAAGTGGTACAGCATTTAAGTGGCGGAATTGTTAAAACGCTGGCGGTAAAAGAAGGCCAGGAAGTGAAAGCTGGTGATGTATTGCTGACGTTAGACGATGCGGTTATTAAAGCTAGGCATCAAGAAATTAAACAACATTACATGGGATTAAGAGCGCAGGAAAGCCGCCTAATTACAGAAAAAACTGGCGCTAAAACGATTCAGTTTCATGATGATTTAATTAAAAACCAAGATGACTTTTATGTGCAAAAACACATGTTAAATCAATCCCAATTATTGCAAGCCAGACAAAATGTATTAAGCGCAGAAATCATGGCGATACAAGAATCGATACAAGGGCAAAGAGCCATTATTGCGGGCGATGAAGGTGTTTTAAGTAGCTACCGCTCACAGTTGTCACTATTGAATGAGCAGTTAAACGGCATCAAACCTTTGGTGCAAGAAGGTTATGCGCCTAGAAATCAGATGAATGAATTAGAGCAGAAAGTCGCGCAAAACATAGGGCAAATTGCCAATACAGAAGCCAATATCACACGCAGCAAAATAACGATATTAGAGCTTAACCAGCGCATGATGGTCAGGCAGCAGACTGAAAAAAAAGAAATTGATACTGAGATGGCGCAAGTGAATCTTGCCGTGCAGTCAGATGCTGAAAAATTCAAAGCATTATCAGAAGAGCTTGGCCGCATCTCAATGGTTGCGCCTGCTTCAGGTCAGGTTATCGGCTTGCAAGTCCACACTTTAGGCGCAGTCATTCAACCTGGGCAGAAAGTAATGGATATTGTGCCAATGGGTGAGCCGCTTATTTTAGATGCCAAAATTCCGCCCAATCTAATTGATAAAGTACACGCCGGACAAGATGCGGATGTGCGTTTTTCTACTTTTGCCAATACGCCGCAATTGTTGGTTGATGGCAAAGTGAAAACCATTTCAAAAGACTTGTTAACGGAAACTGCGCCCAATTCTGATCGTGTTAGCCAAAGCTATTATTTGGCCAAAGTATCTATTACGCCAAACGGAATGCGTGTGCTAGGTGATAGAAAACTGCAGCCTGGCATGCCTGTGCAAGTGGTGATAAAAACGGGTGAGCGTACTTTGTTAACTTATCTATTGCACCCTTTAACAAAACGCATTGCTGCCTCGATGAAAGAGGAATAGTAAAGAAATGATCAATAAGAATATAAAGATATTTAGCATGTTGGTATCGCTGTTTTTGGTGTCAACACAGTCGCATGCGGCAGATAGCCTGCTCAGTTTGTATCAAGCCGCATTGAATTACGATGCGCAGTACAAAGGCACGGTTGCGGATACGCAAGCTGATAGGGAAGAAATTAATAAAGCCCGTGCATTGTTTTATCCAAAAGCGCAATTGGGGGGAAGCTATGGCCGTGGCAACACTGACCGTGTATCTCAAACAATGTTTGGGCCAATGGAAGATAACCTCAAATACGATACCAAAAATCTGGCGCTGACTGTCAGGCAACCACTGTTTAATAAAGAAACTTTGGCCACATACAGAAGTGCTAAAGCCTATGTAAAAGGCAAAGAAGCGTTGTTGCAAAGTGAAACTTCTACCTTGATTACCAGAATAGCCAGTGCGTACTTTGAGCTTTTATATGCTGAAGAAAAAACCACTGTTTTGCAGAATAAAGTTTCTGCACTAGGGCAGCAGTTAAATCAGGCAAGCAAGCGCTTTGAGTATGGGGAGGGCACTTTAACCGAAATAAGCGAGGCACAAGCGAGCTTAGATGTTGCGCAAGCGGAATTGCTAGAGGCGAAAAATAGTGCAGAAGCCTATAAATTGGCCTTAAGCAATATGACAGGCCAAGAGGTTGAGGTTTTGGCAAAACTGAATACAGCAAAAATGGCAACGATTAAAGAGGATTTTGGACAATTGGACGATTGGCTGAAGACGGCCATTGAGAATAGTCCTGAAATATTGTCTGCCAAATACGCCTTAGAAGTGGCGCAGCAAGAAGTTGAAAAGAAACAGGCAGGGCATTTGCCAACGCTTGATTTAGTTGGCGTGCGCTCGTATAGCCAAAATGACAGCAACAACACTTTAGGCTCACAGTTTGATACGACAACAGTGGCGTTACAGTTTAATTTACCGCTGTTCGCAGGCGGATTTGTGAATGCCAGTGTGCGGCAATCTGTGAGCAGAGTTGAAGCAGCTAGAGAAGACCTTAACTTAAAAACTAGAGACGCCAATACCAATATTCAAAAGTATTACCAGCATTTGCAAAGTGAGTTGCTTTCAATGCAAGCCTACAGCCAAGCCGTTAAATCTAGCGAGATCGCACTGGATGGCACATCTAAAAGCTTTAATAGTGGTTTCAGAACCAATATTGACGTACTGAATGCCCAACAAAGACTGTATGAAAATAAGCTTAAATTAAGCAAATCCTACTATGTATTGGTGAACGATATTGTGAGTATCAAGCATATCGCTGGCGTTTTAAATGAAGCGCAATTGCAAAATATTAATCAGTTTTTCTTAACGAATTAAGCGTTATTTTGAACAAATAAAGTGGAAGGTGAAATGATGAAATTAATGGCGAAAGCAAGTAGCGAAACATTCAAGAAACAAGTCTGTCAGCTAGGATTTACCTTGTTGGAACTGCTGGTGGTCATGGTGATTATCGGCTTATTGGCAGGTTATGTTGGGCCGAAATATTTTGCGCAGATTGGTAAATCTGAAGTGAAAACAACTAGAGCACAACTGGATTCTTTGTCCAAAGCGCTTGATCAGTATCGTTTGGATAATGGACATTACCCTAGCACTGACAATGGATTGGCAGCGCTTAATACTGCGCCTGCGGATGAAGAGAAATGGCGTGGGCCTTATTTACAGAAAAAAGCCCCGAATGACCCTTGGGGAAAGCCTTATCAGTACAAATTTCCAGGGGATCACGCTGAGTATGATTTATGGTCATTTGGTAATGATGGCACTGCTGGCGGCAGTGATGAAGCGGCTGATGTGGTGAACTGGGAATAGTTATTTTTAATATGAAATTTGAATTAAAAGTAGTGCACGGCGAAACAATCAGCTTGCTAGATATTGAAGCTAGCGATGCTACTAATGCGCTTAAACAAGCTGAATCGCAAGGGTTTAGTGTGCTTAATGTAAAAAATGCAGGCGCTTCACTTTTTGGCGCATCATTTTTTAAGGCTACGCTCGCTAAGTCTAAATTTAACTTAATGTTATTTAGCCAGGAATTATTGGCCTTGCTGGAATCTGGTTTAAGTTTGGTTGAGTCGATTGAGGCGTTAGCGGAGAAAGAGCAGCAAGCTGAATCTAAAGCCATTCTTACTCAAGTGATGGCGGCGTTATACGAAGGTTTGCCGTTATCTAGTGCATTAGAAAGCGTACCACAGGTTTTTACGCCGCTTTATGTTGCGCTGATTCGCTCAAGCGAGCGCACTGGTGACATGGTTCAAGCTTTGGCTAGACATGTTTCTTACCAATTACAGATTGATGCTGTGCGTAAAAAGATTGTTACCGCATCTATTTACCCGGTACTTTTAATTATTGTTGGCGGCTTAGTTGTGCTGTTTTTATTGGGATATGTAGTGCCTAAATTCAGCACCATCTATGAAAGTGCCGGTACCGATTTGCCTTGGATGTCGCAACTGCTCTTGAGTTGGGGGCGATTATTGCAGGAACATGGCAAAGAGGTATTTTCTATATTCATACTCAGTTTGAGCGTATTGATTTATACCTTAAGTCGACAAACAGTGCGCGCTGCGATGATTAAAAAATTATGGCTTATTCCAGCTGTTGGCGAAACGATGCGGATTTACCAATTAGCCCGATTTTATAGAACATTGGGTATGTTGCTGCGCGGCGGAATACCTTTAATAACGGCGATGGGTATGGTTTCATCCTTGTTACAGACTGCGTTAAAAAGCAGTCTGGATAAAGTGACTTTTGATGTGCGTGAAGGCAAACCGATTTCAGCCGCCATGGAGCAGCATGGTATGACAACGGCTATTTCAATTCGCATGCTACGGGTTGGTGAGCGGACAGGTCAGATGGGCGAAATGATGGAACGCATCGGTGCGTTTTATGATGATGAGATTGCGCGCACGGTTGAATGGTTTACCAAGCTACTTGAGCCTATTTTGATGATTGTGATTGGTTTGATCGTTGGGCTGGTCGTGGTGCTGATGTATATGCCGATTTTCGAATTAGCGGGGAATATTCAATGAATATGCCATCTGACATTAAGCATGACCGCATATTTGAGGGTGTACTTAACACTCAAAACCAGCTGACAATTGAACAAGTCAATCAAGCTAAAAAGACCGCCACTCAAACCAAACAGGCTTTACTGGATGTGCTGGAAGAGCAATCTAGTTTGACTGCAGACGAGTTTGTTATCGCGCTTGGTCAATTGATGCATTATCCAGCGCTGAGCATATTACAGTTGTATGAGATGCAACCTGATTTTAGCCTACTGTCTTTTGCAAATGCCGGCAAATATGGGTGTGTGGCACTACGAAATCAGTCGAGTGATTTGTACCTAGTTTGTGCGAATCCGTTTGATGTGAACTTGCAAGGCAAAGTCGATCTGCTATTTGCGCATTCAGCCAGCATCCATAACGTCACTTGGGCGCTAACGCATCATAAAGACCTGATTGCGTTTCTGGCACATCATGAAGAATCCATGCGTGCTAGAGATGGGTTGACTGCAGAGCATACAGAGTTGCAGACGGAACTGAATGGTTTAGAAGATATTTCATTAAGGTCGATTAGTGAAGATACCAGTCCAGTGGTCAAATTTGTGCGTTCTACTTTATATGACGCGCTTAAAGCGGGCGCCAGTGATATTCATATGGAAACCGATCCGCATGGCTTAAAAATAAAATACCGCATCGATGGCGTGTTAAGTCAAGAGGGCGGTATTCAAGGCTTGGCGCAAGCAGAACAGGCTATCTCGCGTATCAAAGTGATGTCTGAACTGGATATCGCCGAAAGGCGCGTGCCGCAGGACGGGCGCTTTAAAGTTTTAGCATTAGGTCGCGAAGTAGATATGCGTGTTTCAATCATGCCAAGCGTGTTTGGCGAAGATGCCGTCTTGCGTATTTTAGATCGCAAGGCATTAAGTGATGAAGCCAAAGGCCTGAGTCTGGAAACATTAGGCTTTGAAGAATCTATAAAAGCGCGTTTTAGATTATTAGCAGAAGAACCATACGGCATGCTTCTGGTAACTGGCCCGACTGGCAGCGGCAAAACCACTACGCTGTACGGAATCATCTCAGAGATCAATCATGGGCAAGACAAAATCATCACCATTGAAGATCCTGTCGAATACCAATTACCAGGCGTATTGCAGATTCCAGTTAACGAGAAGAAAGGCTTAACTTTTGCGCGCGGTCTGCGCTCTATTTTGCGGCACGACCCAGACAAGATTATGGTCGGCGAAATCCGCGATGCAGAAACCGCACAAATCGCTGTGCAATCCGCTTTGACGGGGCATTTAGTATTAACCACAGTGCATGCCAATAACGTATTCGATGTGATTGGCCGTTTTACCAATATGAGCGTAGACCCCTACAGCTTTGTTTCTGCTATCAATGGCATTCTTGCACAGCGACTGGTGCGTATCAATTGCGCACATTGCACAGTGCCTGATGCGCCAGCAGTAGAGCTCATCACTAAATCTGGCTTAACTGCTGAGCAGGCATCCAGCTTTAATTTCAGAAAAGGTCAAGGTTGTGGCCAGTGTCATGGCACGGGTTATAAAGGTCGCAAAGCGATTGCGGAATTGCTATGTTTTAACGATGAGATCAGAGAGCTGATAGTCACGCGCGAGCCGATTCGTAAAGTAAAAGAGGCGGCACATAAAAATGGTACACGCAGCATGCGTGAAGCGGCGCTGGAATTAGTCAAACGTGGTGAAACCACATTACAGGAGATCAACCGTGTTACTTCGCTGGTTTAGATCTTTTGTCAGTGATGAACTGCATATTTTTGTTCATCCACAATACATCTTATTGACCCATCTAAAACGCAAACTCAACTTAGGGTTTAAACAGCAGCTAATGCATCAGCAAGTGCTGAGTGTGGATTTATCTGAATCGTCTAATCAATGGGATGCGTTAAAAAATCATCTGACAGATGCTTTTAATAGAAATCAATGGCAAAACATTATTAAGCAAGGTATTGGTGCCAGAGTGATTGTATCCAGCCATTTTGCAAGATACGCCATTATTCCATGGAGTGTCGAATTGGCAGTAGAAAGCGAGCGTCAGGCTTTCATGCGCTATCGGTTCAATACCTTATTTGGCGATGCGGTAAAGACTTGGGATTTACGCATGAGTGAGCCCGACTTTGGACAGACAGCGGTTGCCAGCGGTATAGATTCCAAGTTGTTGATTGCACTACATGAAGTTTTAGCAACGGCCAATATAAGAGTTAACAGTATTTCGCCTTATTTGATGCAGGCTATCAACCAAAGCGTGCGTCAAATTAAACAGGCACAAATCAAGCAGCAGAAAATCAACCCAGACTTCTGGTTTGTAGTGGTTGAGTCAGAGCGTTTATGTTTCGCTTTGATTGAAAATGACGCATGGCGCCTAGTAAAAAATATCGCCGCAGAAGCGGATTTAAGCGAACAAATTAATACTTTAATACAGCGGGAAATTGTAAATTGCAATGTCAACTCCACGTTGCCAGTGGTCATTTATCAGATGGATTCAGGCGCACATCCTGTTTTAAATGTTGCGAATTTTCCAACTATTAAAATCAAGTCGAATAGTTTTGAGCGCGCAGTAAATTTCCCAGAAACAGGTGTCAATAAATGGCTGGAAGCGCGAGTTTAATGATGAGAACCGTTCAGTTAAATCATGCCTTCACTACAAAAAAAAGCACTGCATCGGCAATGTTACTGTTGGTTACAGGCTTGTTGATGTTGGTTGGATCTATTCTTTACTTTAAACAGATCTCTAATAAAACGCATCGTTTGGAGGCCGATATTGAGCAATTAACGCTTTCGAAAAATACGCGACCATCACTTAAAGTGAATAGCAAAGAGTATATGAAATCACGTGATGAAGTCGTTGCCGTGAACGCAGCAATCTCAGAAATCGTGATGCCGTGGACATCCATATTCAAGACATTGGAAGCGACAGATCGTGTCGATGTAAAGCTCATGTCAGTGGAGCCAAATATTAAAAAACAAACTTTACGCATGGATGCAGTGGCGATGGATGTTGACAGCATGATGCGTTACGTCGATGACTTATCAAATCAAAAGATGCTCAAAAGCGTGACGTTGGTAACGCAACAAAGTGCCGATATTAATGGGCAGGCAGCAGTACATTTTGTGGTGGAAGCGCGATGGTAAAACAAGTTTCTGGAAATAACTCAAAGTTGCATTACAAGTTGCGGCAATTAGGCTGGCAGGGCGCAATTGGTTTGATTTCTGTAGCAGTTAGCATTCTATTACTGTTATTCATTGCGCTTCCAAACGCTAAAAAAATGGATGGGCTAAAGATTAATCTAGCCGAATTGCAAGCCAAGATTGCTGCGGGGCAGGTTAATGCTAAACCTGACAGCCAATTTGATGTGATTGCTAAATTGAATGCATTAACGCCAAAACAAGGTGAGGCAAACAAAAAGATAGCGCAAATTTTGCATACTGCTACTGAGGCTGGTTTGACTACAGATAAAGTTGATTATGCTGCGCAGCCATATTCGGCCTCGTTAATTAAATATCAAATTAAACTTCCTACGCAAGGAAGCTATATCCAAATTCGCCAATTTCTTAACAGTGTGCTGAATGTATTGCCAACGGTTGCACTAACGGATATTAAATTAAAGCGAGAGGATATTGGCAGCGATTTGATAGATGCTCACATCCAGTTCAATTTGTACGTTCGGAAAAATGAGAATGGATGATTGATAACACTATGCAAATGATAAAGAAAAACTTGCTCTGGATACTGCTGCTATTAACGCTGGCAGCTTGTTTTTATGTTGCCCAGCAAGGCGATGGCACTAATCATGCTAATGATGTGATTGTGCTGTCACGCTTCGAATCTAAACATATAAATAGAGATGAAAACGGTAAAAAGGCTAAGCAAGTGATACAAGCTTCATCGCAATTACTCAGGGCTCAGTTGACTGATGATCCCAAAAATATTTTTACTGCATTTGTTTCTGATGCCGAACTGCAACAACTAAATGTAGAAAAACTGGTTGAAGCACCACCAAACAATCCTTTTATTTTTGCGGGAAAGTTGGTGGATGACGGGAAAATAATTGTTTTTTTGATGGATGCACAGAAAAACTATTCTGTTGTGACGGGCGATATCTTAGAAGAGGTTTGGCAAGTGAAGTCTATTGTCCCTCCCATGATGACAATCAGATATTTACCGTTAAAAATTGATATGCAGTTGCAAATTGGAGCATTAAGTTGAGTTTATATTTATTTCAAATTTCTAAAAAGATTGTAAGAAACAAAGTTTCAATTTTGCTATCTGCAATGTTGCTGACGAGTTGTACTGCGTTGAATAGTCATCAGGAAAGTTTCATTCAAGGGAGCGCAGCATATGAATCAGCCCGGCAATTAATTAGTAGCGGTGATACTGAAGCCGGTATCAATAAACTTAAGCAATTGACTGAGATGTATCCAGACAATCCTCAGTATCGCAGCATGCTGAAAGTACAACAAGATCTGCAAATGGCGGGTTTGCTAAAGCAAGCAGATACCCAATTACAGCAAGGCTTATTTGATGAGGCTGAATTAAACTATAAAAAAGTGTTAGAGCTAAGTCCTGATAATCAACGCGCAGAAGATGGATTGCTTAAGCTGAGCCTATCGCAGAATCATGCCATGATGCTGGCGAATGCGCAGGGTGCGTTTGATAAAAACGATGATGATACTGCCCAAAATTTACTTAGAGGAATTTTGGCAGAAAATGCCAACCAAGAAGCCGCCAGAGTATTGTTTGAGAAGATAGAAAATAGGCGCATTGCCAAAATGAATGCAGTGCCGCAAATTAAATCCGCCTTCAAAAAACCGATAACGCTTGAGTTTAAGAATGTGCCGATTAAATCAGTATTCGAGTTTATTGGCAGGGCGGCTAATATCAATTTTTCATATGACCAAGAGTTACGTGAGGATCAAAGAACCAGTATTTTTGTACGTAATATTTCGATTGAAGATGCCATTCAAGTCATCTTAACGACGAATCAATTAAGCAAAAAAATACTAAACGACAATACTCTGCTTATTTACCCAGTGAGCCGTAGCCAAGAATATCAAGAGTTATTTGTGCGTAGCTTTTACTTGAACAGCATGGACGCTAAACGCGCCATGAATATGATTAAAACTGTTGTTAAGTCTAAAGATATTTATATTGACGAAAAACTGAATACATTAGTGATGCGTGACACTGCCGAAGCGATTCAGATTGCCGAAAAGTTAATCGCGTCACAAGATATGATTGAGCCTGAAGTCATGCTTGAGGTGGAAGTGATGGAGGTGAATCGAAAAAGTTTAGAGAATATCGGTGTGCGTTATCCATCGCAAATTAGTCTAGGTGTGCAAGGTAATTCTAGTACAAGCAATGGTGTAGCAAACTCGACACCAGGTAGATTAACGCTTACTGAGCTTAAGAATTTTAATTCTGGTCTTGGCGTATTTACCATTAGCGACCCCGCATTGGTATTAAACCTATTGCAACAAGATACAGACACCAATCTATTGGCTAATCCACAGATTCGGGTCAAGAATCGTGTAAAAGCCAAGATTCATGTTGGAGATAAAATACCAATATTGACCAGTGTGGCAAATGCGACAGGCTTTGTTTCGCAGACAGTGAGTTATATCGATGTAGGGATAAAACTAGATGTTGAGCCAACGATTCTATTGCAAGATCAAGTCAGTATTAAGGTTGGCTTGGAGGTTAGTAATGTAACGGATCAAGTGCGGACGGATTCTGGGGTGCTGGCCTACACCATCGGTAGCCGCAACGCCAACACAACGCTGCAATTAAAAAATGGCGAAACCCAAATATTGGCAGGCTTGTTTAGAGATGATAGCCAGAATATTTCTAATAAGGTACCTGGCTTATCTAAATTGCCATTTATTGGCAGGCTGTTTTCAGATAAAAATAATGATAAACGCAAAAATGAAATCGTCTTACTCATCACGCCGCGCATTCTGCATAATATTGCGCCTGCAAATGCTGTTTACACCAGTTTTCCATCCGGGATTAATCACGCAGTAAGTGGTCGTGGCGGCAGGCAAGCTGAGGCTATTGCACCAGCAAATAGTCAACCTGCAGAAGCGCCTGTAAAAACGCCACAAAGTATACAAAATGAACGTAGTCAAATGGATCAAGGCTTTGCAGACCAGATATTGCAACCGCCTGTTGAGTATGAGGATTCTAACAAGTTAAGAGAGAATCCCTAAGTGCGCGTGCAAGCCAAAAAACACACTGGGTTTACGTTGATTGAATTACTGGTTTCATTGGTTCTATTGGCCATGTTGATTTCCGCCGCTGCACCACTGACGCAACTAACCGCTAAACGTAACAAGGAACAAGAGCTAAAAAAATCCTTGTGGCAAATGCGGGATGCAATTGATGCATATAAACAGGCTTCAGATGATGGCTTAATCAAGAAATCTGCTGATGAATCAGGTTATCCAGAATCGCTACAGAAACTAGTCATCGGCGTTGAAAATATTCAGGATCCAAAAAAACGTAAGATTTACTTTATGCGCAGAATTCCGCGTGATCCGTTCTCAACAGATGCTGAGTTATCCGCAGCAGAAACGTGGGCCCAGAGAAGTTATCGAAGCTCTTTTGAAACGCCAGAAGCAGGGGAGGATGTCTACGACGTACATTCGCTTTCTAAAGAAATCGGTATTAACCAACAACCGTATAGCGAATGGTAATGAAAACCAGTATTTTAAAAAACAGCACTTTAAAAAAAGGCTTTACCTTAATAGAAATATTGGTCGTATTGGCCATTATTGCCACGCTACTAAGTCTTGTCGCACCTCGATATTTTGATGTCATTAGTCAATCTAAAGAAACTACGCTTAAACACGATTTAATCATTATGCGCGATGCAATTGATAAGTTTTACAGTGACAGAAATATATATCCAGAGTCGCTTGAGGAATTAGTACAGTTTAAATATCTTCGTGCCGTTCCTGAAGATCCTATCACTGAAAGTACATCCACTTGGGTGCTCGTGCCGCCATCGGATGTAGAGGCTAAAGGTGCTTTATATGATATCTACAGCGGTGCAACTGAAATTGCGTCAGATGGGACTCAATATGCCGATTGGTAAAAGTGCATCTAAACAAACAGGGTTCATATTGCTTGGTTTGCTGGTGCTAATATTGATTGCAGGCTTTGCATTAACGCAAGCCAGCACAAAATGGAGTGACGCTAGAAAACGTGAAAGAGAACAAGAGCTACTTAAAGTTGGTGATGTAATTAGAAATGCTATTGGACATTATTACAATCAAACGCCAGGCGTTGTAAAACAATACCCACCCAACTTAGAGACATTATTAAAAGATGATCGCTTTCCAGTGCCCAAGCGCTATCTGCGCAAAGTGTATCTAGATCCAATCACACAACGAGAGGGTTGGGGAATTTTAGAGGCGCCGAGTGGGGGAGTAATGGGCGTTTATAGTTTATCGGCAGATGCACCCTATAAAACTAAAGGCTTTAGACCGATTTACCAACATTTTGAAAATAGAAAATATTACGGTGAATGGTATTTTGCTTATGTTGAGTCACCAGTTCAACAATAGATGATAGTTATCGTAGAGTTTTTATGTGCGAGTAAAGTTAAATGCTCAATTCACTAATCAACATATTGATAATCAAGAATTATTATTATGAGTAAAACGCCCATACATATAGTGCAAGTAGATATTTCACATATTGCCAGTGAAGTTAA
The DNA here is from genome assembly GCA_040387515.1 of Pseudomonadota bacterium. Lineage (GTDB taxonomy): Bacteria > Pseudomonadota > Gammaproteobacteria > Burkholderiales > Methylophilaceae > Methylotenera_A. Next base: position 145,625 of record JAZKDP010000006.1, read on the forward strand.
AAAGCACGGGTTTTATTCCTCATATTGCGATAGTTTTTCGCATGGCGCGAGCAATCATAATGAATTGATTTTAATGATTAAAGTGCTGGCTAAAAATGCTAATTTAAAAGTGAGTTTCAATGTAACAGAAAGTATTTGTATCTTTGAGGTGCTGGTTGATTAAAGCTTTAAAGATTTAATCAAATCCTATTAGTTACGGTGTGTTGCATTCAAATAAAACAGCTTATTGGCAACCATTGATGGAATCAGTCCAAGGGTAGAGAATATAGTAATTTTTTATGAAGAGTCAGAATCTGACGTTTATGACTGGGTGTGTTTGATGTGGTAAAGATGATTTTCTAACTTGATATAAGTATTGGATTTAACACCTATATTTGCCAACAATAAAGTTGGCGTCCCCACGGGGATTCGAACCCCGGTCGCCTCCGTGAAAGGGAGGTGTCCTAGGCCTCTAGACGATGGGGACATAGAGGTAAATTATACTAAAAAAGCATGCTAATTTAAACAAAAAATTAGCATTAAATCCATGCTGCAATATCTCAGCTATTTCTCAATTACTATTTCTTGGTGGAGGTAAGCGGGATCGAACCGCTGACCTCTTGCATGCCATGCAAGCGCTCTCCCAGCTGAGCTATACCCCCAAAAATCCACTTACTACAGCAGCTGAGTTAACCTTGATTTAAGCGCCAACTCAACGAAGGCGCAATATTAAAGATGGGCAGGTTAATTGTCAACGCATTTTTGCCCTAAAGTGTAATTAACCGCGTGTATTGCTTTGTGATTCGAATTGTAATAAATCAACTTTAGGCAAAGGTTGCCAACCAGCTTTGCGATGTTCTGCAATAACGTTAGTAAATATTCCGCCACGCACATAAAATTTGGCGGTTACGCGAATGAATTTTGGCTGTGTGGATGCTACTAAGTCATCTAAGATACGGTTGGTAACGGCTTCATGAAAACAGCCTTCATTGCGAAATGAAACGATATACAGTTTTAAACTCTTTAACTCTACACAAAGCCGATCTGGAATGTAATCCAAATAAATAACTGCAAAATCTGGCTGGCCTGTTTTAGGACAAAGACAAGTAAACTCGGGAATCTCCATATGAATATGAAAATCACGATTGGGGTTAGGGTTAGGGAATGTTTCAAGTGCTTTAGAGGGTTGTGCGCTTGAATCGCCCAATATGGTGACGTTTTCGTGCAACTCAGTGCTAGACATAATGGCTTTCCTATCAAATAATAGCGCTATTATAAAAGGCTTCTTAGAAAAACACATGTATAAAGTAAAGCACATATAAAACCAGTTAATACCTTAATAAAACCAAACTATTTAATCTAAACCATTACACTCACTTTTGCGCTTAACTCATTTAAAACTTGCCGGCTTTAAGTCTTTTGTAGACCCAACCACCATCCATCTGCACGGACAGCGTGTAGGCGTTGTTGGGCCGAATGGTTGCGGCAAATCTAATGTAATGGAATCGGTGCGCTGGGTGCTGGGCGAATCTTCTGCCAAAGAAATGCGTGCAGATGCGATGGATGCAGTGATTTTTAATGGCTCATCTAATCGAAAACCCATATCGCGCGCCAGTGTAGAGCTGATTTTTGATAATAGTTTAGGCGGCGCGAGTGGTGAATGGAGCCAATACGCAGAGATTAGCGTCAAACGGGTGATTGAACGCGAAAAAGGTTCGACTTATTACATTAATAACACCGCCGTACGCAGACGCGATGTGGCTGATCTGTTTTTAGGTACAGGGCTTGGCGGTCGTGCCTATGCAATCATCGGCCAAAACACTATTTCACGCATTGTAGAGGCTAAGCCTGAAGAGTTGCGAGTGTTTCTAGAAGAAGCGGCTGGTATCAGCAAATATAAAGAGCGTCGTCGCGAAACGGAATTGCGACTGCGTGATACGCGTGAAAACCTGACTAGGGTAGAGGATATTTGTCGAGAACTGCAAAAGCAAATTACCAAATTAGAATCACAAGCGGTTGTTACACAACAGTATCATGCGCTGCAAGCCGCTTATAAGTTGGCGGATGGTCAATTATGGTTACTAAAAAAACGCGATGCCAGCGCGGAATGGGAGAAAACCAAGCGACAAGTTGAAAAGTTGGTGAATCAACTGGAATCGCAAATGGCTGAACTGCGAAAAAGCGAAGCAGATTTAGAAAAAAGTCGGCAAGCGCATTATGCGGCTTCTGAAGGCATTAATACTGCACAAGCTGCGTATTATGAAGCCAATGCAACCGTTTCTAACCTCGAAAACCAAGTTAAACAAAACACAGACGCGCGTGAGCGTATGGCGCAGCAATTGCAACAATTGGCACAATCACTAGAACGCAATGCGAATACCAGCAGTGCTTTGCAAGAAAGTTTAGTGCAGTTAAATAGCGAGTTAACAGCGGCCACAGCGCTTGAGCAGCAATCACAACAATCGATGGATGCATTAAAACTGAGCTTGCCAGAAAAACAAGCTGCGCTTAGAACGGCCAATGAAGCGACGCAAAAAAGCCAGCAGGCCTTACTGGATACTAAGCAAAAAATTCAAATTGAAAGTAGTGGTATTCACTATTTAGAGCAAAACATTTCCGAAAATATTCAACGTATTCAAAGATTTGAAGCTGATTCCTCGCGGTTAACTATACCAGATGAATCGCAGTTAAAAGACAGTGAGCTGGCTTTACAGCAAGCACAAAAAAATGTGCATGAGGTTGAACAGGAAGTACAAAAGCTTGTAGCGAGCGAATCAGTATTACAAACTACGATCAATCAATTGCGAGATCAGCAAACTCAAGCCCAGCGTGCCAGCAACCAGGCGGAAGCTGAATTGCAAACATTGCAGAAAATGCAACAATCGTTAAATGCGGCGGGCAAGTTAGATGGTTGGTTGCAAAATAACGGTTTAAAAAATAATGCACGACTATGGCAGAAGATTAAAACAGACGACGCTTGGAACGTAGCTTTAGAAGCGGTATTAGGCGCAAAGTTGAATGCATTAATCGCAGATAAAAGTGTGATCAATGATAGGCCACCTAGTTTTTTAGCGATGGGTTATAAGGCAACTGACAAGGTTGCCGTTGGCCAGCCAGCAACAAACAATCAACATTTAATGCCATTGATGAGCGCCATTAAAGCGTGTGATGAGGATTTGCGGCCGATTTTAGAGGATTGGTTAGCAGGAACATACTTACTGACTGCCAATGATCAGAAAAATAACGATATCAAAGATAAAGCCATTTCAGCATTAAGGGTTGGCGAAACCTTGGTTAATCAGCAAGGTGATGTGTTTAGCAGCCACGGCGTGGTGTTTCATGGTGAGAGTTCGCAGCTAAGTGGCGTGTTAGAGCGGCAGGCGCAGCTAGAACAGCTGCAAAGTAAATTGCCCAGTCTACAAGTAGATTTGCAGGCGCTAAATGCAACCTTAAAAGATGCAGAAAATAACTTGCTGCAAGCACGTCAACAACAGCAACAGGAAAGTGCTCAGCTACGTTCTGCCACGCAAACACAGCATCAACTGCAGCTTGAATTATCAAAGCTACAACAAGTACGCCAAACCGCGCTTGAGCGAGAAAAGAATATTCAAGCAGATATTGCCAATGCAAAAGCCAAATCGGCAGAACTTGTCAGTGCCAAAACACTTAAGCAAGATGCACTACAAGCGCTGACAAAAACTATTCAAGCGCTTGAGGTGGTGAAAAACAACGATGATGCAGCAAAAAAACAAGCTGAGCAATCTTATTTTTCAGTACGTGATTTTATGCAGTCGACCGAAAAAAAACATCAAGAGATTTATTTTAACTTAAAATTAATTAATAATAAAATCATTGAGATAAATAATAAAATTAATGTTAATAATGAAGAGAAAATCGCTTTTGAAGTACGCAAAGTCGAAGCGGAACAAGTGTTGGAATTAACGCCAATGGCGACGTTAAAAGCGAATCTTGTTGAAGCTGTTAATCGTAAGCAGCTATCTGAAACAGTTTTGGCAGCCGCGCGTAATCATTTGGTGGAGCAAGAACAAGCGTTGCAGAATTTTGAACGTACACGTATGCAAAATGAACAACAACTACATCCATTACGCGATGGTTTAGAGCAAAGCCGTCTTAACGAACAGCAAGCACGTTTAAGCTTTGAACAGTGTCAGGCCGGCTTGGTAGAAAATGGCCAGAATGAGCAGGAGTTGTCAGTTAGCTTGGCGGAAAATGCCAAAACAAGTGATTTAGTGCGTAAATCGAATCAAATCCAGCAAGAAATTGCTGCTTTAGGTGCCGTTAATTTAGCGGCTATTCAAGAGTTGTCGACCGAAACTGAGCGTAAAACTTATTTAGATAGCCAGATGCAAGATTTGCATCAAGCGACCGAAACTTTAGAGGATGCTATTCGCAAGATTGATCGCGAAACCCGCGATAAATTGATGCATACATTTAATACCGTTAATCAAAATTTCGGTGAGTTATTTGCCACCTTGTTTGGTGGCGGCCAAGCTCGGCTGGAGTTACTGGGTGATGAGATTTTAGATACGGGTATGCAGGTATTTGCGCAACCGCCAGGCAAAAAGAATACGACTATTCAACTGTTATCTGGCGGTGAAAAAGCGTTGACTGCGCTGGCTTTGGTGTTCGCATTATTCAAGTTAAATCCTGCCCCATTTTGTTTGATGGATGAAGTGGACGCACCGTTGGATGATAGCAATACCGAGCGATTCTGCCTCATGGTCAAAAAAATGAGTGAAAGAACACAATTTTTGTTTGTCAGTCACAATAAAGTAACCATGGAAATGGCGCAGCAACTCATTGGTGTTACCATGCAGGAGTCAGGTGTTTCGCGCATTGTGGATGTGGATATTGAGGCGGCACTGAGTTTTCAGAGTTAATACGTAAATAGGTAATAAAAGTGCGGAAATCAATCATTCATTCACTGAATACCGCGATGTTTGCTTGAATTATTGCTAATTTCCACAGACAATAGTTACTTGTTCAAATCTATCAGGATGCAGAGTTTTTAATAAGGCCTATTTAATAGGACTTATTTTAATGAGTCTCGATTTTAATAAGACTTAGAACTAGCAAAAACCTTAACTTTAAAATAGCAAGCTTTAAAAAAATATGTCAGATTTACAAATTATATTAATCATTTTGGGTGCGTTTATCATTGCAGGCGTTGTTGTATACAATTGGCTGCAAGAAAGAAAGTTGCATAAACAAGTCTCAAATGAATTTATTGTGCCGCAGAAAGACGTGCTGGCTGAAGACTTTTATATCGATACTGATGCGTTTGTAGAAAAAGAGCTGGCTGAAGTGTCGCATAAAATCAAGCATCCTGTATTTGAAGAGTCTGCCGACTTACCCATACGTTCTGAAGAGGTTGTTTTTAAAAACAAGGTATTAGAAGATTCTGTTTTAAAAGAAACAACTTTTAAAACAGCTGTATTGAATGAAGAAGCGTTAGAAGCATCGCAAAAAGAAACGGCCAAAAAAGAACTTGCGACTAATGCTGTTAGCGAAAACTATTCAAATAATGAAGGTTATTCAAGTTCTGCTCTTACAAAGCAAGCAACCAGCGCAGAACATACGATTGAAAAGCCTAGTGAATATAAAATAAGTGCAGAAAAACCAAGTGAAATTGATTACACACCGCCGCAATTACCCAGTGGCATACATCCGCAAATTGATCTAACTGCAATTTTGTACGCAAATAAGAATATTAGTTACCAAGCGCTATACGATATGGCTACAAATATTGATGATATTAGTTTACCTATGTTGATATATGGACTTGATGACAGTGATAAATGGCATTTGGTCGAGACGAATGATGCGTTACAGGTTGACGTTAGTGCATTAACATTTAAACAGGCGACTTGCAGCTTGCAGCTTGCAGATAGAGGCGGTCCTGCTGCAAAAAATGTGTTGAATAAGTTCCAGTTTGCCGTCGAGAGTATGGGCTTGGAACTAAATGCGCATGTTGAATGGCAAGGTAGTGGCGATGTGCTGCAACGTGCGATTGAAATCGACCAGTTTTGCATCGAAGTGGATCAGTTGATTAATATCCATATCGCACAAGATGAAGCGCCGATTCACGGCACTAAATTTAGAGGTTTAGCTGAAGCAAGTGGCATGGCACTAAGTGATGATGGTAAATTTTATTATCAGGATACTAGCGCTCATAAATCACCGTTATTTAGTGCGATAGAAGCCAATAACCAAGCATTTACGGCTGAAAGTTTGCGCAATAGCGTACTAAAAGCGATTACTTTTCAATTAGAAATCCCTAAAGTACCAAATTGTGAACAAGCGTTTAACCAAATGATTTTAGTTGCACAAAAACTTAGCCATAGTTTGAACGCAAGCCTAGTGGATGATAACCAAAAACCATTGGGTGATTTACAAATAGAAAAAATCCGCCAACAGCTTAAAGTCATTCATGCAACAATGGTGGCGCGTGGTGTAATGCCAGGAAGCCCAGCAAGCATGCGCCTTTTCAATTAGTTTTTGCGCATGGCCACTTTAGAAATTGCCCGTCAGCAAGTAGCCGAACTTGCTGCAATAATCGCGCAGCACGATTACCAGTATTACGTATTGGATGCGCCAACAGTCACAGACAGCGAATATGATGGCTTATACCGTCAGTTGGTTGATTTAGAAAAACAATTTCCCGAGTTAATTACTGGAGATTCGCCCACACAAAGAGTAGGCGGCAGTGCAGTGAGTAATCTCGGCAGCATCACACACCGTCAAGCCATGTTGTCTCTTAATAATGCCTTTGGCGTTGACGAACTTTTGGCTTTTGATAAACGCATCCGCGACAGTTTGGGTGTTGAACAAATTGAATACGCGGTTGAACCTAAGTTTGATGGCTTAGCCATCACGCTTACCTATGAAAACGGCGTGTTTACACAAGGTGCAACGCGTGGCGATGGTTACACAGGCGAAAATGTGACGCATAATTTACGCACCATCCGGGCAATTCCCACCAAATTAGTCACACCAAACCCACCAGAATTATTAGAAGTACGCGGCGAAGTGATTATGCTAAAGCGCGATTTTGAACGATTGAATCTGGCACAAGAAAAATCAGGCGCAAAGTTATTCGCTAATCCACGCAATGCCGCCGCAGGCAGCTTACGTCAGCTTGATCCGCAAATTACCGCCACACGCCCACTGCATTTTTTCGCATATGGCTTAGGTGAGGCAATTGGCACGCCGACACTTAAATCGCATGCAGAAGCGATGGATTATTTAACTAGTTTACGTTTTCCTGTCAGTGATTTGCGCGCGGTTAAGTTAAGTGCTGTGGGGTTGCAGGATTATTACGCCGACATTGGCCAAAAGCGTTCTAGCTTGCCGTTTGATATTGATGGCGTTGTGTATAAAGTGAATCAATTTAATCAGCAAAATGAGTTGGGTTTTGTTTCGCGCGCGCCGCGCTGGGCAATTGCACATAAATATCCTGCGGAAGAAGCGCAAACCTTAGTAGAAGATATTACCGTACAAGTTGGCCGTACAGGTGCAATCACCCCAGTAGCAAGGCTGAAAGCGGTGTTTGTAGGTGGTGTGACGGTCACCAATGCGACTTTGCACAATGAGGACGAACTGCGCCGTAAAGACATTCGTATTGGTGATACCGTGATTGTCAGGCGGGCAGGGGATGTGATTCCAGAAGTGGTTTCTGTGCTTTTGGATAAACGCCCGTCAAATGCGCAATTATTCACTATGCCAAATATCTGCCCAGAATGCGGCTCTCATATTGAGCGACCATTAGATGAAGCCGTTGCACGTTGTACAGGTGGCTTAATTTGCCCTGCACAACGCAAACAAGCCATCACACATTTCGCCTCACGTCGTGCAATGGATATCGAAGGTATGGGCGAAAAGCTGGCTGATCAATTAGTTGAAGCTGATTTAGTTAAATCCTTAGATGATATTTACAAGCTAGAAGTATCGACATTAGCCAATTTAGAGCGCATGGCAGAAAAATCTGCACAAAACGTAGTTAATGCCTTGAACAAGAGTAAAAAAACTACGCTGGCCCGTTTTATTTATGGATTGGGCATTCGCAACGTGGGTGAGGCGACAGCTAAAGATTTGAGCCTGCACTTCGGTAATCTGCAGGCTTTATTGGATGCAGACGTTGAGGCATTGTTGCAAGTAAATGATGTGGGGCCAATTGTGGCTGACTCTTTATTGCAGTTTTTAAGTGAGCCACATAATCGTGAAGTGATTGATTCTATGCGTGCGCTAGGCATTAATTGGCCAGAAAGTGCTGGCAAACAAAAAGCCACGGGCGCATTGTTAGATAAAACATTTGTGTTAACTGGCACGCTGCCAAATTTATCGCGCGATGCGGCACAAGCCTTGATAGAGGCCGCGGGTGGGAAAGTGACTGGCAGCGTTTCTAAGAAAACACATTATGTTGTTGCAGGCGCAGAGGCGGGTAGCAAGTTAGAAAAAGCCTTAAGCTTGAATGTAACTGTTATAGATGAAGCAGGGCTTATGCAATTACTATCAGATAGTCATGATTTAAATACATCAAAACCAGCAACTAATGCCGTTGTAAATGCGTCAGATTCAATGGATATTCAAAAAACCTTATTTTAAAAAAGCATATATGAAACTAGAAAATACATTTAAAAAATTACCTATATTATTGTTTTTAATTGGATTTAATTTAAACGCAGCAGAGCTTTCTGAAAAAAATGCCAGCTGTGCACAGGCATTAAATCAAGGAGATATTAGCAAGGCGGTCAGCATTTCAAGTGATATATTGAAATCAGATGCGAATAATAGAGAGGGTTTATTGTGTAAAGGTCGTGCGCTTGGGGCGCAAGGCAATTATCAAGAAGCGTTAAGCGCATTAGAGTTGGGTGCTAAACAATCCAAAGAGCCATTTGATCAAATTATTGCGCATTTACTAATCGGTAATTTGCACAAACAAAACAAACAATACGGTGTTGCAATGGCTAGTTATAACAAAAGTTTAGCGCTATGTTTGCAAGTGAAAAATCAGAAATTTTCGCATATTAATTACAATTTAATTGGCGAAACTCAAGCGTTAAGTGGTGATCTTAATGCCGCATTAACAAGCTATAAAGCGGGTGAAAAAATAGCCATGAATGATGGTGAGCGTGCAGATAGCTACGAAAGGTTAGCCAATACTTATAGCGCGTTAGGTCAGCATGATTTGGCGATTGAGCATCAAGTTAAAGCTACTTTACTGCAAAAAAGGTCTGGCACTTTAGATCAGAACGCAAACGCCAACATGGAAATGGGGCGCGTTTATACGGCGGCCAAAGAGTATCAAAATGCCGAAAGAACTTATACGAAGTTGATACAGTTTGCTAAAGATAATGGCGGTGCTTATTACGAAGCCAAAGCCAATATAGGCTTGGCGCAAACCAAATTAGCGATGGGTGATACGGCGGCGGCCAAAAGCATACTAGCTGACTCTGAAAAAATAGCTAAAAGTATCGGTGCTAATGATCTAATTGCTGAAATTGATGACTCACTTAATAAAGTCAACACTCAAAAGTAAGTATCCAGTTTAATGCATTCAAACTCACTAAAAGTGTAAGGGAATTCAGGTAATCACGACTAATCGATATTAATTCAACAGCGTTCCATCAAACCAGTTAACTTAAGGCGATATTTCATGATTATTCTGAATCAATCTAAACGCAATCCCAGCAATATCCAGCCGTCTGAGATTACACCTCGCGAGGTGTTTGAGCATAGACGCAGTTTTTTAAAAGCTGCTGGCTTCAGTTTGGCTGCAGGTTCTGCGTTGTTGTTATCGGGTAAGACAATTGCTGGCAATATCTCTGGGGGCGCTATTAGCAATACGGCGGAAAATGGCGCAGGGCGTGCTAATGCATCAGCAGCAAAAGTCGCTTTTAAAGCTGGCACAAGGCAAAAAATAAATGGTTATAGTAAAACTGCTTATGGCGCTGGTGAAAAACTCACACCGTATGAAGACATCACTACTTACAATAATTATTACGAGTTTGGTACAGGCAAAGGCGACCCTGCGATTGAAGCCGTATTGTTTAAACCGCGCCCATGGACGATTAGCATAGAAGGTCATGTTAAAAAAGCTAAAAGCATTAGCATAGAAGACCTACTTAAATTAACTCCCTTAGAAGAACGTATTTATCGCATGCGCTGTGTTGAGGGCTGGTCGATGGTGATTCCATGGGTTGGTTTACCATTAGCCAGCTTGGTGAAATGGGCTGAGCCCACTGGCAATGCTAAATATATTGAATTTATATCCGCCAACGATTCTTTGACAATGCCTGGCGTACGCTCACCGATATTGGATTGGCCTTACACAGAGGGTTTGCGTATGGATGAAGCCACCAATTCACTCACCTTGTTAGCCGTGGGTTTATATGGTGAGTATCTACCCAATCAAAACGGCGCGCCTGTCCGCTTGGTAATGCCTTGGAAATATGGATTTAAAGGCTCAAAAGCCATTGTAAAAATTAGATTCGTAGAGAAAATGCCATTAACTACTTGGGTAAAAGCCGGGCCAAATGAATATGGTTTTTATGCTAATGTAAATCCTAATGTTGATCATCCGCGCTGGTCACAATCTTCTGAAAAGCCCATTGGCAGGGGCTTATTTGGTGGCCGCATCAAAACCAAAATGTTCAATGGCTATAGTGAACAAGTCGGGCAAATGTACGCGGGTTTAGATTTAAATAAAAACTTTTAAATATTAATGTGATTTATTATTTATTTAAAATAAACATATGAAAAATAAGCATATTATCTTTATAAAAGTGGCGGTATGGATATGTGCATTATTACCATTAGCGCGCCTCATATGGCTAGGTGTTCATGATGATTTAAGTGCAAACCCCGTGGAATTCGTTGAACGCTCCACTGGTACTTGGGCACTGGTTTTCCTGTTAATCACACTGAGCATGACGCCAATTCGCTTGCTGACAGGGCAGGTGTGGCAAATACAACTTAGGCGAATGCTTGGTCTATGGATGTTCTTTTATGCTTGCCTGCATATAACAACTTATATTTGGCTGGATTATTCGTTTTTATGGACAGACATTGTAAAAGACATCATTAAGCATCCATATGTGATTGTCGGCTTTATGGCCTTTATGCTGACCATTCCACTAGCCATTACTTCAAATAAATTCATGATCAAACGTCTGAAAAAAAATTGGAAAAAACTGCATCAGGTGGTTTATCTAATCGCTATTTTGGCTATCCTGCATTTTTGGTGGTTAGTTAAAAAAGATGTCACCGAACCGTTTTATTACGCAGCTGTGTTAGGTATATTGTTTGGTATTAGGCTGTATTACAAATATTCAAGCAATAAGTATCTTAGTAGTAAATCCTCATCAAGCCCCCAAATGAACATAAATAAAGCTATATAAGGCTTTATTTGGTAGGTGCAGCGATTTAACGCATATCTATATTGATGCCTTTATTAATGTGATAGCTGCATTTTTTGCGCGTTCAGCTGCGCCTAAACCTGGGCTTAATCTTTCCAAGAGTGCTGCACCCTCAAAGAGAATGGTGAGCTGTTGGCTAAGTGCTTCTGGGTCTTTTGCGCCAGCAGTTTCTGCAATTTTCGTTAAATAGCCTTGCAATTCAACTGCTAATACAGCGGAGTATTGGTTGATCGGATGTTCTGGGTCTGGGAACTCAACTGAGGCGATATGGAATGGCAAGCCATGAAACTCCGGCGTCACAATCCATAACTCAACCAGTTCACATAGTGAAATCAGTATATCAATCGAATTGGCTTTTTTTGATACTAGTCTGGAATTCAACCACTCATAAAACTTGTCCGATTTATCCCTTAAGTAAGCGGTAATCAATAAGTTTTTACTGGGGAAGTGCTTGTACAGCGTGGCTTTGGCAATGCCAGCCTCTGCAATAATCGTATCAACCCCAGAGGCTTGAATGCCTCTAGACTCAAAAAGACTGGTCGCTGTCGCGAGTATTTTTTCATTCATATTCATCTTAATTTCCTTATAAAACCTATCCTAGGCAAATTGGTTCTAACTTTTTTACTTACAGCCGAGTTGTGGCGTGCATAAGCTCTGGCGGATGCATCAGTTCTTGTGGATATAAGCAATTCACATAACCTAAGGCCAGCCTTAAGTTTTCCACATGTTGCACTTCAATTACCCCTTTGTTAACAAACAGCAAAAATGCCTGTCGTTGTTCGGGCTGCAGCATAGCTGCCTGAGGCAATTGGCAAGTGCCACTTTTCATTTTGTGATACGCGAGCTGCAATGTGCTAATGGTGACTGGGTCTGCAACGCCTGTTATTAACTCAACAGGCGATGGCTGCAATTGGTGACTGATAGGCTGCGCAAAACTATTCATTTTCACTTGGGAATTGGTCATTGTCATCACACTTAAATACACAACAAATGCCGTAGTTACAATGCCAGCCAACATCATCCGGCTATCTTTTTGAGAGTGTAAATGGCTTTGTATTGAGTGATTGACTAACTTCCACGCTCTATCAGAACCAGTTTGAGACTGCACTTGAATAGCGCCGACAGCTAAAAAAAGCATCTGATCTAAAAAAACCTCAGGACACTTTACGCTGGCCTTATTGATTGCTGAATGAATGATTTCTTTTAGCGAACACACATCTTCGATAGATAAATTCTGCGATTGCCCGTGCGCATGTTTGTTGGAAATTCTCTCAGCGTTCCATTGGCTTAACTGGCTGGAAAGCCCCAGTAGGCGAGAATTAGATCGCTTTTTATAGATGTTGATACCTTGCAGAAATCTTAAAGAGCATAGCTGATTGACTATCATTTTCCTAAGATTGCCATTTTGAAAACTATGAGCTTGGTTCAATCTAAATTACCTCTAAAAATTTACTTGCCTATTTCAGAACTCTTGAAGTAGACTATAAATAAGTGAACAGACCTGTCTGCATACTACAGCAAAAGTCGACTAAAAACAATTTTAAGCAATACAACTTTAAGCTGACCTTGTACTTTATATTTTTTTAAATAGGAAATCTATGAATATTGTAACTACGGATGTTCAACTCACTGACTGGCGCAGTCACGCGTTAAAGTTAGAGACTGAAGTCAAGAAA
>JAZKDP010000007.1:0-223653 GCA_040387515.1 Pseudomonadota bacterium
GTCGAGAGTTCGAATCTCTCTCTCTCCGCCAAAAGTTAGTTTCAAGCAGTATCATAAAGAAGCAATAGCCCTAGTAAACTCAATACATACAGCCAGTTTGTTGCATTAAGATAGCATCAAAGCATATCTTGCAATCTAGGGGTAATAGCACTTACCCTAATGCGGCTTTAACTGATGCCGCCATACGTAGTAACAAGTCTTCTATTAATTCCAGTCAACATCTCGAATCTATTTCTCAACTCATCAATATTGCTCATTAGGGCATTGCAACATTCACTTTAATTTCTAAATAAACTTCTTTCAAATTTGTCTCTGCTGAAACAGTTGTATCTTGTAATTGTTGCGCATTAAACAGTAGCTTTCGCTGAAATTTATAAGGTATTGATCTTTATGTGTTTTTAATTGGCATGATTCATGCCAATAACTATATCTATAGGGTGCCCACCTATCGGACATTTAGCGCTGATGTTTGGGGCATCAATCACTATATTCAAGTTTAGTTATACATGATCAATTCAGCATGGGTGCATTGTTATTTAAAAACAGTGTTGCCTGAATAAATTAAGGGAAGTGATGAGTAAATATAATAAATTATTGGCGGCTGCAATTGCAATCGCACTGCCATATACAAGCGTATATGCAGAAGAAGATGTGCTGTTGGGTGAAGTTGTTGTGACGGAAAAAAATCAGGCTAAAGGTACATTAAAATTAACTAATATAAACAAGACTGGAAGTAGATTAGGCTTAACTGCGCTGGAAACGCCGGCCAGTGTTGAATCAATTGATATTGCTACGATTCGATCTCGCGGAGATAACAGTGTGCGTGAGGCTGTTTCGCGTTCAACTGGCATTACTGACATTAGTAACCTAGGTACAGGGGTCGCTTTTTCTGCGCGAGGTTTCACAGGGAATAACTCAGTAGGGCAGGCTGAAGATGGTATACGTTTACAGACGGCCGCAAGCACATTAACTTACCCATCTGATACTTGGGGTTACCAACAGTTCGATATTCTGCGTGGGCCAGCTTCGGTGTTGTTTGGAGATGGCACCGTAGGCGGCATTATCAATAGTATTCGTAAAGCGCCAAGTCGGGAAAGCCAATTTGAAGCATTAGTTGGAGCAGGTACGCTTGGGGCTTATCGCGCAGGAACTGGTGGAAGTGGTGCTTTGGGCGAAGCCGGTGCATATAGAGTTGATGCTTCTGTTACTGGTGGTAATGGCTATGTTAACCATGGTGATTACGACAGCGCAAAGTTAATGACTGGGATATTGCTGAATGTTAATGAAGATTTACGCATTAATTTTACCGCTGATGTTGCGAATGAAAATCCAACTCGCTACACGGGCATTCCTCTCAGAAATGGCCGTATCGATGAATCTTTACTCAATCAAAATTACAATGTCCGTGATAGCAAACAGCATTTTGAAGATACACGTTTGCGCGCAAAAGTAGATTGGGATATTAGCGATACGACTAAGCTAAGCAATATCAGCTACTGGTCTAAGGCTGATCGACATTGGCGAAATGTAGAGTATTTTTCGATTGACGATGCAAGCAATACCGTGGATCGGTTCGGCTATACTGAAATTAAACATAAACAAAAGCAACTTGGCGATCGATTAGAGTTGGCTTCAACCGCAGATCTATTTGGACATCATAATCGTTGGGCGGTTGGCTACGAAATTTCACGTGTTGATTTTAGTTACTATGATAATTTTTATGATGGTAACGATCCAAGCACCAACGTACCGATTAAAAATTTCCCGCGCGGATATTTCACGACTATTGACCCAACAGTAAAAGATTTTTCTTCAACAACGCAACAACAAGCATTCTTTGCTGAGAATGCTTTGGATATTACCGAGAAGATTAAATTTATTACAGGCTTAAGACAGGACTGGATAGATGTTGATCATGAAAGTAAACTTGGTCGTGCTAATCTGGATGCGGACTATGCACCTTTTTCATATCGCGTGGGGGCAGTATTTCAGCCGACGAAGTCATCTTCCTTGTATGGACAATTTAGTCGTGGGTCAGACCCAGTATCATCTATCGTCTCGATTCGGCCCAGCAGTGGTGCGTTTAAGCTAACCTCGGCACAACAAGCAGAAGTTGGTGTTAAACATGTGTTGGCGGATGGAAAAGGGGAGCTAACTTTTGCGCTTTATCATATTGCTAAAGATGACATTATCACGCGTGACCCTAGCAACTCAACATTACGTGTTCAAGGTGGCAAGCAGTCATCACGCGGCGTAGAGCTCGCAGCAAGTCTTTTCCCAATACAGCATTGGCGTACGGATTTAAATGTGGCTTTATTGGATGCACGATATGACAAGTTAACTGAAGGTGGCGCAGTAAATCGCGCAGGAAATACGCCGATAGATGTTCCAGAAAAAACAGCCAATTTGTGGCTTTATTATCAACAACCCAATTGGGAGGCTGGTATTGGCGCAAGATTAGTTGGAAGACGCTATGCCGATAATGCAAATACATCGATTATGCGTGGTTATACGATTTATGACGCGAACGTCGCTTGGAACGTAAATCCGAAAACCACACTCAGGGCAAGTTTGCGCAATTTAACAGACAAAGTTTATGCGCCGGTTTCTTATGATACTGAACAATTTATTTTGGGTGAATCACGCCGAGTTGAGCTTACTGCAGAATTAAAATATTAAGCCGGTTTATCATGATTAAACTTGCAATACGTTATTTGTCCCTGTGGCATCGCTGGCTTGGTATTTTTGCCTGCTGTTTGTTTATGCTATGGTTTGCTACAGGCTTGGTTCTACATTTCGTGCATTTCCCTGAGCTAAGTGCTGAGGAAAAGTTTGCCGGATTAAAGCCAATTGCAACGCAAAGTGTAAAACTTTCCTTGTTTGAGGCTATTCGCTCTTTGCCTTATTTTGAGCGCATAACAAAAGCAAAGTTAGTCATGTCGGGCAATCGACCTGTTTATATTATCCACCATGATAAAAGCGTGAATAGTGTTTATGCTGATACAGGCGAAGTGCTGCAAACAATCCCAATAAAAACCGTGCTTTCCATTGCAAATTTACATGCTGTGCAACGTGGTATTGATGCGGAAAATGTCACTTACGCATCGTTGCAGGATGTTGATCAATGGACAGTATCAAATGGACTGGATGCTTACCGACCATTGCATCGCGTCGATATCAACGATGATAAAAAAACTGAGCTATATCTCTCTGATATCACGGGTGAAGTGGTGCGCGATAGTACCAAGTTTGAAAGGGTTTGGAATTATGCTGGGTCCATCATCCATTGGATATATCCTACTTTTCTGAGAAAGCATTGGATAGTGTGGAATTGGTTGGTTTGGACGCTATCATTAATCGCATTAATCTCAGCAATTACTGGCATTATTTTGGGGTTTGTGCGATTGCGATGGAATCATGTTAAATCTATTTCACCATTTCGCGGGATGCATTATCTGCATCACTTAGGCGGTGTGTTGGTAGCCACCTTTCTACTTACTTACATATTAAGTGGCTGGTTATCGGTGGATCACGGCTTATTGTTTTCGAGTAACGATATAACTGCAAACCAAAGAAAAGTCCTGACGGGTGGAAAAATAAACTGGCAACAGTTCAATTCTGTTGATACCTCGTTAGTGGCAGGAGCAAAACAATTAGAATGGGTTCAATTGGCTGGTAATCCTTATGTCATTGCAACCTTTAACCAAGACTCTCAAAAAGTTTTAAGCCAACTTGGCGTAAGCGACAATTTTGCATTCTCAGCATTTACAACGCAAAGTACGCAGCTTTTAATAGGCGCTAATTGCGCAAGACCAATTTTGGTAGATAAAAATGACGCCTATCGGAGTGCAACGGCTAAGCCCAGCGCGCAATTGCTACGCGTGGTCTGCGACGATGCTAAAAAAACTTGGTTTCATATTGATGGATCCAATGCGCAAATCATTGAGAAGATTGACCATTCAAGACGCTGGTATCGCTGGTTATACAGCGGACTTCACACATTGGATTTTCCAATCTTAGATGTTCATCCTCAATTTAAAACTGCTTTAGTTCTGATTTTTTGCGTATTGGGATTCATATTTAGTCTTACAGGTGTTGTCTTAAGTTGGCGTCGTTTAAAACTTTAGATACAAATTGTAGTTTCGTAATTTCATTCTAATTTATAAATATGCATTAGTTCTTTATACTTTTTTAGTATTAAAGTATAAGTTTATATTATTTAAAAATATAACAACATGGTGGTACATTTCCGTTTTAGTTATGAATAGCCACCAAAATGTACGGAATTAACACCGATAGAAAACTTAGCGTAGGCTCTGCTAGTACGGAATCTGAATGGACAAAAAAGTCTATTATTCAATTCCCAGATCCTCAAAAAATTAGCTTATCAATAAGAGCAAGTGCGCTTATATTTGCGGATGAAAAGTCTCAACAACTATTGTCTCTCATTGAAAAAGTTGCGCCTAGCAATGCAACTGCTTTAATTAAGGGTGAGACAGGTACAGGTAAAGAGTTGGTCGCAAGGCATTTACACAATCTTAGTCCGCGCAGGGAAGGGCCGTTTGCGGCAATTAATTGCGGTGCATTTTCAGAGGCATTGGTGGAAAGCGAGCTGTTTGGTCATGAGCGGGGTGCTTTTACTGGCGCAGTGGGCTCTAAAAAAGGATGGTTTGAAACAGCCAATGGCGGCACCTTGTTTTTAGACGAAATTGGCGATTTGCCTTTATCTACACAGGTAAAGTTGCTGCGTGTATTGCAAGAGAGAGAAGTCATTCCTATTGGTTCGAGAAGGCCGATTCCAATTGATGTAAGGTTGATTGCTGCAACTAACGTAAACCTAACTGAAGCAGTCAAAGCTGGTCGTTTCAGGGAAGATTTGTATTATCGAATTAAAGTCGTGCCGATAGAAATACCACCTTTACGAGAGCGTAAAGGTGATATTTTGCCTTTGGTTGAGCATTTTCTTGAGGTGTATCGCAATCGCTTGCATACAATAAAACCCGAGTTAATTCCTGATACCGTTAATAATTTAATTGATTATCCTTGGCCAGGTAATATTCGCGAACTTGAAAATGTGATTCACAGAGCGCTGCTGGTTTGCGACGGTAAGACATTGAAGCCATCTGATTTAAGTTTGCCTAGCATACAAGCTGTTATTGAATCGGATGCGGATTATGAGCAAACAAGTAACCAAAAGTTAGAGAGTGCTATCAATGAATTAATCCAGCAAGAACCTGATCAACTTTATGACTTGTTCTTGGAAAAAATTGTGCTGCAAACATACGAGTATTGCAAAAATAATCAAGTGCAGACTGCAAGAGTACTGGGGATTAGCCGTAATGTGTTACGTGCATTATTAAAGCAATTCGGCTACATTCAATAGGCTTTATTATCGTTTTTCATTTGCCCGCCTTTATTAAAAATAAAGGCGGGCTTTTTTGTATCTATTGTTTTAACGCGTTAAGTCTTTGCTGCATAACTTAGCATTCCAGTAGGTGATAACCACGCTGTTGATATTGAAGCAAGGTATTAGGGAGTTGTTTCTCAGGCAACAGTTTCTGTTCTGACAAGAATGGAAATCTATATTAACCAATTGATTTAAAACAATAAGTTATGTTGGCACAGTGATTGCTAAACTAAATGTAGATTTAAATCATTTTTGTGAAGCGTTAGTCAGTATGTTGAGTAAATTTTTAGAAAAAAACAAACAAGAAAGCCCATCTTTAATTCAGTACTCGGGAGATAGTCTGTTGATTGTAGGTGTATTGGTGTTTAGTCGGTTGGGGTACTAACCATGTCGAGTTCGCTTAGTTCTTATATCACTACGCCATTAAGAGGCGTGGGTCCGATCCAATCAGGTGAATCATCAGGACAGCAGGCAGAACGCCTGAAACTGTTACAACTGCGAACAGTGAAAGCCTATGATAGGGAAGTAAATTCGAGTGCAAAGTATTGGTCTATCGCCTCTATTGTTGGCTTGCATGTGGTTTTAATATCGCTTTATGTCAATCGCGACGAAACACCACCTGCGCCTATTGAAAAGCATGAAGTGGCTATTGAGTTTATTAAGCCGGAAATTGAGCCGCCACCGCCACCTCCGATTGAGCCACCTAAGCCACCGCCACCACCAAAGGTTCAAAAAGTTACGGCACCACCGCCTGCTTTAAGGACTCCAGTGGCTAGCGAAAATATTGCGCCAGATGACATTGTAGTGCAAGAGAACACCGAGGCAGTAGTTTCTAAAGAGCCAGTGGTTGCAGCAGAGGTGCCAACGCCACCAGCACCGCCGCCTGCCCCAGTTGTTGAGGAGCCTGTGACGGAAGCTTCAGCAAACGCTGGCTACTTAAAAAACCCGCCTCCTGAATATCCGGCTAGAGCTACTCAGATGGGTTGGAGTGGGACAGTTATTTTGCGTGTGAGAGTGTCAGCAGATGGCAGCGCTCAAAGCGTAAGTGTGAAAAAGTCGAGTGGCCACAAGGTGCTGGATGATTCGGCGGTTACAGCCGTAAAAAAATGGACGTTTGTTCCTTCAAAGCGTGGAAACACGGCAATCGATGGATGGGCAACAGTACCGATTATATTTAATTCTGAACAGTAGTTAATTTGAAACAGTAGTTAATCTTGAATAAAAGTGAGGTAAGAAAAATGTTTAATTTAGACCCAAATGCATCACCCATAGTAGTTAGTGTTTTAGTTGCGCTGATTTTAGCTTCTGTCGTTACTTGGACAATCGTACTACTCAAAACCATCCAAGTATGGCGCATGCGTCGGCAAAATAATAAGTTTCGCGCAGCCTTTTGGGCGGCAAAGGATTTACAAGAAGCAGCCAACCTTGAAGGATTTGGCGGCCCAGTTTATCGTGTTGCTCAAGTGGGATTCCATGCGCTAAATGAGGCGGATTCTGTCGCAGATTTGCGCCATTCGGGTGATCGCCAAGAAGTGTTAGAGCGTTCATTGCGTCAACAAATTCAAAAAGAGCGTGTCACGCGCGAAAGTGGATTAGTTGTGCTGGCCAGTATTGGTAGTACAGCCCCTTTCATTGGTTTGTTCGGTACGGTATGGGGCATCATGCATGCACTAACAGGCATCAGTAATGCAGGAAGTGCAAGCCTCGACGTGGTTGCTGGGCCGATTGGCGAAGCTTTGCTGGCAACTGGCGTTGGCATCGCAGTAGCTGTGCCTGCCGTGCTTGCTTATAACTTCTTCTTAAGACGTTTAAAAACTAGCAGCAACAACTTGGATGATTTTGCTGAAGACTTAATCAAAGTGTTGCGTCGTGTTTCATATCGCAAAGTAGTGGATGCCAATGGTAAGGCTGACGCTTCTAGTGCTGGCGTAGTACACACCTTGAAAGGAGCAGTTGCATAATGGCTTTTTCTTCTCAAAGTGATGGTGATGAGGTGATGAGTGAAATCAACGTCACACCATTAGTGGATGTGATGTTGGTTTTGCTAGTGGCATTTATTGTGACTGTGCCAGTGATGACCAATGCGATTCAGGTGAACTTGCCTAAGACTGCTGCCACAAAGCCGCCTGAGCCGAGCAAGCCGATTACGATCAGTGTGAATGCTGAAGGCAATGCTTTCATTAATCAAACTCAGGTTGAGTTACCTCAGCTTGAGACGGAGTTAATTGCAAGACAAGCGACCAATCCTGAACAAGTGTATCACCTGAGTTCTGATGAATCTGTGAAGTATGGCAGCGTGGCTAAAGTGATGGCGGTCATTGAGCGCTCAGGTGTAACAAAGCTGGCAGTGTTAACTCAGAATCAATAATGATTAACCCAGATTGTTAATAGAGTTAATTTAAATATTTTGCACAACAATATTTCAATAGATAGGAAAAAAAATGTCTCGTAAAAGAATAATAGCAGGAGCGTTAGGTGTTCTTGGTGTGGTCGTCAGTACGTTGCCAGCAAATGCGCACCACGCATTCTCAGCTGAATTTGATGCAGCAAAGCCAATTACAGTAAAAGGCATCGTAACCAAATTTGAGTTAGTTAACCCACATAGCTGGTTATATATTGATGTGACTGGCCCAGATGGCAAAGTGACTCAATGGGGATTTGAGTTCGGTGCGCCATTCGGCTTGAAAGAAAAAGGTATCAGCAAAAAAACATTAGCGGTGGGTACGGAAATCACAATCAACGGTTATAGGGCAAAAACTGACCAAAATTTTGGCTATGCAGTTGAAAGCACGCTAGCAGATGGTCGAACCATTAAAACTGGTGGCGCCCAAGATGCACCAGCAGCTGCGCCGGCAGCCAATAGATAAAAATAACTTACGCGTTCACTGCAGATAACTGGAGAATTTTCTTGAATACATTACGCTTTAATACCTTACAAAGGTACAGGCCTACCAGGTTTAAAAAGGTCGGCTCAGCATTACTGTTACTAATAGCTGTTTTTACTTTTTCATTAGTGACACCAAGTGCTGATGCGCATGACAATACAAAAATACCTCGCTTAGCGAATGGTAAGCCAGATTTCTCTGGGATATGGCAGACAACCAGCGCGGCAGATTATGATTTGGAACCTCACTCTAATCGTAAAGATGCACCTCCAGGTCCCGGTATTGTAGAAGGCGGCGAAATCCCTTACTTGCCAAAAGCCTTAGCGCAAAGAAAGAAAAACTTTGAAAATCGCGCTACAGATGACCCTGCATTAAAAGGTTATACCTTGGGCGTGCCTCGTGCTGTGTATTATCCAGAGCCATTTCAGATTTTTCAGCGTGCGCGCGATTTAACTGTCATACCTCAGTTTGGTCATTCAGTACGTACTATTCATACCAATAATACTGAGCATCCAGAAGATCCTAATGACTGGTGGTTAGGCGACTCAAGAGCTAAATGGGAAGGCGATACTTTAGTTGTTGATGCAAAGCATTTCAACGATAAAACATGGCTAGATCGCTCAGGTAATTTTCATAGCGATGCTTTACAAGTGGTTGAGCGCTGGAAGTTCATTGACCCAAACACGATTGAATACAAGGCGACTTTAACCGATGAGCAGGTTTTCAGTAAGCCATGGAATATCAGCGTTATTTTGCACCGACATCGTGAAAAGAATTTTCAGTTGATTGAAGATTACCGATACACCTTGGATTACGACCAATACTATCCACCAAAACCGGATCAAAAGTAAGGCATATATGCACCTTAATATCGCATCATTTAAGAATAAAATGAGGACAATATGAATAGCAATCTAGGAAAACGGCAGAGGGCGTTTTCTACCCTAATATTGGGTGCCTTAATTAGCGCTTCGTTAGTAAGTGTTGCGGCAGATGAAAACATAACGCCGGCCGCACAAGAGAAAAAATCTGCAGCTAAACCTGTAGAAACTACACCTCCCGCACAAACTAGAAGACCGCGTGAAAAATCATTTCCCAAGATTCCTACAGGTAAATGGACTGGGCCGCGTTTAGCTGATGGTCAGCCAGATGTAAGTGGCTTCTGGTCTAACACTATCGGTAATCATGGTAATTTGACAGACCCACAAGGTGGCGTTATCGGTGAAGCCAGACGAACACCTTTAGGTCCGAGAGAGCAGCGTGCGCCTAGTCGGGTGAGTGATCCTGCTGATGGCCAGTTCCCATTCCAGCCATGGGCCTTAGCTAAAGTGAAAGAGTTTCAGATAGGTTTTCACAACCCTACTTATCCAGGACACGTAGAGCCTAACGCACGTTGTGCGCCAGGTGGTGTACCAAAATCTTTGTACTGGCATGGTTATGATGTTTTGCAATATCCAGACTATGTGGTGTTTGTATTTGATAACGGCTCACGCATTATTCATTTGGATGAAAACAAGCCTCACTTGCCAGAAAAGCTTAAATTATGGAATGGCGACTCGCGTGGTCATTGGGAAGGCAACACTTTAGTTGTCGATGTTAAAAATCACAACGGTAAAGCTTTATTTGGTCGCTCAGGTGAATTCATTAGTGAAAACGGCACGATTCAAGAAAAGTATATTTTTGCTAATGACGGTACGCGCTACAACTATGAAGGCACCTTTACCGACCCAACGGTTTATACGCGGCCATTTACCATCACAATACCTGCCATTAAATATACCCGAGCGGAAGAAACAGATGGCTGGAATCTAGAGGCGCGTTGGGCAAAGCATGCTGGAAAAACACAAATTTTAGAGCACGATGAGCGCATTTGCCATGAAAATAACGGCGGTTTTGGATTAGGTTCTGCGCAGAAATAATCGCTTAAAAAGTAAGCATGTAGTAACCACGGATGAAAAATTTAAGTAAATGTACCGTTTGGTTAGTAACTGAGTGAACTGAATACGATAAGAGGAATTATGAAAAATAATGTAAGTCATCTCAAGCTAAAACTTAGCATTAAGAGTTTGGTAATACTGGCTATCACAACTGTGCCAATGTTTGCAACATCGGCAGATGATGCTAAAACTAAAGAAGTAAAACCACAAGAACCGGTTGCAGCCCAACAGGCTGATGGACCTAGTTACAGAAATGAAGCATCATTTCCAAAAATTGCTTCAGGTAAATGGACTGGCCCGAAATTAGCGGATGGCCAACCTGATATCAGTGGGCATTGGTCTAATACGATAGCAAACCATAATAACTTTACGGATCCACAAGGTGGCATTCCTAATGACCCGGCGCCACGTCGTACGCCATTAGGTAAGCGTGAAGATCGCGCCCCAAGTCGTGTCAGTGACCCTGCAGATGGGCAAGTGCCATTTCAGCCTTGGGCATTAGAAGAGGTTAAGAAATTTCAGGTGGGATTTCATAATCCAACTGAGCCTAAGTTCATTGAGCCTTTAGCCCGCTGCGCACCAGGTGGCGTACCTAAGTCTTTTTACTGGCATGGTTATGAAATCGCGCAATATCCAGGCTATGTGTTGTTTGTCTTTAACAATGGAACCCGTATTATTCATTTAGATGGCAAGCCCCATTTACCTGAGAAGATTAAACTGTGGAATGCTGATTCACGTGGTCATTGGGAGGGTAATACTTTAGTGGTGGATGTTAAAAACCACAATGGCAAAGCATTGTTTGGGCGCTCAGGTGAATTTATCAGTGAGAACGGGACTATCCAGGAAAAATATATATTTTCAAACGATGGTAAACGTTATAACTATGAGGCAGTGTTTACTGACCCAACAGTCTATACACGACCATTTACTGTGACGATTCCAGCAAGACTGTGGACTTATGAAGACAAACCGAATGGTTGGCACTTTGAAGCGCGCTTAGCAAAACATGCTGGCAAAGAGCCGATTGTAGAGCGCGAAGAACGCATTTGTGCTGAAAATAATGGTGGTTTTGGATTGGGTGCACGCAAGTAATAATTAGTATTAATCTAAAAACGCTGTGGCCATTTTGGCCACGGCGTTTTTTTGCCTGTTACAAAGGCATTTTTATCATTTTAATGTCTGTTGCTATATTAGTTTTACGGACAGTTGTAAACCCATTGAGTTTGCAAGTGAGCTAGTTTAACCATTCAATATAAAACAATTATGTCTTTCCCTAAACAACATCTAATGTTTAAAGGTTTCATAGCAATCAACTTATGCAGGAGCAAAGATTGAGTTTGTATTCAGATTGAAATGAAGAATTAAATTGATAGCACGAACTCTAGTTAAGCAATATATACAAAGTCTTAACACTGAAAAAGTAGTGTCTACAGACATGGAGAGGAAATAAAATCCTGCGTTTTTCAGTGACGAGCATTGAAGGTAATTGATACTATTAGGACCATCACTTCCTATTGCTAGATAGATGATGTTGAAGCTAGCTGGGACAATTCAAATAAAAAAACCATGGCCAATTAAGGCCATGGTTTTTGCATCAAACAATTGCAGTTTTATGCGGATTACAATTTACTGCTGAAAACTACCCCAATCCAACGTGGAAGGCTAGGTGTATAACTGCTGAAGCCTTCAACATTATATTGCTCATTTAATGCGTTTTTAGCGATGAAGTTTAAATCAAACAATTTATCTTGTCTGCCGATACCTACACCTAAATCTAAAATGCCATAAGCATCTAACTTGTCGTATGACGAGCGACTTCTTAATTGCGAAGCACTGTATGAATAGTTAGCATTGGTATGGAAAACCCAATTACCAAAAACCGGCAAATTGTAGTCCACACCTAAATTTGCAGAGAATTTAGGCGCAAATGTTAATGTTTCACCCTTTGCGTTAGAGAATCGAGGATTTGTACCAGTAGTATTTTCCTCACTTGGTCTTGCAAGAAAAATGTCTTTCGAGTATCTAGCATCATTATAGGCAGCCGCTAATCTGATGTTGAAATGGTCAAAGCCACTATAGTTAGCATCGACTTCAATGCCTTTGACTCTCACACCAGGCACGTTGCCAACCACACTTTGAAATTGAATACTATCGGCTAGCGGTACAGCAGGGTTAGATGCTTGAAATGCTGCAGTAGCAACAGGGTCTACAAGACCAACGGTTGATTGAAAGTCTTTAATATCATTCAAGAATACGTCAGCATTAACGGTTAAGGCTTTCTCAAATAAATTAGTACGAATACCTAATTCATAACCTTTGGTTTTCTCTTTATCGATTAAATTAGATTTTCCAGCAGTGTCAATTTGGGCAATACCGGCTTTTTCACCATACTGCAACGTGCCATATACGGTTAAATCTTCATTGAATTTATTTTTAAGACTAACATTAGCGCTGTTGATATTGTCATCCCAAGTTCTGTCTGCGTTTTTAATGTTGTAAAGAGAGTTAGGTTGTAAAGTTGAGTTTCTAACCACTGTTGCTTGCTTAAGTTGTGTGCGTTGCGGTGCGGTTAATGTTGCATAAGTAGCACCAGCGCCAAAATATCTACTAGCAAGGCGATTCGCAGCAGCGGTACCCTCAGCAGTAGTAGGGTCTGGAAGCGTAGCAACAGTTGTTCCATTACCAAATGCATTCGTAAAGTCTGCGCCAACACCTTTATCTGCTAAGAAAATACCCTGTGCGGTTTTACGATCTTCTTTAGAAATACGATATCCAGTCGTTAACGTCAATGGTTCAGTAATATGCCAATCTGCTTGTCCAAAAAGTGCAGTACTTTGGTTTTTAACAATAGTCTGCGTATTTTTATAAGCTAAATTGAGCGAGTCTTTAAGTAATGCTTGCCCAGTACCAGAAGCGTAAAGTGCGTTATAGATAGCATCACTGGCTTGAAAAGCACCAGCATCGTTACCGTAACGGGTGCGAGAGTTAGAATCGTTATCAGTGTCTATAAAGTAAACACCTCCAAGGTAGTCTACTAAACTATTTTCATCAGGTGCTGAGGATACACGCAGCTCTTGGCTGATTTGACTGTACGCTGTGATGTAGCCGCCACTCTTTGTAATGTCATAGGGGGTGCCTTCATCGTTTGCAGCACTAAACCAATGGCTACGGTAACCAGTAATCGATTTCAGATTGTGGCCCGCCACATTCCAATCTAAGTTAACCGTTGCACCTTTAGAGCCAGTAATAATTGCGCCATTATTATCCACATTGGTTGGATCTTTGAAGTAATCCGTAGCAGGGTTCCAAGTAGTCGGACTGTTGTTAAACCACTGACGATTAACATATTTGTTGTAAGCAACATCCACACTTGCTGGCGCACGAGTTGTTCCGTCAGTGAAAGACCTAGGTTCTGGGTGTCTGACCGTATTGCCGTTAACAAACTCTGAACCTCTAGGTTGATGTTCAACAGATAACTTTGCACTAAAGTTTTCTGTAGGCGTTAACAGAAACTGAATACGCCCAAAAGTGCGGTCCACATTTTGATAACTATCTCTACCGTCTAAATCAGCAAACTGGTTTTCAAATTTCTTAGACGTAGGGCCATCGGCTTGCTCACGATAAAACGTACCGCGCCAAGCCAGCAAGTTATCAACAACAGGGCCACCTACTACAGCAGATGAGCGTAGCGTGTTCCAATCACCAAAGGTCTGTGAGAAATTAGCTTCGGGTGTAAAGGTCGGCGCTTTAGTGGTAAATGTAAGGCGACCAATATTAGAAGCTTTACCACCTTGTGTACCTTGTGGTCCACGAGTGGCATCAATGGTATCAATATCCGTAAATATATAACCATTAACCAATGGCGTATAAGCGATACTCACGCCATCAAGCAAAGTACCAATCGATGGGTCAATTTGGTCGCTAGAACCAGTGGTGATTCCGCGCAAAGTGAGTGAGCCTGTACGTGAATTGCCATAGTTAAAGTTGACATTACCAATGCGGCGTAAAACTTCTGTGGTATTGGTCGCATTTAAGCTTTCAAGCTCCTCACCACTGACAATAGAGATTGATGTTGGCACATCTTTAATTTTCTCAAGTACCGGTTTCTTTTTGAATTTTACAATGATTGCATCAAGCGCTGAAGGCTCTTGAGTCGTCGCAGTATTCGTTTGCTGTTCTTGATTTTCTTCAGTGGTAGCAGTGGTGTTTGTAGAACTACCTGTGTTACTTGCTGGTTTATTGGCTAATTGTTTTTTTAAATTATCATTTTCAGCTTTAAGTTGTTCTAACGCTTTTTGTAACTCTGCTAAGGCTTGGTCATCAGCAGCGTAAGCTGGTAATGCCAAAAAGTTGGCGAAGCTGGCAATCGCAATGGCTATTGCAGTGCGGCGAAATGTAATTTGCTGTTTTTTTCGTTTATTACTTACTTCTTCCCTTAAATGTTTGCTCATTTATTTGCTTTCTAAATAATGTGAATGGTTGGTTTTATTCACATCACTAAGTGCAATATATATGCCACTGATAAGCTTAAAATGCAAAGTGATTCTAAATGTTTTATATTTTTTTAACTATATGTTTATAAACAACTAATAATATTTTTTTACTGTAAATTATTAGTTGAATTTACCTAATAAAAATGATGATTGTTATAATATAAACAACTTTATTGCAGGCTGTTGTAATCAATACAGAAGGCGATAGGGGGACTCCCTATCAGGATTTAGATGACTATTTTTATCAATCGTAATTAAATAGTTAAAATTTACCGCCTAAAGCGGTCATTAAACCCACGCTGGCATTCAGTCTTCGGCCAATAATCGATAAAGCATTACGTTCTGCATTCAGCGCAGTAGATTGTACAATCACCACACTTTGGTACTCGCTGATGCCAGCGCGGTAACGATTTTCCGTTTGCTCAACTGCCTCACGCGCAAATCGCACAGCGGTCTCTTGCTCCTTTGACTCAGCCTCTAAGATTCTTAATAAGGCCAAATTATCTTCAACTTCCTGAAAGCCGCTTAAGACAGTTTGTTTGTAATTTGCAACAGTTGCATCGTAATTTGCGATGGCGGCTTCTGTTTGTGATTGGCGTAATTGATTATCAAAAATAGGGCCAGCCAATGCAGGGCCCAGCGCCCAAATTCTATTCGGCAAGGATAATATGTTAGCAATACTTGAGCTTTCAAAGGCTAAGCTTGCGCCTAAATTTAATGTGGGGAACAGTGCAGCTCTCGCAATGCCAATCTGCGCATTGGCTTCTGCGATACGTCGTTCCGAAGCAGCAATATCAGGGCGTCTTTCCAGTAAGCTTGAAGGTAAACTTGCTGGGATGCTGGGAAGCTTGATACTAGTCATATTGTCGAATGGGCTAGAGGGCAATGAAAAATCGGCAGGTGGGCGGCCAAGGAACACCGCGATGGCATGCTCTAGCTGGCTTCTAGCTGCAGATATATCAATGGATTGCGCACGCGTAGTTCTGAGTTGTGCTTCTGCCTGTGCGATTTCTGTGCGCGATGCCAAGCCAACGTTGTAACGATTAATGGTTAATTTTAGAGATCTGTCGAAACTTTCAGCGGTGTTATCCAGTAATTTTTTTTGTGAGTCTAAAATGCGTAATTGAAAGTAGTTTTGTGCGACATTGGCCTGCACCAATAAGCGTACCGCTTCTAAATCTGCAGCGCTTGCATTGGCGTTTGCCTCACCTGCTTCAACGCTTCTTTTAATGCGCCCCCACAGGTCTATTTCCCAATTGGCGCTGATACCAATGTTGTTGTCCGTACGTGCATTTGCGCGACCATTTTGGCTACGTGTGAGAGCGGCGCCGCCGTCCAATGCCGGTAAAAGTGGCGCACGTGCACTCTTTGCAAATGCTTGTGCTTGGCGGTAATTAGCCTCTGCGATTTGGATTGAATTGTTTGCTTGATTGGCTTCAACAATTAAATTATTAAGCGTGTTATCACCATATAGCTGCCACCAATCTTGAGTAATATTAGGTTGACTAGGTTCTGCCGTTTTCCATCCCTCATATTCGGTAGCCTCTTTATAGGAAGCGGGTACGGTAATGTTAGGACGCGTGTAATCCTGCCATATACTGCAACCACTTAAAAAAAGTGCGGTTATAAGAAAAAGGATGGCGATAAAGCTGATTTTTGGATAGTGCATAGTCATTAACTACTTGCTGTAAGAGTGGCGGTTGGTTTTGATGAAACGCTTTGCAGTTTTAAACGTAAGCGTTCTAAATAAATGTATACAACGGGGGTGGTAAAAAGCGTAAGAATCTGGCCAAGAATAAGCCCGCCAACGATGGATATACCTAATGGTTGCCGAATTTCGGCACCATCGCCCACACCAAGCAATAATGGCAGCGCACCCAGCACTGCGGCAAATGTAGTCATCAATATTGGCCTGAATCGTTGGCTACAAGCAAGCTGGATAGCTTGCTCTGGAGTTAGGCCCTGTTCTTTTTCGACTAACTGTGCGGCATCAATCATCATGATGGCGTTTTTCATCACAATACCAATCAGCAGAATGATGCCAATCATGGCGATAATGGTCAGTTCACTTTTGAATAGTAGCAATGCCAGTAGTGCGCCTATGCCTGCTGAAGGTAACGTGGAAATGATGGTGATTGGATGAATCGTGCTTTCATACAATATGCCCAGCACAATATATATAGTAATCAGTGCGGTGAGAATCAACCACGGTTGGCTGTCCAAAGAAGCTTTGAACGCTTTTGCTTTTCCTGAAAAAGCACCATGAATGCTATCAGGTGGATTGAGTTTGCTAAACGCTTCTTCAATTGCTTGCGTTGCCGTATCTAGCGCGTAGCCTGGCGCGATATTGAATGAAATAGTCGCTGCGGCAAATTGCCCTTCATGGTTGATAGAAAGTGGCGTGTTTTGAAGTTCCCATCGGCTAATCGTAGATAACGGAATGCGCGCATTATTGCTGGTTGTTAAGTAAATCTGGTCTAGCGATTTTGGCCCTTGGGCAAATTCAGAGGCTAATGTCAGCACCACATAATATTGGTTTAGCGGCTCATAAATCGTTGATGCCAGCCGCTGGCCAAATGCGTTATTTAATGCAGTATCGATTTGCACCTGCGCGATGCCAAAACGTGAGGCGGCATCTCTATCGACTATTAAATTAGTTTGCAGGCCCTTGTCTTGTGCATCGCTAGTGACATCTACCAGTTGAGGTAACTTAGATAGCACATCCGTTAAGCGTGGAATATACGTACTTAAGTCATCTACATTATTAGAGAGTAAAGTGTATTGATATTCCGCAGAGCCTGGTCTAACGCCGATACTAAATTCTTGCTGCGGGTTAAGGCGCAGTGTCGCGCCAGGAATTTTTTCTAGTTTTGGTCTCAATCTGGCTACAATTTCTTGCGCAGAGGCATCACGTTCTGAGCGCGGTTTTAGCCTAATGTTCATGCTACCGGTATTGGATTGACCGCCACCAAATCCACCCGTATTTTCAAAATAGGCATCCACGTCAGGGTCTTCAGCAACGATGCGCATGAGTTGGTTTACCTTTTCGCGCATGGCCCAGAATGAGATGTTCTGATCGCCTTGAAAATATCCTTGAATGCGCCCCGTGTCTTGCATGGGAAAAAACCCTTTAGGTACAATCGTGTAAAGATATAGGTTGATTAGTACGACTACGCCCAGCATGCACACAGTCAATAATCTATATTGGATTACCCAGACTAGGGCGCGCTGATAGGCTTTAAGTGGAATATCGAATAGTTTTTTTAACCAAGTCGCCAGCGGGTTTTCCTGTGAGTGCGGTTTTAATAGTTGTGAGCAAAGCATGGGTGTTAAGGTCAGTGAAACAATTAGTGAAATCACTACAGCGCTGGCTAAGGTAATTGAGAACTCTCTAAACATACGCCCCACAACGCCACCCATAAATAGCAAAGGTATAAATACAGCCACTAATGATGCGCTCATGGCGATGACGGTGAACGATACCTCTTTCACCCCCTTAAACGCGGCTTGTAAAGGCTGCATACCATTTTCTATATGCCTAATGGTATTTTCTACCACCACAATGGCATCATCCACTACAAAGCCAGTAGAGATAATCAAGGCCATTAGGGATAAGTTATTTAAGCTAAAACCGCAAAGATAAATCACGGCCAAAGTGCCCAATAAGGAAATGGGAATGGCAATGCTGGGGATAAGTGCGGCGCGTGCGTTACGTAAAAAAATAAAGGTAATCAAGATGACCAGCGCAATAGAAATCATCAAGGTGATTTCTACTTCGTGCAATGAACTGCGTACGATCTGGCTGCGGTCAATAATAACATCCATCTCGACGCCTGCTGGCAGCAGCGGCTTTAGCCTTGGAATCAACGCTTTAATCGCATCGGTTGTCTCAACCAGATTGGCACCTGGTATACCATTAATCATCAATACCACACCAGGCCTGCCATTGACGCTACCTGAACTTCTAAGCTCTTGTACTGAATCTTTAATTTCAGCCACATCCTTTAGCCTGATCGGTGCTGCGTTTCGCCACGCAATAATTAGATCGGAATAGTCAGATGCACGTTTTGCCTGGTCATTTACATCAATCTGCCAACGACGCTGTGTATTTTCGACAAATCCTTTTGGTAAGTTTGCATTGGCGGCTGCAATCGCAGTCCGCACTTGTTCTAGCGTTACGTTATATTGATTCAGCACAGTAGGATTAATTTCGACACGCACTGAACGCAATGCGCTGCCATTCACATTCACCATACCAACGCCATCCACTTGTGAAATGCGCTGGCCAAGCAGGGTAAACGCAATGTCATATAGCTGCGGTTGGCTGTAAATATCGGAGGTCAGCGCAATATACATAATCGACATTGGCCCGCTTTTACGGTAGGTTGGATTGCTCTGTAGGCCAGCTGGCAATAATGTTCTAGAGGCATTGATGGCCGCTTGCACATCACGCGCCGCACCATCTGCATCGCGCTCTAAATCAAACTGCAGGCTAATACGCGTTTGGCCTTTGTTGCTGGTGGATGTCATCTCATTAACGCCAGCAATATTGCCAAGTGCACGCTCTAATGGCGCAGCTACCGAAGCGGCAACTGTCTCAGCACTAGCACCGGGCAGACGCGCAGATACATCGATACTCAGCATTTCTACTTGCGGCAGGGAGGCGATAGGTAAACCAAAAAATGCCGCTATGCCAGGTAATGCCAACGCAGCAGCCAGTAACGAGGTTGCGACTGGTCGGCGAATAAAGACAGCAGACCAACTCATGCCGCCACCTTTGTTAAATCACTTTCGCCGCGTTTATTGTTAAAGCGTTTAGCAATACGGTCAAACGTAAGATAGATCACTGGCGTGGTAAATAATGTCAGTAGCTGGCTGAGCAATAGGCCACCAATCATGGCAATGCCTAAAGGTTGACGTAATTCAGAGCCAGGACCATCGCCCATTACCAATGGCACAGCACTTAATAGTGCCGCCAAAGTCGTCATTAAAATCGGCCTAAAACGTAGCAAACAAGCTTGATAGATAGCATCTTGTGGCGATAGTTTTTGCTCACGTTCCGCCTCTAATGCAAAATCAATGATCATGATGGCGTTCTTTTGCACGATGCCAATCAATAACACAATGCCGATGATGGCAATCACACTGAGCTCTTTGCCCATCACCATCAATCCCAACAGCGCGCCCACGCCTGCAGATGGCAGTGTGGATAGGATGGTCAGCGGGTGGATATAGCTTTCGTACAATATGCCCAGCACGATATACATGGTGATAATTGCGGCAATGATTAAAAATAGCTCATTGGAGAGTGCTGCTTTAAAAGCAGATGCGGCACCCTGAAAGCGTGTGATTACGGTGGGTGGAATGCTGATGGTCTTTGTTGCATTTTCAATCGCATGTACGGCGTCGCCTAAAGAGTATCCATCCGCCAAATTGAAAGCGATTTCGGCAGAAGGCAATTGGTCTTCACGGTATTCAACTAATGTGGCGGGTTTTTGCGTGATAGTGGCAAAGCTGCTTAACGGCACTTGGTTGCCATTGCTAGAGCTGACATACACATGCTGCAATGCTTCTAAGCCTGTCTGCTCGGTTTGCTGCGCTTCTAAAATCACCCGATACTGGCTGGCATGGGTAAATATCGTGGACACAATACGCTGGCCAAAAGCGCTGTACAGCGCATTGTCTACATCCACCATGCTAATGCCAAGGCGACCAGCGCTATCTCTGTCCACTTCAATCGCTGCACGCAAACCGTCATTTTGTTGGTTGCTGGCAACATCAACAAGCTGTGGCAGCTGGCTTAGCGTTTCCACTAGTTTTGGTACTATATCTGCCAATGCAGCTGGGTCTGTGCTTGTCACCAGATACTGATACTGCGTTCGGCTGATGCGGTCGCTCAAAGTGAGATCCTGCACAGGGTGCATATGCAAATTGATATCAGAAATATCGCTGGCGACTGCATTCAGCCTTTGAATGATTTCAGTTGCCGTTTCTGTGCGCGCTGGATAAGGCTTTAAGTTAATCAGCAGCCTGCCGCTATTCAAGGTGGTATTCACGCCGTCGATTCCCACCACAGAAGAAATGCTCTCTACCGCTGGATCATTCAGTAAGGTATCTACCAATACTTCTTGGCGTTTGCTCACAACCGTAAACGATGCTGAAGCTGGCACTTCTGTCATTGCTTGAATCACACCCGTATCTTGCACAGGGAAAAATCCCTTGGGAATAAGTAGCGTTAATATGACTGTTAGTACAAAGGTTGCAGTCGCCAGCAACAAGACTAGACTTTGATGTCTTAACCCCCATTGCAACCATTTGCCGTAATGCGTGATGACGCGTGCAAGCAAGCCGTTTTCTTGTTTATGCTGTGTATCTTTTGGTGCTGATTTAAGTAGTCTGGCGCACAACATGGGTGTCAGCGTCAACGACACCACTGCGGAAATCAAAATAGCAACGGCGAGTGTGATTGCGAATTCGCGGAATAGGCGACCTACTACATCGCCCATAAACAGTAAGGGAATCAGCACAGCAATCAATGAGAAGGTAAGCGAAATAATGGTAAAGCCAATTTGCTTAGAGCCTTTTAACGCAGCATCAAAGGGTGTTTCACCTTCTTCAATATGCCGCGCAATATTTTCAATCATCACAATGGCGTCATCCACCACAAAGCCTGTAGCAATGGTCAGCGCCATCAGTGTGAGGTTATTGATGCTAAAGCCAGCCAGGTACATCACACCAAAAGTACCGACCAGTGATAACGGCACGGCAAGGCTTGGAATCAATGTGCCTGATGCCGTTCGCAAGAATAGAAAAATAACCATCACTACCAATCCAATTGCCAGAAACAATTCAAACTGCACGTCTGCAACAGAACTGCGAATAGTATTGGTGCGGTCAGTCAGTTGTATCACGCTAACATCGGCTGGCAAACCTGCTTTAAGTGATGGCAGCAGGCTGCGAATACGGTCTATAACCTCAATCACATTGGCGCCTGGCTGGCGTTTGATGTTGATGAGTATGGCTGGCGATTGATTAGCCCAAGCGGCGATATAAGCATCTTCTTGGGCTTCTTTTATTTCTGCCACATCGCTTAAACGGATAGGGCGGTCGGCGATGTTCGCAACAATCAGCTGACGGTATTCATCTGCGGTTTTAAGTTGGCTATTGGCTTCTAATTCATAGGCTAATTTTGGCCCGTCAATATTGCCTTTGGCTTGGTTAGAGTTCGCACCGCCAATCACTGTTCGAATATCATCAAAGCCAAGACCATAAGCAGCTAAAGCTGTCGGATTCACTTGAATACGTATAGCAGGGCGTTGACCGCCATCGATACTGACTTGCCCTACACCTGAAACTTGTGCGATTTTCTGCGCCATGCGTGTATCAATTAAATCGCGCAATTTGGGCAGGCTTAATGTGTCTGAGCTGACTGCCAGCGTTAAAATCGGCGCATCCGATGGATTCACTTTGTTGTAAATAGGTGGAGTCGGTAAATCGGTGGGTAAAAAGCTAGTAGCGGCATTAATGGCGGCTTGCACCGATTGCACTGCTACATCCAGCGTATTTTTAAGAGTAAATTGCAATGTGATTACCGACGCGCCGCCGGAGCTAGTGGATGACATATGCGCTAGCCCGGACATTGAACCGAATTGCCGTTCCAGCGGTGCGGTTACCGTCATTGCCATCACATCCGCGCTGGCACCGGGATACAAGGTCACCACTTGAATGACCGGATAATCCACCTGCGGTAAGGCAGCCTTAGGTAGCAAGTGATAAGCCAACACGCCAGATAGAAAGATGGCGATCATCAGCAATGCCGTAGCGACAGGCCGCAAGATAAAGATTCTAGAAGGATTCATTGCAGCGGTTTTGCTTTAAAGACGTATTATTGAAAAGTTAATGACTTAAGTTACGTTGAGAGGCGGCTAATGACGCCTTTCGGATGAAAGTATTGGCGTGTTTAGGCGATGATTGATCCGCTTGTGATGGGCGCCGCTTCTTGCCAGCATGGTCACGCGCGACTGAATTTCGCTCTCCACTAGCTGACGAAATCACCACTTTGGCATTGTCTTTTAATTTATCTATGCCGCTGACAACCACTTGGTCGCCGATACTCAAACCTCCTAGAACAGCAACTTGATCACCATCCACTTGCCCTAATTCAACAGCTTGTACGGCAACTGTATCCGCGCCACTCTTGCTATCTTTACGCAACTGTCGAATACGGTAGACATAAGCCCCAGCACTGCCTTGCTGGATCGCGGCGCTAGGTAAGACGTTGACATTGCGTAAGGTATTGCTTAACAGTTTCACATTCACAAACTGGTTGGGGAACAAGGAATCATCCGTATTTGTAAATTGCGCTTTGATTTTCACAGTGCCAGAAGTTGTGTCGATTTGATTATCCAGGCTTTCCAAGTGACCAGTAGTCAATAGTCTGCTATTGGCTTTATCCCATACTTCTACAGGTAACGGTTTCCCAGCTTGCTTGCCGACTTGCATTTGCTTAATCAAATCAGCCACTCTATCTTCTGGCAAGGTGAATACCACATGAATAGGATGTACCGCATTGATGACCGCAATCGGGTTGGTTGTGATGATATTGTTGCCGCCATCCACTTGCCTTAAACCAATGCGGCCGCTGATGGGAGAGGTGATGCGCGTAAAGCTTAATTGCAGTTTTGCATTTTCAACCAAGCCTTGGTCTGCTTGCACCGTACCTTGATATTGTTGTACAAGCGATGCTTGCGCATCCACTTGTTGAGAGGCAATGGAGTCTTGTGATTGCAGCGTTTTAAAGCGCTCTAAGTCGATTTGGCTATTTTTCAAAAGCGCTTGATTGCGCGTGGCTTGCCCTTGTACTTGTGTCAGTGCGGTTAAAAAAGGTCTTGGGTCAATTTCAGCCAGCAGTTCACCCTTTTGAACTAATTGACCTTCTTTAAATAATACGCGCGTCAATTGACCATTGACTCTGCTAGAGACAGTGACTACTGCAGATGGTGTTGCAGTACCAAGCGCGGTTTGAATGACACGAATGTCACCTTTAACCACCTCTGCAACAACAACTGGGATAGGTTTCTCACCACGTTTACCACCACGCTTATCCTGTAAAGTCTCACCACTATTGTTTGTTTGTGCAGAAGCTTCTTGCTTTTGCCAATACCACCAGCCAATAGCACTTGAAATTGCTAGTGCAATGATGACTTTCGGTATGATTTTTTGTTTCTGCATACAAACTTCTCAATCGCAAACTTACTGAATTGGTGTTGTTAAACGTTACTTAATATATTTAACTTAGAATATTTACTTAGGATCTTTTTCTCTAAAACTATCGTGACAGGCTTTGCATGACTGGGTCAGTTTTCCAAACTTCACTTTGATCTGTACAGGGTCACCTGTCTCTGCGACCTTGGCGAATTCATTGGCTTCTAAATTAAATGTCGTTGCTAGTTTTTTAGCTTCATCAGGTTTTTGAAAGAAGTCGGGTTTTAAACGCGTTTTTCTCCAGCCTTCGCCTTGGTCTGTGCCTGGGCCGTACAGCGCGCCTAATCCAGAGTTCGCCGCGGCAGCAATAGCATTAGCAGCAGCAATCACTTCCTCTTTAGAGAATGTTTCTGGCTTATCCAGTTGTACTTTTATTTTATTGGTATTCCAGCCAATAAATGAATAAGCCGATTGGCGGTATTTAATCTGATCTTCAATCGGCCCTGCGTGAGATAGACCTGCATTTAGCAGTACAACCGAAGTTAAGAAAAGGCCTAATTTTTTCATTTAATATCCTTAAATAATGATGATAGAAAGTGGTATAAAAAGTGTTGGTTAAATGGTTACCATTGATTTTGCGAACTCGGTACTTGTGCGGTAGGTTTGGTTGCAAGTAAATCAGTCAGCACGTTCCCAAATGTGAGCCATACAATCAATAAAGCCAGCGCAATGCTAATAAAGAAATAGGCTGGTTTGGTTTTAGGTTGTGCAGTTTGGTGTGATATTTGTAAATCTTTTTTCCCCGTTAGCATGGGTTTGATTAGATTATTCTTTTTCACAAACCAGTAAAAAGCGATAGCCAGTAAATGCAACGCGATGAAAATTAATAGAGCATTAAATGCAATCGCATGAATGCCAGTCATCCAATCACTTAGTGACTGGTTAATTAGGGGGTAGAGCGGTCCGAACAAGGTAATGTCGTCATTTGCAAATAGGCCAGTCACGACAACGATGCCTGTTAATCCCAGTAATGCAAATACAGCCAGTCCGCCTAAAGGCGAGTGGCCGACGCCTTGCCACTGACCTTTAAAGTATTGAATCAAGCGTGATGGGGTTGGGAAAAACTGGCTAAATCGTGCTTGTTGATTACCAAAAAATCCCCACAACACACGGAACACTATTAAGCCCAGAGCCAACGCCCCCAAACGAGCATGCCAATCCGCCCAGGCGCCGCCAATTTCGATAGTTAAGTAGCTTAATGCAATGGTGATAACCAACAACCAATGGAACAGTCGAATGGGCAAATCCCAAATTTGAATCTTTTGTTTCTGCATGTAATAGCTAATCCCTGAAATTGTTTGTGCTTGGAAATTTTTTTAAGCATCACGATTTTTATTGAAACGTTTTTAACGTTATATCCAGTAATGCATTAGCAGAATATGTGCCATCAATATTGGCTGTATTTTTTCATGTGAATTTTGTGAATGATTTTTTTAACCTGTTGTTTTGTTTGAATTTATATAAAAAAACTAGTAAACATCAAATAATTTTATTGTTTTTATCGCTGTAGATTCTGTTTGCTAAACAACACATTTAAAACAGCTTGTTTCTAGCGCAACAGCTGGTTATTTTTAAGTGTGTATGTTTACTTAAAAAATATCAGTTTCGATTGTTGCTGTTGAAACATTATGCTTCTTGGAATGTTTCGTTTGAAGCAGGTTCGATATGAAAGTAATGGAAATTTACTTTAGGTTAATTAGATATTTTGTATGTATTTTAGTTTTATCAATATGATTTTATTGAGTTTTTTAAAATTTAATAGAGGGTAAGTTCGTGAAAAAATAAACTGGCATGGCTTTTGCCAATCATGTGGCTGGATTGCATTTTGCATTTATTACCATCCACAAGGGGAAAACATTCATGCGTAGTTATTTTAAGAATGGTTCAAATTCACTGGCTAAGGAACAAAATTCCGCCGCTAATGGATTAAGGCCGCAGTTTAAACGTAAGTTATTGGCATCTGCTGTCAGTTTTGCAATTGGCGCAAGTATTTTGGTGCCGAATTTTGCTTTTGCTGAAACCAGCGTAGCTGACCTACAAGCAGAAAACGAGAAACTTAAACAAGAGATTGAAGCGCTTAAGAAAGGCTTAAAACCGCAAGCGGATAATGCTCAATCAGCGCCTGAGCAAGCTTCTTCAGATTCCGAAGAAACGGCTACTACGGCATCTTCAGCCAATAAAACGAAAGAAGCAGAAGACGAAAGAGTGACGCAAAACTTATTGGATTCTGTTGTAGTCACTTCGCGTAATCGTGAAGAGATAGCACAAGACGTGCCATTGCCAGTTACGGTGATTGGTGGCAAACGTTTAGATAGAGATAACACGGTAACCGTGAATGAATTGGTCAAGTTTGTACCAAACTTAGGCGTGTTCGGTAGTAACCCGCGTCAAACCAGTATTTCGATTCGTGGTATCGGTAAAAATAGTGCAAATGACACCTTAGAGCCTGGTGTTGGCGTTATTGTGGATGGTGTGGTGAGTTCTTATGTAGGGCAATCATGGAACGATTTTAACGACCTTGACCGTATTGAAGTATTGCGTGGCCCACAAGGTACTTTGCTGGGTAAAAATACCACTTTGGGTGCTATTAATATATCCACAAAATTACCTAGCTTTACGCCTAGCTATAATTTTGAAGCACGCGTAGGTGAGTATGACCAAATGATTGGTAAGGTTTCTGCCACTGGTCCTTTGGTTGATGGCTTGTTGGCTTATCGTGGCTCATTATTTTTAAATAAACAAAATGGTGTGTTTGATAACGTTTGGCAATCAAACGGACCTTCAAGTAGCGAAACCTGGAATGAAACTAACCGTATCGGCGGCCGTTTACAATTCTTATATACACCAAGCGACGATGTGACTGCGCGCGTAATTGTAGATAGAACGCAAACGGTAGAAAACGGTAATAAATCAATATTGATAAGTGACCCAGCGACTTTTTCCGACGGCACACCTAGGACGACTACATTTTCTACAAGGTTAGCACGTAGTTATTTTAATAATGGCGACGGCACATCATATCGACCACAGCTCGGTAACAATAACAATATCGAGGACTCTCAAGCACGCCCACAAAGAACCGATCAAGGCGGTATTTCTGCACAAGTTAATTGGAATTTAAATGATGAATATACGTTAAGTTCCATTACTGCTTATCGTGGTCAAGAATTCGATATTAAAAATGGTGGTGCTACGCGTTTTGATATCGGTAATGGTGGGCAGCAACTCAGTAATACACAGTTCTCTCAAGAGGTTCGCTTAAGCTTTGCGGGTAACAAAACTTTTGATTATCAAGTGGGTTTGTTCTATTTAAATGCAGAAGTGTTTAGTGATGATCCTTCTTATTTTGGTGCAGATGCAGGTGCATTTAATGCGAGCAATGCACAATATTCGGCATTGTCTGATCCAAAGTATCGTGGTTTGTTACGCGACTCTCAAGATGGTGTTTATCGTTCTTATGTATTGAATCCTAAAACACAAAGCTTTGCTGGTTTTGGGCAAGTTAACTGGCATTTGACCGATGAAGCAACCCTTACCTTGGGTTTGCGTAATACCTATGAGTATAAAACTGGCCGCAATAAACGTGAGGTAGACCGCTTAGGCAAAGCAATTACCAATGCAACAGGTTCGGATAACTCTAAGGCGGCTAATTATGGATTAAATTTAGCTGATGCAGCAGACTCGGCAGCTTGGAGTGCAGCAAAATCCTTATACCGTCAGGCAATCGGCACAAATAATGCGGGCAATAATGGAATCTATGATTGGCGCGGTGGCGATAGCATTAAAGATAATTCGATTGGTTGGTTAATCAATCCAAGTTATAAGTTAAATGACCATACCTTGCTCTATGGTTCTGTTGCAAGCGGTGAAAAATCAGGTGCGGTTGAATTTAACTCAGATGCTGCTAGTGCAGATTATGGCAGACCATTAAATGTGGACCCAGAAAAAGCGTTAGATTTCGAGTTAGGCTTTAAATCGTTATTGGCAGATGGCCGTTTATTATTTAACGCCAACTTGTACTACACACAAGTTAAGGATTATCAAGGCAACGTAACTGTGCCAGATCCAACCAACGCAGCCCCTAATGCTACACGTGGTTTCTTGGGTAACATTCCAGAAGTTCGCGCTCGCGGTATCGAGTTTGAAACTGCGTTTGCAGCAACGCCAAACCTACGCCTTAACTTTGGTGGTGCTTACAACGATTCCTATTATCAAGACTTTCAAAGTGTGACTACAGATGTTGCCAATCCAGTATTAGTGGACTTTTCTGGCAAGCGGTTACATGGTGCACCTAAAGTTAGCTTGAGCTACGGCGCGGATTATAACTACTTCTTTGGTGCTGGATATCGTGCGCATTTCTTCGTTAACAATGCTTTCCGCTCAGGTACGTATTTGAGTGCTAACCAAGCAGCAAGTACTTACCAAGACAGTTACACATTAACAGATGGCGGTATTGGGGTTGGTAGCGCGAACGACAAGTACGAATTTACGCTTATCGCACGCAATATATTTGATAAAGACTACCGAACAGGCGCTGGTAGTTATAGCTCATCTGGCGCTATCAGTGAACAGCAAGGTTATGGGCGTACGTTTGGCTTAGCTTTCCGTGCCAAACTTTAGAAAATATTAGCGATATTAGTTAAGTAAATTTCAATAGTTTTTAAAACAACAATGCAGAGTCACTTGGTCTTTTAGACAGGTGGCTTTCTGCATGTTAGCCATTAATACAACATTAAAAAGGATGAATATGCATTACATAAAAGCGTTAACTTTATTGAGCTTGTGCGGCTTTGCTACTTTAGGATTTGCAGCAGACGTTACTGAAGCAGCACCTGTTAAAGCAGAAACGCCAGCCGCCAATACAACGCGAGTACCAGCTGCAAAAGGGCCATCCCTTGAACTGGCAATAGAAGCAGCCCGCGTAGCGATTGAAACTTGCGCGGCAGACGGCGG
Organism: Pseudomonadota bacterium; assembly: GCA_040387515.1. GTDB lineage: Bacteria > Pseudomonadota > Gammaproteobacteria > Burkholderiales > Methylophilaceae > Methylotenera_A. The sequence continues at coordinate 28,940 of JAZKDP010000007.1, forward strand.
GCAAAAAATCGGGGCAAGCGTGGTGGACTCAGCAGGTGTGCTCAAAGTGCTATTGGCGGCAGATGGCACTTCACCGCGTGGCGTGTCTTCCAGCACCAATAAAGCAGTCACCGCTTTGCATTTTAAAAAAAGCACCAGTGCTTTGACTGAACAAATTAAAACCGATAAAGCGCTGGCTGACACTATTGCTGCAACAGCGACTTTTAATGCCCGCCCTGGTGGAATTTTGATTCAAGTTGGCAACGAAATTATTGGTGCTATTGGTGTGGGTGGCGGTAAAACGGATGAGCCTTGTGCGTTAGCTGGGTTAAATAAAATTCAAAGCAGGCTTTAAATCAGCATGCAGAGAGTGGTTTATCGCAATTGGCTGAACGTGCTGTTTTTGGCGGTGCTGAGCTATGTTCCAGCGGCATGGTCGGCATCGCATCAAGCCAGCACGCCACAAGTGCAGGCGGAATTGGTTTCATCGACTAAACAAGTGGTGGCAGGTGAAACATTTAACTTAGGTATTCACCTAAAAATCATTCCGCATTGGCATACCTATTGGCGGAATCCTGGTGATTCAGGCATTGTCACTACGATTGATTGGCAGTTCTCTAAACCGTCACAAGTCAGTGATATTTTATGGCCGATTCCCAGCCGCTTCAAACTTGGTCCTATCGTTAATTATGGTTATGAGAATGCAGTGACTTTGCCAGTTAAGGTGAAAATTGCATCCGATGCAAAACTTGGTGAAGATTTTAAGGCCACAGCAATTGTCGATTGGTTAGTGTGTAAAGAGGAGTGCATACCACAGCAGGTCACGTTAACTCTCAAGTTGCCAGTAGTTGCTTCTGCAAATATTGCTAAAGATGTCCGTGGGCAAACTTTAATAGACAAATCTTTAGCAAAACAACCGCAAGAAATACCCTCTGAAGCTAATCTTAAACAAGTTAATCTAGAGAAGACAAATGATGGAATGGCGTTACATATCCCTCACTCAAGTCTGAGTAGTGAAGAAATTCAAGATATCTGGTTTTATCCCTATAACTGGGGAAAAATCGCACAGAGTATTGACCAGACCAAAACGATCAATGCTGACGGCATCACGCTTGCACTTAAACATGGCGATGCGCCTCTAAATCCTAATGAGTCATTAGAGGGTGTGTTAGTCGTGAAGGAAAAACGCGGAGATACGTTGACCGAACGTGGCTACTTCATTCTCCCAAAATTAGTAGTGCCGCAATCACTCCGCGGCAATTCAACTTCAGATATTAAGCTAGTTTCTCAAGCCCCTGATTTAGGCTTTGTAACTGCTTTATTGCTGGCATTAATCGGCGGTGTCATTCTTAATTTAATGCCGTGCGTGTTCCCAGTGTTATCCATTAAAGCATTGTCACTTGTTAGCCATACGCAGTATTCGCAACGTGAAATATTATGGCAGGGCATCGTCTACACATTAGGCGTGCTAGCCAGTTTTTCCTTATTAGCAGGCTTGCTCATCGCACTAAAAGCAGGTGGCGCACAAATTGGCTGGGGTTTCCAGTTTCAATCACCCTTATTTGTGATTGCTGTTGCTTATTTAATGTTTGCCGTTGGTTTAAGTTTATCTGGTGTGTTTACGATAAGCGGTTCGGTTGCTGGATTAGGTGGCACGTTAGCCGATAAACCAGGCTATGCGGGTAGCTTTTTTACTGGCGTATTAGCCACGATTGTTGCCACGCCATGCACTGCACCTTTTATGGCGGCGGCCCTTGGTTATGCCCTCACTCAGCCTGCTTTAAAACTTATCCTGATTTTTCTTAGTTTAGGTTTTGGTCTGGCGCTGCCGTATCTGTTATTAACTGCTTGGCCTGCATTGCATCGCAAGTTACCCCGACCTGGGCTTTGGATGGAGCGCACTAAACAGGTATTTGCTTTCCCGATGTATTTAGCGGCGGTGTGGTTGGTCTGGGTACTTGCACAGCAAAGCGGAGCAAATGGCGTGGCAATCGCATTAGGTGGCATGGTGCTTATTGCGTTTGCCGCATGGTTATATGACAGCACGCAATATGTGAGTTTCAAAGCACGAGCTTCTGCAAACGTAGGTGTAGCGGCGTTGCTGATTAGCACATTGTTTATCAGTTATACCTATCTGGATAGTGTCCCAGTTGAAAGCACTAGATCTGCAGTCAAATCTAGTGTTAACAATCATTGGGAAGCATATTCCCCAGAGCGGTTGGAACAATTGCTGGCTGAAGGAAAACCTGTTTTCCTCAACTTTACTGCAGCTTGGTGCATCAGTTGCCTAGTGAATGAGCGCGTGGCGTTAAGTCAGCCAAAGGTGATTGCAGCGTTTAAGAAAAACAGTGTGACTTACCTGAAAGGTGATTGGACTAATAAGGATGCACAGATTACCGATGTATTGACAACATTTGGGCGAAGTGGTGTGCCGCTCTATGTGTTTTACCCAGCGGGCAGGGGTGTTAAGCCTATTGAATTGCCGCAAATTCTTACACCGTCGATTGTGTTGAATACGATTCCATCGTCACATTAATTTTAATAACCATTTTTTAATCCAAAGGAGTTTTTTATGCAATTGAAACAATTAATAGCGACTAGCTTAGTCACCGCTGCATTTTCGTTCATCAGCACTAGTGTGTTTGCAGACCCAGTTGTAGACCAACCAGCACCAGCTTTTACTGGTACGACTGCGGTTGGTGGGAAGTTAAGTTTGGATTCGTTACGTGGCAAAACAGTGGTGTTGGAATGGACAAACAATGAATGCCCATTTGTTAAAAAACATTATGAGAGTGGCAATATCCCACAACTACAAAAAGATGCTGCAAGTAAAGACATCAGTTGGGTGCAAATCATTTCATCAGCACCAGGAAAGCAAGGCCATGTAGATGGCGCAACAGCATTGAAACTAAACGAAACGCGCGGGGCTAAACCAGCTTATGTTGTGTTAGATGAAGATGGAAAGATCGGCAAACTATATGGTGCCCAAACTACCCCACATATTTATGTGATCGATGCAAAAGGTGTTTTGGTTTACAAGGGCGGAATCGACAATATTCCTACCGCTAAAAAAGAAGACCTTGCAAAAGCCAATAATTATGTAAGAGAAACATGGGTTGCTTTAGCTGTCGGTAAAAAAGTACCACATCCAAGCACCAAGCCCTATGGTTGCTCGATCAAGTATCCTACTTAATTCAAATTGATCACAACCAATAGTTAAGATCCGCACGTGGGGCTTTGCGCCTCATTGTGCGGGTTTGGCAAATTTACAGGTATTACATATGTCACACATCACTGAAAATAAAAAGAAATTGTCCGCACGTATCAGTCGCATAAAAGGGCAAATAGAAGCGATCGAAAAGTCATTACACGTGGGTGTGGAATGCACACATTTTTTACACCAGATTGCATCGGTACGTGGCGCGATTGACGGCTTAATGTCAGAAGCACTAGAAGGGCATATTCGTGAGCATTTAGGCCACCATCACTTATCGCATCATGGCCATACGCATGATGAGTCGACTCATCAGAATGACTTGGAAGAAGTCATCAATGTGTTAAAAACCTACCTCAAATAACAGCGGTTTTTTCTTTTAGATTGTTGCCAATGCAACAGTTGATGCTAAGTTTGGTGCACGCGCAACATATTTACTGTTATTTATCTCTATTTAAAAATTTAACTGACTGATAAATATCACTATTTTAGTTGGTATGGTTTCTGCTATGTGTTAGGCATATAGGGTACCCACCTATTATTTTTCTCAAAAAATCATAGGGGTAATCAATAACTAAAATTAGAGGAAACCACATGTTGTTTAAACAGTATCGATGGCCAATTCTGGCCACCGTCTTTGGAATATTCGCCAATTATCCAGTGCAAGCTGAGGAGCAAAATGAACTCCCTGCGATTGAAGTGCGCTCTGAAGTGCATGCATTGATTGGTGTGGCTGATTCTGCTTCTGATGGCAAGGTTACAGCAAAGCAAATCGAACATCGTCCATTTTTGCGTCCCAGTGAAGTAATGGAAACGGTGCCAGGATTAATAGTGACGCAGCACTCGGGTGACGGAAAAGCCAATCAGTATTTTCTACGCGGGTTTAACTTAGACCACGGCAGCGATTTTGCAACCTATGTCAATGGTATGCCAATCAATATGGTGAGCCATGCGCATGGCCAAGGCTATATGGATTTGAATTTTCTGATACCGGAGTTGATTGGTGGCTTACGCTACCAAAAAGGGACTTATGCGGCTGAGGATGGGGATTTTAGTACGACGGGTTCAGCCCGTATTGAATACAAAAGGTCGCTCAATGCGCCTTTTGTGGACGTTTCTGTTGGTGAATACCAATTTAAACGTGCTTTAGTAGCAGGCAGTGAAGAGTGGAATGGATTGCAATGGCTTGGCGCTTTAGAGCTAGCTGGATATGACGGGCCATGGGATCAGCCAGAAAATTTGAATAAGATTAATGGATTGGTCAATGTTTCGTCTGGTACACCAAGCAACGGTTTTTCAATTTCAGCGATGGCTTATCGTAGCCACTGGGTAGCCAGCGAACATGTGCCAAAGCGTGCCATAGATGAAGGTGAGATTGGGCGTTATGGCACGCTGTTACCGAATGATGGTGGTGAAACGCACCGTGTCAGTTTGTCTGGCGAGTGGAATCAAACTGATGATTTATCTGCATGGCGTGCAAATGCATGGGTAATTGACTATGGCTTGAACTTATTCAGTAGCCCATCCGGTTTTATTAATGGGCCGCAAGGTGACCAACATGAACAGGCGGACCATAGAACGATTCTAGGTGGTCAATTAGAAAAGCGTTGGTTTCTGGGTGAAGATTGGCTGAATAGTGAGCTTAGTCTTGGCACGCAGCTCAGGCATGATCGCATCAGCACGCTGGGCTTATACGATACAGTGAATCGGGACAGAACTAATACCGTACGGCAAGACCATGTTGACCAAACTGCCAGCGCTTTATATACAGAAGTTAAAACACCTTGGTTTTCTTGGTTAAGAAGTACAGTTGGGCTGCGTTATGACTACATGGATGTTGATGTAAGCGCAGAAGAGGGTGCATTTAACCAAAATAATGGTGGCAAAACTTCTTCTCAGCAGCTTAGCCCTAAACTTGGATTAGCAATCGCGCCTTGGAAATCATTAGAGTTTTATGCTAACTGGGGACGTGGGTTTCATAGTAATGACAGCAGGGGTGCAGTTATTTCACAAAATGTGGTCGATGGCAGCGCAGCCGATCGTGTGCCTTTGATCGCGAAATCAACTGGCAGTGAACTTGGCTTACGCGCAGCGCCATTATCAGGTTGGCATACTAGTATTGCTTTGTGGCAGGTGAAGTCATCTTCTGAACTAGTATTTGTTGGCGATGAGGGTGTTACTGAACCGCGTGGTAGTTCACAACGCTACGGCATTGAATGGACCAATCACTTAACGGTCTCAGACTGGGTATTTTTGGATGCAGATGTGGCCCTATCCAAAGCACGCTTTGATCAATCAGAAAATGGTGGAAAGCACATTCCGAATGCGGTGCCTCTCACTGCTTCATTAGCTGCCAATTTCGATAATGGTAATCAATGGTCGGGTGGAGTGCGCGTTCGCTACATCGGTGCCTATGCATTAGAAGAAACTGGCAAAGAAAAATCCTCTTCATTCACCACTGCAAACGCCAAAGTTGAATATAAAATCAATCCACAGTGGCAAGCATCTTTAAGCGTGCTCAATCTATTTAATCGTAAAGCCAATGATATTGAATATTACGGCGGCGCGTGTACGAAATTAGATGGCCCAGGTTGCGGTGGTGGTGAGGGCATTGATGGACGTTTGATTCATCCGCTTGAGCCACGCTCTCTCAGAGTTGGACTACGCTATACCTTTAATTAACCTAACATAAAGCCAATCTTATTTTAGATTGGCTTTCTACAAACAGGGGTGTTTTGAATCTGCTGGATAAACAGCAGTTTAAAACACCTCTTTTTTTATGTCTGAATGTTTTATTAAAAATATAACATTTAAAATCAATTGCTTATGGATTTATTAGTGGGCTATTTAAACAATTTTAGTATTGAAAATTATTGGCATGCGCTTTGCGATGCATTTAGAGAGTACCCGATAGTTCTGGGTTGTACCCAGCTATCGACAAAATAACTTTAAACGCATCATTAGGACATCACATGAAAAAAATTAACGTATTAGTCGCTTTATTATTTATTGCTGCATCGCCTTTATCAATGGCAGGTGGCGCAGTGGCAACGCCAACTGGCGATGCAAAGCCTGCAACACAAGAAGCTAAAAAACCACCTATCTCTAAAAAATTAAACCGAGCCGAAGTAGATGCTTTATTGGCCAAACCAAATGAGGTGGTATTGATTGATTTACGTCGCCCAGATGAGCTGATTAAAATTGGTGGCTTCCCCGTGTATTTGAATATTCAAGCCAAAGAACTTGAAAAATATGTGGACTTTATCCCTAAAGATAAAGCGGTTGCGACAATTTCTAACCATGCAGGTCGTGCCCATGCCGGTGCTGATTTTTTAATTGGCAAAGGCTTTAAAGTGGTGGGTGCTATTGGCGCACAAGACTATGAAGCAGAAGGTGGTGTGCTGACCAAAATTGCTCCGCCAGCCCCTAAATATGAAGTGAATAAAGATATCCCTGGTGTGATTGCAAAAGGCACTAAATACGAATTCTTGTATGAAGGATTTGAAGGCACGGAAGGCCCGATTGCATTGCCAGACGGCACAGCAATCTTCACTGAAACACGCGCAAATCGTATTACACAATTGAAAGAAGATCGCGGTATTTCTATTTTCTTGCAAAACAGCAATGGCTCAAATGGCTTAGCTTTTAATCCTAAAGGTGAGTTGATTTCAGTACAGAACCTGAAACCACAAGTAGGTATTATTTACCCAGCCGGTAAAGAAAAAGTATTGTCGAATCAATTTGAAGGAAAACCTTTCCAACGTCCTAATGATTTAGTGTTAGATAAAAAAGGTGGTATCTACTTTACTGATATTGGTGTCGTACCGAAACCAGAAGATAAAGTTGCAGAGGCAGCAAGACCAGCTGTTTACTACATTACGCCAGATGGCAAAACCACTCGTGTGATTAATGATCTTAAACGTCCAAATGGCGTGCAATTGAGTACGGATGAAAAAACCTTGTATGTAGCTGACACTGCAAACGAATTCATTATCGCTTACGATATTAAGGCTGATGGTTCATTAGGCACAAAACGTAATTTTGCCAAATTAACAGGCTACTCAAAAAATGCAGTTGGCGAATTTTCTAGCGGAGCAGATGGCTTAGCAGTAGACGCAGAAAACAGGCTGTATGTAGCATCTAATGCTGGCGTAGAGGTATTTAGTGCAAAAGGTGAAACCTTAGGCGTGATTGCATTGCCAAACAAACCACAGAATCTAGCCTTTTCTGGTAAAGACAAGAAGACACTTTTCGTTGTTGGCAGAGGCGCAGCTTATCGCATTCCTTTATTAGCGCAAGGCTACTTAGGCCGTGTTAAATAATCTTGTTAAATAAATAGTGAGCTTAATCAAGAAATTGTTGGAGATAATATGACACAAAAAACAGCAGAGGATTTTTCCCCAGAAGTGCTGGGCTTATTTGATCAGTTTGTTCATGGTCAAATTTCGAGAAGAGACTTTTTAAATCGCGCAGGAAAGCTTGCGGTTACTGGTGCTTCTGCGGCTGTATTACTGCAGTCGCTTAGCCCAAACTTTGCAGAGGCTAAACAGATTGATGAAAATGATGTGCGTATTAAAGCCAAATATGTAGAGTATCCATCGCCTAACGGTAACGGAAAATTGCGTGGGTATCTAGTATATCCAGCCAATGTAACGACAAAACTTGCCACTGTATTAGTCGTACATGAAAACCGTGGGCTTAATCCACATATTGAGGATATTGCAAGACGTGTGGCGATTGATGGTTTTATTGCCTTTGCGCCAGATGCTTTATTTCCATTGGGCGGCTATCCTGGTGATGAGGATAAAGCGCGTGAATTATTTCAAAAGTTAGATCAAGCTAAAACACGTGAAGATTTTATCGCGGCAGCAGATGTGCTTAAAAAACTACCAGAAGGCAATGGAAAGGTCGGCGTTGTTGGTTTTTGCTATGGTGGTGGCATTGCAAACTTTTTAGCGACTCGCTTACCTGATTTGGGTGCGGCCGTACCCTTCTATGGCGGACAACCTAGTGAGGAAGATGCTGCTAAGATTAAAGCGCCATTACTGCTTCAGTATGCAGGCAAGGATGAGCGGATTAATGCTGGTTGGCCTAAATATGAGGTGGCTTTAAAAGCGGCTAAAGTAGATTACCAAGCGTTTATTTATCCAGAAGTGCAGCATGGTTTTAATAATGACACGACCCCACGCTATGACGCAGCGGCGGCTAAATTAGCATGGGATCGCACCATCGGTTTTTTCCGTCAACACTTGGTTTAATTAATGGATCACTAGGTTTGGCTTTTGTTTGATATGTCCAACCTGCAAGAGCCGACAGCGGCATTGCTTTAGCGCGTATGTAATCTAGATGTATAGAAAAAATCTCCATCTAGATTACATGCGCCATTTTTTATGGTTTTTTAGGCTATCACGCTACAGATTTAAAATTAATTTTGACGAATTACTTTCAAATTAATGGTTGTTTCTCAATTGTTTAAACAACAACACTCATTCCAAAGGTTGCTTCTACAGCAACAACTATCACCATAATTTTTAATTCAGTTTTTTATAAAATACGAAAGTTATTTTCTAATTTATTGATAAAAATCAATTGGTTAAAAATTTATATTTAACCAATTCTATTGGTTAATAAAGGTTGGCACAGCGGATGCTATAGCAATAGGGGTAGGGCCTATATTAAAGGCTCAATTACGATTAAAAGTTCTAAGAATTCAAAAAGGGGAGTTGGATGTCAGTCGTATCAATTTTACAAGTGATGCATGATTCGGAGTTTGGAACAGCGCTGAGAGAATCGCTTTATATGTTCCCATTGATTGAAGGCATTCACCTGATTGGTTTGGCACTATCAGTTGGCCTAATCATCGTGACTGATTTGCGTCTAATTGGCGGTTTTCTGAAAGAGGTGCCAGTGGCCGAGGTGCTTAAGCAATTAAGGCCGTGGCTATTAGTAGGGTTCTTGATTACTTTTGTGACCGGAATTTTACTGCTTTGGGCAGAAGGTCCAAGAATGTGGGCGATCCCTGTGTTTCCAATCAAGTTGATTTTAATTGTTTTAGCTGGGTTAAATGCCATTTGGTTTGAATACAAATATGGCAAAACGGTACATGAGTGGGGTACGCATATTCATTTTCCCAAAGGTGCTAAGTTAGCCGGCTGGGTATCGCTCGTTTCTTGGTCGGCTGTGGTTATTTGCGGACGCCTAATCCCTTACTTAGAGGCCACACAACATTAATTTTACTGAAGAAAGCATTGATATGAGTACAGAATCAATATTTAAAGAGTTACAAAACAGCAGCTTAAGTCAATCTATCAGCCAGTTGGATTCGATTGCGGGTGCATTCGCACAATTATTTCATATTGCCGGTTTTTTGCTGATTTTAACGGCTGTTCTATTGGTTAATTTAAGGCTGGTTGGCTTGGGCTTAAATCGACAAACCATTCCTCATTTAGCAAAAGTAACCAAACCATTGGTGATCTATGGATTAGTGTTATTGCTATTTTCAGGGCTATTTACTTTCCTGCCCAGCGCCACGCTCTATTATCCCAATCCGGCTTTTTGGCTAAAGATTTACTTGTTTGGTTTCGCGCTGGTTGTTCAATTTACCTTGTACAGAAAGGTCACTAGCGTTGAATCTCCCAATCGAATTCTGGCCGGGTTAACTGCAATACTGTCTCTTACATTATGGTTTGGTGTAGCGTTTGCAGGGCGTGCTATTGGATTTTTAAATTAATGATTAAAAGGTTGGCATGATGAATAGCAATAAAATAATGTTAGCTTTTATATGGTTAACTCTTGGCTTGCAGGTGGCTTGTAGCAATTCAGTTAGCCAAGATAAAGCAACTGTAACTATAAAGCCTGTTGCCACACTACAGGAAATTATGCTGTCAGTGATTGATCCAAATGTGGATCCAATCTGGAACTCGGTATCCACAGTAGCGACAAAAGATGGCGTGGTGGAGAAAGTGCCATCGACAGATGAAGAATGGAATGTTTTAAAGAATCACGCGATCGTATTGATTGAAGCTGCAAATCTTTTGCAAATCCCTAATCGCGCAGTCGCTCATGCGGGATCCAGTACATCCATTCATCCTGTAGAGTTGCAGCCTGAAGAGGTGGAAAAGTTGATACAAGCAAACCGGGTAGACTTTAACAATAAAGCCATTAACTTGCAGAATGCAGCAAAGTCAGCATTAGTTGCAATCAAAGAAAAGAACCCAGATGCGCTGTTGCAGGTTGGCTCTCAAATTGAACATGCTTGTGAGCAGTGCCATGCAACATATTGGTATCCAAACGACAAGGTGCCAGTTGCAGTCAATTCTTTAGGATTAAAATCCGTTAATCCAACATACGTATTGTTGCGTAATGTTCCTCAAAGTTAACTCGCTATAGGACTGAATTGTTTGGTTGATGCGAGAGTCAGCACTTTGAAACATTACTTAATTGAAACATCACTTAATAAATTAAAAAAGCCCTATAGTTAGGGCTTTTTTAATGGTTTTGTCTAACAGTTAATGTTACTTTGGATTGACTTCAACGCCACCATCTTTGGGTTGTTCAGTCGTATTTTTGCCTTTTGGTCTGTTTTTACTGTCTTTTTTATGGTGTTTATCGCCAGCTTGTTTGGCATCACTATTTTCAGCAGGTTGAGGTTCAAGGTAGTCGCCGTGGTTAGTGGCCTCTGGCACTTTATTTTTTTGCGTTTGTGCTGGTGGACCTTCATCTACAGGTGCTGCGATAGCGTGTGCAGAAGTAAATGAAATGAATGTAACTGCGATTAATGTTTGTAATTTGTTCATTATGTTCTCCGTAATCTACAAAAAATGAAATGACCTAAAATTGATTAGAATTAATTAGGATGAGTAGACCTTAGCTGAAATTATGGAGAGTGAATGTAAGGGATTGACTGAAAGTTTTGTCAGAATTATTTGACATTGAAAAACATAAAGCCTGCCAAATAAATTGGCAGGCTTTATGTTTTTTTAGTCTAATTGGCTATTGCCAGATTAGCTAAATTTAAATTTAGCTAATCTAAAAATGTGCAGTTATTTTAAAACTGCTTTATTCACCGTTTGGATTAAATTATCGTTATTAGCTTTTTTTGAACCAAGCTTAGTTGCGCTGGCATTAGTGGCACTTACTGGCTTAACTGGTTCCACTTTATTCACGATTTGGGATTTCATGTGGCTAGACGTGTCATGCGTTTGTTCTTGAGTGCATCCGCCCATAACGGTCGCTTGGCAGGCATTTGCGATTGTAGATGTTGCGCATGCAACAGTGAAAGCAACGGCAATTAGACTAAATTTCATGATTATTCCTATTAAAATTAAAAAAAATGAATATACAAGCAGGTTTATATAACCATTATTATAAATTTTAATTATTTCAGAGGCATTAAAAAAGTGTAATCAAAATGTAACTAGTATTAATTTTCTTGTAATAAAATCAAGGTTTAATCAGTTCATTAGCGTAATATGGAAATTCCATTGGATAACCAGAAAATTAAAACCGAGCTTAGTGATAACGAGATACCCAACATGCCAACTTTAAAACAAGCGTTTTGGTATTGGTTTAAGTTAGGGTTAATCAGTTTTGGCGGACCTGCTGGACAAATCAGCATCATGCATCAAGATTTAGTTGAAGATAAACGCTGGATTTCTGAAAAACGTTTTTTACATGCACTTAATTATTGCATGCTACTACCAGGCCCAGAAGCGCAACAGTTGGCCACCTATATCGGCTGGCTAATGCATCGCACACGCGGTGGCTTAATTGCTGGTGGCCTATTTGTGCTGCCTTCGCTATTTATCTTAATTGCTTTAAGTTACATATATATGCGTTTTGGCAATTTGCCTGTTATTGCTAGTATTTTGTACGGAGTTAAACCCGCAGTGGTCGCAATCGTGCTATTTGCAGCCCACAGAATGGGTTCGCGAGTACTTAAAAATAAAGCACTTTGGGCAATTGCAGGGGCTTCATTTATGGCCATTACTTTCTTTCAGATATCTTTTCCATTCATTGTAGGGATTGCCATCCTGCTGGGATTGATTGTCAATCATTTTCAACCAGCCTTATTTGCAGCATCTGCATGCCATTTAGCGATGCAAAAAAGTAACGGCAGTGCGCTGATTGATGACAATACACCAACACCTGAACACGCTAAATTCAAGTTTAAAACATTCGTCAGAGTTCTAGCGGTTGGCATAGGTATTTGGTTGCTAAGTATGTTGGTTTTGGTACTGCAATACGGTTGGGATGCCACAATTACGCAGATGGGGTGGTTTTTTACTAAAGCAGCTTTATTCACTTTTGGCGGCGCTTATGCAGTATTGCCTTATGTGTTTCAAAACGCAGTTGAGCATTATCAATGGCTGACCGTAACGCAAATGATGGATGGTCTAGCTTTAGGTGAAACCACGCCAGGCCCATTGATTATGGTGGTCACTTTTATTGGTTTTGTCGGTGCTTGGACGCAGCCTTTTTTGGGTGCCGATAGTGCGTTGCTTTCAGCTATTTTAGCGGCATGTGCAGTCACTTTCTTTACATTTTTACCTTCATTTATTTTTATATTCTTGGGCGCACCATTAATTGAATCGACGCAAAATAACGTAAAGTTAACTGCGCCATTGATGGCAATTACAGCAGCTGTTGTTGGCGTGATTGTCAGTTTAGCTTTATTTTTTGCAGTGCATATTTTCTGGCCAAAAGATGGCTTTTCATTCAATCATGTATTGTATAACTTAGACTGGTTAGCATGCGTGTTAACGCTGGCGGCAGTGGCGGCATTGTTTATATTTAAATTGAGCGTGATAAGGTTAATCGGCGTTTTTGCTGTCATAGGCCTGCTGCTTCACGCTTTATTTTGAGTTGAATTTTAGTGCTACAACGAACGATTAAGCTAGTTTTCAGTCTGTTAGACATGCAATTAAACTATTTTAGAAGACAACTTGATGGACAAAAATATGAACAGCAATATGAAAAGAAATTTAGCCGTCAGCTTAATTGGCTTGTTTGTTTTGGGGGCTAGTGTGGCTGCGAATGCAGCGGCTTGCCCAGAGTTGTACAACCATCAATATACGACTTTGCAAGGTGAGAAAATTAATCTGTGTGATTATCAGGATAAACCGATATTAGTCGTGAATACGGCGAGTAAATGTGGGTTTACACCACAGTTTGAAGCGTTAGAAGGGCTGTATAAAAAGCATAAAGATCAAGGCTTGTTAGTGGTTGGTTTCCCTTCTAACGATTTCAAGCAAGAGCCGGGTGACAATAAAGCCATTGGCGATTTTTGTAAATTGACTTATGCCGTGAATTTCCCGATGGCGCCTAAAAGTTCGGTATCAGGCGCAAACGCTAATCCCTTTTATAAGCAATTGGCACAGAAATCTGGCCAAACGCCCAAGTGGAACTTCTATAAATATGTGATTTTGCCAGGCGGTAAAGAAGTGTATGTATTTGAAAGCACTGTGTTACCTGATTCTGCTGAAATTATCGGTAAGATAAAACCATTTTTTAAATAAACTGTTTTTAAAAGCTGTCTGTTTTTAATACAAGTGACACAAAATAAAAAAGAGGCTTAAAGCCTCTTTTTTATGGTTTTAATTACGTTAAATCAATGATTTTTAAGCTGATAGCTAAGCTGCCTATTTTGCAGGTTGGCGTGTTTTTTGCAAAATAATCGCAGATAACTCTTCAATGGAGCGGCTGGTAGAATCCGCCCATGTAATATTGTTGTTGCGCATTAGGTTTTCAGCTGTGGCGATTTCTTTGCGACAGTTATCCAGTGACGCGTAAAAGCTATCAGGCCTGCGTTCACTACGCACAGAATGTAAGCGTTCTGGCTTAATGGTTAAGCCAAAAATCTTATCAATATGTTTGTATAAAACTTCAGGCAGTGTACCGCGCTCAAAGTCTTCAGGAATCAACGGATAGTTCGCCGCTTTAATGCCGAATTGCATGGCTAAATAAATGCTAGTTGGGGTTTTTCCGCAACGAGATACACCGATTAAAATCACTTGTGCTTCATCTAATCCGGAATTAGTCATGCCATCATCATGGCCAAGCGTAAAGTTGATTGCTTCCATACGCTCATGATAATTAGTGCCCATCACGCTATGCGCGATGCCTGCACCAGTTAGCGGCTTTTGATCTAACTCTAAACCCAGTGGGTCAATAAATGTGGTAAATAAATCAATAAAGTAGGCATTGGCTTGTTTTAAACTATTGCGTAACTCCATGTTACCCAACGACATAATGACCGCTGGCCTGGCGTTATCTTCTTCGGTGGCGTGCAAGATGACATCTTTTGCCAGTTGAATTTTTTCTAAAGTATCGGTAAATGGCATCCGTACTTGCTTAAAATTGGTGCGTGGAAAATGTTCCAGCAACTTACCCAAAGCACTAGCGGTAATGCCAGTGCCGTCGGAAATAAAAAACACAGTACGGTGATCCATTTAAATACGACCTTTATTTTTCAGCTTTAATTTCTAGCTTTATTTCTTGGTAAGACGTTGCCAAGTCGCAACCACTGTGTCTGGGTTAAGTGATATGGATTGAATGCCTTCAGCAACCAGCCATTCAGCGAAATCCGGGTGGTCTGATGGGCCTTGGCCGCAAATTCCGACGTATTTACCCAGGCGATTACAGGTGCTAATCGCCATTTTTAATAATGCTTTTACCGCATCATTACGCTCGTCAAAACCATCCGCCAAGATGCCAGAGTCTCTATCCATACCCAATGTCAGCTGCGTTAAATCATTAGAGCCGATTGAGAAACCATCGAAATACTCTAAGAACTGTTCTGCCAATAATGCATTGGATGGAATTTCGCACATCATAATAATGCGCAAACCATTTTCGCCGCGTTTAAGACCATTCTCAGCCATGATTTCTGTCACCGCTTTAGCTTCATCCAAAGTGCGCACAAAAGGAATCATTAACTCAACGTTAACTAAGCCCATTTCATCGCGTACTTTTTTCATGGCAGTACATTCCATAGCAAAGCACTCTTTAAAGTCATCTGCCATATAACGCGCTGCACCACGGAAGCCAATCATCGGATTTTCTTCATCTGGTTCGTAAATATCACCACCAACCAATTTTTTGTATTCGTTTGATTTGAAATCAGACGTACGTACAATCACTGGTTTTGGATAGAAAGAGGCAGCAATTGTTGCGACGCCTTCGGCTATTTTGTCGATATAGAATTGTTTAGGTGAGGCATAACCACGTGCACGGCTTTTAATGATGGTTTGAATGCTTTTTGGCATAGCATCTACATTTAAAATCGCTTTTGGGTGAATGCCAACCATGTTGTTAATCACGAATTCCAATCGCGCTAAACCAACGCCATCATTAGGGATTTGCGCAAAACTGAACGCCATATCAGGGTTGCCGACGTTCATCATGATTTTGCACGGCGGTTTTGGTAATGCGCTATTGGCTTGTGTCGACACTTCAAAATCTAATGCGCCGTGATAGACAAAACCAGTTTCGCCTTCAGCACAGGAAACCGTCACGATTTCACCTTCGCGCAATAAATCAGTCGCATTAACAGAGCCAACAATCGCTGGAATGCCTAATTCACGCGCAATAATTGCAGCATGACAAGTACGGCCACCACGGTTAGTCACCAAAGCAGCAGCGCGTTTCATCACCGGTTCCCAGTTTGGATCTGTCATATCGGCGACTAATACGTCACCTGGTTGTACTTCGTGCATTTGTGAAGGGTCTAATACGATTCTAACCGGACCAACACCTACTTTTTGTGTCACTGCGCGGCCTGCAACCAATGGCACGGCAGAATGTTTTTGTAGCTTGTAAGACTCAGTCACGTTTTTCAGTAGTTCTTGTGACTTCACTGTCTCTGGGCGTGCTTGTAGAATATACAGTTTGTCATCTAAGCCGTTTTTACCCCATTCAATATCCATTGGGCAGCCATAATGGTTTTCAATCGTCATGGCATAAGTAGCGAGCTCTAAAATATCTGCATCTGATAATGAATACACGTCAGATTGTGCTGGATCAACATCCACCGTAAGTGTACTTTTGCCTGCTTGCGTTGCATCTGAAAACACCATTTTAATGAGTTTAGAACCCATGGTGCGACGCACAATCGCTGGTTTTCCAAGTGCTAATAATGGTTTATGTACATAAAACTCATCCGGATTCACCGCGCCTTGTACCACCGTTTCACCTAAACCATAAGATGATGTAATAAACGCCACATCTTTAAAGCCAGATTCCGTATCAATAGTAAACATCACGCCTGCACAGCCAATGTCAGAACGCACCATTTGCTGCACGCCAGCGGATAAGGCAACATCTGCATGCACAAAACCTTTATGCACGCGGTAAGAAATCGCTCGGTCGTTATATAAGGAGGCAAATACTTCTTTAATGGCGTGGGTAATGTTATCCAAGCCATGAATATTCAAAAAGCTTTCTTGTTGGCCGGCAAATGAAGCATCAGGCAAATCTTCAGCCGTAGCAGAAGAGCGAACTGCAAAGGTTGTGCCAGCAGCAGAATTATCAGTCAGGCGTGCATAATTTTCGGCAATTGCGGCATTTAATGCAGTTGGAAACGGAGCATCCATCATCCATGCACGAATTTGCGCACCGCAAATTGCTAACGCTTGCGTGTCATCTGCATTTAATTTATCCAGCAAATCATTGATTTTTTTATCCAAACCATCTTGTGCTAAAAACTCACGGAAAGCATGAGCGGTAGTAGCAAAGCCGGTCGGCACGCGCACGCCCTTGGCTTTTAGCTGTGAAATCATTTCGCCTAAAGAAGCATTTTTACCGCCAACTGATCCTACATCTGTATTGCGGAGCTGTTCAAATGGAACTACGTGAGCTGCTGACATGCTGAAATCCCTTAATTTTTGCAGAAGAACTAGATTAATAGTGCTTATAAATGTGCACACTATTGATTGTTAAATGTTTATGTTTGTTATTGTGCCAAAATAGCCTGTTAATGTCACGTTACATCAGTAGCTCAATAGGGCTAAAAGTAGCTAAATCATCTTAGTTTTGTCCGTTTAAGCTAAAATAATGGAAATAGTTAAGCGCAGAATAGCCAAGCACGTCATGAATAGTTCAAACCTTATACCTTGTGAAAAATTGCAGCTTCAAAAAGTGACGGTGTCGACCACGGCACGTCTGCACATGGGCTTTATCGATTTAAATGGTAGTAAAGGCAGAATGTTTGGCAGTTTGGGTTTGGCTTTAAATGCACCAGCAACCCGATTAACCATCACTAAAGGTAAAAAAACATCAATTGCGGAAAATGGTTGCGATTATGTTGCTAAAATCGTTGAAAAAATCAAAAAACAGCTTGAAATGGAGATTGATTTTTCAATTGAAATTCACGAAAGTATACTTGAGCATGCTGGTTTGGGTTCTGGCACGCAGATGGCTTTAGCGATTAGTGCGGGGATTAATGCTTTATTTGATTTAAATTTAACAACTGCGCAACTAGCTGGTATCACAAGTAGAGGCCGTCGTTCCGGTATTGGCATCGGCACGTTTGAGCAGGGTGGTTTAGTGTTGGATGGCGGCAGGAATGCACACCAAAATAATACGCAAGAAAGCAGCTCACAAGAAAATAATCGACAAGTTCCACCAATTATAGCGCGCCATCATTTTCCACAAGAATGGCCAGTTTTATTGATTATGGACAGCGATGACCAAGGCGTGTTTGGTGATGCAGAATTGCAAGCTTTTGAGACATTAACCCATGCAGATTTAGCCACCGCGCAAGCACTAAGTCATCGCGTGTTAATGCAAGCGTTGCCTGCAATTGTTGAGCGTGATTACGCACAGTTTTCTCAAGCGATTCATGCCTTGCAATTGGCGACGGGTGCTTATTTTTCTGCTGCGCAAGGCGGACATTATAAAAGTGCGAGAGTAGCGGAAGTGCTCGATTTTTTGAATGCTCAAGGTGTGATTTGTGCAGGGCAAAGCTCTTGGGGGCCAACTGGGTTTGCAATATTTGAAAACGACAATATTGCAAATAAAATGTTGAATCAATTGCAACAGTCGTTTTCTAAATTCAGCCAGCTGCGCTTTCAATTGATGCGCGCTAAAAATACTGGCGCTACTATTCAGTTAAGTTAAATTCTTTGATTTAGTTAACGTTAAAATCCAAACGTAGCTTTTAAAATAACTCATATTAAATACATCACATAAAGTAAATTATCATGCAAAAAGTATCTATCTTACATTTAATTACCGCTGCAAAAAACGCCAGTCCATTTGATGTGAATATGGCGTATGACGCTGGTTTCGATAAGATCATGCCTTATACCAATGTGGCACTAAATGAGGTTGCAGGGCTAACTCAGGATGCGATTTTTTCACGTAGCCCATCTGGTGTAAAACGAGAGGCACTATTTGTTGGCGGGCGCGATATCCATCTGGCATTAACCATGCAGCAAGCCGCGAAAAACGCTATGTTTACGCCGTTTGAAATGTCTACATTTGCAGATCCTTCTGGCGCATTTACAACCGCGGCAGCCATGCTGGCTAAAGTGGATACATTGCTTAAAAACAATCAACAAGAACTCGCCGCACAAACCATTGCTATCTTTGGTGCAGGCGGAGCTGTCGGCAGTACAGTCGCTTTAATCGCCGCGTCATTGGGTGCGACAGTGCAGTTAGTAGCGCACAAAGAGTTAGCGCAAATGCAGGCTTACGCAGCGGATTTACAAGCAAAATATGGATTAAGTTTGCAAGTGGTAGACGGCACTGATGACGAAAAGAAAACACAGGTTGTGCAAACCGCAACCGTTGCTATTTGTGCGGCAGCGGCAGGGGTTAGAGTGTTAGAACAGGCACATTTTAATACTTCTAAAACGCTTAAGATTGTGGCGGATGTGAATGCAGTTGCACCTTCTGGCGCGGCTGGCGTCGATGTGATGAGTGATGGACAGTTAATTGCTGATACGCAGATTTTTGGTCTGGGCGCATTAGCAATCGGCCAATTAAAATACAAAACGCAGCAAGCGATGCTGCAACAAATGCTGGAAACAGAGCATCCAGTGCATCTGGCATATAACCACGCATTTGATATCGCCAGAGCTTTCTAATCAATCAGTTGTGATGAATACCATCGTTATTGCGGCAATATCCAGTCGCAGTTATGTGCAAGCGGCAGTTGATGCTGGTTTTGAAGTGATTGCCATTGATGCGTTTGCGGATGTGGACACGCAGAAATTAGCCAAAAAAGTGATTCAAATTGATGTGAATCATGGCCAGTTTGACGCGCAGCAATTGCTGGATGTTTTAAATCAAATAGACCTGAATCATTGTATAGGGTTGAGCTACGGTGCAGGTTTTGAGGCGCAGCCTGATTTACTTAATCAAATAGCTTTAATGCTACCAGTCATTGGTAACAATGCGGAAGTGCTGGAACAATGCAAGCAGCCGCAGTCATTTTTTGCATTGTGCGATGCATGCAATATGCGTTATCCAGAAACCGTGTTTAAAAAACCAATCAACACGCTGGGTTGGTTGCAGAAAACAGTTGGCGCAAGTAGTGGTGAACATATTAAATCTGCCTTGCCTTTAGAGTTGGAAACTTTAAACCAAGTGTATTACCAGCAAAAGCAGTTAGGCACCCCAATTTCTTGCTTATTTCTAGCGGATGGTAAAAATGCCCTTGTGTTAGGTTTTAATGAGCAATGGTGTAGCCCAACAATATTGTCGCCGTATCGCTTTGGTGGTTTGGTCAGCCATACGATATTGAGTGAAGTTGTGCAAAATAAATTGAGGGAATTTTTGCAGTTAATCACTGAAAAATTGGCATTAAAAGGCTTAAATAGTTGCGATTGCCTTGTGCAAAATGACGATGTATTGATGCTGGAAATCAATCCACGTTTGAGTGCCAGTGTGGGTTTATATCAAGCCAAGCGCGGAAATTTATTTGCATCGCATGTGGCTGCCTGTTTGGGGCAGTTAGATAGCTGGCCAGTTGCAGGCAAAGAATCGCGTGCATTGCAGATTATCTACGCTAACAAAACCGAAAAAGTGCCAGCAGAAATGAATTGGCCAGAATGGGTGTGTGATGTTCCGCAACCCAACAGTGTGATACCAGCGGGAGCGCCGATTTGCAGCGTGATAGCTGAGGCGCGTACAGCAAGGCTAGCCAAGCAAAAGGTGTTAGAAAGAGCGGCTAGCCTGTGATACGCTTCAAGCTTTACGATTCAAGTTTTCATTACTTAACTTAAATCACTAATTCAACCCAATAGTTCAACAGTATGATTCAAAGCGAGCATATGCCATCTACCAAAAATATTAGTATCAACCAATTATCCCAGTCCTTGGTTACAGCTTTAATTAACGATGCAAATGCACTTAATTTAAATGTTTATCAGCATGCGTCAGGTGCAACAATTGTGGATGCAGGTATTGAAGCCACTGGTGGTTTAGAGGCTGGGCGTCGAATCGCAGAGATTTGCATGGGTGGTTTGGGGCAAGTGACTTTTGTGCAAAATAGCAATTTTGAAAACTGGCCAGCAGGCATACAAGTGACTGCAAAAAATCCTGTCTTAGCCTGTCTTGGTAGTCAATATGCTGGTTGGGCTTTAAGTTTCGAAAAGTTTTTTTCGCTTGGGTCTGGGCCTGCAAGGTGTATCGCGCAGCGTGAAGATATTTTTAAAGATATTCAGTACAAAGATTCCGCTGAAAAAACCGTATTAATATTAGAAACAGACAAAATTCCGCCTGCGGAAATTATTGAAAAAGTAGCGCGAGATACCAACATCCCGCCTGAAAATTTAACGTTCATCTTAACACCAACGCGTAGTCTTGCTGGCAATGTGCAAATTGTGGCGCGTGTATTGGAGGTGGCATTGCACAAGCTGCATACACTGCATTTTCCCTTAGAGCAGTTGGTAGATGGCATTGCCTCTGCGCCATTGCCGCCACCCAGTCCAGATTTTTTAACAGGAATGGGGCGCACCAATGATGCGATTTTATTTGGTGGTTTTGTGCAATTGTTTGTGCAATCCACGGATGAAATAGCTAAGCAATTAGCTGCAGACTTACCAAGCAGCGCTTCAAAAGATTATGGCAAGCCGTTTGCACAAGTGTTTAAAGCGGTGAATATGGATTTTTATCAAATTGACCCACTATTATTTTCACCTGCAAAAGTGACTATCACCAATTTAACGACAGGCAATAGTTTCTTTGGCGGCGCGTTTAATGAGGCTTTATTAAACCAATCATTCGGCGCGGCCTGTGGTTGAATGCGCCAGTTTAATGCGCATTCCGATTTTTACCGATGAAGTAGAAACCAAAGGCGGCTGGCATGGCACGCAATTAGCTAAAGCTTTTGCTGTACGTGGAGTTGAAGCGGTTTTTGTTTCGTTAAGAGATTGCGTGATTGATTTATCGCAAGACTTTTCCAAAAACGCTCAACTGCCTATCCAAACTCCACATTTTAATACTTTACCCAAAGCTGCTTTTGTACGTGGCATTGCTGGCGGAACTTTGCAGCAAATCACTACGCGTTTGAATATATTGCATATGTTAAAAATGCAGGGAGCAGTTGTTTACAACGATGCTAAAGCGATTGAGCGCACCGTTGATAAAGCCATGACCAGTTTTTTACTACATCAGGCTGGTATCAATACGCCACAAACCTGGGCATGTGAATCTAGAAAAGCCGCACATGCAATCATAGAAAATGAAATGATGAGTGCAAGTAATCAACTGATTATTAAGCCTTTATTTGGCTCGCAGGGGCAGGGTGTAAGACTTGTGAATAGCCCATACCCTTTGCCAATGGACAAATATGTAGATGGTGTTTTTTATTTGCAGACACAGATTAAAGCCTCTCATGATTACCGAGTATTTGTTATTAACGATAAAGCAATCGCTGCTATAAGACGCAGTGGTAAAGGCTGGCTACACAATGTAGCGCTGGGTGCAGAGTGCGAGGCAATTGATGATGCCGAGATTTTAAGCTTGGCAGAGCAGGCTGCCAAAGCTTTGAATATTGCTTATTGCGGCGTGGATATTATTCGCGATGCGGATGGTGTGCTTTATGTGTTAGAAGTGAATAGCATTCCCGCATGGCGCGGCTTGCAAGGTGTGACGCAAATCAATATCGCACAAGCTTTGGTGGATGATTGTTTAAGTCATCTAAATTGATAAGATATAAATCTTATGTCTAGTATTAATCAACAGCTAGCTCAGCTTTTTAAAACGGCTTGTATCGCCGAGCTTGAAGCATTAAAACCTGGTAATGTGCATATTTTTGCAGATGGTCACGGCATGACTATCCATGACTTTATCAAAAGTGCCGAAGCGGTTTCTAACGTAATTGCACAAGCGGATTTAAGTTTAGGCCAGCGTATTTTAGTTAGTGTAGAGGCGACCCAAAAAGCCGTGGCTTGCAATACTAATTTAGGTATTGTTTTATTGTGCGCACCTTTAATTCAGGCCGTTTTAACGCCAACGCAAGGCAATTTGCAGCAACGTTTACAACAGGTATTACAACAGACAACCATCAGCGATGCGCAATACACTTTTGATGCCATTGCGCTGGCTAACCCAGCAGGTTTGGGCAATGTAGCACAGCATGATGTGCATCAACAGGCCGATTGCACATTGCTGCAAGCCATGCAAACTGCTGCGGATCGCGATTTAGTTGCCATGCAATACGCCAATGGATTTAATGTGATTTTTAATCTTGGTTTGCCAATGCTGGCTGAGGCGGATATTGAAAATAGCACGGGTATGAATAGCACGTGGTTAACGACAAAACTGTACTTAACATTGCTATCTAATTTTGCCGATTCGCATATTGTGCGTAAGCATGGCGTAAAAATTGCAGCGGATATTCAACATCAAGCTAGCCAACATTTAACAATGTTTAACCTTTCAGACAACCCTAAGCTGTATCAAAGCAAGCTGCTCGCGTGGGATAATCAACTCAAGCAAATACAAGTGAACCCGGGCACAAGTGCCGATTTAACTGTAGCCTGTTTATTTGTGCATGCATTAAATAAGTTGATTCAATATGACGGTTAACCAACCGTCGGCCATGAGTTGCAATAATTAGGTGAGGTAAAGGCTTGAAATGAAAATAGCATTCTTAGAAGATAACGCGAGTTTTGCAGAAGGTATTGTTCTATCTCTCACATCGGCCGGACATGAAGTGCGACATTTTTTAACAGGTCGTGAGTATTTAAAAGCGGTAGTCAGTGATAAATTTGATTTGTGTTTGTTGGATTGGGAAGTGCCAGACATGAGTGGGCCAGAAGTGCTGGCTAGCTTAAAGTTAAAAGGTAATATTCCTCCGGTTATTTTCTTAACAGGTAGAGACGCTGAAGAAGATATTGTGCAAGTGATGGAAGCTGGCGCAGACGATTACATAGTGAAGCCGCCAAGTATCAGTGTATTAATGGCCCGAATTAATGCGCTTTATCGCAGAGCTAATCCCAATAGAAGCCAAGCAGAGTCCATTAATTATGGCCATTTGACAATTGATTTTGCCAATAGAAAATTTGAGGTTGATGCACAGGCTATCAAACTCACAGAAAAAGAAACCGAGTTGGCACTGTATTTTTTTGCAAATTTAGACGTTTTGCTATCGCGTGCGCATTTAACCAAAGTAGTGTGGGGAACAACGCCAGAGATTGATACGCGCACGATTGATGTGCATGTGAGCCACTTGCGCAGTAAATTAAATTTATTGCCGCAATTTGGTTGGCGTTTAATTTCTGTCTATCATCAGGGTTATCGTTTAGAGCGTTTGGTATAGATTCTTCTGAATTTAAGTTGAAATTTTTGTTGGTTAAAAATAAATATCAATCCGAAAAGAATACTAAAATGCACATAAATGACACCCTTCTTAATACAATAAAACAATCGAATTTTACGCGATCAATTTTGCTGTTGGCTTTATTGTATCCACAACTGAATGGCGTCTTAATTGCAGCAGAAACTTCACCTGAATGGGTTTACAGTGTGCGTCCGCACGACACCTTGATTCATTTTGGTGAACGTCATTTAATCAATCCAAATGATTGGCCTATTTTACAAAAATTAAATCGTATAAAAGATCCTTATCGCATGCCTATCGGCAGCAAAATTCGCGTGCCGCTCCACTTGGTTAAACAAGGCCCTGCCAATGCAGAAGTCGTATCAACTGTAGGCGCTGCTTTTATCTTAAAAGCTAATCAAACTAAGCAACTAGTCGTTGTCGGGCAACAGCTAAGTCCTGGTAGCGAATTGCAAACGGCAGATAAAAGTAAGCTCAATATTCGTTTTGCCGATGGGTCGATAGTGACGATGCAGTCTAAATCGACTTTAAAGTTGGATAGTTTGAGCATGTATAGCGGCGGCGGTATGGTTGATACTAAATTGCGCTTGCAACAGGGCAAGGTTGAAGTGGAAGCAAACCCTCAAAAAATGGATGGTAATACCATGCAAATCTTTACGCCGACTGCGGTAGCAGCCGTGCGCGGCACTGAATTTAGGGTATCGGCAGATGAGCAGCATATTTGGCAGGAAACCTTAGATGGTCAGGTTGCTCTGTCAGCAGCGGGTGAAGAGGTGGCGGTTACAAAAGGCTATGGTAGTTTGTCTGAAAATGGCCATGCGCCGCAGCCGCCTGTTATGTTGTTGCCCGCACCTGATGTAACGTGGCTACCTGTTAAGCTGGCGGCATTACCTGTTACTTTTACCATGCCAGCGCAAAAAGATGCAGTTGCCTGGGTTGGTAAAATCTACAAAGAAGCACAATTGAATACTGTACTAGCTGAGACTGAAAGCAAGACTGGACGTTTAGATTTTGGCGGTATTGATGACGGACAATATTATTTAGAGGTGCGAGCAAAAGATAGCAATGGTTTAGAAGGCTATGATGCGACGCATCTATTTACGATACACGCAAGTCTTTTGGCGCCAGAGGCTGTTTCACCGCTTCAAGCCGAGGTTGTGAGAGAGCCTAAACCGACATTAAGTTGGTCCGCGGTAAATATGGCAAAAACCTATTTGGTTGAATTGGCTAAAGATGCGGAATTTAAAGACTTATTGCAAACTGAGCAAGTTGGCGTTAACCAATTTACACCAAAAGAATCCTTGCAAATAGGCCAGTATTTTTGGCGTTTGGCCAGTGCGAACGGTGACGATGTTAGTCCTTATTCTAGTGTGAATCGGTTTAGTTATAAGCCCGCACCGCCTGCGCCAGACATCAGCCAATTAGTTGCTACAGTTAAAGAAAATAGAGTGTTTATTACAACGGTTAATCCACCAGAAGGCTTAACTTATGAAGCGATGTTAGACAATGAAATGAATAATCAAATCAACGTTTGGCAAGCAGTTGGCTTAGATGGCTATTTTGATTTCTTGCTACGTGAGTATGGCAAGCAAACCTTGAGGTTACGTTTGGTTGATGCTGACGGTGCCGCAGGGCCAGAGGCAAAAACAGAGTTCGGTGCTTTGCCGCAATGGCGATTCCCTTAATTAAGTGAGTATTTTTAGAAAAAACATCATTTGACCCGCATTCGTATTAACGATTATGTATCGACAGCATTGATTTTGCTGTCTTTGGTGGTGTTAATCCATGTAACTGGCTTATTTTCGCGCGTCGATAATCTCATCTTTGATATAGGTCAAAAATATCATGTAACGCCTGCGCCGGATGACATCGTTATTGTGGCGATTGATGAAAATAGTTTGTCTGAATTAGGTCGTTGGCCTTGGTCAAGGCAAATTCATGCTGATTTGATTCAGCGTCTTAAACAAGAAAACACGCTAGCAATTGGCTTGGATATTGTTTTTTCTGAGCCAGATCAATTAAATCCTTCTGCTGATATAGCGCTGGCCGAGTCAATACAGCAGGCCGGTAATATCGTATTGCCGGTCTTGCTGGAAACTACGCGGGTGAATGGCCAATTGATTGAAACATTACCATTGCCAGATTTGGCTACAAACGCAGCCGATTTAGGCCGCGTGCATGCAGTGTTAGATGAAGACGGTATTGCACGTAGTGTGTATTTATTTGAAGGTATTGGCGCCCCCGTTTGGCAGCATTTTTCACAGGCGATATTAAGCGTTGCGCTTAAACAGCCTTCAAAAAATCAGTTTCAAGCCCAAGTTTCTCAGCAAGATTCAGATGCGAATAATATTTTCTCTTTACAACGGCAACAACAAAAAAGAGTGAGTTTTAGAGGGCCGCCAGGCCACTTTCCTACTGTTTCATATGCACAGGTTTTAAATGGTGAGTTTGCGAAAGATACTTTTAAAGACAAGATTGTGCTCATCGGCGCGACTGCATCTGGTATGAATGATTTATTGTCCACGCCTGTATCTGGCTTAGGGCAGCCAATGGCTGGGGTCGAGTTTCATGCCAATGTGTTGGATTCGATGCGTACCCAAGGGTTGATTGACGTGGTGCCTATGTGGATGAGTCTATTGATTTTAATTGCTTTGGCATTGCTGCCTTTGGTGTGGATGCCAAAATTATCTGCGTTAAGAGGGTTGATTTCAACATTGCTATATTTTGTGTTGATTGGCTTGCTGGCGGCCATATTGCCTAGCGTATTGAGTATCTGGATTCCGCCATCTGCTGCACTATTACCCGTATTGATTTCTTATCCGGTATGGAGTTGGCGTAAATTGGAGGCGGCTCAACGTTATTTAGATCAGGAGTTAGCCTATTTGAAAAGTTTGATCCTTAAACCAGATGCAAAAGACCATGCTACCCATAGTTATGACAGTTTTGATGATCGCATTGAGCAAGTGCGCGCGGCGGGACAACAATTACGATTTTTACAGAATGACCGCAAAGAGGTACTGGCTTTTATCTCACATGACTTACGCGCGCCATTGGCGAGTGCCATGATGGTGCTAGAAGAGCATCAGCAGCTTAAATCGAGGTTGTATGCGCCGTTATCGCAAGCATTAAATTTGGCGGAAGACTTTTTACAGGCTTCGCGTGCTGAAATGAGCAATCGTGCTGATTTTAAAGAGTTGGATTTTGCGGGTATTACACATCAGGCGGTGGATGATGCTTATGAAAGTGCGCTTAAGAAAAACATCACGCTCGAAAGAGAAATTGTAGATGGCTTGGTGTGGGTGAATGGCAATTTTGGGTTGCTACAGAGAGCGATTTTGAATTTGGTATTGAACGCTATTAAGTTTGCGCCCGAGCACTCCACGGTGTTAATCCGGCTAACTTATGCCAATCAACAAGCGGTGGTGAGCGTGGTGGATTATGGTGCCGGTATTTCACTGGATGAGCAGAAGCAATTGTTTAAACGATTTAGCCGATTAAAAGGCGGAAACGCCGCACCGGATGGCGCTGGTTTAGGCTTGTATTTTGTGCATACAGTGGCAGAAAAACATCTTGGCAGCGTTGATGTGGAAAGTGAACTTGGACAAAAAACCAGTTTTAATTTGCGATTGCCTGTGCTGAGTTTTCAGCATTAAATAGCGACATGTTGAGCAGTTTTTTTGCAATATATAAATCATTGTCAGCGGCTGCAATCCAGTCATCTACGTTGTCGTATGGGCTGCATTCCGCAAGGCCATAATGAAATGAGCTGTGAAATTTGATTTGGTTGTTTGTCGTATGTTGAAAGTTTTCTGAAATTTTTTGGATCCTTTCCAGCATTAATTTAGCTTCTATTTGATTAGTATTAGGCATTAAAACTAACCATTCATCTCCACCATAGCGAAATAACTTATCGCCAAAACGCAGATTATTTTGAATCACTAATGCGGTATTCATCAGCACTTTATCGCCGACATTATGACCCCACTCATCATTGATTTTTTTAAACTTATCTTGATCGATCAATGCGATAGTACAAGCGTGTTGATGGCGTTTATTGTGATTGAGTTCTAGCAGTAGATTGGATTTAAGCGTTAATCGTGTCAATGCACCTGTCAGAGGGTCACGCATCGTAAAGTCACGCCACAACTCTTGATTCAACTCTTTTGATTCCTGCATAAACAAATGTGCTTGCTGTTGAAACAGATTCAGTTGGTCGAAAATAGATAGGCCAGAAAGCGGATGATGGGCTTTAACTGTATCATCCCAAGAGTGTTCTAAACGTTGTTTTATGGTTACAAAACTGGCGTGTAGGTTTTCTGGCAGGTTTAAATCACTTGGGGTTAATGCATCAAATTGATACAAATCGCACAGCTGGGGTGAGTTTTCGCCGGTTAAAATGCTGCGCATTTTGGTGATTAACCATTGATGGCGCATTAATATCCACGTGTTAGTCGCCGATAATAAATTCATTGTGTTGCTAGCAATGTCTTCTTCTGAATAATTCATTCTGCGCTAAATTATGATGTAGTCCCGTATGCTAGTGAATTTTAACTGCAGCGCTTATCAATGCAAGATGTTTAACATTAATTAACATTGTGACTAAGGCTTGGCTGTAGGCAAAATTTAGCGTGGCGTTCAATCACTATGAATTTATTTTGAGCTATAATGCTAAGTTAAGTTTTCGTTGAATTTTACAAACCATGCGTGACTCAAAAATTGGGTGCAAGCAAATTAGGAGGAAATAATGGCAAATCTATTAGATCAATTAAAAAGCATGACCACAATCGTAGCCGATACAGGCGACGTAGAGGCGATTAAAAGCGTAAAACCAGTGGATGCAACAACTAACCCTTCATTGCTGCTTAAAGCCAGTACTTTGCCGCAATATGCGCATTTGATCGAAGAATCAATTGCTTTTGCTAAAGCACAAGGCGGAAGCAAAGAAGTGCAAGTTGAAAACGCAGCGGACAAATTAGCCGTGTTGATCGGTATCGAAATTTCTAAAGTAGTTCCAGGTCGTATCTCTACAGAAGTGGACGCACGTCTATCTTTCAATGTAGAAAAAATGGTCGCTAAAGGCCGTAAATTGATTCAATTTTACCAAGAAGCAGGCGTTGGTAAAGACCGCGTGTTGATTAAATTAGCATCAACATGGGAAGGCATTAAAGCCGGCGAGATTCTTGAAAAAGAAGGCATCCAATGTAACCTTACATTGCTATTCGGTTTCGGCCAAGCACGTGCATGTGCTGAAGCTGGCGTATTCTTAATTTCTCCATTCGTTGGCCGTATCTTAGATTGGTACAAAGCTAAAACTGGTGAAACATACACACAAGAAACAGACCCAGGCGTGGTTTCTGTACGTGCGATTTATGCATATTACAAAGAGCATGGCTACAAAACAGTGGTAATGGGTGCTTCATTCCGTAACGTTGGCGAATTAATCGCGCTTGCAGGTTGTGATCGTTTAACTGTTTCACCAAACTTATTACAGGATTTAGCTGCAACAGAAGGCACATTGACACGCGTGTTAACTGACGGCGGTGCTAAAAAATCACCAGGCGCTAAATTAACTGAAGAAGAGTTCCGTTTCCAATTGAATGAAGATGCAATGGCAACTGAAAAATTGGCTGAAGGCATTCGTGGTTTCGTTGTAGACCAAAACAAACTGGAAGCGGCATTAAGCGCAAAACTATAGTTTTTTAAATGTTAAGTCGCTTATTTAATAATTTGAGTTGCACGGGTGATGTCACGAAACTGTAACTTAGTTGTAATAACGATGGTTTAACATTGACAACCATGGGCTAGACGCATAATATAATGCGTCCAGCTTAAAATTCACTAAACGCTAGACAGTAGTTAGTCTGCAAGCACTTAAAAACAAACATTTTGTGCTAAAAATTTAGTGGTAAGAAAGCAGTATCTTTTTTGTAACATCATCTTCACGGTGATTGGTTTTTAAATTAATTATTGTGAAAATTTAGTTACTAATAATAATTTTCAATCGGAGAGTACACCATGGCTTTAACCCAAATGGCATTAGATTCATTAGATTTTGACGCAACTGTTGCATTAGCAACTCAAGTTGCTCCACACGTAGATATCTTAGAAATCGGTACACCTTGCATCAAGCACAACGGTATCAAATTGCTTGAAGTTTTACGCGCTAAATTCCCAAACAACAAAATTTTAGTTGACTTGAAAACAGCTGATGCTGGTTTCTACGAAGCTGAGCCATTCTTCAAAGCTGGTGCAGACATCGTTACTGTATTAGGTATTTCTGATATCGGTACAATCAAAGGTGTAATCGACGTTGCTAACAAATACGGCAAAAAAGCACAAGTTGACTTGATCAACGTTGCTGATAAAGCTGCTGTTACTAAAGCAGTTGCTGCTGCTGGCGCGCACATCATTGGTGTTCACACTGGTTTAGATCAACAAGCTGCTGGCCAAACTCCTTTTGCTGACTTAGCATTAGTTGCTGGTTTGAACTTAGGCGTTGAAATCTCAGTTGCTGGTGGCGTTAAAGCTGCAACAGCTGCTCAAGTGCGTGACGCTGGTGCAACGATTATTGTTGCTGGTGCTGCTATCTACGGCGCTGCTGATCCTGCTGCTTCTGCTGCTGAAATCACAGCTATTGCTCACGCTTAAGTTAAACTATTTCAATAAGCAATTATTGAGTTAACTTAGTGTAAGTAAAATAAAAATCCCGACCCAGTAATGTGTCGGGATTTTTTATGCAGTAATAGGCATGAAATTGACTTAAAAAGACATTTAAAAAAGGATACAAAATGGATAATCAAAAACTCATTTTAGATAAATTAACTGGTATTTTAGCGGTAACAGATAATGCTAAAGCAGCAGAGTTATTAAAACTAGTTGATCAAGCTGGCCGTACATTTATTGGCGGTGCAGGTCGTTCGCTATTAGTTTCACGATTTTTTGCCATGCGTTTGGTTCACTCTGGCTACAACGTGAGCATGATTGGCGAAGTGGTTACACCAGCGATCAAAGCGGGTGATTTGTTGCTATTGGTTTCAGGCTCAGGCGGAACGGAAACTTTATTACCATTTGTGAAAAAAGCAAAATCTGTTGGTGCAAAACTGGTTGTTATTTCAATGAAGAAAACTTCTGCAATGGCAGACGTTGCTGATTTAGTGATTCAAATCGGTCAAGATGATAGCTTCCCATTAACAAAAGCAATGCCAATGGGTTCACAGTTTGAATTATCAACGTTGATTTTCTTGGAAGCCGCGATTGCAGATTTGATTGCTGCAAAAGGTTTAACTGAAGAAGGAATGCGCGCCATTCATGCTAACTTAGAATAAATGTTTAAGCTTATAAATTAGTTTAGTATTTCAATAAAGAAAACCCGAGCTTGCTCGGGTTTTTTGTTTGTAAATATTCTGTTTGTAATTATAGGTTTACTAAATTTAAGCTTCAAAAAGTTGTATATCTGTTTTGCTTAATTTGCCCGAATGCAGCGCAGTTGCCACTAATACACCTGTAATACCGAGCTTATTTAATTGTTCAATATCGTTAATATCTCTTACGCCGCCAGCAGCATATAATTTAGAAGGTCTTTTTCTGCCTTGATTCAATTTGATTAAAGTCTGCAGTCGTTTTAAATCAATCCCTTGCCTGCTACCAACGGCATTTAATGTCATGCATATCGTGCTGTCTGGCCAAAAGCGTGCGGATTCATGCAAATCGTTAATACCTAGTGGGCTGGTCGCAGCGTAATCCAAGGATAATATATATTGACCTTCACAAGCATCGCTAATCGCACGATAGTCTTGCAAGTTGGCAATATTTTCACTTCCTACCACCGATTTAATTTGTCTGGTTTTGTATAGCGCACAAGCGCTTGCCTGGCAAATACCAGAATCGAGCCAAATAGTGAGTTGAGGATAGGTTTTGCTAATGAGTTCGATTAATTCAGTATGGCCGCCAACGCCTAAAATTGCATCTAAATCTGCAATGTACAGCGTTTGAAATGGGTATAATTTGAGTAATGCTGCAACAATGGCTAAAGGTGAACTGCCATTGCACAAACTGGATTGGATTGGCTGATATTGACTGCGCAATCCGAATTTAGCATGCACAACTTGGCCTTGCATTAAATCAATCACGGGAATAACTTGCAAAGCTCGCCTTTTAACTTTTTAGGTCATTCATTTTAGAACATTTGCCTGTTAGACCTATGCTTATTAAAAAAATATTTTTATGCGAATTTGTCACTGCAGGTGGCTTTAGCCACGTAGATATTCCCGCTGGTTTGCTGGCGGAAGCGGCATTGATGCGAAATGCATTGTTGCGCGATTTATCCAGTTTGCCTTATACAATTAGTACAACGGTAGACACACGTTTAGAAGCGCCAAAACATTGCCATGCATGTGTGACGATAGATGCAAATGAAGGCGCATGGGAAGTTTGGGCAGATCAAATGCAATTAGCAGACGCGGTTTGGGTAATTGCGCCAGAAACAGACGATCTACTACAAAAACTAACAGAATTGGCAGTGCAACAAGGCAAGCTGCTATTGGGCTGTGGCATTAGTGCTATTAAGATTAGCAGTGAAAAGTTAGCGACTTATTTTATGCTGCAACAGGCTGGTATTAGAACGATTCCTACTTATACGATTAAAAATTGGCCCAAGACAGTAGGGCAATGGTTGGCAAAACCGAATAACGGCGCAGGTTGTGATGAAACCGTATTGTTTGATGATGCAGATGGTTTGCTGCGTTGGTTAGAGCAAAATAATAAAACTCAAAGCCATGTGGTGCAACCTTACCAACAGGGTGTTCCGGCTAGTATTTCATGCGTCATGCATCAGGGGCGTGCGCAAGTGTTAAGCTGCAATAAGCAAATAATCATGATGAAAAATAATCACTTAAGCTATGCGGGCAGCCAAGTGAATGGCATGCGCCATCTTTGGCCTGAGTTTGAATTAGAGGCGCAAAAAATCGCTGAAATATGCACAGATTTAAATGGTTACGTAGGGATTGATGTGATTGTAGATACGCAAAACGATAACCAAATAACGGTCGTGGAAATCAATCCGCGCTTAACAACCAGCTACAGTGGTTTAGCAGAAGCGACGGGTGAAAATCCAGCGGAGTTGATTGTGAATACTTTAACGCAGCCAGCTTTTATTTGGCCGAAATTGCAACGTAATATTGTGAATATACATGTCTAATTCTGTAACTTCTAAACCCACGATTATTGGCTGGGATATTGGCGGCGCGCATCTTAAAGCCGTTGTACTGGATGCAAACGGTATGCAGATGAGTTGCATACAACTGCCCTGTGCATTGTGGCGCGGATTAACCGAACTTGAGTCTAGTATTAAAGCGGTTTTTAGCCAGATTGGCTTGCAACCACATGATGTGCTGCACGCAGTCACGATGACTGGTGAGTTGGTGGATTTGTTTCCCAATCGTTATACCGGTGTATGCGAAATTGCAAAATATGCTGTTGGTTTGTTGGGACAAGATACATTCTTTTATGCCGCAGATAATGGCCTTGTTCAGTTGGATGAGGTCGCTGAAAATGCGTTGCAAATCGCCTCAACCAACTGGCATGCAAGCGCCAGTTTACTGGCTAAGCATGTGAGTAATGCACTGTTGATTGATATTGGCAGTACAACTACCGATATTATTCCGATAGTGCATGGAAAAGTTGCATTAGAAGGTTTATCGGATGGCAGCCGCATGCAGCATGATGTCTTAGTTTATACAGGTGTTGTGCGCACACCTATTATGGCATTGGCGCAAAAGCTAACCTTAAGCGATGGTGCAGAAGAGATTGAAATGAATGTGGCGGCAGAGTTTTTTGCGACTACGGCTGATGTCTATCGATTAACCGGTGAATTACCTTTAGCAAAAGATATGGCGGAAACTGCCGATGGACAAGGTAAGACACAACAGGAATCTGCACGCAGACTGGCGCGAATGGTGGGATTCGACTTGGAAGATAAGCCGATTGAAGCATGGGTGAAATTGGCTTTTTCATGCAGGGCTTTGCAGTTAAAGCAATTGAAATCGGCCACTTTAAAACATCTTAAACCCAACATCCCAATTATTGGCGCAGGTGCAGGCAGCTTTTTAGTGCAAGCGCTGGCGGCAGAATTGGACTGTGAATATCGTTTACTCACTGACGTTTTAAAGTCAGAACCAGGTCAGCTTGCTAATGATTCGCAGTTGGCAGATTTGGAAATGTGTTTCCCTGCCCATGCAGTGGCGCGTTTGGCTTTAAATAGTCAATCACTGCACAAGGCAGCTTGTCTATGAGCTTGTTACAACATGAATTAACCTATCACCATGATAGTGCGGTGTTATTTGAACAGATTGCACATCAAAAATGGGCGATGCTATTAGATAGTGGGCAGGCAATCAATCCCGCTACAGGTTTGGCTGGCAGCCAATATGGTCGTTATGATGTGATGGTGGCCGAGCCATTTATCACACTGGTTACCAAAGATAAATGTACGCAATTAACCCAAAATGGCCAGACAAGCGTTTCTGAAGATGATCCGTTTGTGTTGCTGAATGACTTACTTAACCAATATAAAGTAAGCAAAAATAAGACAGATCTGAATAAGGATGCTCAGGCAGATTACCCATTTGCAGGCGGTGCATTGGGCTATTTTGCTTATGATTTAGCGCGTAGTATTGAAAAGTTACCCAATATTGCCGCGCCAGCTGCGGATACGCCAGAAATGATGGTTGGATTTTATGATTGGGCCGTGGTGGTGGATCACCGTGAGAAACGTTGTTTATTAGTTTCGCATGGATTAACGGACGCTGTGAAAGCGAACTGGCAGGCCTTATGTGCAAGGTTTGATGTTGCGGTTTCTAATCATTCAAATCAATTATCTAAAAGTGAGTTTAAAGTCAGCTCGAAAATTCAATCCAATTTAAGCCAATCAGAATATTTCCAAGCATTTGCAAAGATTAAGTCCTATATTGCCGCAGGTGATTGTTATCAAGTCAACTTAGCACAACGCTTTTCAGCCGAAGTAAAAGGCGATAGTTGGCAGGCGTACAAAAAATTACGCGAAATTAGCCCAGCACCTTTTATGGCTTATATGAATTTGCCATTGAATGAATCAGAAAATTTTCAAGTACTGTCTAATTCGCCAGAGCGTTTTTTACAGACTGATAGTGATCATGTTGAAACGCGCCCGATTAAAGGCACACGCCCAAGATCGCTGAATGCTGCGCAAGATTTAGCTTATGCGCAAGAGTTGCAAAATAGCCTTAAAGACAAAGCTGAGAACTTGATGATTGTAGATTTATTGCGTAATGATATCGGTAAAAACTGCACGATTGGCAGCGTAAAAGCCGATCAATTATTTCAGTTACAAAGCTTTG
Organism: Pseudomonadota bacterium; assembly: GCA_040387515.1. Lineage (GTDB taxonomy): Bacteria > Pseudomonadota > Gammaproteobacteria > Burkholderiales > Methylophilaceae > Methylotenera_A. Next base: position 64,296 of record JAZKDP010000007.1, read on the forward strand.
CTAACGTGCATCATTTGGTGAGCATTGTGACGGGAAAATTAAAACTAACAGCCACTGCTGTAGATTTGTTAAAAGGCTGTTTCCCCGGCGGTTCTATTACTGGCGCGCCCAAACTGCGTGCCATGCAAATTATTGAAGAGTTAGAGCCGCACCAGCGTGGACTTTATTGTGGCGCCATTGGCTATATTGGCTTTGATGGAAAAATGGATACCAATATTGCTATTCGCACTGCGGTTATTTGTCGAAATCAGTTTAGTTTTTATGCTGGCGGCGGCATTGTGGCTGATTCTGTTGCGCATAAAGAATATAACGAAACTTTGGATAAAGCCTCTAATCTTAAAGCTATGTTGGAGCATTTTTCATCGGTTTCTAAGGGTTAAATGGGCGATAAAAGCTTGTTCATTCATATTCAACAATGTAATCATAAATTGTTATAGAATAAAAACTGCTTATAACAAATTTGTTAGTAATAACGGCTAGGAATAAATATGGAACCATTTGTAAACGTGCGAGACAAGCCTATTTGGATTGTTAAGATAGGCGGTAGTCTGTTAGGCTCTCCTGAATTAGAGCGTTGGCTGGCCATATTTGCAAAATTCAGTGACGGTAATATCATTATCGTGCCAGGCGGCGGGGTATTTGCCGATGCCGTGCGTGATGCGCAAAAATTATCTAAGATTAGCGATGCCTGTGCGCATCGTTTAGCTGTATTGGCAATGGATCAATATGGATTATTGCTGGCTAATATGAACCCGCTACTAGCTACTGCAAGAACGCAGTTGGAAATTGATGAGCGCACATGGCAACATCGCGGTATTGTTTGGTTGCCAAGCCATATGGTGCTTTCAGACGATAGTATCCCACAAAGCTGGGATGTGACATCTGACAGTATTGCAGCTTGGTTGGCACAAAAGCTGAATGCACAGCATTTGATTCTGGTGAAATCAGACAAGCCGAGTACACCAGAATTAAGTCTTAAAGTGATGACGCAAAATGGCGTGCTAGATGAAGCCTTTAGTGATTTTGTGCTAAATAAGACTTTTGGCAAATGGATGTTAAACAAAACTGATTACACACATTTTTTAGATGGTTTGAGTGAATTAACATTGGATAAAGTGGGTTCATCTATTCATTAAGTACCGGTTATTAAAAACAATTTACTCAAAATATGTTTATTAAAAACTGAATCAGTAAAAGCAAATAATTATCACAAGGAAATAAGCCATGACAGTAACCGTTTATTCCGACTCAGAAGTAAAAGAAAAGCTTGAGAGTGAGCTACCGCAGTGGTTTTTAGAAAATGGCTGGATACGCCGTAAATATAAAACCAGCGGCTGGAAAGCCACTTTGATGGTAGTCAATACAGTAGGCCATTTGGCAGAGGCTGCATGGCATCATCCCGATTTAACCGTTTCTTATGCTTTTGTTATCGTTAAATTATGCACGCACGACGCTAAAGGTATTACTGATAAAGATTTTGAATTAGCAGCAAAGATTGAGCAAGTTATTGGCTGGCAACCAGCTAAAGAGGGCAGCGCTTTGGAAGGTACGCCAAACGATGATGCAAGATTTAAGTATATTAAGTACGATTGAATAACAGTTTCAGCCAAACATGAAGCGTCAGCAACAAGATAAGCTAGAGTTATTCAAAGCGCGCTTTTTCAAATCGTCCGAAATGCAGCATAATCGCTGGCAAAATAAGTAAGTTCAAAATAGTAGAAGTGACTAAGCCGCCGACAATAATGGTTGCCATTGGGCCTTCAATTTCCCGTCCTGGTTGACCGCTGCCTATAGCCAAAGGCAATAAACCAAGCGCGGTCACTAATGCTGTCATCAGTACAGATGGCAGTCGCTCGGATGCACCGCGAATACAGGTTTCTAAGTTCCATACGCAGTTTTCTACATCTACCAAGTGTTGGAAATGCGAAACCATCATAATGCTGTTGCGCAGAGTGATACCGAACAGGGTGACGAACCCTACTAACGAGCCTAATGATATCCAGCCACCGGTAAATAGGGCGGCCAGCACGCCACCGATTAAAGCAAAGGGCAGGTTGACAAATGTGAGTAGTAAATTCCGCAGGCGACCAAACGCAATATAGAGCATTAAGAATATCGCAATGCCTGCGAGTAGTGAATGCACAATTAAATCTTCACGAGATTTTGCATTGGCTTCTGCCTCGCCTGTAAACTCTAAATAATTACCAGTGTTCAAGTTAATATCACTTTTAATGTGTTTTTTTAATTCATCGGTAAAACTTTCAACGTCGCGTCCTTCCACGTTTGCGGTAACGGTTTGAATACGTTTTGCACCTGCATGTAAAATTTTAGAGCGACCGTTTTCCTGACTGATAAAAGCAATATCTTTTAAGTGTAATAATTTTCCATCAGGATTAAATAATGGAATGTTACCAATATCGCCGATATCATCGCGCGCTTCCTCATCAAGCACCACGCTTAAACCGACTACACGGTTACCAAGATAAACCTGCCCGATTGGTACGCTTTCGTAGGCGGTGCGAATCATCTCCAACACGTCTACAGGTTGTAAACCCCAACGCGATAGCGCATCTGGACGCAGTCTGATAACTGCCTGCGGCGTGCCTGGTGGCGATTGCACCATTACGCCTTCGGCACCCTTGATGCTGGAAACGACACTGGCGATTTTTTGCGCATCACGGTCTAAGGCATCTAAATCATTACCATAAATATTGATGACAACGGATGCGGCATAGCCTGAAATTGTTTCTTCAATACGTTCGGTTAAAAACGTGTTAATGGCAAAATTAACACCTACAAAACCAATTTCGGCTTTACCATCTTTGTCTTCATCCGTCGCGTCACCTGCCAATTCTTCACGAATATCCGCCAGAATGCGGTCTTGTTCTTCACCAGATAGCGTACCAATTTCAATTTCAAATTCGCTGTAATGCGTGCCAAAGGTGTCAGCGCCATTTTGTGCACGACCAACCCACTGAGTCACAGATTTAACACCTGGAATTTCGCCAATTACCTTGGCTACCTGTTTGCCCAACCTTAATGATTCAGTTTCAGAAGTGCCTGGCACAGCTGTCATGTGCATAATAAAATGGCCTTCATGCAATGCTGGGATAAATTGATTTTTAAACAAAGGCAAAATGCCTAAACCTAATGCAATCAATATAAAACTAAGTGCGAGGATAACTTTGTATTGCTTTTCTATTTTGAGTAACAATTTGATGTAACCACGCTTGATGGTTTTTATCAGAGGTGAATCTTCAGCAGACAGCTCGGCATTGCCAAGCATGAGGTAACACAGAGCGGGTGTTAAAGTTAATGCAACTACTAGCGACGCCATGATAGCGGCGATATAAGCAAAGCCGAGTGGCGCAAATAGCTTGCCAGCCACACCACCTAAAGTGAGTAGGGGCATAAATACCAGCGCCACAATCACCGTGGCATAAACGACAGAGCTACGTACTTCCATCGATGCGTGATAAACGACTTTTGCTATCGGTTGCGGATTGGTTAGCAGGCGGTTTTCACGTAAGCGCCTGAAAATATTTTCAGTATCAATAATCGCATCATCTACTACTTCACCCAGCGCAATCGCCAAGCCGCCCAACACCATAATATTTAAACCAATATTAAAATAATGCAACACCACAATGGCACTGAGTAATGATAACGGGATGGCAGTTGCTGATATAAAAGCCGTGCGTACATTAAACAAAAACAAGAATAAAACAGTAATGACCAAAACTGAGCCAATTAGAATATCCGTACGTACACCTTGAATGGCAGTTTCAATAAAATTGGCGGGACGAAACAAACCTTCATGCAAGACTACTTTTTCTGCAGCTAATGTAGGCTTGAGTTCTTGCAACGCGGCTTCAATGGCTAAAGTAACCGCATGCGTATTGGCGCCCAGTTGACCTTGTACCGATAAATAAACGCCTGTTTCTTGGTTAATCGCTGCTGCACTGATAGAGGGTGCTGCGCCCTCTACCACACGGCCAATATCGCCTAGATGAATGGTATGGCCATTTTTGTGCAGCAAAGTAGCTTTCGCTAAAGTGGCCGCCGTAGTTGCTTGGCCTTCCGTATTCACAATTAGGCGTTGATTACTATTTTGAATATAACCAGCGCCACTGACACCCGTTGCTTTTTGTGTGGCTAGCAATACATCATTGATATTGATTTGGTAGCGCACCAGTTTTGCAGGGTCAATTTGTACTTGAAACTGCCGTACTTCACCACCAAAAACGTTGACATCAGCCACGCCTGGAATCGCCAGCAAATGCGGCGTTATGGTCCAATCGACAATAGTGCGTAATTCCATCAAGCTGCATTTTTCGGAAGTAACGCCAAAGCCTAAAACCGTGCTCGCTGATGAAGTGAGCGGGGTGATATTCGGTGTGATACCTTTAGGAAGTTGGTTAGCGAGTGTGCTTAAGCGTTCCGCAACCACTTGGCGATGCTGATAAATCACATCAGTACCTGTGCCTGCATCCTCATCAAAGATAACCGTGACAATAGACAATCCTGGAATGGACTGCGAACGCATATCCTTCACGCCGACGGTGCCTGCAATGCTGGTTTCTATCGGCTGGGTAACTAAGCTTTCTACTAATTCTGCAGACAGACCGGGAGATTCGGTTTGAATGATGATTTGTGTGGGCGAAAATTCAGGGAAAACATCCAAATTAGCTCTGTTTAAGCTGTACAAGCCATAAAAAACCATCAGGCTGGCAAGCCCGATAATGACGCCGTAAAAGCGGATAGAAAAACGGACTAAAGCCGACATCATGGTAAGTTAAGCTTTATTTTAGTTAAGATATAACACGAATTTTTCGCACGAGAGATCACTGAAACTAGGATTGATATTGGCATATCAATCCTCATTTTCATTTTTGATGAGATATTTAAACTCTTCTGATAGCAGTAATTGCGCGCCGCTCACAACGATTTCAGTGTCTGGCTCTATGCCTTGATTAAACCAGCCGGCATCAATTTCGGTGTCAGTCGAAATTGGTTTGCGCACAAACAAGCTAGGTTGGTCTTTATTGCTATTTTGTGTGTGCTGCTCTTGTTTAAAATAAGCCCAGGGCTTACCTGCATACCAAACAACGGCGTTACTGGGTATGACTACACCATTGCTGACATCGTCAGAATCAGGTTCTACTTCCACATTTACACGCATGCCTATACGCAATAAATCAGCCGGCGCGCTGTAATAAAAAGTATTACCAAAACCGTTGCTATCACTGGTTGCCGCGGGCGATACATAAGTTGCTTTAATTGGAGCCGACGATTCAGTTAATGGCGTGATGTTTACCATTGCGCCTAGTACTGGTGGGGATGTATTCAGTGGTAAACTAACTTGTATTAATACATTGTTTTTATTGAGTAAATTAGCCATTTGTGGTGACAGTTTTTCACTAAAAGCTATTTTTGCTAATGTATTCCCCCAACGTAATTTCAAATTGGTTTGTAAGTTTTTAAGCTGTAATTCAATTGCGGATATATTTGCTTTGTCGGCATCCACTGCTGCTAATGCCTCTTGCAACGCTAAGTCAGATACGTTTTTATCATCTGCATTTAGTATTTTAAGGCGTTGATATTGCTGGTTTTTTTGAGTAATCCCTACATGCGCCAGTTTGAGATTAGATTGTAAATTTAAATAACTTGCCTTGCCTTCAATTAATTGGTCAATAGCGACCACATTGCCAAAACTTTTAATTTCACCATGAAACGATGTGCTCGCTATTTTTGCTGTTTTAATACCGCTATTCAGTTGTGTGGCCAATGGCAGCGTAACGGTATTAATGCCTTCAACCGTTGAAACTCGGCTTGGGCTCTCAATTTCTTCCTCTTGCTCGGCTCGAAACGTCTCGAACTCATCTTTGGCGTAGAAGATTGCCACCCAAAATAGCACGATAATTAATAAGGCTTGTAGGCCAATAATCATGATGACTTTTTTATTCATTTTTTTGCCCTGTTTTTATATTAACTATCGCGTTTGTTGGCTCATCGTAAATCGGCCGCTGCATTAAATCTTCAATCGCAATCAGTGTTTTTAAGCAATTAAACTTTAAGTTTAATAACTGTTGTTCGGCCAATAAGTAAGATAATGATTGCTGCGTCACCGTCAAGCGATCTGCCAATCCAGCATCTAATTGTTTTTGTATTTGGCGCTGTTGATACGCTTGATTTTCAATCTGCGATTGTGTTTGTTGGACGTTTTGCAATGCCGTGGTCAATTGCGCATACGCTAAATTCAAATCACTGATAATTTTTGTTTGTAATACTTCAAATTGCGCGCCTTCTACTTCACGTAATTGTGTCGCTTCCGCAATTAAGGTTTGATTTTTATTCAGCAAGTTAAGCAAGCTGGAAAATCCCAGCGACCAAATTCTATCGCCAAATTCAAATATGTAACCTGGCGTCAAAGTTATATCTGACGTTTGTTTTGCGACCTCTAATTTAATCTTTGCTTCTGCTGCGGCATATTTAGCCAGGCTGCGACGAATATCCAGACGATTTAATAGGGCGTTTTGCTGTAATGTTTTAAATTGACTTTGACCATTTAAACTTGGCTCATTTAAATTTTGCTGGTTTAAATTTTCTTGGCTAAATAACTTGGATTGCTGTGTTAGTACTTCGTCAACATTCATTGGTTTGATCGGCATTGCATTCAGCTTTTCAATACTTAAACCAGTATCCGCAGCCAAAGCTGCGCGAATCTCAATAAGTTGAGTTGGCAATGCATTCGCCACAATTTGTGTTTTTTGTTGTATTAACTTGGCATTACTGAGTGTCGCGCTATCAATAAAACCCAATGCCAAACGCTTTTCAAGCATCTTAACAATGTCACTGTGCGCTGCTAATTCACGATTTAACTGCTGCTGTAAGGCAATATTCTCATGATAAGCGATCAAGTCTTTGGCAATTTGACTACGTAATTGCCACGCGATTTCTGCAACATCTAGTTCTGCCGCATCGCGAAGATGCTGTGCGTTCTCTACGCGAATTGCACGTTTATTGGCTGTTTCAATAGGAATGTCGACACTTAAACCATATGCCCAAGGGCTGATATCTCCATTGGCTCGGTCGCTACGTGCCAGACTGCCGCCTAAAGTGGGGTTTTGGCGCTGATTTGCCGTATCAATCGCTGTATTGGCCAGCGCTAATTGTGCTTTAGCGACATCCAACTTAGGGTTGAAATACAATGCCGCAAGCGTTAGCTCGTTTAGACCCCAAAACTGAAAAGGTAAATCTGACGCTGAATAACCTTGCTTGATTAAGTAAGCATTAAATTCTGCGTTCGAAATGTCTTTATTGGAAATTTTCGCGTTAACCACTTGCGGATCAAGCGGCTTTGCAACATATTTTTCTTTAGCACAACTGCTGATTAACCCACAAAAAATGATCAAGCCGCAAATGGTTAACGCAGTATTAGCGGCTTGTTTTTTTTGTGGGGATTTCATAGCAATATCGAAATTAAGCATTTAGGCTAAGCAGCTAATGATGCGTTTACTATTAATACTTAATAATATCAATTTTGCGAATTTAGCCTAAGCATCAATGGTTGCATGTACCGCGCCAAGCGCATCTTGCAGCGTTTCTTCAGAAAGTTTATTGATCGTTGTTGCCAATAAATCCGCTGCTTCAACGGTGCGGATAGGTAAGTCATGCGTATTTAATTCGGCAATTAATCCAGTGGCGGCGCCTGCAATAATTAACAGGGTTGCACGCTCTGTCATGAGTAATTCTAATTCCGAACGTAACATATTATTTTCGGCAGATTGTTGTGTGTTTTGCATAAATCATTCTCTCTTTTAAATTCACTTCTATCTTGCAATTGGTCATGCTTACTTGTCAATCAACTTATATTCATCACAAAATACTATTTGTGTTGTGATAGCGACTTTCTCTTATCAAATCGGTTGATATTCATATATAATACGCATCTTCATTGTTTAGGGATACTTAAACAATGAATCGGAATCACCTGCGAGAGTGGCGGAATTGGTAGACGCACTGGATTTAGGTTCCAGCGCCGTAAGGCGTGAGAGTTCGAGTCTCTCCTTTCGCACCAAGTAAAATCAAGAGGTTGTGATATAACGGGATACAGCGGGATCCTGCTGTATCACACTTTTTTCCAAGTAATTTTTCCATATTTTTCCATAAGTTCTAATAATCTTCTTCTAAATATTGCGCTTTGCGTGATATGTAGTTATATTATCTTTACCACTCCATCGAATTGTTATTAATTCTAGGCCAAGTCAAGGTAATGGAGAGCCTAATTAATTTAGGTGCTACGTTGGTGTAGTGGATCTCGACTGAAGAGGCAATTTTTCGAGGGGTTGCAACGCGGTCGTTACAAAATAATATACATGTGTTCTGGTTTGAGTAGCGGTAAGTAATACTGGTTAGAGCCTCCGTAGGATGGGGGATATGCGACAGGTTACGGGAACCGTGAGGCTTTCACAGTAAGGTTAAAAACTACATATGGGCATTCTCGTTTTTCGGTAATCACCGGAGGACATCTTTTGTACACATTCAATGTGTTTCGTTTGTTCTCTGGTTGGAGAGCAAAATGCAAAATATCAACCCAACCTTACAAGTTTTATTGGTTCGATTTAATGGCCAAGTATTAATTCCCCTTGAATCAGCTGTTGAATCAATAGGAATTCACATTCGAACAGCTCGTAATAAACTTTCCAAAGGCACATTCCCAATTCCAACAGTGTTGGTTTTATCTCGCCGGTATATCCATATTTCCGATCTAGCAAACTATGTAGAGTCATGCCGTGTTTCACCAGTGGCTATACTTGAATCAAAAATAATTAAAAAAGGAGCGCGTACCAAAGAAGAAAGACTTAAAGAGCAAGGGAGAGTGTGATGAATTTGCTCGGCACAATAGATTCTACTTTCACTACTTCGCAGCGTGATCTCTTTGTTTCTGGTGTTGTAGCCGAAATTGGCGCAAATGCATTTGCGGTTTGGCATGCAATTAAAATATATGCAGACTTCAATACAGGAAAAGCCTTCCCTGGTATGCGGAGACTCGGAGTAGATGTTGGGATGTCAGCAGCAACAGTCAAACGGGCCGTTGATGTTTTGGAAGCCAACAAATTGTTACGTATCGTTGAAAATCACACAAAGAAAAAAGGGCAAACCTATATCGCACGAGAACGTCTTTCAATTCGATTTGGCGACATTTTAATTTGCACCATTGTCGTAGATTACATTCCAGCAAAAATTAAAGATAAATTAAAAAATATCAAAGAAGCACTAAAGGTTGGAGAGTCTTCAGGAGATCTTTTTGCACAAGTAGAAATAATCCCCGCATCTGGATTTTTGTTTGACCAGACGACAGGAACTTTCAAAGGAGCAATAGCTGTAGAAAATTCACCAATCCCGCGCAAAACTAAGCAAAAAATAGAAAAGCCAAATTTAAAAGGTTTTCTGGATGATCTTAACTCAACATCTGTTTCACCAGTGAAACATGAAAATTAATTGTTTCACCCATGAAACACTACTAGTTTTGTTTCACCCATGCAATTTGAGTCGTTTTGTTTCATGGGTGAAACAAAACGATTTAACTATTATTAATATGTAATATCAAAAATATTTTTAATAAATTAATATAGAAGCTATGTGTCTCTATATTAATTTTTAGGCAACTCAAAACATGGTTAAGCGCATTCGCACCATAGGCTCCCTATCAGCTGAGTTGTTGGCAAAGTCAAGAGAGGCGGCCCTCTGCGCAATTAGAGTCTTTAATGATCCCCACGTTTCTTTTAAATCTGAGACATTCATTGTCCTGATGACAATCGCTTGGACGTATTTGTTACACTCACACTACTGAAAAATAGGTGTTGAGTACCGCTACTTCAATAACGAAGGAAAACGCCGAAAGTTTGATCGCACTAAGAATGGTGCATTCAAATATTGGGAACTAGAACGTTGCTTAAACGAAAAGTCATCGCCGATTGACAAAGATACTGCAAATAATCTCCGCTTCCTAATTGGACTACGTCATGAAATTGAACACCAGATGACTCGGTCTCTGGACAACTACTTGAGTGGTCGCTACCAGGCATGTGCACTCAATTACAATGAATATGTGAAGAAGCTTTTCGGAAAGAAGCAGGCGCTAGACTCACATCTAACTTACAGTATCCAGTTCATTGAACTTTCAGCAGAGCAATTAGCTGGCCACTCGCCTCAAGCAAACATCCCAGAGCGACTTAAGGCCTATATCAGTGAATTCGATGCCGCGCTTGAGCACGATGAGTACAACAGCCCACGTTTCGCATTTCGTCTTTTATTTAAGAAGAAGCTTGTTAACAAGCCAGGCCAGGCAGATAGCGTAGTTGAGTTCATTGATCCAAACTCCGAGCTCGCTAAATCAATTGATAAGGAATACTGGGTTAAAAAGGAAGTTGAGCGTACAAAGCTTCTTCCGTCACGGGTCGTCGAGGAAGTTCAGAAAGCTGGTTATCCTAAGTTTCGACTCCAGCGGGAACACATCGATATGTGGAAATCCGAAGATGCTAAGAATCCAGCAAAGGGGTATGGTGTTCAAGTCGAAGGATCGTGGTACTGGTATGAAAACTGGATAAAACGCTGCATCGATCTCTGTCAGCAAGCTGGAAACAAATACACATGATTCAGGATAAATCAATGACATACGTCTTTCAGTACGGCTCTAACATGTGCATTACACGTCTAAATAAAGCTGATCGCCTTGCTGGAGATGCTAAATTCTTTTGTATTGCTAAGACTGTAGATCTCTTTGAGTTCGCTTTTACGGTTTGGAGCGAGACTAACGATTGTGCAGCTGCGGATATAATTACAAGTAATGTAGGCCAGCACATTTATGGTGTGCTCTACGAGGTGCCCGATTTTCTCATCTCCAGAGCCTCTGCGAAAGCAAACAACCGGAAGTCGATGGATGCAATTGAAGGTGAAGGAACGAACTACATCCGAAAAATAATTGAACTAGAAAAGTTGGATGGTTCAAGAATCAATGCCTTGACTTACGTAGTCAAAGAACGAAGACGCGACATCAAGACTTCAATGCATTACGTACAACACATACTCGATGGCCTGAAGGAGAACAACATCCCTGAGGAATACAGACGATATGTGGTAGCACAAATTATTGCTAACAATAGAGATCTTGCGCAGATGCTTGAAGTAGTTCATCTTGACGAATCACATCAAACATTATCAAATCAATAAATTATGAATGAAGCAGAAAGACATAAAAATTTTTACCTCAATTTCCAGCAGCGTTTCAATAAGTTTCGGCATATAGAAACGCAAGAAGTACTCAAAGGCCCATTTCGCTATTCCAGCGAAGCATTCGCGTTACTACAGGACATCGAGTCGTGTTACGCAGCAAAGGCCTATTACGCATGTCTTGTTCTGGCTCAGTCCATCATTGAAACCCATTTGGCAAGAGTTGAGGGGATAAAAGGCTATGGCGCTAATATGTTTAAAAATGCGGGTATTTACGAAGAGATCGAATGGTTATCAAAAATCCGAAATGACATTGCCCATGGTAATCCTAACAAACTTGTAACAATATCAATCGATAACAAATTAGAACAAGAATTAGAAAATCATTGCGAGAAAGCTTTTAGATTAATGCACGAGCTTCCAATAAGGCTTCAAAGGCTAAGAGATAGCAAGGGCTAACCATAGACTCGAAAGTAACATCCAAAAATTGCACTTTGGGTCCCCTCAGTCTTGAATATGGTTGTCACTTGACAACTGAATGAACGCAATTTAGAATATCCTAAAATTAATAAAGCGACTAATCGTGCCTCATCCAAATAAGGAAATTGCAGCAGCTATTGAGTATGCCGAAGATAGTGGTTGGCGCATTGTTCAAGGTGGGTCTCACGCTTGGGGCAAGATGTACTGTCCAAACAATAGCCAGGAGTGCCGGTGCGGAGAGTTCTGTAAACAGAGTATCTGGAGCACTCCTAAGAATGCAGAAAACCATGCAAAGCTGATACGTAGGGTTGTCGATAATTGTCTCTTTAGCAAGGAAGAAGAGAGGGACGAGAATAAAACACCGTTAAACGTCACAAAACAGGCTACAAGGAAAAAACCATGAAAGACTATGATTTTATTTTAAAGTTTGATCTCCCTGATCATGATGCAGATCCGGAACAATTTGTTGAGGCACTTTACGAGTCTGGCTGTGATGATGCATCTGTTGGTATCGGTCAGCAAGGACGTATCGCACTCAATTTTATAAGACAAAGTGAGTCTGCGTTAAAGGCAATTTTAAGTGCAATCTCGGATGTAAAAAAAGCCATTCCAGGTGTAAAACTAATTGAAGCTACACCGGACCTTGTTGGGTTAACGGATATTGCTGATATTTTAGGATTCAGTCGTCAGAACATGAGAAAAATCGCGATAACCAATAAATCTGTATTTCCAACGCCAGTACATGAAGGCAGCGTGGCTTTATGGCACCTTTTTAAGGTTCTACAATGGTTTAAGGTAAGCCGAAGCTACGATATTGAAGACTCATTGATTGAAATATCCAACACAAACATGCAAGTTAACCTTGCAAGTCAAATGCGTGACATAGATCCTAAACTTCAACATAGTTTGAAATCAATTATTGCTTAATAGTATTCAATAGCAGTTAGTTAAGAGTAAAGGTTAGTATTGAAGCGAAATAATATATTTGAAAATATAGTGTACGTTTATGGTGAATTTATAACTTTATTCTGATTATTTCGAGATATTTAATGAATATCTATGTTATGTAGTCTATTGTTTCTATTATATATTCATAAAATTAATAGTAATTTAAACCTCTTAAACGGTTTTAATTTACCAAAAACGTACACAATACTAATCCTCATCTATTTTTCTTTTTGAGCTGTACACTTCTTCAAAGAATTTTCTGAACGGTTCCAGCACTGTTGCCGCATTGTTAGCTAAGATTGGATCCGTGCCTTCATTTATTATGAAAGAGACCATTTTTTCTTTTGAATAATAACCGGAACAAGATTTACTTATGGCCGATAAAAATTGGTTCCTTGAAAGCTCTCCTTTAATTTCCAAATTTGTCTTTACCGCACAAGCAAGAAAAACAGATGAAAATGTTTTTTCAGAAAATTTCAGAGTTATTATTGCAAGCTCAGTCGGATTTGCACCAGCCAAAGCGGCTTCACCTATTACACTTTTAAGGTTATGGCCGGCCCCACACTGATCTGCGGCGGTAACAGCCAATTGCTTGGCCTTAGCTCCACCTTCCCACAGACGTTTAGGTTCTTCAAATAACAGTTTTTCGAGAAAAATTAAAAATGAATCTGTAAGTGTTGCCATTTCTTTTTGAGAAAAAAGTGGTTGATGTTCTGTTGAACCAATTGGCGGGGGATAATGGCCATGTAAATCAAAATAGTTTTGGTTGTTTTCACGAAATATCTTGATCATTTCTTCGCGAAATTTGATTCCAACTTCTTTGAATTCTAAATCTGTCATCATTAATCCTTATGAGGGTTGATTGAAACGTGCACAGCTGAAGACTCGCGTGATACTTGCTGATTGAAATTAGACATTCGATCCATAAATGAAGGCTTGTTCGATGCGGTGGGCGTAGCTCCTGCTATCCCTGCTGATGATCCATTACCATTCGAAGCTGCGTTAACTTTAGGCTCAGGTCCTTTAAGTAATTTATCCACATTTGAACGGTCCGCTAACGCATCGCGAGGTTTTTCTGTACCAATTGCTGAGGATTCAGAACTGGACATTGGGGGTGGCGCGCCGTCCATTAATGAGTTCATTGCTTTTGCTTCTTGAGCTGCGCGTGAGGCACCGTTTCCATTTTCGCTAGCATTACTAACAGACATTTCATTTTTCATAGAATTAAGCGCAGTGCCCAAGGAGCTGCTGCCTTTACCTACGGCGCTTTTCATGGCAGCCCCTCCCGATGCAATTGCTAAACCACCTGCCACGCCTGTTGAAACTGCTGAAGCTAAGTCACTTGAACTCATTTGTGTTGATCCAGAAGCTAGGCTTGCAGCAATTGAGTCCGACTTATGAGCTACAAATGCGATTAAAACATAGCCAAATATTGCAGCTAATATTGGTGTCCAAATATCTGTCATACCACCTGCCGCCACTTTAGTCGCCAGCACTTCGGTTAAGTTGTCGCTAACAATTTTCATGGCACCGACAATCGTTCCAAGGATAACAATCCTATACATCACTGCGATGCCATATTTAAATGGTGCAATACCTTGATCTCGCAAAGCGTCTAAGCCTAGAAATGCAAATGAGATTGGAGAAACGGCTAATACGATTGCTAATTCAACCTTCACCATAAAAACTTTAATTGCAATATACGCACAGCTCACCAAAACAAAGACATTCATTAATAGCAGCATCAATGCTGCAAAAATTGCGGTTGCTGGCATCACTACTGTGGTAATGGTATTGGCGACACTACCTGTTGCTGCTGCGGCCACTGATGTAATGATATTGTGAGTCGCGAATAAACCTACATTGAATATATCAACTGCACTGAAGGCGGTACCTCCACCTGAGAAGTTACTCGCCCATCTGAGGAACCAATCTACGAACTTTTGAATAATATCGGTACCATTGTTAAGCCCAGAGTCCACGGGTGCCAGCAACCAGAAAACCACCCCAATCCATGTGATAGACATGGCTACTTTTCCTAAAACTGCTCCTAAGTCGCTCTCACCAGCAGAAAGGAGTTTCACCATTTTTAAAACGAATTGGAGGAGAGCTAAACTCATAAATAGTGTGTATGCGATGGTATTTAATGAGGCAAAGGTTTGGTTTGATGCATCGGTGATAGCACCACCAACCATATCCACTGGTCCGTCATATGCATATGAAATCGAATTAGTAACAAGCAATAAGGCAAATGCGGCAATTTTATGAAAGGTTTTCATTTTTTAACCTTAGAATTTAGAATGACTTGGTTCAGGATAAGGGGCAGGTTCCGTTCCGTAGCCGTAAGCTGCAATAGCTTCTTTTTTCTTTTCTTCTTCTGATTTCCCACACCCCACAAAAAAGAAAGAAAAGAGGAGAAGGGCTGCGATTAATTTAATATTCATGGCTGTATTCCTTAAAATTTAGAGTGAGATGCGGATGGATATGTATCAAGTTTATAACTTCCAATTCGTTCATTAGCATCATCGTTTGCTTGCTGCTTGGCGTTCTGCTCGGCCATATAAGTGCTTTGTGCTAGGGTCTGTGAAGAAATTAAATTTTCCAATTTTTGCGTGTGCTGAATCTGCGATACGTTAATCTCACTCAAAGTTTGCAATGCGGCACCAGTACCTTGGCTAGTTTGAGATTTTGCAAAAAGAGCACTCAATGCCGCTGAATCGCTTGCGTAAGCATCCCGATGCATACCTGCGGCTCGCATTGCTGCTCCTAACGTGTCTTGGCTTGATTCTGTCCATGTTCTGAAATTCTCAGCATAGGTTCCAGTCAATTTGTCTTTGTAAGTTTTAGAAAAGTTGGCATCAACTTCTGCCATCGAGTCGCCAATTGAGTTACCCGCCGACATTATTTTTCCAATTCCATTAATCAACTTATCTAATTTATCTGGCATTACGCTTGCTGGATTAAGCCGCATGTTCGTAAGTTGGGTTTGATATTGTTGTAACTGGGTTTGGTATTGCTGAACCTGCTGCGCATAACTTGCAGCCAACTTGATGTTGTTCATTATTTGCGTCCACTCTGTTGCGCAATTACCGCAAAACACAGCATTAGCATGAATAGAAAAAATAACTGCTGGCAAAATAGCCAGTGCAATAATTAGTTTTTTGATACTTTGTGCTATTAATTTTGTTTTCATGCTCATGCCTCTTCCTAAAGTTAAGTGATTATTTTTAAATTAATTGTTAGTTACTTACTTCTGCTACAGCCGCTTCAAGTGTTGTTTCAAGGATTTCGATAGCTAAATGAATCTGCATTCCAGCAACAATGCTAGGAATCTTTGGGCTTACATTGGCCAGCATGTTTGCAACATCACGTGGTAATACTCCAAGTGGATACTTTATTTTCGGCACCTGAAGGCTTAATCGAACGCATTCATCTAACTTGTAACCATTGACCAAAGGAGCATACTTTTTTGATAATTGTTGATTTTGTATTGGTGTTAAAATTGTTTCAGTCACGATGTTTTTTCCAATCTAAAAAATGTTGTGATTAGGCATTAAGGGCTGTTTCTGCAATCCTTAGTGCCGTTTTTAATACTTCAAAAAGTACATAAGAATTGAGCCAAGTAGGAAAAAACCGAAATACTGGGCGTACTTGATAAGAGACTCTGTCGGATTATTAACTTTAGTATTTAGTGGCTTAAAGGTTGGTTTTTCATGATTGTTATAGTCAGTTGGAATTAAGGTTTTGATTTGTTTAACAGCTCTGCTTAACTGATTAGGCAAAATTTGGACCTGTAGTGCTGCATCTTCGGTGCTCATGCCTCCAAGGATGACCAATCGGCATCCCTCTAGCGTACGATCACTAATTTTCACGTTCATTTTTGAAATGGCTAAGTTAAATGCCTCAACACCAGTTGCGCCATACATGAGTGCTAACTTGTAACCACTAAACTCTCGTTCTACAGCCTTCCTAATAGACGTATAAATTTCGCCAGAAGTTGATTGCATGGAGTGAGTTATAACCTCAACGTGCTTTTCCACAGCTTTCCGTGCAATTTCATCACGCACCAGCCGCATTTCAGCCAAAGTTGCATCATTCTTTATTTCGATGCTTGTGGCTGTAGCAGAAAGCATTGCTAGGGCAACGAAAAACGGATCGTCATGGTCAATGCTCTTACCAGTTTGCTTGAACACTTCAAGTCGGATTTCATCAATATTCATTGGAATTTAACTTTTGCAAGTTGCTCAAAAATATCTTTAGCAAAAGTGCGTATGCGCTGTTTTTCCATCAACACAAAGTCACTAGAAGTCATAACTTCTTCAATCATCAGACGAGCCTTAGTCATCTTCTTGATGTCCTCACCATATGTTTGCGGGTTGAGCTTATGAAGCATGATCACACCACGTAATTTTTTTGCATGATTCATGAAGTCGTCAGTTTTCATAAATGGCGTACCACAACTATCTACCAGTTCACCAAAATGCTCGTTCAGCCAAAGCACCAATGGAGCATCTGAATTAAATGCAAGGTCATTAAACCCAGCTATTGTGCTTTCGTAGTTGTCACCGCCACCGATAATTCCATGTAGAAAAACAGTTTTGCCAGATTCTCGCAGTAGTTCGATTCCGTTGTTTTCAACCAAGTAGCCAAGAAGTGGCGTGAATGAATTCGCCCCATTATCAACAACAAACACTCCATCTTCAGTCAGTAACGACTCCATGAACCCATCAAATTTCTTTTGGTCTATGCTCGTTTTACCTTGCATCACATCAACGTATCGAACTGGCAAGCCCTTATAAGCATGAAAGTCCCTGTTTTCTTGGTCTGTGTCGAACCCCTTGAAATTTGTGCCTATTTTCATGAAGTATTGAGCGAGCAATGATGCGCTAAATGTTTTACCGCAACCGCCTTTTGACTGAAGCATGAAATGCACACTGTTTTCCATCGTATTTCCTTTTGTCATATTTATTTTCTTTCTGTACGTTTAAAAGTGGCTGGTTTTTCAAAATCCAAATCAAAACCTAGCCCGAGGGGTGTTGATTTTTCTTGTGCTATTGTTTCCGTTGTTAATGCAGTTTTTTCTGATGTAGCTTTCGTTGTTCTTTTGTTTTTCATCCAACCATTACGCTTCAAATAATCTTCATATGCATCACGACCAATCTTGCGCACCACGTATTTTCGCAAGGTATTTAAGACCAGGTCTTCATTCTTTTCCTCGATGAGCCACTTCAAAATAAATGGTAATTGCACATCGCATTCCAGTAATTTAACGATGCTCACACCGTAAATTTCCAATTGCGGATACTTTGCTGGTTTACCGCCACGACTTTTTCTAGCATCGCTAACAAGTCTTGCTAGTTCGTCGCTATCAAGCTCATTCATATTTTTAATTCCAAGTAATTTTTTGCACTTATTGATTCATCAGAGTGCTTTTGTGTGACTAGATTGCAGCTTTTATAATGATTTGTCAAACACGAAAGTTACGTAAGTCATTGATTACAAAGTGTTAATTATGTGTTAATTTGCCGTTAATTAACACATAATTAACACTTTATGATTTTTCATGAAGGCAATGTTTATGCGGGTTCTGCACATTTTGTAATGTTTTGTGCATCATTTTTGAATGACATTTATAACGTAAATATTTTTTGTAACAAATTGTAACAAAATCAAATTTCCATTATGAGCATTGCAAATACCGTCTCGTGATTATCAATTGCTTATCACTGCTATTACGTACTTATTATGTAATTAGTTGTTTATTTTCAATTACATACGTTATTTACAATGTGTGTTTTAGTGATGTATAGTCATTTCATAAATGCTGAATAGGCTTAAGGGCAGGACGGAGGACGGTAATACCGCCCTTAAAACACACTCAACGGCTTCGCCTTATTCGTGATGTTTTATCCTGCGCCTGCTGCGAGCTTTTTTGCCTACGGCCAAAATTGATTATGAAAAATGGGGGATTTGAAATGGCTGTACGCTCTGAATCACGAAAGAAAACTGAGATGATCCAGGTGCGAGCCACACCTGAAGAAAAGGTTAAGTTGAAAGCTCGTGCTGCCGCTTTCGGTTTGTCTATGGGTGAGCTTTGCCGGCAGACACTTTTCGGTGTCGTAGTTAAATCTAAAACTGATCAGAATGCCACTAACGAGCTTGCAGCAACACGCGCCGATTTAGGGAGACTTGGTGGCTTGTTAAAAGGATGGTTATCAGGTTCTTTTGTGCAGGCTTCGCCACAGTCGCAAACGCACTCTGAAGTTGTTGTACTTCTTCGCCAAATTGAAGCAGCACAAAAAGAAGTTTTCGAAGCAGCTAAAAAACTGATGGAAAAACCATGATCTCCAAGCGCATTGCTGGTCGTAAGGATGGGAAATCGTCGGCTACCACTGCGCTGCGTTACGGTGAAGGGTTAACGCCAGACCGTGAGACAGGTCTGATACTGGATAAGTCACACCGTACTAGGTTGGGTAATTTTGGTTTGGTAGATGACGGTGTATATGAGGGGCGTAACATCACAGAAATGACTGACCTCATCAATATGGCCGCATTTGAAATGCAATCTAATTGCGATCTTAATACGCGAGTTGGGGCAGACAAGAAACTTGCTCATTTTGTAGTTTCATACAACCAAATCAAACCGAGCGAAGCTGTTTTGCGTGATACAGAAGATTCAATGCTTTCTGTAATGGCGCTAGATGAAAACCACTTTGCTACATTTTTGCATAACGATAATGGTTATAGGCATTTACATATTTTTGCAAGCCGAATCGAGAGGGGGAGTTTACATAGAGGTAATGCTCTATGGCATGATCAAATCAATCGTGACAAAGTTTGCCGTGAAGTCGAAATTCGCCATAACTTGCAACGTGATAATGGCCTACATAAAGTCGATGAATTGGGACAAATTGTAGAAATTCCACGAGAAGAACGCAGGGCAAAGCGAGACTCAAATATATTAAGCGTTAGTGATCGTGCCAGAACTACAGAAATTTACTCCGGTGAAAAATCATTCCAGACTTGGGCAAATGAAATCAGAATCGGTGACCGGTTAAAACACGCTAAAAGTTGGCAAGACTTACACGCGGCTGCCGCTGCTTATGGCTGTGAGATAAAGCCGAAGGGCGCTGGTTATGTAATCATTCCAGTCGGGAAGAAGGGCGGTATTCAGTTATCTAAAATCGGCTTGAAAAATCTGCCAGCGAAATTTGGTGCTTTCCAAAATGCAGTACCTGGACAACAGACGCAGCCAGAAACTGTATACAAGCTCTCACCAACTCAAGCGAATGCGGCAAGCCATTACGATCAATGGAGTGTAGCAAAAGATACTTTCAAACCTATCAAAACGGCTCTAATTAACGAGCAACGCGAGTTACATAGACAGATCCGCAAAAATCTTCAGGTACAACACAAAGCTAATCTGGAAAAAATCCGAGCAGCCACAAAAGGGCAAGAGCGATTTGTCGCTGTATCAGTCGCTAAAATGGAACATGCTATCGCACTGGCTAATCTCGCTGATCAACTTGCACATAATCGCCAAGCCTTGCATAAGCAATTGGCAGATCAAGGGCCAGGCAATACCTTTCGCGACTACTTAGTTAAAGAAGCAATTAAAGGTGATGAACATGCACTAATACTCGCTCAAAAGTATGGTGCACAGGAAGCCACCAAAGTTGCTCGCCAGCGTGAGGCTGATCATCTTCAAATTGTTGCAGCCGCAACTGGTTCGGAGACCAGTTTAGCCCAGCGCACACGTCTCAACTTTACTCATCGTGTAGAGCGTAATGGGACAGTTATTTATGACCTCGGGCGTGGCCGCATGATCACTGATAGCGCTATATCTAGGCAGGTGCAGCTTAATAATATGGCTGCAAGCAGCCCAGAAGCTATTTCAACAGCATTACAATTTGCCTCTGCTAGATTCGGCAGAACGCTCACCTTATATGGTACCCAAGAGTTCCAGCGCTTAGCTGTTGAAATCGCTGTAAAGAAAGGATTGGCGGTCAATTTTGCAGATCCGACCTTAGATGCTTACCGCGAAAAACTTTTATTGGATAAACAGCAAATTGCATTCAACCATCGAAAACAACAATCATTAACTAACGACCAAAAAGTAAAAGAAGTAAACCATATCCCGCACGAAGTGATATCCCCTGAGGAACATCTAGCGAAAGTCATTGAGCATGTCACAGATCCACTTCAAGACTGGAAAGATGAAAACCCAGATATGAACCAAACTAACTTACTAGAGGGTCCAGGCAAAGTTTTACACGTCTTATCTGATGGTCGCTGGATCCAAAATAAAGGACGTGGAAATTTTGCAGTACAGCCAAGCAGCCTTGGTATTCAGCTAGAAATTGGTAACAATGTTAGTGTTGGCAAGAATGGAAATGTTGAGTTGTTATCTGCTAAATCTAAACTTGTCCGTTAGTATTAACTTTCCAGTATGGTTGCTGCATAATAAATAATGGTCGAACAAAAATCACGAAACAATCATTACATTCCTGAGTGGTATCAGCGTCGCTTCCTGACTGAGGGACAACAGAAATTAGTTTATCTGAATTTATTTCCCGAAGAAAAACTCCCTGATGGACGCACAATTAGGTACCGCGAAATTTCAAACTTCTATCCATCTCAATGTTTTTGCGAAATGGATCTCTACACGACTCAGTTTGGGAACGACATTAATGATGAGATTGAACAATATCTCATGGGTAGTCTTGATACAAATGGTGCCACTGCGGTTGAAGCAATTACAAATGGGGATGAACGTGATATTCATGAAGCTTTTGAACCATTCTTTGAGTACCTCGATGCCCAAAAGTTAAGAACAATAAAAGGTTTGGATTGGATAGGGACCAAATACGGAAGACTATCCCAGCTCGAACTTATGATTGAGATGCAAGGCTTACGCACTCGTCATTGCACTATGTGGACTGAAGGTGTCAGAGAAATTGTTTCAGCAATAGATTCAGATGTGAAATTCATAATATCCGATCATCCGGTCACCATATATAACGCAGCATACTCTCCTGATTCAGATGGATGTTCTTACCCCGAAGACCCAGGAATAGAACTAATAGGTTCACAGACGATATTCGTGCTTGATGAAAATCACTGCCTAATTTTAACTAATCTGGAATACGCTGAAAACCCGGAAGGAGTAGATCTGACCACACGAAGAACTAACTCCAGGTTTAGGGGGCGTTCGATGGTTAGAACAGATGCTTATATACGTAGTAGAAAATTTAATAGCGAAGAAGTTTTAGCCGTCAATTACCTGCTTAAGACACGAGCTCGTAAATTCATTGCATCAAGTAATAAAGATTGGCTGTACCCTGAAACCCATTTTAAGGGCAGTTGGGGATCAATTGCCAAAACTCTATTACCCAAAGATGGGTTGTACCAATTTGGTGGTGAAATATATGTAGGTCATAAGGATGGTTCAGTTCATTATCAGGATGCATATGGGCGTACATCAGGTGCACATAAATATCTTCAAAAAAAGAAGAAAGATATAAATGCCAATGACAATTGCGGTTGCGGTAGTGGCAAAAAATTCAAAAAATGTTGCTCTGAAAGGGCCATGGATAAACGTCCGGCATGGGATGTTTATAGTATTCGAGAACGAAATCTCATGCTAATTAGAGCGGCTAAAGATATTCTTGGTTTAAACAAAGGTAAAACTTGGGATGATGTAAGAAAAGAATTAAGCGATGAACAGGTCGCAAAAATTCATGATTTTTATGGCGGGTTGTGGCCTAAAGATACAAATATCGAAAGCCTCTTACCAAGACCAGACCCAAACATTTCAAGAGGTGTGTTTTTAGCAACGGTTGACCCCCGTACAATTGGAGCTAATGGCATTGGGATGCTTAATTATTTTGATGAGATCATTCTTCCTAGTCCATTCGTTAACCCAAATTTCATAAAACCAGATTTCAGTCCTGTTCACTCTCCTAAACAACACAAAGAACAAGCTCTTAAAAACTTGTTGTTCTTATTTAGCATAGAAGCGCAAATCCATGCAGGCCTAATACACATGGTTCCTGACCCTACTGAGTTCAATGAGCTGTTTAGGAAAGATGTCTGGGATATGGCCGAAGTGCGGACTAAAGGTTGGACCCCAAGTGACGAAGATATGGAGCAAGTCGAGCACTTGTCTGTCGATGACCTTAAAAGAACAATTCAACGATTACCAAAACCTAATTTGAAGGCTTACATTCGCCAAATTACACCAGAGATAGAGGAGGAGTTGCTTGAGCGAGTGGTTGATCAAATGAAGTTAGAGTCTGAAAATGATCCTCTTGCACTACTTCAAAATTTAGAATCCGGCAAAGAAAACTCTCAGGTGCGAACAATTAAAAGTTTTAATTTAGAGACTGCATTGTTTTTGGCTTGCCTTACTGGTTCATTTGTTTATACAGATTTGAAATTGCACTGGGAGCATCTTCACCAGCATACTAAAGCACAAGATAGCTCTAATAGTGTATTGGAATGGAAACCGATATTAGATGCTATAAGAAGCAAAAGCTTTCCAATACAACATGACTCAAATGAACAGATTCATGACAGATTTACCAGCGATAGCACTGGTCCAATTCGTAGGATACTTTCAAAAATTTTATCCATCATTGCGAATCATCAAAAGCCTGAAATTGCTTTGGCAATGACTACGGCACTAGATGGCCATCTTCAACTATTACGTAAAAATAAAGCTGCAGATTGGATATTTGAGGCTGAATTTAAAATCTCTGTGCCTAATGAAGGTTTTGAAACTAATGCAATTCGCAGACTAGTATTCACTTATGGAAGAACAGATGATGTAAAAGTGCCTTCTTTTGTAATATTTACCAAATTTCTAAATCGACACTAGAATCGATTTTAAAAAGTAATTACCTGCTGGAGTGAGTAACCAATAAAAAACGACACAATTAATAAATACAGTAATCCAGAATAAAATTTTAAAAGATTGCTTCTTTGATTTGTGTCTGAGCACTTGTTGTGCGGCTAATGCACCTGGCCAGCCTCCCGCTAAAGCTAAAAAGTGCAGTGTACTTTCTTTGATGCGCCATTGATTTTTTTGTGCAGCTGATTTATCGAGAGCATACGCAAAAAATGCTAATGCACTTGCAATGAAGTATAGCCATGCGACTGCATTAGGTAACTTTCCTAACAAGATTGTCGTGATAATAAATATTAGGAAAGCAAAAATAATAACAAAGGCAAAATTACTGTCTGATGAAGTATAAGATGGTAGCCGCTCTCCGACATACATTACTTTTTCAGCATGAGTGCGACCTTTAGTATCTGAAGAAATTTCATAAGTAACAATTTCTAGATCAGAAGGTCTTCTTTTTCGATTTGAAAACGACTTGATGTGTACGAAAACTCGTTTTCCACCCCCATTCGGAGTGATGAATCCAAACCCTTGATCATCTTTCCAATCTGTTAGTTTTCCCTGGTAGCGCATATCTATCAAATGTCACCTAGGAAAAGTTAAATTCCATTTTTTGTTTTCTTAAATCCCATATAACTTTATTTAGTAATGTAGTACTTTATTTTAACTACACTTAGCTAACATTTAACTTAAAACTCTTTGGATCTATGTCGAATTTTGATTGATTTTGCAATATCTGCAGGGATTAAAAACATGGATTCTTGTGTACGAGCACCACTACTAACCAATGAGCGTGAACGTTCTTGCTGCTCACGTTTGGCTGCCACTAATTGCTTATCTTCTACTAGTTTTATATCTTTAATTTGCATAAGGTAATAATAACCTAAACTAAATTGTATTGAATCTTTTTAACGCAAGTAAGCAGAAAAGGGTGAATTTTGACGAAGACGAATTGAAATTGGATCCATACTTTCAAGTATATTTGCCGCTTTAAGTGGAGACCTTAAAAGAATTTCCCATTCTTGAATATAATCAGGGCTACATAACTGATTAATTTTCCATTTAGCTATTTGCTGTCTGGCTGAGTTAATTGCATCTTTACGCGCGTATTTATCTCTTAGCATCATTACTACTACAGAGTGCGCGCTTATACGCTTATCCTCAATATTCATTTGAGATAACCGAGCTACTTGTTTAGATGTAAATTCAAAAGAACTCATAAAGGTAAGTTTTAGAGAAATTAGCTTATTTGTCAATAAAAGAGAGTCACAATAAAATTTATATGCATAAATATTTTAAATTAACTTTAATTTTTGTATTGACCTTCTTCTTTCATCAAAGTTATGCAGAAATCATATCTGGACGTGTTGTAGGTGTTTCAGATGGCGATACGATTACAGTATTAGATAGCAATAATACTCAATACAAAATACGGCTTGCTGGAATTGATGCGCCTGAAAAAAAACAGGCATTTGGTAAAGTTTCAAAGCAATCATTATCAGATCTTGTATTTGAAAAACAAGTTAATGTTGATTGGCAAAAACAAGATCGATATGGACGTACTGTAGGTAAAGTTATAGTTAATGGGGTAAATGCAAATTTAGAACAGCTGAATCGTGGAATGGCTTGGTATTACAAAAAATATCAAAACGAATTGATATTAGAAGACAGATTAGATTACTTACATGCTCAAGAATCAGCAGAAAAAAGTAGGGTTGGGTTATGGTTAGACAAAGAACCTGTAGCTCCTTGGGATTTTAGAAAAAGCCGACGTTTAAATTAAATGTGTAGTAATTTTCAACCTATCAAGAATCACCATGCCGATTGGGTAAAAAAGCATTTTGATTGCGAGTTACCCACTGATCAGTGGCGAGAAGAAGCATATCCGACGTATCCAGCACCATTTATTTATCTTGACGAGGGGAAACCTCGTTGTGAGTTAGCTCAATTTGGTCTTGTACCTCATTGGGCCAATGACAAAAAGAAGTATGGGCTAAGAACCTATAACGCTCGATTAGAAACAGTTCATGAAAAACCTACTTATCGTTCAGCTTGGCGTGAGCGTCGTTTTGGCTTGATTTTAATGGAAAGCTTTTATGAACCAAATTGGGAATCAGGTAAAGCAATTCGTTGGCGAATTAAAAGATCTGACGGCGAACCTTCAGCTGCTGCATCCATTTGGGAACGCATCATCGATAAAGAAACTGGAGAAGTTATTTTTTCATTTTCTATGTTAACAATTAATGCAGCAGGCCATGAAGTAATGAAGCATTTCCATAAACCAGAGGATGAGAAAAGATCAATAGTTGTGTTGCAAGATTGTGATTATCAAAAATGGTTACATGCAAATCATAATGAGGCAAAAGAATTACTTAATTTGGCTCCAAATGGATATTTGGAAAGTTACGCAATGTCGTTAAAAGGTAATTAAAGTAATTATAAAGAATGAAAATAGAAAACTATATTTCAATCACAACGTGTGAGTCATTGGTTAACCATGAAAATGGCTTTATTCTCAAACCTGTAAATGGTCAAAATGCTGAGCTTTTCACCATAAGTGATCCATTTGGATTAAGAAAAGCAATTGTTCCAGTACTTTTGGCAGGTAATGATCAAATTATGAGAGGTATGGGAACTGCTTTCCATATTGATAGCTGGGGAACGTTTATTACTGCAGATCATGTCGTACATATTTCTGACCCGAATTTTTACTTACCCAACTCAATAACAGCTATATCAAATGAATTCATGCCTGACTTATTATTAGGAATAGGGGTCGTTTTTGGAACAGTTGGGGTTCCTTCTGAAGCTATTGCAAAAATCAGTACAGTACAAAGTCTAATAACAGAAAAATATGATCCCCTAGCTTTAATAAGGGGAAAGCAGGAATTTGAAGCAGCTATTGATATAGCATTTTTACACTCATTACATCCAATTCCTAACTTGATGAATAGAACTCTCCCTTTGAGTTCATTGATTCAACTTCCAGCAGTTGGTGATACTGTTGTTGCAATTGGCTACCCAGATCTTAAATGTGAAGCTGTAAGTGATGACAACCTTCGATACTTGCTTGAAGATGGTATGTCTGCAGCTTATGGAAAGATTATTGATATTCATCCGAATGGTCGTGGTTCAAATACTCCAATCTTTGAAGTTGAAGCCAATTGGCCAAGTGGCATGAGTGGTGGTCCGGTATTTAATACAAATGGACAAGTTATAGGCATAGTAAGTAAATCAATAGAACCATTAGATGGCCTGCCTGGTAACGGCTCTGCAGTAAGTTTTGGTTGTCTGCCAAAATTAATAAATTGGCTTCCAAGTATTGATTTTTGTAATCCTGGATGGCGAAAAGGATGGGCAATTTTAATTAATGGTCAATTTAATCTAACTCGCTTTTATAAAACTTTAGCTGACGCAAACGCAGCTTTAATAACTCAAGAGCCTGAATCAATAATAGCTTATTGTGCTAATAGAATTGGTACCGACGAATTTATGCAACTAAGCAAAACGTAATAAGTAGTCGCTAAAATAAATTAGGTTAAAAACTCTATGGGAAGAAAAAGAAGAAAAACAATAATGAGCAAAATAAATAAGCCCAGACTAGATAAAACGCGTCGGCAAATGAATACTAGGATTGCGAATTACATAGCTTATGATCAAAGACTGAAAATTCAATATTTTATTCCACATGGGATACAAAATTTAGCTGACGCAAGTCCATTCGGCCTTTACACACCTGGGTTACATGATTCGGCTAGATCAATATTGTTTGCAGCTACCCTGCAAGCAGATATAAGAGAGTTGGTATCTAACCCTACAGATATATTGCACATGCGTTTAAGGCGAGTAATTAGCCAAACAATCGTTCCAGTTCAAATAGATTCATTAGTACAAGTTGTAAAAAGCTTATCGAACTCATTCTTCAAAGTATTCATTACTAATAATAACGAAATGGCAGAAGCAGTAGATAAATTAATGCCTCCAGATAGGATTCCTTTCCTACATATATCAACTTTAGAAGGTACAAATAGAATTTCAATTGAAGAGTTCAAAAAAGAGAATTTATTTCACTTTATTATTGAAGTTCTTGAATTCGTAGAAAAATCAGAAATTATTGTTCCAGATATTGAACAGATCAAATTGGCAATTAACTCTAACCAAGCTTTTATACCCTCTGAGTCTGAACTACCAATGTCATTCCATAACTTAACACTGCCGAACGAATCTGCTTTAAAAGTATTTGGCAAAGAGCTAAATAATGAAGATCCAATTTCACCTCAACCATATTCAGAATTTAAAAGAGATGAACAAACATATATTGATCGAATATGTCTCGCTGCTGATACGGTGATGAGCGAGCGTTCAGCATTGATGCAGCATATACCCTCAGGATTGATGGATAATTTGCTGTTAATCAGTGTTCCTAGTTTGCCGTGGCAGCATTATCAAAAAAACAATATTGCCCGAAAATTGAAGGGTATAGATTTAAAAGCATTTGATACAGTTTACAAACGTACTATTAAGCAAAGTACTTACTTCGATAATGTTGAAACGACACAAGAAATTTTTGAAAATAATTATTTTCAATGGATGATGCGCACTAGAGCCATGGATGCTCTTTGCTACACAGCTGGGCTTACCGTGATTGCAACATCTACTATGGTTCCAGTTATAAGATTAGAGCCTAAATTAAATCAAGTCAGAGGAGATGTTAAGTTACTAGCACATTGTGTTAGATCAGAATCGAGAATCAGAGCACAGCACAAACAATCTCGTTTAGCTAGGAAGATGGCATTTCAAATTAGAAACCTTACAGATAATAAATTTCTAAAGCGAATTGATATGCTTTCGGATACAAATAAAATTCAAGGTCTAAAAGTAGTGTCTGATTTACCCTTAGAATGGATGAGCAGCAATGGACTTCCGCTTGGAATTAAGTTTGACTTAACTCGCATACCTTTAATGCCAGGCAATATATTTTTGATGCGATGTTTAGTTAAGCCTACCTTTGTAAGTTTGAATAGTTTATTTGACATTTTAGTAATACGTTCATTTGCAATAGATGATCCTTTGTCCGACATGCTTCAAAAAGCAATTAATTCTTCTTTAAATAAAATAAAAAAACCTAAAGTAAAAGTTAAATTCATAGATGTCAAAACTGTTAATGATTTAATAGTTTCACTATCAACTTTTGATGGAGCTATTTTAATATTTGATGGGCATGGCGCATATGATTCAAATAATGGAATAGGGGCATTTGTAATTGGTGGTAATACAATTGATGCGTGGGAATTACAAAAGCAATGTAATTTTCCTCCAATTGTAATATTCAGTGCTTGTGACACCCATCCTATTGATGGAAGTCATGGCAGTATTGCAAATGCTGCTTTTATGTTAGGTGCTAGATCTGTTTTAGCAACTACTCTTCCAGTCAACGGGGGCCTAGCTGCTATTTTGATTGGACGGTTAATTTTTCGAATATCGGAGTATGTTCCATTAGCTATTGATCACAGAGCTTTGCTAACTTGGCGTGATGTAGTTAGCGGTATGTTAAGAATGGAATATGTTACTGAGATCCTGCTTGTTTTGAGACGTTATACCGATTTAGAAATATCTAAAGTATCTGTTGATCATATTCAGCTTCAAACAAATATTGCCATTAATCAAAATGACTCTAGTTGGTACGATTTATTTCTTAGTCTCCTTAGTAAAGAATCACTAATAAGCAAGCATGATCTTCAGGCTATGATTGATGAATGGGCTTCTCTTACAGATGTAATCAAATATATTCAACTGGGTTCTCCGGAAAATATTATTTTATATAAAGATTAACTTTAATATTTTTAATCAACCCTTGGTATATCTTCCCACTTAGTCGTATAACAAGGACTTTTATTTTCTTGCTTCATCTTCCATGGTCGAGCGAATCCTTCGCTGGCCAGCTTGACTGACTCTTTACCCATTTTTCGGTTAATCTTATCCATAGCTGCCATCAATGCTTTTGATTTAGGAGAAACTTGCACCTCGCTAAACAAGTCAGTTTGCACGCCTTCTGAAGGAACCAACTCAGAAAGCATTACACCAGCCTTGGCGTATTTAAAGTTTGGTCTGTAGATCTGTTTTAAGCCCCATAGAACGACGTTTACCAGTTGCCTAGTGTCATCTGTAGGGGATGGCATAGAAATGGTCATGCCGTTGCTGTAGTAGGGGTGTTCAGGTTTAAATTCACTGGTTCTAATGAACACATAAACTGAACCGGCATAATATTGTTGCTTCCGTAGCTTTTCAGCTGCCCGACTCATATACAGCGTTATAGATTCAGCCAGACTGTTGTAGTCATAGACCGCATGGCCAAAACTCCTAGAGCTGACTATTTGTTTTTTTGGTGGTGCTACTTCCTCCATTTCAATACAAACTATGCCATTGAGCTCATGAATTGTCTTTTGCATGACGACACTGAACTGCTGACGTAACGCTTCTGCATCAGCGCGTTTTAAATCCAATACAGTGTTGTAGCCTAGTGCTTGAAGTTTGGGAGCCAGCTTGCGACCAACGCCCCAAATTTCACCAATTTCTATTTGGCTTAACAAGTCATCTAGCTCTTTCTCTGACATTGCATTGAAATTACATACTCCATTCAAGATTGGTCGTTTTTTAGCGCAATGATTGGCCAGCTTGGAAAGTGTTTTGGTTGAAGCAATGCCTACGCATACAGGTAACCCAGTCCATTTGAGGATACGCTGACGCATTTGTTGGCCATATCGGATTAGATCTAGTGATTTAAACTCAGTGAGATCCAAGAATGATTCATCAATGGAGTAGATCTCTTGGTCTGGACTGAACTCACGCAAGATACTCATGACTCTATTGCTCATATCTGCATAGAGTGCGTAATTGCTTGATAGGGCTTTAATGCCATACTTCTCGGCAAGCTCTTTAAACTTAAACCAAGGTGCACCCATGCCTACACCTAATGCTTTCACTTCGTTACTACGAGCTACGGCGCAGCCATCATTGTTTGATAAAACAACAACAGGGATATTAATTAGCTTGGGATTAAATACACGTTCACACGAAACGTAAAAGTTATTTACGTCGATAAGGGCAATACTTCGCATACAACACTACTTTTGAAAACGTCTAAAGGAGCCAGTGCATACACCCCAAATTTCAAACTGCATTTCTTCCGTAATTTCTATAGGAGAATACTCACCTGTTGAATTCGCGGGTAAGAGTCTCGGTGCTTTCGTCTTGCTATGGCGGCCAAGAATTTTAATTGTGAACTCACTATTTACAATAGCCAATACGATGTCGCCTACAGATGCATCTTTAGAGCGATCTATGACTGCTTTATCACCTGGCAATAGTCCCACATCAATCATTGAGTAACCTTGAATGGTGACGAAGAATGTAGAATCCTTCTGATCAATGAGAAACTCACTTGGATCGAGCCGCGTTTCTACATGATCCTCAGCAGGAGAGGGGAATCCAGCTGACACTTTTGAAGAGTAGAGCGGAAGTGAAACAGGTAACGCGCTGAGATTTGGTAACTCGAAGTCCGATACCACATCTAAGTCTGAAGAAAGTTTTTTGCGTTTGTAAGCAGTAAGGAAATCTTTAATAATTGACTCTTGGCTTGTTGGGATACGGACTACAGAAGTAACCTCACCAAATTTGCCTGTACCCGCTTTACGGCCTGAGTTAGGCCTCATACCGCCGTGAGTTAAGTCTAAAATATTTTCTTTGTAATCGTCCACTTGATTATTGTAACAATAATCAAGTTTAATATATATTTATTTATGTATTTAGTTAGCTACTGGTACACTTTAAATAGCATAGTATTGAAATTTACACTATTAAACCGAGTAAGATAAGACCCGTATTTTCCCCACATTATCTAGATATAAACAAACAGGGTGGATTAATAATTGGCACTTAATAATTTAAAAAGAGAAGAATTTATAGAAATTCTTCATGAACAACTAAGCCCAGCTCATCCAATTCAATCTTTTGAACATCTATATGGACGTTATGACCAACTTCAACAAATTGAGCAGGCTCTATGTGCCCCAGGAAGACATGTTTTTATTTATGGTGATAGGGGAGTAGGTAAGTCATCTCTTGCTCAAACTGCTGCATTTAAACATCAATCATCTGACAGTCCCCCCATAATCATTGGCTGTGAAAAAAAATCTACGTTTTTGGGAATCATCCAGGCAATACTTGAAAGATTATTTAATAATCCTTCTGGAGATC
Organism: Pseudomonadota bacterium; assembly: GCA_040387515.1. Taxonomy (GTDB): domain Bacteria; phylum Pseudomonadota; class Gammaproteobacteria; order Burkholderiales; family Methylophilaceae; genus Methylotenera_A. The sequence goes on from JAZKDP010000007.1 coordinate 96,118, forward strand.
AAATTACACATACAACTAAGGTTGGTGTTAGTGTTCCAAAGCTTTCACTCGAGCATGAAACATCAATTAAAAAAGGTGAAATACCAATAGCTAAAGATATAAATTCAGCTACTCATTTGCTCAATTATTACTCACTCAAATACTCCAAAAAAACACTTGTTGTACTTGATGAGTTCGATTTAATTGGAGAGCAAAGTGAAAGAGGGCTATTTGCAGATTTTGTTAAACAGCTCGGAGATCAATTCGTAACAATTCAATTCATTTTTTGCGGAATTGGTAAGTCCCTTGATGAATTATTGGTTGCCCATGCATCTTCCTATAGATATATGCTGGGAATTGAGGTTCAAAGACTAGATTGGACAGCAAGGTGGGAAATAATTGATAAGTCGTCTCATTCACTTGGGTTGACTATAAATGATGATTCTAGATTTAGAATTGCAGCGATTAGTGATGGCTATCCACATTACATTCATTTGGTATGTGAAAATTTGTACTGGGAATGTTTTAATGATGAAGAACCTATAGCTGAAGCAACACCAGAACATTACATAGCAGCAGTTAGAAAGACGGTAAAAGGGATTGAGCACCATCTAAGAAGATCATATGAGCAAGCTACGATGAAATCTTCGAATGATTATCATGAGGTGTTGTGGGCAGTAGCGGATCATTTTGAGCTTATACGTGCAACTTCAAGCATTTATTTATCATATTGCAGAATCATGGATTCAAAAAATGAAATTCCTATTGAGAGTGCAAAATTCAATCTTAAGTTGGGACAGCTCAAAACTTCTAGTTTTGGAGAAATCTTAGAGAGTTCAAAGCGCGGCTGGTATGAATACAAAGAAAATATTGTTCGTGGTTATGTAAGATTAAGAGCAGAGGAGCAGGGAGTTCGTTTACAGATTGAACATGAACCAACTCCTGATCCGAAAAGATTTACAGTGGGAGGAATTAAATCAAAACCTAATCCAGTTTACCCACGGCCAACATTTGGAAGAGTTTCCCGATAGATATTTGAATTTAACTTTTATTTAAATGGGGAAAGAAAATCCCTAAGGCTATCTAAGTTTCTTTGCTATATCAGAGGGGTTAAGGTGGGTATACCGTTTGAGCATTGATAGTGTCTTATGCCCAGTAACGCTTGCTGCCTCCATTACATTTAAGCCCTTTTCAAATAAACGACTGGTTCCTTCATGCCGCATATCATGCAATCGGATGCCTGGAATGTTGGCTGCTTTTCTGGCGGCATCCCAATCACTACGTAACTTTCTTGCAGTTATATCGAATATTTTTTTTGCTCCTATACCCTGTTTTCGCATCTTCAGCACTCTGAGTGCTGTTTTTGAAAGGGGCACGGCACGGCTTTCACCATTTTTGGTGTCATGTAGTGTGGCGGAAGGTATTTTATAATCTATGTCCTTCCATTCAAGAGCCAGAACCTCGCCGCGTCGCATAGCTGTTTCAATAGCAAACAAGAATATGTTTTTGGCTTCACCTGAGAGGTTTTTTAGGAGATCTTCACCTTCATTTCCTTTAAGGCGTCTTTCTCGTGGTTTGCCATTGCTGGGCAGCTCTATTTTCCCACTAACTGGATTTTCAACAGCTTTTGACCAGCGTGTGATTGCAATTTTATATAGATGTGAAATAAGACTAGCGTACTTACGCCTATTATTGTCACTTCCCCCAATTTCATCCATAAAGGCTAGTACGTCTTTAGGGGTAACCATGTAGAAACTTTTGCTAGCAAGCGTGGCTCTTTTTGCTTTATTTATGCGAGTGAGCTCAACAGCCGATCCTTTCTTAGCTGGAGTAACTTCTTTTTCATAGCGTTCTAGAGCTTGTTTAACTGTATATGAGCGAGACTCACGTTTTTTTGCCCGTGCCTCAAATATGCGTTTTTCATCGACATCTAATGAGCTTCCAGCACGTTGGAGATCTCTCCACGTCCTGGCTTCCTCAATAAAATCGAAGACTTGAGAAACTCTATGGCCGGCAACCATCATTTTTACTTGGAAGCTATATTTACCATATTGGTAGATGTTTTTATCTACCTTTTTCATCTGGACTTCGGGTGTTTTCTTGTGTAACATTCGCAATCTTTCGACCTTAGTTGTTTAAGTGTTTTCCAGAATTTTCCAGATAATTAACTGTAAAATGATGTAAACCATTATACAACAAGGCTTTAATGGATGTAAAAGAGTGGATTTAGGTTCCAGCGCCGCAAGGCGTGAGAGTTCGAGTCTCTCCTTTCGCACCAGTAATTATGCTTCAAATGCCCTGTAAAGCCCACGAATAGTGGGCTTTTGGCTTTATTACACGCCATTTTGTATTTGGTATTATGGGTAATAAATGGTTGTATTTGGCAGTATTAAGACTTATAGTTTGTACGTTTTCTATTCAAGATTCTGTACATTTTAGTAAGCCATATTTAAAAGTTATTCATAAAACCCATTCTATGTCTCGTCCAGCTATTGCACATATTCGCTTAGATGCATTTAGGCACAACTATCGTGTTGCTAAACAACTGCATGCTGGTTTTGCTTTGGCGGTGATTAAAGCCAATGCTTATGGACATGGTGCTTTGCAATGCGCCAAGGCGATTGCGAATGAAACTGATGGTTTTGCGGTAGCGTGTTTAGAAGAAGCCTTGCAACTACGCCAAGCCGGTATAAAAAATCCAATTTTGTTGCTTGAGGGTTTTTTTGAAGCGATAGAGTTGCCAGAAATTGTGGCAAACGATTTGTGGATTGTAGTGCATGCCGAATGGCAACTGAACATATTGCTAGAGTCTAAGCTTGCAAACCCGCTTCATGTATGGCTTAAATTAGATACTGGCATGCATAGGGTTGGTTTTTCACCAAGTGATTATGTAAGTGCTTTTACGCGATTAAATCAGCATGAAAATGTTGCAAAAATCGTCCATGTGAGCCATTTCGCCAATGCAGATAATTTAAATTCTGAGCATACAGAACAGCAAGTCACCGTTTTTCAGCAGACTATTAATCAATTGACCGGTGCAGATAATCATTCACTTGAAGCCAGCTTGGCAAATTCTGCCGCTATTTTAGGCTGGCCGCACGCACGGGCTAACTGGTCGCGTCCAGGCATCATGCTGTATGGCGCGCATCCATTAGATGCAAATTTGCAAAATCATGCTGAAAAATATTCGCTGACAGAACAAATATTGCAGCCAGTGATGCAGTTAACGTCTAAAATCATCTCAATACGCACAATCAGCAAGGGTGAGTCGATTGGCTATGGCAGTATTTTTACGGCTGAACGCGATACCAAAGTTGGCGTTGTGGCTTGCGGTTATGCGGATGGTTATCCACGGCTGGCGACGGGTGAGAGCAAAATAGCCGCGCCAGTGGCTGTAGATGGCAAGTCTACACAATTAATTGGGCGTGTATCGATGGATATGTTATTTGTCGATTTAACGGATTTTCCAATGGCTGCGATTGGTAGCCAAGTAGAGTTGTGGGGCGATCAAATCTCGGCTAATGCTGTCGCCAAAGCGGCTGGAACAATTGCGTACGAATTGTTCTGCAATGTTAAACGAGTACAATTTTGTTATTCAGGTGATTAGTTAAAAGTTTTTACTTAAGCATTAATCATAGAAGTCGTCATTTATAAATGCTGATTTATTAAGTTCTTAATTTATAAAGTGACATTGTTCAACAATATTATTCATTAAAAGGCCTTATATGCAAGTTATTCAAACTCCCGACGCTCCAGCCGCAATCGGCCCTTATTCGCAAGCAATTGTAGTTGGCGATTTATTATTTACATCAGGTCAAATTCCACTACGCGCTGATGGCACGTTAAATGACGGCGACATAGTCGTGCAAACAACGCAAGTGTTAGCCAATTTAAAAGCAGTGATTGAAGCGGCAGGCGCAAATTTATCTAAAGTCGTAAAAACAACGGTTTTTCTAAAAAATCTGGATGATTTTGTTGCGATGAATAATGTTTACGCTGAGGCATTTGGCAGTCACGCGCCTGCAAGGTCGACGGTACAAGTAGCTAAATTGCCACGCAGTGTATTGGTGGAAATTGAGGCAATTGTTTCGCTGGCTTAATTCATCCATATGGGGCAACATTTAGTTGTTCTAAACAGACATCTTCAATTTAGGCCGCTTTTTGGTGGCCTAACTCAGTCTTCTGTATCAATGAGTTTGATTAGCGTAAGTTGCGTTAATACATTGGTATATTCAAATAGCATAATGGCTTTTAAATTGCTGCCACCATGCGTTAATAACACTCAACTAGCCAAGTAGTCAGATAAATTTGTGCTAGAGGGTTTTTGATCCATTCCCCATCAATTTTACTCGGTGAATAAGACTGTAATAACGCTTCTTAATCGTGTTAAAATCGAAAAGTTAAAAATTAAAAAGCAGCCATAAAAAGGCAACCATAAAAGCTTAATTCACGGAAAATCTAATGGATCAATTCGCTAAAGAAACCCTACCAATCAGCCTAGAAGATGAGATGCGCCGTTCATACCTTGATTATGCGATGAGCGTAATTGTAGGGCGTGCGTTACCTGATGTGCGTGACGGTTTAAAACCTGTGCATAGGCGCGTTTTATTTGCGATGCATGAGCTGAGCAACGACTATAACAAGCCATATAAAAAGTCTGCGCGTATCGTTGGTGATGTGATTGGTAAATATCATCCGCATGGCGATACCGCGGTGTATGACACGATTGTTCGTATGGCGCAAAATTTCAGTTTGCGTTATATGTTGGTAGATGGTCAGGGTAACTTTGGTTCTGTCGATGGCGATAATGCGGCAGCGATGCGTTATACAGAAATCCGTATGTCAAAAATCGCGCATGAATTATTAGCGGATATTGATAAAGAAACCGTCGATTTTGGCCCTAACTATGATGGCAGCGAGAATGAGCCGCTTATTATGCCAGCGCGTATTCCTAACTTGCTGATTAACGGTAGTTCAGGCATTGCTGTGGGCATGGCGACTAACATCCCGCCACATAACATCAATGAAGTATTGGACGCCTGTTTTGCGCTGCTTAAAGATCCTGAAACAGGTATTGAAGAATTAATCGAATTAGTGCCAGCACCTGATTTCCCAACCGCAGGCATAATTTATGGCACAGTTGGTGTTAAAGAAGGCTATCGCACAGGCCGTGGTCGTGTGGTGATGCGTGGTCGCACGCATGTTGAAGATATGGATAAAAGTGGGGGTCGTCAGATGTTGATCGTCGACGAATTACCCTACCAAGTGAATAAGAAAACTTTCGTTGAGAAAATCGCTGAATTAGTTAACGAGAAAAAAATAGAAGGTATTTCTGATTTGCGCGATGAATCCGATAAATCGGGCATGCGCGTAGTGATTGAGCTAAAACGTGGCGAAATTGCAGAAGTCGTGCTGAATAATCTGTACAAACAAACGCAATTGCAAGACACATTCGGCATGAACATGGTGGCCTTATTAGATGGCCAACCACGTTTGCTGAACCTAAAACAAATGCTGGAAGCGTTTTTACGCCATCGCCGTGAAGTGATTACGCGCCGCACTGTATTTGAGCTGAAAAAAGCCCGTGCACGTGGTCATGTATTAGAAGGTTTGGCCGTTGCATTGGCAAACGTAGATGAGATGATCGCGTTAATTAAAGCCGCACCAACGCCACCAGAAGCAAAAATTTCGTTGATGGAGAAAACTTGGCAATCGCCAGTGGTGGAAGAAATGCTAAAGCGTGCGGCGATGGAGGCATCGCGGCCAGAAGGCTTAAGTGTCGATTTCGGTTTAACATCTAATGGCTATCGATTAAGTGACGTGCAAGCGCAGGAAATCTTGCAAATGCGTCTGCAACGCTTAACTGGCCTAGAGCAAGACAAAATTGTCATTGAATACAAAGAGGTGATGGAAATTATTGCCGACTTATTAGATATTTTAGCGAACGCCTCACGCGTGACGACAATTATTAGCGATGAATTAACGGAAATTCGCCGGCAGTTTGGTGACAAACGTCGCAGTGAAATCGTGGCGAATGCGCAAGATTTATCATTAGAAGATTTAATTACGCCGCAAGATGTAGTGGTCACGCTATCGCATACCGGTTATGTGAAATCACAGCCGCTGGACGAGTATCGCGCACAACGTCGTGGTGGTCGTGGTAAACAAGCTGCACCGACTAAAGAAGATGACTTCATCGACAAAATGTTTGTGGCGAATACGCACGATTACATTTTATGCTTCTCAAGCCGTGGTCGCGTGTATTGGTTGAAAGTGTACGAAGTACCGCAAGGTAGTCGTATTGGCCGTGGCAAACCAATTGTGAATCTATTCCCGCTTGAAGAGGGCGAAAAAATCAACGCGATTTTAGCAGTGAAAGAATTTGACGAAAATCATTTTATTTTCATGACAACCGCACGCGGTACCGTTAAGAAAACTGCATTGAGCGAATTCGCGAACCCACGTAAATCCGGCATTATCGCCATTAACTTGGACGATGATGATTACTTGATTGGTGCAGAAGTCACCAACGGTAAAAACGATATTGTGTTGGTCTCCAATGGTGGTAAAGCAGTATGGTTTACTGAGGATGATGTGCGCCCAATGGGCCGTGCAACACGCGGTGTACGCGGTATGAAGTTGGCGGCTAAACAACAAGTGTTGTCATTGTTAATTGCTGATAATGATCAACAAACAGTGTTGGTTGCGACAGAAAATGGTTATGGAAAACGCACTGTGTTGGCTGATTTCCGTCACTCTGGCCGTGGTACACAAGGCGTTAAGGCGATTGCTGTGAGTGAGCGTAATGGCTTAGTCGTTGCTGCAAAACTAGTGAATGAGGATGATGAAATCATGCTGATTACTACAGGTGGCGTGCTGATTCGTACGCGTGTAAAAGAAATTCGCGAGCTAGGCCGCGCAACGCAAGGTGTGACATTGATTAACTTGGGTGAAGGTGAGAAGTTATCTGGACTTGAGAAAATTGTTGAAACAGATGAAGAGTTGCCAGCTGAAGAATAACGATTTTATTTAAGAATAATATGAAGCAAATTTATAATTTTTCTGCAGGCCCTGCAGTACTGCCAAAACCTGTACTAGAACGTGCGCAAGCTGAAATGCTGGATTGGCATGGTAGTGGCATGAGTGTGATGGAAATGTCACATCGTGGCAAAGAATTCACCAGCATTTTAGAAAAAACAGAAGCAGATTTACGCACTTTATTGAGCATTCCAAACAATTATAAAGTGCTATTTTTGCAAGGTGGCGCGATTGCTGAAAATGCCATCATTCCGCTGAATTTGCTGGCAAATAAAAGCGCAGATTACGTCGTCACTGGCGCATGGAGCAAGCGCAGTGTTGAAGATGCGCGCGCATTTGGCGCCATTAATATTTCTGCGAGCAGCGAAGCAGATGGTTTTACATGTGTGCCCGATTTTTCAAGCTGGCAATTGAATAAAGACGCGGCTTATGTGCATATTTGTACCAACGAAACCATTCATGGCGTCGAGTTTGATGGTATTCCAAACACAGGAAGCGTGCCGATTGTAGCGGATATGTCCTCACATATTTTGTCGCGACCAATTGATGTAAGTCAGTATGGCGTGATTTATGGCGGCGCCCAAAAGAACATTGGCCCTGCCGGTTTATGCATTGTGATTGTGCGAGAAGATTTATTGGATAAAGCGAATCCATTAACACCAGCGGTGTTTAATTGGAAAACACAGGCTGAAAATCATAGCATGATTAATACGCCACCGACTTACAGCATCTATATTGCTGGCTTGGTATTCGAGTGGTTATTGGCGCAGGGCGGTGTGGCGGCGATTGAGCAGAAAAATATTGCCAAAGCCAAGCTTTTTTATGATTATGTGGATAATAGTGATTTTTATAGCAACAACATTGCAGTGAATAATCGCTCACGCATGAATATTCCATTTAGATTGCAAGATGAAAAGCGCAACGATGCCTTTTTGAAAGGTGCTGAAGCGCAAGGTTTGTTGCAATTAAAAGGCCACCGGATTGTTGGTGGCATGCGTGCCAGCATGTATAACGCTATGCCGATTGAAGGCGTGCAGGCATTGGTTGAGTATATGAAACAGTTTGAACGCGCATAAAAAAGTACATTAACCATGAGCGAGCAGTTAAAACAACATAGAGACCAAATTGATGCCATTGATGAGCAAATCTTAACGCTTGTTAATGAGCGCGCATCACTCGCGCACGCGATTGGCGGCTTGAAGGATGACGGTGTTATTTACCGACCAGAGCGAGAAGCACAAGTTTTACGCCGTTTACAAGCTAACAATAAAGGTCCGTTATCCAGTGAGGCAGTCAGTCATATTTTTCGTGGCGTGATGTCGAATTGTCGTGCCTTGGAAAAAGAGCTTTCAATCGCTTTTTTGGGGCCACTTGGTACATATAGCGAAGAGGCTGCACTTAAACAATTTGGTTTAGGTCGCAGTGCTGTAGTGTGTGCGAGCATTGATGAAGTATTTCGTACGCTAGAAGCAGAGCAGGCCGACTATGGTGTAGTACCTGTAGAGAATTCAACTGAAGGCGCAATTGGCTTGACGCTGGATTTGTTGTTAGCTAGCCCGCTAAAAATTTGTGGCGAAATTACCTTGCCAATTCATCACTGCTTGCTGTCAAAACAAACCGATATTAGCCAGATTTCACATGTGTTCTCGCATAGCCAATCATTGTCACAATGTCATGAATGGCTCAATAAGACATTGCCGCGTGCGCAACGTGAGCCCGTTACCAGCAATGCATTTGCTGCACAGATGATTCATAACTTGGTTTCTACTGACAATACTTTCGCCGCTGCAATTGCCAGCAAACGCGCTGCAGAGCTATTTAATTTAAATGTTCTAGCTGAAAATATTGAAGATGACCCAAAAAATACTACGCGATTTTTAGTATTGGGACGACACGACGTTGCGCCTTCAGGGCATGATAAAACTTCTGTTGTGATGACCACCCAAAATAAACCAGGTGCGATGTTGGAGTTATTAGAGCCACTTTCTAGGCATGGCGTCAGCATGACTAAGTTTGAATCACGCCCATCTAAACAAGGTTTATGGGATTATGTTTTTTTCGTGGACATTGAAGGTCATCAAACAGACGCAAAAGTGAAAACTGCTTTGCATTATTGCAAAGTGCGCGCGTCTTTCCTCAAAGTGCTGGGTTCTTATCCAGTTGCTGTTGTTTAAGCCAAGTATTTAAGTCAGTGTCGTTTAAGTTAAAGTTTTAGGTATTCTAGGGTTTCCAGTATGCAATCATCCGATGTCAATTTAGCTGAATTAGCGCCTGAATATGTACGTGCCATTGCGCCGTATCAAGGCGGTAAGCCGATTAGCGAGCTTGCGCGTGAAATGGGTTTGAATGAAGCAGATATTGTTAAACTTGCTTCAAATGAAAACCCTTTAGGTATTAGCCCCAAAGCGCAAATGGCGATAGAAGACGCGATTGAAGATATTGCGCGTTATCCCGATGGCAATAGTTTTGCTTTGCGTGATGTTGTAAGCAAAAAATTCAATGTAGCGCATGATCAGATTGTGTTTGGCAATGGATCGAATGATATTCTAGAGCTATCAGCACGTGCTTTTTTGCGTGCAGGTTATGAAGCCATTTATTCGCAACATGCTTTTGCTGTATATCCTTTGGTGACGCTAGCGATTGGCGCTGCTGGTGTGGTGATTCCAGCTAAAAACTATGCACATGATTTAGATGCATTTGTTAAGGCTATTACGCCCAAAACACGTTTAATATTTATAGCAAACCCCAATAACCCAACAGGTACTTTAATTGCCAAAAATGAGCTAAAAACGTTTTTAAAACAAGTGCCTAATCACTTATTGGTGGTGTTAGACGAAGCGTATGATGAGTATTTGTCTGCTGATAGTAAATCTGAAGCAATTGAATGGTTAAGTGAGTTTAATAATCTGATTATTTCACGCACTTTTTCAAAAGCTTATGGCTTGGCTGGTTTGCGTATAGGCTTTGGCTTAATGCATGCCACCATTGCCGATATGCTGAACCGTGTGCGCCAGCCATTTAATGTGAATAGTATTGCGCAAGCGGCGGCAATTGCTTCACTTGATGATGAAGACTTTGTAGCGCGCAGTTATGCATTAAATCAGGCGGGTATGGTGCAATTGACACAAGGCTTTCATCAGCTGGGTTTAGAGTACATTCCATCGTATGCCAATTTTATCAGTTTTAAAATTGCCAATGCTGCAGCAGTTAACCAACAGTTGCTTAGAAATGGTGTCATCGTGCGGCCAGTTGCCAATTACGAAATGCCTGATTACCTGCGAGTGAGCATTGGATTGTTCAGCGAAAACGCAAGATTTTTAGAAGTATTAGAACAGATTGTCAAAAATGACTGAGCAAGATAATTTAATCTACGGAAAAACAGCATACGAAAAGCTGGCGACAGATGATGTTCGTATAAAAGAGATAAAAACGCTGATTACGCCATCAGCCTTATTGGCACGCTTTAAAGAAAGCCCAGAATCCACGCATAATATTTTGCAAACGCGCACAGCTATTCACCGCATATTGCACCAAACGGATGATCGGTTATTGGTCGTTGTCGGGCCATGTTCGATCCATGATGTGAAAGCTGGGATGGAATATGCACGTCGTTTGTTAGAATTGCGTAGAAATTTGGCAGCAGATTTATTGATTGTCATGCGCGTGTATTTTGAAAAACCACGCACCACAGTGGGCTGGAAAGGTTTGATTAACGACCCGCATTTGGATGGTAGTTATCAGATTAATGAAGGTTTAGAAATCGCGCGCAAATTTTTGCTGGATGTAAATGAAATCGGCATGCCAGCTGGTGCTGAGTTTTTAGATACGATTACACCACAATATACGGCCGATTTGGTTAGTTGGGGCGCAATTGGCGCGCGTACTACCGAATCACAAGTGCATCGCGAATTAGCATCAGGCTTGTCTTGTCCGATTGGATTTAAAAACGGTACAGATGGCAGTGTACGCGTGGCGACTGACGCCATTAAAACGGCAGCCAGTCCACATCACTTTTTATCGGTAACCAAAGAAGGTCAATCCGCTATTATCTCGACAACAGGCAATGAAGATTGCCATGTGATATTGCGCGGTGGAAAAGCGCCGAACTATGATGCAGACAGCGTTGATGAGGCGTGTGACCAACTAGCCGATGCCGGGCTTGCGCCAAGGCTTATGATCGATTGCAGCCATGCTAATAGCAGTAAGCAATATAGTAAGCAAAAAGAAGTAGCGCAGGACGTGGCGAATCAAGTCAGCGCAGGAGATGCGCGCATTATCGGTTTGATGATTGAATCACATTTGGTAGAAGGTCGCCAGGATCACACACCAGGTTGTGAGTTGGTTTATGGGCAATCGATTACGGATGGTTGCATTAGCTGGCAAGATACGATTAATGTCTTAGAAGTCTTAGCTACGGCTGTACGCAAACGCCGTCATCAAAGATTAAGTGAAGAAGTTTAACACCGTATTGGTGGCGTAATATTGGTCATATAGGCCTCATGAATTTACTTAGTGTTTATTCGGTATCTTTGCGGTGTTGATAAAACTAATTAGCGCGCAAAATTCGTTTCACGTTGTAGCAATAGTTAATTGACAACGAAACTTAATATTTACTTAAAGGAAAATTATCATGTGGACAACACCAGCAGCTACAGAAATGCGTTTTGGCTTTGAAGTAACAATGTACGTAATGAATAAATAATTAGTGTTTTTTGCTAATTAGTGAAAAAAGGCTGCCGCAAGACAGCCTTTTTTTATAGAAAAGCTCTCTTTAGTGAAATAAAGCTAAAGCTTTTCTATAAAAAAGTAATTGTAACAAGAGTAAAATTTATAGCTTATTCATTCGGTAAAGAATCTCATGCATATTCACGTTTTAGGTGCCGCAGCCGGCGGTGGTTTTCCACAATGGAACTGTAATTGTTTCAATTGTGACGGCTTAAGAAAAAAAACAATCAAAGCAACTAAGCGTACGCAGTCTTCCATATGCGTCAGTGGGGATGGCGTTAATTGGGTGTTGTTTAATGCGTCACCTGATGTATTACAACAGATTCAGAATTTCGCGCCATTACAACCTGGCCGCAATATCAGGGATTCAGGTATTCAAGCAGTTATCTTAATTGATGCACAAATTGATCACACTACAGGTTTGTTCATGTTGCGTGAGGGCCAAGTAAAACGCGAGATTTACTGTACTGACATGGTGTATGAAGATTTAACCAGTGGCAATCAGGTGCTGAATATTTTGGGTCACTATTGTGGTATTAATCGTCATGATGTGCCTATCGACGGTAAACAAAGTTTTACTATACCGAATGTTCCAAACCTCAAATTTACTGCAGTTGCCTTAAAAAGCGCTGCGCCACCATATTCTCCGCATCGTAATGACCCGCATCCTGGCGATACGATCGGCGTATTGATTGAGGAAATCAGCACAGGTAAAAAATGCTGGTACTCACCAGGTTTAGGTGAAATTGAACCGCATTTGCCAGAGCTAATGAGCCAAGCCGATTGCATTATGGTAGATGGTACGTTCTGGACCAATACTGAGATGATTGATATGGGTTTGATGACTAAAACGGCACGTAGCATTGGTCATAATCCACAGTCCGGTGAGGGTGGCATGATTGAGAAATTAAACGAATTCGGTGATGTGCGTAAGATTTTGATTCACATCAATAATACTAACCCTATTTTGCGAGAAGATTCTGCTGAACGTGCAATATTGAATCAACACAAAATTGAAGTGGCCTATGACGGCATGGATATTATTCTTTAAGCGAGACTAGAATGACTGAACAATTAAAACCATGGTCTAGAACAGAGTTCGAAGAAAAACTACGTGAAAAAGGCCGTGGCTACCATATCTATCATCCGTTTCACGTGATGATGTATGAGGGTAAGTTAAGTAAAGAGCAATTGCAATGTTGGGTGGCGAATCGTTTTTATTATCAAATCGCTATTCCAATGAAAGATGCTGCGATTCTTTCTAACTGCCCAGATAAAGAGATACGTAAAGAGTGGATCGTGCGCATTACCGACCATGATGGAGTTGGTGATCAGGTAGGTGGTATTGAAGCTTGGATTCAACTAGGTGAGGCGGTTGGATTAACGCGTGAACAAGTCACATCATTAGAAATGGTGAGCCCAGGTGTGCGTTTTGCTGTGGATGCATATATCAATTTTGCCAAACAACGTAGTTGGCAAGAGTCCGTGTGCTCAAGCTTAACCGAGTTATTTGCACCGCATATTCATCAGCAACGCATTAGTTCATGGCCAACCATGTATCCATGGATTAAAGAGGAAGGATTGAGTTATTTTAAAAAACGCCTGACAGAAGCGCGTCGGGATGTAGAGCAAGGTTTGAGCGTCACGCTGGATTACTTTAGCGAAACACGCGCAAAACAATTGCAAGCGCTAGAAATTTTGCAATTTAAGTTGAACGTGCTTTGGGTGATTGCTGACTCTATTATGTTGGCTTCTACAGATATTAAAGTAGAAGGCCGTGACTATTTGCGTCAACCAGTGGTCAATTTCGAGTAAGCATGAACATGGAAAATAACATACAAGATTCAGATATTTACGCCATTGCGCTTTACCACCGTTTCCAGTGGGAGGAGGCACAACAAAGTTATGTGATACTTTTTCCTGAAGGCATGGTCAAACTAAACGGTGGTGCAGGTGAAGTAATCAAGCGAGTAGATGGAAAAGCGAGCGTAAGTGAGATTGTTTCAGATTTGAAACTCACTTTTCCCGATGTGGAAAATATTGAAAAAGACATTATTGGCATGTTTGAGATGGCGTATAGCAAAGCTTGGATTCGTAAACTTTAGGAGACAAGTAGTACGGAAACGGAAGTATTCGGGGTTTAAAACTATTTAAGTTGTGCTGGTAACGAAATAAGCCCAACGCAAGGAGTAGCAAAATGACACAAACATCGTTAGGTGAGTCAGTTGTTCAGAAAGAGATACATTCTCAAGCGCAAAACAATGGCGTTGCGGCGAATATCACGCATACTCAGCCGCTTTGGCTGCTGGCAGAAGTGACTTATCGCTGCCCCTTACATTGTGCCTTTTGCTATAACCCGACGGATTACGACAAGCACACACAAAATGAATTAACTACTGAGCAATGGATTCAGGCCTTACGTGATGCACGTAAAATGGGCGCGATTCAGCTGGGTATTTCAGGTGGTGAACCGTTATTGCGTGACGATATTGAAGATATTGTCATTGAAGCCAAAAAGCTGGGTTATTACAGCAATCTTATTACTTCAGGTGTCGGCTTAACTGAAAAACGTATTCAAGCGTTTAAGGATGGTGGTTTAGATCACATCCAGCTTTCTATGCACGATATTACCGAAGAGATTAATAATTTCATCACCAATACGCGTACGTTTGAGTTGAAGAAAAAAGTCGCCGCCATGATTAAAAATCATGGTTATCCAATGGTGTTAAACGTGGTGATTCACCGCTATAACATTGGACACATCAAAGAAATCCTTGAAATGGCTGAAGCGCTTGGTGCCGATTATGTTGAGTTGGCCAATACGCAATACTATGGCTGGTCGTTGGTTAATCGTAGCCAGTTAATGCCGCTTAAAGAGCAAATTGACGAAGCGGAAAGAATCACCAACGAATTCCGCGAAAAAGTCGGCAACAAAATGAAAATATTTTTTGTGGTGCCAGATTATTTTGGTAATCGCCCTAAAAAATGTATGAATGGCTGGGGCGAAGTGTTTATGATTGTGACAGCTAATGGCGATGTTTTGCCTTGTCATTCTGCGCGCGTGTTGCCAAATATGCAGTTTCCGAATGTGCGTGAAAACGGTTTGGAATATGCATGGAAAGAAAGCCCGGCATTTAATAAATACCGGGGTACTGCTTGGATGAAAGGGCCATGTGTCACTTGTCCCGAAAAAATGAATGATTTAGGTGGTTGTCGCTGCCAGGCATTTTTACTCACTGGTGATGCTGAAAGTGCCGATCCAGTTTGTTCATTGTCGCCCAATCATCATTTAATTGAAAAAGCGATAGAGGATTCTAAAAATCCTGTATTGGCATCACAGCCGATTATTTTTAGAACGGATAAAAACTCTAAAAAATACGCAGCTGGCGACAAAGAGCGAGTAGAAGAATTTCACGCCTTGCCTTAACAATTAGCTGATAAAATCAGTTTTTATTGTTTTGAAGGCGTTAAGTATGGCTAATCGCCGCCCAGTTCCTGTTGTTTTAGCTTCAACCAATCTCGGCGCGTTAATCATAATGATTACGGCATGATGAATGCCATTCACCATGCCGCCATTTCATCACCAATCAATAATTTAACGATTTAACTTCTATTGAAACCACATTCAATTTTTTTAGTATATGTATTGGCAAGCCTTGCTGCGCTTGCACCTTTTGCTATTGACACCTATTTACCTGCGTTTCATGCAATGGGTGCAGATTTACAAACGTCTGACTTACATATTCAGCAAAGCTTAACGGTTTATTTATTGCCATACGCTTTGATGACGCTGTGGCATGGCGCGATTTCTGATGCGATTGGGCGCATTACCACCATTAAATGGGGTTTGAGCATTTTTGTCCTAGCTTCAATCGGTTGTGCCTTTGCGCCAAACGTAGAAGCGTTATGGTTTTTTAGAGCGCTACAAGGTGCAAGCGGTGGGGCAGGCAATACAGTAGCGCGCGCCATGGTGCGCGATTTATTTGAAGGCGCTGCAGCGCAAAGAGTCATGGCAACGGTACAAATGTTATTTGGTATTGCACCTGCAGTTGCACCGATCATTGGCGGCTTGTTATTAGGTTTAAGTTGGGAAAGTATTTTTATATTTTTGGCAATTTATGCTGCATTAACTTTATGGGCAGCCATCGCTTTTTTGCCGGAAACCATGTCGCCAGAAAAACGCATTCATTTATCTACAAAGAATGTGTTGGCTAGTTATAAAACCATTTTTAGCGATGCGGAGTTCGCTAAATTAGGTATAGCTACAGGTGCCTGCTTTTCGGCTTTTTTTGTGTATGTGCTCGCTAGCCCTGTGTTTTTGGGTAAACATTTAGGCTTAAGCCCGCAACAATATGCTTATTTATTCATACCCACAGTTTGCGGCATGATGATAGGTTCTTATCTGGCAAAATATGTCGCAGGCAAGTACACCGCAAAAAAAGTGCTTAGGGTGGCTTTTGCTTGGATGCTACTGATTGTGACCGCTAATATTCTTGTTTGTACTTTTCTGCCGTTAAACCCCGTGAACAACATTTTACCAATAGCATTATTTAACGTAGGAATGGCTTTGGTGATGCCGATATTGTCGCTTGCCGCGCTGGATCGTCACCCTAGAATTCGCGGTACTGCTGCATCAGGGCAAGCATTTATTCAAATGTTGCTATCCACTGTATCAGCTGGTTTGATTGTGCCTTTGGTGTGGGGCAGCGTGATGGGATTAGCCATTGCGATGATGGTTTATTTAATTATTGCGTTGTTGGTGATTAGCCAGACGCAATTGTGGAAAAGCTTTAAAGTTTAATTAATACAATCATTAAGCGCACGTTATCTTAGCGATATTCTTTAATAGCACCTGAATGCCACGCCCAAATTTTAAGTTCATCGTGTTTAATCCACCCGCCAACTAGCACAAAATAAACAGCGCATAACCGAATTAAGTTAGGATTTATAAACTTTAATTAGGTTTATTGGCAGGATTAAATCCTAGACGGGTTATAAGCGAATCAGTTAGTATCTTATTGGTTCATCTGATTAATCAACACAAAGGAAAACTCAAATGTTAAATACACAATCTTGTGCAAAATGGACACCTTATGTTTTAGGTTTATTACGCATCATCACTGGCTTTCTGTTTTTGCAACATGGATCATCTAAGCTGCTAGGCGTGCCGTACAACGCCATGTTTGATGGGTTGCAGTTGATGTCGCTGATGGGTGTTGCTGGTATTCTTGAACTGGTAGGCGGTACATTGATCTTGCTTGGCCTGTTTACGCGACCAGTTGCTTTTATTCTTTCCGGCCAAATGGCAGTTGCCTATTTTATGGCACATGCGCCCGGCGGCTTTTTACCGATTGTAAACAAAGGCGAATTGGCTGTTTTGTTTAGTTTTGTATTTTTATACTTTGCTTTTGCAGGCGCAGGGAAATTCAGTTTAGATAGCATTTTCTGTAAAAAATCTGCTTAAGGTAAATCGTAAAAAATCACATCATGGCGCCTGTAGTTTAGGCGCCACTGTTTTAATTACCAGCTCATTTTTCCAAAGCAAGTAAACACGACAATCAAACTCTAATTGATGGTAATCGGGTTCCATATGTCGGCATAGCTGGTAAAAAGCTTTGTCGTGATCGCGCTCTTTAAGATGTGCTAGCTCATGCACAACAATCATTCGTAAGAAATCAGTGGGCGCTGCTTTAAAAAATGAAGAGATTTTAATTTCTTTCTTCGCTTTTAATTTTCCGCCTTGTACACGCGAAATCGCAGTATTCAGTCCAAGCGCATGATGTTCTATGCCCAACCTATTGTCGTAATGCACTTTGTCTAGCAAGGGAGCAGTACGCAAGAACGTTTGTTTAATCTCGTTCGCGTATTGATAAAGCGCTTTGTCTGTTTGTATTGTGTGCAGGTGAGGATAGCGTGTTGAAATGTACTCACCAAGCACGCCCTGTGTTTGTAATTGCCTAATTTTATCTTGAAGCGCAAGCGGGTAGTGTTGTAAATATTTAAGTGCTGGTGTCATTTTAGGATAATTATCCCATGATAAAAACAAAAGGAGGCAGTTGCCTCCTTTATATTGTTACACGACTTTTAAGTTCAGTTTTAAATCCAAGATTTTAAAAAAGTTAAACGCTAAGATTTAAGCCTCTTCAATTAAAAGCTTACGTTTACCTGCTACGCCATTCATCGCTTCTGCATCAGGTAAGGCATCTTTTCGGCTGGTAATCGTTGGCCATAATTCAGCTAAACGCGCATTCAAGGCAATATACTCTTGTTGATCTGCAGGCACGTCATCTTCTGCAAAAATAGCTTCTGCAGGGCATTCAGCCACACATAGTGTGCAGTCAATGCACTCATCTGGGTTGATGGCTAAAAAGTTAGGACCTTCTACAAAGCAATCTACTGGGCACACATCAACACAATCAGTAAATTTGCATTGGATACAATTTTCGGTGACTACATAAGTCATTTCTATTCCTTCAACTAAATCTTATTAAAATAATCTTATAAATTCTAATCAATTTTTTGATTTATACAATCATGCCTGCGCCAACAGTATTATTGGTGCTTTCATCAATCACAATGAACGCGCCTGTTGCGCGGTTGTTATGGTAACTATCAACCATTAACGGTTGCGCAAGCTTAAACTGAATGCGCGCAATATCGTTCATTTTAAGATCGCTTGTAGGTTGCTGCTCTAGTGTATTGACATCTACTTTATAGGCGATCGTCCCAACTTTTGCTTTAGATTCGCGAGTTGTGTGGCGAATAATATAGGTTCTAGCTGGAGACAATGGTGTTTCAGATAACCAGCAAACCATCGCTTCTATTTGTTTGATTGGTTGAATTGCGCTACCCGATTTAACAATCATATCGCCACGTGAAGTATCGATTTCGTCGGCCAATAATAAGGTTACCGACTGCTCAGTTTGTGCCTTTTGTAACTGTACATCGCCCAATTGAATGGCTTTTACGGTTGACTGGTAGCCATTTGGCAATATGGTGACAGCATCACCCACCGCAATATTGCCACTTTCAATACGTCCCATAAAGCCTCTGAAATCGTGCAAGTCAGCATCGGCACTTGCATGCGGGCGACATACGAACTGCACTGGGAAACGAAACTCTTCATCAGCATCTACGTGCGCCGCTGGTGCGGATTCTAATATTTCTAGTAGTGTTTCATTGGTATACCAAGGCATATTATCCAAACGGTCCACCAACATATCGCCATTTAATGCAGACATCGGAATAAAACGAATCTCTCTGGATTGTGCAAAACCGATTTCGGTTGCAAATTCTAAATAATCTGCACAAATCTTGTCATAAACGGCTTGGTCATAATTCACCAAATCCATTTTATTCACCGCGACCACAATGTGCTGAATACCAACCAAATGCGCTAAAAAGCTATGACGGCGCGTTTGTGTGAGCACGCCACGACGGGCATCAATCAAAATAATCGCCAAATTGGCAGTAGAGGCTGCAGTCACCATGTTGCGCGTATATTGTTCATGCCCAGGCGCGTCGGCAATAATGTATTTGCGTGTACCTGTGCTGAAATAGCGATAGGCTACGTCAATAGTAATGCCTTGTTCGCGCTCTGCTTGCAGGCCATCGGTTAATAGTGATAAATCAACCGCTTCCATGCCGCGTTTTTTAGACGTGTTTGAAATTTGCGTGAGCGTATCGGCCAAAATCGTTTTGGTATCAAATAGCAAGCGGCCGATAAGCGTGCTTTTGCCGTCATCCACGCTACCGCAAGTCATAAAGCGTAAGAGACTATCGTTATGGATATTGATGTTATTTGTTGTGTTGGTGCTGCTCATTAGAAATAACCTTCTTTTTTGCGTTGTTCCATGCTTGCATCGGATGTCTGATCGTCCAAGCGCGTTGCGCCACGTTCTGTAATTGTCGTTGTTGCAGTTTCTACAACGATTTTGCTTACAGAGTCAGCATCGCTAATGACTGGTGCGGTGCAAGTAATGTCTCCCACTGTTCTAAAGCGCACTTGCATGTTGATGATTTCTTCACCATTTTTAGGCTGGTTAATTACTTCGCCGCTCGCTAATGGTACGTTGGCCGGAAATATAGCTCCGCCGCGCATAAATACATCGCGTTGATGCGCAAAATAAATACTCGGTAACTCTAAGTTTTCACGCTCGATATATTGCCAAACATCCATTTCCGTCCAATTTGAAATGGGGAAAGCGCGAATATTTTCACCTTTATGTGAGCGGGCGTTATACAGATTCCATAACTCTGGACGTTGATTTTTTGGATCCCACTGACCAAACTCATCGCGGAAACTCATGATACGCTCTTTAGCACGAGCTTTTTCCTCATCGCGCCGCGCACCGCCGATGCAACAATCAAAACCAAACTCTTCAATCGCTTCAAGCAGCGTGACAGATTGATGTTTATTGCGTGGTTCATCAGGGTTTTTTAACACCACTGTGCCGCGTTTCATAGAGTCTTCTAATGAGCGAACAATTAGTCGCTCACCTAATTCAGCTGCGCGTTGGTCTCTGAAGTTAATGACTTCCTGATAGTTATGCCCAGTATCAATGTGCAGAAGTGGAAATGGAAAACGACCAGGACGAAACGCTTTTTCAGCTAAGCGTAAAATACAAAGTGAATCTTTGCCACCTGAAAATAGTAATACAGGATTGCTGCACTGGCCTGCCACTTCACGCAAAATATGAATGGCTTCAGCTTCAAGCCAATCCAAATGTGACAATGGTTTGTGTGTATTATTTAACATATTCAATCATTTAAAGTTAGTATTTAAAGTGGTTTATCAATTACTTTTAAGTGGTTATTTAACGTGCAGACCACACTCTTTACTGGTCGGATCTTCCCACCACCAGCGGCCAGCACGAACATCTTCACCCATCGCAATCGCACGCGTACAAGGTGCACAACCAATGCTTGGATAGAATTGGTCGTGCAGTTTGTTATAAGGCACATTATGCATACGGATATAAGCCCACACTTCTTGTTCAGACCAATCACTTAATGGGTTAAATTTCTCTAATCCATTGCCTTCATCGAATTCGCGCACAGGCAAACTTGATCGGGTAGTCGCTTGCGCTGCGCGCATACCTGTTACCCAGGCACTTTTACCTTTAAGTGCGCGTTGCAAAGGTTCTACTTTACGCATGTGGCAGCAGCTTTTACGTAGTTCAATCGACTCGTAAAAGGCATTGATGCCATTGGTTTTGACGTAAAACTCAACCGTTTGTGCTTGTGGAAAAAATATATTTAACTTGGTTTTGTAATGCCGTTCTGTTTCCGCGACTAAGTCATAGGTTTCTACGGGCAATCGGCCTGTATCAAGCGAAAATATTTCAATAGCCAATTGATTCTTTAAAATAATATCAGTCAGCACCATGTCTTCTGCGCCAAAGCTATTCGCAAAAGTGATATCCGTTAATTCACTTGAGGCGTTTTTTAACAAAGCCAATACTTGATCAGTCTTTGCGTTGACGCTTGCTTGCAAAGCGTCGGTTAATGCCGGCTGTGTGGCTGGATTAATTGCAGTAGGCTTTAAGAATGAAACCTCGCCTGACATTATGCTGACCTGTTATAACGCGCAAATACTGGGCGTGGCTCATCTACGGCGCCTTGGTAAGGTGCAGTGAAATCTTTCAAGCTTGCTAAAGCCTCATTAGCTGAGCGATCAGCACGAATTAAATAACTATTAAAGCCACTGCGCTTTAAGAAAAATAATTGATCTCGCAACACATCACCAATGGCGCGCAACTCGTTTTTAAAGCCATAGCGCGTACGCAATAGGGTGCCCAGCGAGAAGATACGGCCATCAGCAAAACGCTCTACATGCACAGCGATAATAGGCAACACATTTAAGTCCGCTTGATTGTTAGCTAAGTCTGCTAATACTTCATGCGTGTCTATCCATACGCCCACTTCACCATTTGAAATACGCGTTAACAATTCATCTTTACGCGCAATAAACACGCTTAAAGGCACAATAATTTTGCCTGTAGCTGGAATAACCGTGTCAGCAATTTGCGTTTCAGTAACGGTATCTTCACCTGTTAATTTAAACTGAACAACCTTGCCTGCTTGTTTGCGTGCTTCTACATTGCTGGGCGGAAGTTGTACCGTAACCCAAGTATTTTCTACAATGCTAGCACCGTCATTATTAAGTTGAATTAAATTACTCATACAGATGCAATCTCTTCATTCTTGGCATAAACATGCGCTTTAAACGGCGCAACGCCAAGGCGACGCACCGTGTCGATAAATAGCTCTTCTGGAGTGCGTTCTTTAATATAAATATCAATCAGTTTTTGTACAACGCCAGGCATTTCATCCGCAGAGAATGAAGGGCCAATCACTGTGCCAAGGCTGGCATCGTTGCCTTGTTTGCCACCGATAGACACTTGATACCATTCAGAGCCGTCTTTATCTACACCTAGAATGCCGATATGACCAACGTGGTGATGGCCGCAAGCATTCATACAACCTGAAATGTTGAGTTCAATATCGCCAATATCATGCAAATAATCTAAATTATCGAATTGCATTTGAATCGCTTCTGCAATTGGAATGCTTTTAGCGTTTGCCAAGCTACAAAAATCACCGCCTGGGCAGCAAATAATATCGGTAAGCAAGCCAATGTTCGGCGTCGCTAAGCCAGCAGCGCGCGCTTTTTCCCAAACGTTATACAAATCACTTAATTTAACATCTGCCAAGATTAAGTTCTGTTCATGCGAAACACGTAGCTCACCAAAACTATATTGTGCGGCTAAATCCGCGACCACATGCATTTGTTCGCTAGAAGCATCGCCTGGTGCTTTTCCGTGCGGTTTAAGTGACAGTGTTACAGCGCGGTAACCCGCTTGTTTATGCGTATGTACACAACGTTTCACCCAGGCGGCAAAAGCAGGGTTGCTTGCAATTGCAGCATCAAAGTTTGAATCGTGTGCGTTCAAGTTTTCGTAAGGCATAGCCTCGAAATGCTTGCCAACGCGGGCTAATTCAGCTTCCGTAATAGTGTTCGGTGCGTCTTTTAAGTGCGCCCATTCTGCTTCTACCTGGTTTTTGAATTCTTCAATACCAAGCGCTTTCACCAAAATCTTGATGCGTGCTTTGTAAGAGTTATCGCGGCGACCGTGTAAGTTGTACACGCGAACAATCGCTTCGCAATAGGTGAGTGCATGTTGCCACTCTAAATGTTCGCGGATAACAGAGCCTAATATTGGTGTGCGGCCTAATCCGCCACCCACCCAAACTTTAATCGCTACTTTACCTGCAACGTCGACATAAAACTCCATGCCAATATCGTGTGCTTGCACAATCGCGCGGTCTTGCTTGGTGCCAGAAACCGCGATTTTAAATTTGCGTGGCAATAAAGCGAACTCGGGATGGAATGTACTCCATTGGCGCATGATTTCAGCCATTGCACGTGGATCAATTACTTCATCAGGCGCGATGCCTGCAAATTGATCGGTCGTAATGTTGCGTATGCAATTGCCAGAGGTTTGAATTGCGTGCATTTCAACCGTGGCGAGTTCAGCTAGAATATCGGGCACATCTTCTAATTTGGGCCAGTTGAGTTGCAGATTTTGGCGCGTACTAAAGTGACCATAATCTCTATCGTATTTTTTTGCGATGTCGCCAAGCTTGTGTAATTGCTTGCTAGACAGCATGCCATAAGGCACAGCAATGCGAAACATCGGCGCGTGGCGCTGAATGTACAACCCATTTTGCAAGCGTAATGGGCGAAACTCCTCTTCAGAGAGTTCGCCTGCTAAAAAGCGGCGGGTTTGGTCGCGATATTGTGCAACGCGTTCGTCGACAATTTGTTGGTCTAGCTTATCGTACTTATACATAAATTTTATCTGACACGTAATGTGGTGCTGAATTTCTTCCGCACCTTAGTTTCTATGGCTAACATTTAGAGTTTCTATGGTTAACATTTGTTTGGCTAAAAAGCTAACCTGATATTTTAATCTAAAAACAGGTTTAAGCCAAAATCTGCTTGTCTAAATTGATGGTTTTATTCAATAAACTTGAATTTAAAACTAATAAATTTGAATCTAAATTAAAAAAGCGTAATTATTTTTAAGATTTTGTAAATCCAAATTGTTTTAATGCCACCAAAAATAACAAAACTGTAATGCCAATCAGCTGGTTAAGTTCTGGAAAAGCCAGTTTTTGACCGACATAAACTAAAATTAAAGCAAGTAGCGTGCGTACCCAGTGTTCTGCCACTTTAGAACTCAAATGACTGCCAATCCAAATGCCGGGAATTGAACCAATTAACAAGGTGCCAAGCAAGCTGTAATCAACTGTGCCAAGGCTGGCATGGCCTAAGCCAGCAACCAAAGTGAGCGGTACGGCGTGTGCGACATCGGATCCTATTATCTTAGTTATGGGGGTTTTGGGATATAAAATCAATAGTGCCGTTACGCCTAACGCACCAGCGCCAACAGAAGTTAATGTAACCAAAAAACCTAAAATGACACCTAGAATGACTGTTAAGCTGGGCGTGTACTTAGGATTAATCCAGTGGCCTGTTTTAGATAATTGGGCTAGCTGGTTGCGAAATAATACCGATAATGAAGTAAGCAATAATGCGATGCCTAGCCAGAACTTAATACTATTTACTGCATCGTCAGATGCAATATTTAAATCTTTTAAATAGAATAATGTGATTATTGAGGCGGGAATGCTGCCAGAAGCCAGCAAGCGGACAATTTTCCAATCAATATTGCCTAATTTCCCATGCGCAAAAATGCCTACGCTTTTGGTGATAGATGCATAGAGTAAATCGGTGCCAACTGCGACTGCTGCTTTTACGTTGAAAAAAATGAGTAATATTGGTGTCATTAATGAACCGCCGCCAACGCCTGTTAATCCAACTAACAAACCAACGACGAATCCAGCAAAGATATAGAAGATAAAATCCACGCGTTATATACACCCAAATGGTAGTAAGGGCGCATAATATATCAGTAATCAATATAATTGTTTAATAACATTTTATTATTTTAGTATATGATTTGCTTATAAAGATTATTTTATTCGCAGAGGTGCATGTATGAAGCTTCACCAATTGAAATATATACATGAAGTGGCGCGGCAAGGTCTCAATATTTCAGCCGCTGCCGAGGCATTACATACATCACAGCCTGGTGTGAGCAAGCAAATTCAAATGCTTGAAGATGAGCTAAAGTTACAGATTTTTCAGCGTAATGGCAAGCGCTTAACAGGGATTACTGAGCCCGGTAAGCATATCGTCAAATTGGCTGCGACGGTAATGCTTGAAATGCAGAACATTAAGCGAGTCGGTGACGAATTCAGTAAAGTTGAAACGGGTACGCTGACCATTGCGACAACGCACATGCAAGCACGTTATAAATTACCCGCCGCAGTGAAACAGTTTATTGAGGCTTATCCGCACGTTAAGCTAAATATTCATCAAGGAGACCCTTCGAGTGTGGCCGCGCAAGTCGCAAATGGTGAGGCCGATATTGGAATTGCGACTGAAAAAATCAGCTTAGATGATCGCATCCTTTGTTTGCCTTGTTACGAATGGAATCGTTCTCTAGTGGTGCCAAAAGGTCATCGTTTAATCAGTGCATTGCCACTTACATTATCTAAAATAGCCAGCTTTCCGCTCATTACCTATGATTTTGCATTTACAGGCAGTAACGCTGTAGCAAAAGTATTCCACGATGCAGGGGTGATGCCAAATGTGGTATTAAGCGCGATTGATGCTGACGTCATTAAAACCTATGTAGGCTTGGGTTTGGGCGTTGGGTTGATTGCCAATATCGCGTATGATGAAGAGCGTGATAAGGATTTGGTCAGCTTAGATTGCAGCCATTTATTCCCTGCTAGCACGACTTATTTAGGTGTGCGTAAAGATGCTTTTTTACGTAATTATATTTATGGTTTTATTGAGTTTCTGGCGCCACGGTTCGATCGCAGGGCAGTAGACGAAGCATTAAAAGCGCATCGTACATAGTTAACGTAATTACGCGAGTTAATGTCATTTAATTAATTTAACGAATTGGTTTTATGAGCTGATTGAGTAATTAGCTCAATTGGAGTTGAGCATGCAACTTAGGCACTTATTTAGCATTTTTATTATAGTATTGTTAAGCGCATGCGCTATGCCTAAAACGACTTCTACACAATCTGTAGCACAAGCTTCAAATTTTAAAGCCATGCCTAATGGCTTGCCCGCCGTTGATCTAAATAGCGCACTGTATGAGCTTCCCGTTAAATCAGGTGTTAGTTACCAAGACGTGGTAGATAGCTTGAAATCGCTATCGGAAGGCATGAATTTTGTGAACCCAGCCAATTTCCCGATTGGCGAACACATGAAATTGCGCGGCATTGACCCTAAAGGCATTAAAGAAGTACATTCATTTTGTAATTTAAGCATGGGCACTGAAATCATGCTTGATCATCCAGAATTTTTGGTATTTGCTCCATGCAGAATTGCCTTATACGAAAAGCCTGATGCCAATAATAAGTTAACCTTGTTTTTGGGCTTAGATCGTCCTACCTATGATTTAAAGAGCATCAAAAATCCCACTTCACGCGCACAAAAATCAGCACAAGAGCTTGAGGATGCTTTAGTTCAGTTAATGGAAAAAGCCAGTCGTGGTGATATTTAAGTGTGTAAAATAATATACGCTATTCAAAAAATGCAGTGATGGTTTGTGGGTTAAATTGCTGATGAAATAAGTATTTGTGAGCCAAACATTTGAAATAAAATTAAGCCTTTAAAATAAACCATACCATTTAAAAAACTTAACATTAAAGACAAAAAGATTGAAGACAAGATGAACCCGATTCGTATCGCAAAAGCAGAAAATTTCCTGTCTATTTTACCTAAAATGGCCAATCGCCATGGTTTGATAGCAGGGGCTACGGGCACTGGTAAAACAGTCACATTGCAAACGCTGGCAGAAGGATTTTCTGCGCTTGGTGTGCCAGTTTTTATGGCGGATGTTAAGGGTGATTTAGCTGGTATGAGTCAAGCAGGTGGCGGAAATGCAAAAATAGATGCGCGCGTAGCACAACTGGGAATGGATGATTTTAAGCCACAGGCGTCAACTGTGGTGTTATGGGATGTGTTTGGCGAAAAAGGCCATCCAGTGCGCACCACCGTCGCTGAAATGGGGCCGCTTTTGTTGGCGCGATTACTCAATTTAAATGATGTGCAAGCTGGCGTGATTAATGCGATTTTTAAAATTGCAGATGATAAAGGCTGGTTGCTTCTGGATTTAAAAGATTTACGTGCCATGTCGCAGCATGCGGCTGAAAACGCTGCGCAATATCAAACAACCTATGGCAATATTTCAGCCGCCAGCGTTGGTGCATTACAGCGCTCGCTTTTGCAGCTTGAGACTGAAGGCGGAGATTTGCTGTTTGGTGAGCCAGCATTGAATTTAGAAGATTTAATGCAAACCGATAATCAGGGTCGTGGCGTTGTTAATATCTTAGCCGCCGATAAACTGTTTAATTCGCCGCGCGTTTATGCCACTTTGTTGCTTTGGCTATTATCCGAATTATTTGAAAAATTGCCTGAAGTTGGCGATTTAGAAAAGCCTAAGTTGGTGTTTTTCTTTGATGAGGCGCATTTGCTATTTAGTGACGCGCCACCGGCTTTATTGCAAAAAATTGAGCAAGTTGTACGCTTGATTCGTTCTAAAGGTGTGGGTGTGTATTTTGTCAGTCAAAATCCTTTAGATATCCCGGATATCGTGCTTGGCCAGTTGGGTAACCGCGTGCAGCATGCATTGCGGGCATTTACGCCACGCGATCAAAAAGCGGTTAAATCGGCTGCTGAAACCTTTAGAAGCAATCCGAAAGTTGATGTGGCGACTGCGATTACAGAGCTAGGGGTAGGTGAAGCTTTGGTTTCCTTTTTGGATGAAAAAGGTGTGCCAACACCTGTGGAACGTGCCTTTGTGTGTCCACCGCAAAGTAGAATTGGCGCACTGACTGATGCTGAACGTGCCGCGGTGATTGCTGGTTCTAATATCGCAGGTTTTTACGAAAAACAGGTAGACCGCGAATCTGCTTATGAAATACTCAAAGCGCGCGCAACAGAATCCGCAGAAGTAGTAGAAGAAGAGGATAAAGGTTTTGATTGGGGCGGCATGTTAGGCGGCGTTTTGGGCGGAAAAAAAACAAGTCGTTCAGACAGTGTTTTAGAAAGTGCCGCTAAATCGACGGCGCGTGCGATTGGCTCGCAATTGGGACGTAGTATAGTTCGTGGCGTTCTTGGCTCAATCTTAGGCAGCCGTAAATAATTGGTGTGCTGATTGGGGAGAATCGTCATGCTGTCTGATCTCGCTATTGCGCAAGCGGCAAAATTGAAGCCGATTGTTGATGTCGCCCAGACGCTTGATATCGCAGCAGAAGATTTAATTCCATATGGCTATTCAATTGCCAAATTAGGCGCAAGCTTTTTAAACGAATTACATAATCCTACCCAAATCAAATCAAAAACAAAAGTTAGGCCAAACGGCAAACTTATTTTAGTCACAGCTATCAGCCCAACACCTGCTGGCGAAGGTAAAACGACGACTACAATTGGTCTGGCAGATGCACTTAATCACCTGTTTAAGCAAGAAAAAATCGATAAACAGGCAATGGTTTGTATTCGCGAACCCTCATTAGGGCCGGTGTTTGGCTTAAAAGGTGGCGCGACTGGTGGCGGTTATGCGCAAGTGGTGCCGATGGAAAATATTAACCTGCATTTTACGGGTGATTTTCATGCCATTACTTCAGCGAATAATTTGCTTGCTGCATTAGTTGATAATCACATTTATCACGGCAACGTATTAGGTATTAAAGAAGTCACGTGGCGTCGTTGTTTGGATACGAATGACCGCGCTTTGCGGCACGTTACAACGCACGCCGAGCTAGATGTTGAAACGGGTTTTAACATTACTGTCGCTAGCGAAGTCATGGCAATTTTTTGTCTGGCTGAAAATTTAGATGATTTAAAAACGCGCTTAGGTAATATTCAAGTGGCGACTGATCTGGCTGGCAAAGCCATCTTGGCGAGTGATTTGCAAGCGCAGGGTGCGATGACTGCATTACTGAAAGATGCTTTTCAACCAAATTTGGTACAAACGTTAGAACATACTCCCGCGTTAATTCATGGTGGCCCGTTTGCCAATATCGCGCATGGCTGTAATTCGGTGGTGGCGACAAAAACGGCTTTAAAATTGGCTGATTATGTGGTGACTGAGGCGGGCTTTGGTGCAGATCTGGGCGCAGAAAAGTTCTTTGATATCAAATGCCGCAAATCTAACTTGCAACCAGATTTAGTGGTAATCGTCGCTACGATTCGCGCACTTAAATATCACGGTGGGGCGACACTGGCTGAGCTTGATCAAGAAAATATTACTTATTTGCAAAGTGGAATGGCAAATCTGATTAAGCATCTGACTAATTTGCGCCAACATTTTGGCATGCAAGTATTGGTGGCGATCAACCACTTTACGCATGATACGCAGTTAGAAATCGATACCTTAAAATCTGCACTTGCACAATGGGGCTTTAAAGCCATTGTGTGTAAACATTGGGCAGAAGGTGGCACAGGAGCAGTTGACTTAGCACATGCGGTTGTGGAAGCAATTGCAAATACGAAATCCAATTTTAAGTTGTTATACCCAGACTCACTACCGTTATTGGGCAAACTAGAAACTATCGCAGCGAAAATTTATGGTGCAACAGCCGTGACGTTGAGTGAAAAAGCGGCAAAAAAATTAGCGGTGCTGGAACAGCAGTATGCACATTTCCCAATTTGCATCGCTAAAACACAGTATTCATTTTCATCAGACGCTTCAATTAGAGGCGCGCCAAATGTACATACCTTGCAAGTGCAAGATTTATATTTATCGCGTGGCGCAGGTTTCGTTGTAGCAATCTGTGGAAAGATAATGACCATGCCTGGTCTACCAAAGCAGCCCGCTAGCCAACATATTGACCTGAATGCATCTGGTAATATTGTTGGTTTA
Organism: Pseudomonadota bacterium; assembly: GCA_040387515.1. GTDB lineage: Bacteria > Pseudomonadota > Gammaproteobacteria > Burkholderiales > Methylophilaceae > Methylotenera_A. Next base: position 125,877 of record JAZKDP010000007.1, read on the forward strand.
TCTTAAATCCTGCAGCTTTAATTCTGTATGTTAACCATTGAAAAAACAGGTACAGCCGAACATACGATTCAAAAATCGCGATTTTATGCGTTTGCAGGACATTGCCAGACAGAGCGGGAAGTCGGCCTGTTTTTAAGGCAGATGGCGGCCCCTCACCAAAACGCCCATCACTTGGCTTATGCGTTTAGAATCAAAACAGCGGATGGCATCATTCCTAGATTCTCAGATGCAGGCGAGCCAAGTGGTACCGCGGGCAAGCCTGTTTTACAAATGTTGGAAGGACGCGATTTGATCAATGTCGCAGTTGGCGTGATACGTTATTATGGCGGCATTAATTTAGGCACTGGTGGTTTGGTGCGCGCTTATAGCGGCACGGCAAAAATGGCGCTGGATGCCGCGCAGATTATGCCTTTTATTGAAATGAAAGAGTTGAGTTTAAGTGTGCAATACAATCGTATAGATGAGTTAACTCGATTGGTTTCACAATTAAAAGGCAAGGTGTTAGATAAACATTTTGATCAAGCAGTACATGTTAAAATCAGTCTACCAGTTACCGAAGTGAATGCATTTGTGGGCAGATTTAATTAGCTAACCACATTAAATAATTCAATCACACATAATTTCTTACTTAATTCAGGAATATTTAATTAAAAGCTATGCGAGATAATCATACTGAAACCTTATCCATAAAATTTGATATTGCCTCATGGATATTGATTGGCGTAGCGATGGTGCTGGTATTGGTTTTTCGCTTATTGCCTGCTTTGTTGGCTGGCCTGCTGGTGTATCAATTGATACACATTTTAACGCCATATATCGAACGTAAATTGCCTGGCCCGCGTGCCAAATTGATTGCAATTGCACTATTAGCCATCGCTACCGTCAGTTTATTGAGCCTTGCAGGAGCAGGCTTAGTCGCATTTTTCAGGTCAGAGTCGGGCAGCATAACTGTATTACTTGCCAAAATGGCACAGATTATTGAAGACTCACGCAAGATTTTGCCTGCATGGATATTAGAGCGTTTGCCATCTGATGCGATTGCATTTAAAGAAGAGGCTACTATTTGGCTGCGATCGCATGCAACCGAATTACAGGTTGTAGGCAAAGAAGCCGGGCGTATTACTGCACATATTATTATTGGCATGATTATAGGCGGCATGATTGCGCTACGCGATGCGCTTAACGACGATCAATATCAGCCCTTTGCACGCGCCTTGGCACAACGTGCCTGGCTGTTTGGCGATGCGTTTAAACGCGTTGTGTTTGCGCAGGTGCGTATTGCTTCTATTAATGCATTATTTACGGGCGTTTATTTAGCAATAATCTTACCGATGTTTGGTATTGAATTGCCCTTAGTTAAAACGTTGATAGCCATTACTTTTGTGGCTGGCTTGATTCCTGTAGTGGGGAATCTTATTTCCAACACGGTGATTGTTGTTGTGAGTTTAAGCCAATCATTGGGTGTCGCAATTGGCTCGTTGCTGTATTTAATCGTGATTCATAAGCTAGAATATTTTTTAAATGCACGCATCGTTGGCGGGCAGATTCGCGCAAATGCGTGGGAGTTGCTGATTACCATGTTGTTGATGGAAGCGATTTTTGGACTAGCAGGGATAGTGGCCGCACCTATTTATTACGCTTATATTAAAAGTGAGCTAAGAGCGCGCAATTTAATCTAGCTAAATAGACATTTATAAATCCATTAGACTTAACACATAATTTGCTATTAATAATGTGTTAAGTATTTGAATTAATGTATTAATATCACTAATTTTTCAATCTGTAGAATCTATCTTCAAGTGTTTTTCCTGCTTTAAGATTATCCAACTTACTGCCTGCACTATTTCCCAATTTAGTTAAGCGCTCGTCTGGATGTGGGTGGGTTTTAAATAGCAATGCAACGCTGTTATCGGTTTTATTGGTTTGACCAATTGCTTGTAACACTTCAGGCAAGCCAAATGCGTCGTAACCTGCGCGCGCGGCTAGCACCACACCCATGCGGTCCGCTTCATATTCAGCCTCTTTATCCAAGCTACGCGCACTGATTTCGGCACCACTACCAATGGCTTTTTTCGCAAGTTTATTATCTTTGCTAAACTTATCGGTAATTAAACCTGCGCCAATATTGACTAATTGCTGTTTTTGCAGCACTTTAAGCTGATGTTTTTGCACAATATGGGCGATTTCATGCCCTAAAATCCCTGCTAATTGCGCCTCATTGCTTAATTGTTGGTATAAGCCTTTGGTGATTAATACATAGCCACCAGGTGCGGCGAAAGCATTTAAATCGCTACTTTCGATGACGCCAAATTTCCAAGGCAAATCAGAACGCTCTGATTGATTGGCTACCCAGCGGCCAACTTTATTCACATATTGTTGTAATTTGACATCTTTAACCAAAGGCGCGGCGCCTAAAATACTGCCGGTAATTTCACGTCCAAGTGCAATTTCCTCTGCAGTGCTTGGATTTTTCCAGTTGAACGCTTTTTCATCGGGCACGACTGTTGCACCTGATTCTGCAGCATTTTTTGCAGCGTCAATCTCGACTGGCGTTTTTGCTTGTTCCGGATTAGTAGCTCCGCTGCCATTTTTAACTTCATCTATTTTTTGTTTAGCGGCGTCTTCAAGCGCCTTGCCAAAATCGAACGCAATAGATTGCATGGAAAATAAACCAGCAGAAACCATTAGCCCAATTAGTAACTTATGCTTAATGTTATGCATTATTGAGCTCCTTTAAAGTAAGTGAGTGGTGAGGTAATCAAACCGCCTGCTGCTGCAAATTTTTGCCCATCTTTGGGTGTTAAGGTATAGCTTTCTAATTTTTTCATTTCAGTTTCGTTAAATTGGGCGGTTTGCAGTTCTTCTGCACTTAAGCCGCGAATGCCCGTGGTAGAAACCACTTTGCCAGTACCTGCGCGCCCGCTGGCAACGTCTGCAAGACCTTTCACTTGGTTGCTGCTCGATACGCCGCCGCGTTTAACCGATAACAAACGCACCCAGCCAGTGCTTTTTTTGCCAGCACTTTTTTGAGTGGTCACTTGTAACCAAGCACCTTTTTTCGCCAAAATATCTACCGCATCATTTTTGCTTAAGCTGCCGACCGATTTGGCATCCGCAAAAGGTGTTAATCGTAAAGTATCCGCTTTTAATGCTGTGCCAGCTTCGCCGCCAATCCCAAAAATAGGGCTTGCTAGACTGATAAGCAGCAAAGCTCTTAAATAGTTTTTTTTGTTTAAGTCTATTTTCATATCAAATCCTTTATTGATTCTTGTATGCTTGTTACTAATTATCTAGCCCTAATTTTCTGAGTCTAATTCGCTAGTTTCCAATTTAATGACCGCTTGTGCAAACAGCGTTCGCCATTGCGCTGCTAAAGTCATAGTTGATTCAGATGTTTGCCGATGAGAAAGCTTGCCTTCATGCAATGTGTAACGTGTCACAGTTGTAACGGGTAGACCGCAGTCACTGATTAAGTTCGGCAATTTTTTTGCAAGCTGTAGTGCATCTTGCTTGGCGGTTTCTGCATATTCTGGTTTGTTATTTGCAAACATCCAACTCACCACCACCATGTCGCCAAATAAGCCCCAAATGCCACTTTGTGTGCCATGAATGGCTTCAATACTATTAGGCGACTCGCTGTTTAACTCGATTTCACGTTTCAATTTTTTGAGCATCGCAGGGCTTAATGCTTCATTACTTTCTACTAAAATCGGCATGATTAATACACTAGATTCAGCCGCATCGGCTTTTAAGCCGAATGCCAACCAACGTTGCAAGGCGCGGTCTGTGGCTAACGCATAGATTTTAGCGATCCCGAATAAGGCGACGGTCCACAAAATAGGCGCGGTTAGATCGAGATAAGTGTTGGTAAGATTAATCGCCACGTATGACAACACTAATAAACCAATTTGCCCGCCAGTGAAAATCGAGTTAAATCGGTCGCGGTCTACCTTAAAGTAAAACGCCAATGTGGTGGCCCAAATCAAAAGTAAGCTCAATAATACATAAGGTATTTTGCCGCGCCATACTTTTAAATAGTCACCATGTTTTGCGTTATCAATTGCGGTCGCCATAATTTCCACGCCCGGAAATTGTTTGTCCATCGCTGTCGCTTTGATATCAAACAAGCCTGGTGCGGTAGAGCCGATGATGACGATTTTGTTAGTAAATTCATTCGCTGGGCGTTTTTTGTGCTCACTGGCTAAATCAGTGAATACATCGCTAAACGTGGCATAAGTATAGGTAAATGGTTTGCCGCGCCAGTTAATTAGCATATCTTGTGGCAGGTTTTCAATAGGTTGATTATTGGCAAATTCGGCTACCACTAACGGTAACGAAGGTAAGCGCCAGCCTGCATTGTCATGAAACATGCGGTATTGGCGCACGATGCCATCGTTGTCTGGATAGACATTATGCGTGCCTAAACGATTGGCTTTCAGCGCGGCTTCAAAATACGGCAATATAGCCGCCACAGTGGAATTTTTATCGGCTTCAGCACTGGGAATTAACCCTGGTATTTGTGCATATTTCAGTTGGCTTGATGCATCTTGACTCGCATCCAGACGTAAAACGGGGAAGAAGGTGTTGTCGGATGCCGCAATCACATCATTAAAATAAGTGTCGCTATCTGCGTTATAAATATCCGCATCACTAAACATAATATCAAACACAATTGCTTTGGGGTTTTGTACTTGGATGTTTTCTACAAATTCACCCAACACTTGGCGCGGCCAAGGCCAGCGGCCATATTCTTTGGCAAACGCAGCCAAGCTCGCCTCGTTAATATCCACAATGACAATATCTTTATCTGCGCTAGGTTGAAACACGCGATTTTTCACCATAAAGTCGAACGCTTTGTCGCGCATATTCAAACCTACGTGAAATACACTCGCATCTAATAACACCAGCAAAGTGAACATGGTGGCGAGATAAATATAAAAGTTGTTTTTAAGCTTGCGCGTTAAGTTGGCAAGCCATTGGCCTAAAAGCAGTTTGAGTTTATTCATATGATTTTATTTATAAAGGCGAAAGCCACACTGGTTTATAATGTTAGTTATGAACGAAATTATAGTCTTACTTTTAGTTTTAACGCTTATTTTGCTGGCTTGGCTGGCATGGCGCGAGTTTTCCAGCAGCAAAAATAGTGCATTGCTCAATCAATTAGAAGACAAACATCGCTTGATGTTATTGGATTTAAATGACGGCTTAAATAAGCTAGCAGACCGCTTGAATGTTGTGTCGCAAGACAATAGTGATAGATTGAAAGCGCAGGTTTCGCTAGAACTGCAAAGTACACGCAACGCCATGCAAGATTTGCAATTGGCGCAAAATACGAGCTTGGCGCAAACGCGCGAAACCGTTTTGGAAACGCTGCATAAAACGCTGAGTGAGCAGGGCAGAGAGCAGCAATCACTAATCAACAATACGATGCTAAAAGCCACTACAACGTTGACGCAAAGTGTCGAAAGTTTGGGCAAAATAGTCGACAGCCGTTTAGAACAAATAGGCGGCAAAGTGTCGGAACGTTTAGACGAAGGCTTTAAAAAGACCAACGAAACGTTTATCAGCGTGATGGAACGTTTGGCCACAATTGATGAGGCGCAGAAGAAAATCGATGGCTTAACGGTGAATATGGTTAGCCTGCAAGAATTGCTGGGCGATAAACGCAGTCGTGGAGCTTATGGCGAGGTGCAGTTAGAAGGTTTGGTACGTAATGTATTGCCAAACGATAGCTTTAAAATGCAGCATACATTTGAAAACGGCGTGCGTGTGGATTGCGCGCTTTTTCTGCCGCAGCCAACGGGTACTGTTGCCGTGGATAGCAAATTCCCACTGGAAAACTATCACAGAATGTTTGATAGCAGTTTGTCAGAAGCGGTGCAAAATGCGGCAGAAAAGCAGTTTAAAGCTGACGTTAAAAAGCATGTGGATGATATAGCTAACAAATATATCATTTCTAATATCACCAGCGATGGCGCAGTCATGTTTATTCCTGCCGAGGCGGTGTTTGCAGAGATTCATGCTTACCACCCCGAAATTATCGATTACGCCATGAATAAGCGCGTTTGGCTGGTTTCACCGACCACGTTAATGGCGGTACTTAACACAGCGCGCGCGGTGTTAAAAGATGTGGAAATGCGCAAGCAAGTGCATATCATTAAAGAAGAGCTTGGTAAGCTAAGTAAAGATTTTGAGCGCTTTGATGTGCGCATGAAAAAACTGGCAGATAACATTCGTCAAGCACATGAGCATGCGCAAGATGTACATGTGAGCAGCCAAAAAATTACCCGTCGTTTTGCGCAAATTGAGCGTGTGGAACTGAGCAACCAGCCGCTGGATTTACTTGACGCAATAGACGAAAACGATAACTAAATTACAGTATTAAATAGTAATAATTTAGATTAATTAAGTATATTAACTTATTGAATATAAACAACATGAAAATTAAAGTATTATATTTTGCAAGAATCAAAGAAGCGGTTAATTACTCAACTGAAGAGCTTGATTTGCCAAGCGAGATTCTGACCATTACAGCACTTAAAAATTGGTTAGCATTGCGTGGTGAGGTTTGGGCTAATTTGTTTAATGGCAAGCAAGTAGTTCGCGCGGCGATTAATCATAATTTGGTGGATGATTTGGCGAAGATTCAAGCCAATGATGAGGTGGCGTTTTTCCCACCGGTGACTGGTGGTTAAGGATAAAGATTACCAATGAATTTTAGGGTGATTAAATGACTGTTCAGATACAAACAGAAGATTTTGATGTTGGTTTTTTATTGAATCAATTGCGGCTTGCTAATCCAAGTGCGGGTGCGCTGGTCAGTTTTGTTGGCCAAGTGCGCGACATCAATGATGGCGACTCAATTAATACGCTGACATTAGAGCATTATCCAGGCATGACGGAAAGCGCACTGACAGCGATTGAAGTTGAGGCAAGTACGCGTTGGGATTTGATTGATAGTTTGATTATTCACCGTGTGGGTACACTTAAACCGCTTGATCAGATTGTGTTGGTGGCAGTGTTGAGCGCACATCGTGGTGAAGCTTTTAAGGCCTGTGAATTTATGATGGATTATTTAAAAACCCAAGCACCGTTTTGGAAAAAAGAAATCACGCCAGCAGGCGAGCGATGGGTTGATGCCAAATTGAGCGATGACGCAGCACTTAACCGTTGGAATAAGTAAGTATTTAAAATAGATACTGACGAAATATGTGCCCGAAATAATCGGCTGTAAATAAGTAGTTTATAAAAGAGAAAACATCTAAAAGTAATGCAAAAACTAACTGAAAATGATTTAAATGCCACCATTTCATTAAATGACTTAACGTTTAATAATACGGCAGAATTGCTCGAAAATACCGTTGGATATCAGCCCAACAAACATGGCTGGGTTGCGCAAAGTGAAGCAAAAAAATCTGCTTTGTTTGGTCTAAACATGCAGCAAACAGGTTTTAACGTATTGGTGCTAGGCGCGCATGGCAGTGGCCGAACTTCATTGATGCATAGCGCGATGCTAGATATCGCCAAGCTAGATGATGCTAGCTTAAGTAATTCAAAGTTAAACGATTTAGTCTCCATTTATAATTTTGAGCAAATCAATCTGCCTACGTTAATCAAGCTACCAGTCGGAACGGCCAATAAATTACGTGTGGAAATGGATGGTTTCGCGCGTGCTTTAATGGCAGAGTTACCAAATTTTGTGGCACTAGATAATCAGCAAGCGATGCTGGCAATGGCTGAGCAATGGTTGAATGCCGCGATACAGCAACTTGAGCAAGCTTTTCATGATGAGCCAACTTTGAAAGCTTATTTCAAGCTAGTTAATCACGAAACCTTGGCCTATTTAAAAGCATGGCAGCCAGCGACAGGCCCAGACGCTGAAAGCAATTTAGAAGGTTTAATCAGCGAGCCATTTTTTGCACGATTTCGTGTCAATGTGTTGGTAGATAATCGTTCGACACAAGCTCAATTGCTTAATCAACCCATTATTTATGATAATGATCCCAGCATACAATCGCTGTTTGGTGGCGTTGAAAGCGCGTCTGACAGTACGGTATCGCCAGATTTTATGCGATTGCGTGCAGGTAATTTACACAAAGCCGATGGTGGCATGCTGCTGCTACATTTGCGTGATTTGTTGAATGACGAGCAAAACGGCACACAAATCATTGAAAAATTGCATCGATTTTTGCGTAATGGCACCTTGCAAATTGAAGATGCGAGCAGTAGTGCGCAAAGCACCAGTTATGTAACGAATAACACGCTTTTACCGCTGCAAGTGAAACTGGTACTGATTGCTACGCGTGAAGATTTTTACGATTGTTTAGATGAGCAGCCTGATTTCTTTAATTATTTCCCAATCAAGGTGGAGTTTGCTGAGCGTATTTCGGCCACGCCTGAAAATTATGCGGCGATTGCCGGTTATATTGCGCAAAAATGCGCGCAACACCACACTGCACATTTTACAAAAGAAGCGGTTGCTGCTTTAATTGGCGCTTTACAGCGCTTGGAAGAAGACCAAACACGTATCAGTACTAATTTTGCATTTTTAGAGCGATTAATACTGGAAAGTGCGGCATTTGCCTTATCGGCTGATAACCTGCACGCAGACTTGGTGACAGCAGAGCATGTACAAGCGGCAATTCAAGCTAAATCTACGCGTAATCAATATTTTGAATCGCAAATTCGTGATTCGATTATTGATAACGAGCTGCTGATTCAAGTGCAAGGTGATGTAATCGGGCAAGTGAACGGTTTAACGCATATCGAGCTAGGTGATGCGAGCTTTGGTTCGCCCATTCGCATTACTGCACGTTGTTACCCAGGTGGCAAGGGCCTGATTAATATTGACCGTGAAGTCAATATGAGTGGGCCGAATCATGACAAAGGCATTTTTATTCTGCAAAACTGGCTCAGTGCGAGTTTCAGCCATTTGGCACCATTAAGTTTGAATGCGTCGCTGGTGTTTGAGCAAGAATATAACGGCGTGGAAGGTGACTCTGCTTCTTGTGCAGAATTGTTTGCATTACTTTCCGCATTGGCCGGATTGCCGATTAGCCAAGGCATGGCGGTCACTGGCGCGTTGAATCAATTTGGCGAAGTGATGCCAATTGGTGGCGTGAATGAAAAAATCGAAGGTTATTTCAGGGTTTGCCAAGCACTTGGACTTAATGGTAAGCAGGGAGTGATTATCCCTAAGCGAAATCAACGCCATTTACTGCTGGATGCTGCTGTAGTAGAGGCGGTTAAACAGGGCCAATTTCATATTATTACCATTGACCATGTGCTGGAAGGCATAGAGTTTTTAACAGGAGTAGCAGCAGGGCAACAAGACACAGCAGGTATTTACGCACCTAATACGGTGATGGGACATGCGCAAGAGGTGCTGGCAAACTACCGTAAAACGCTTGAAAGCAACCAGCCTTATCAACGGCAAAAGCAACTTAACCTGATTTAATTTAGCTTTGATTATTGAGTAGGTTTAATTGAAGGAAAAAGCTGAAAAAACACAGGGTACTGATGACAAATGCCGTTTAGACAAATGGCTGTGGGCAGCACGTTTTTTTAAAACACGCAGTATTGCGGCAGATGCTGTTGATAGTGGAAAAGTGCGTGTGGATGGCGACCGTGCAAAGCCGGCTAAAGAAATCAAGATTGGTATGTTGATTAGCATTCGCAGTAAAGAGTTTGAAATCGAGGCCGCAGTAACGGGTTTGTCTAATATCCGCCGTGGCGCGCCAGAAGCCGCACTTTTATATACTGAAACTAAGCAAAGTAAAACCAAGCGCGAAAATGCCAAAATAACGCGCGAGGCAGATCATGCCATTAGGGAAAGGGGCGCAGGACGACCAACCAAGCGCCAGCAACGCGATATCAAGAAATTTACTGGTATAAAAATATAAACAAATCAACAGCTTAAAAACAACATCCAAAGTTCTACTTGCATTATTGGATTGAAAGTTGCTAAACTGACGTTCAATTGATGAACGGTTGATTTGATATCGTGTTAACAGACGAGTACCGCTACAAAATTTTAAAAATACTAGAAGCTAATCCAGAGATTAGCCAGCGCGATTTAGCACGTGAGTTAGGTATAAGTTTAGGTCGCGTGAATTTTTGTCTTAAAGGCTTGATTGAAGTCGGTTTATTAAAAGCCACAAATTTTCGCAACAATCAGAACAAGCTTGGCTATATGTACTTTTTAACCCCTAAGGGTTTAGAAGAAAAAACAGTGATAACCGCGCGTTTTTTGAAAACAAAGCTGCAAGAGTACGCTAATCTACAAACTGAAATAGAAGAGCTTCGTAAAGATGCCAATCAAACAATGAGTATCAAATTCCAGCAAATGGAGATTAATCAGCCATGAGCGCACCATTAAACCGATATGCGATTATTTTGTGCGGTGGCTCTGGCACGCGACTATGGCCGCTATCACGCACATTACGCCCTAAGCAATTATTGGCGCTAAATGGTGATTTAACTCTGTTGCAACAAACGGCGCAACGTTTGCTGGCGCATGTTTCTGCCGCTAATTTATTTACGGTTACGCACGAAGATCATAAATTCGAAGTGAAAGGTCAATTGGCAGAAGTGGCGCTGGAAGCGGTGAACAATGTGTTGGCTGAGCCCTGCGCCAGAAATACTTTGCCAGCGATTGCTTGGGCCGTTAATCAAATTAACCAACAAGACTCTAACGCGATGATTGGTGTGTTTGCTTCTGACCATGCCATTGATAAAACCGATGCATTTTTACAAGCATGGCAAACCGCCGAATTAGCCGCTGATGATGACTATTTAGTTTTGCTGGGCATTAAACCGCATGAGCCTGCAACAGGTTATGGCTATATCAAACCTGGCCAGCAGTTAGCATACAATGGCGCTCTGTCAGTGCTTAAGGTAGACCAGTTCGTAGAAAAGCCAGATGTAGAAAAAGCCAAGCAATTTGTTAACGATGGCTATTTGTGGAATAGCGGCATGTTTGTGTTTAAAGCACAGACATTTATGCAGATGCTACAAAAATATCAACCAGAAATGGCGCAGCAAGTGGTTAGCATGAATGAAGAGAATTTTGCTGAAACCTATGCTAATTTTGATAATGTATCCATGGATTATGGTTTGGCAGAACTGGCAGAAAAAGTGGCGGTGGTGCCAGTGGATATGGCATGGAGCGATTTAGGGAGTTGGGATTCCATTTATCAGCGCCATGAGAAAGATGCAAAAAACAATGTGACGCACGGCCAAGTGCTATCGCAAGAAACAACTAATAGTTTACTATGGGCAGAAACAGGTTTATTGGCAATTCTGGGCGTAGATAATATAGCGGTGATTCAAACTGCAGATGCTACTTTGATTTGCGATAAAAACCGTAGTGAAGATATTAAAGCGCTGGTAGCACAAGTTAAAATATACAACCCAACCCTTACTGAAATCCATCAAACCGTTTATCGCCCATGGGGCAGTTACACTGTGCTGGAAGAAAGCACAAACTTTAAAATTAAACGTATTGTGGTGAACTCAGGTGCAAAATTATCCATGCAAATGCATAAGCATCGTGCTGAGCATTGGGTTGTAGTTTCTGGTGTAGCCACTATTACTAACAATGAAATTGAATTCACTTTGAATGAAAATCAATCGACCTATATCTCAAAAACGCATCGCCACCGCCTAGAAAATAAAGGCAGTGACCCGTTAAGTATTATTGAGGTGCAGTGCGGCGATTATGTTGGCGAAGATGACATTATTCGGTTTGATGATAGTTATGGAAGATTAGTAGAAAAATGAGTATTCAAACAATAAATAAAGTTGCATTAATTACTGGCGTAACCGGGCAAGATGGCGCGTATTTAGCAGAGTTTTTATTGAATAAAGGTTATATCGTCCATGGATTAAAAAGGCGCGCATCCTCTTTTAATACAGCACGAGTAGATCATTTATATCAGGACCCACATGAAGATAATGTGCGCTTTTTTTTACATCATGGTGACTTAACTGACTCAAGTAGTCTAATTAGGATTATCCAGCAAATTCAACCAGATGAAATATACAACTTGGCAGCACAGAGCCATGTTGCAGTTTCTTTTGAAGAGCCTGAATATACAGCCAACTCTGATGCATTAGGGGCTTTGCGTATCTTGGAAGCCATTCGGATTCTTGGGTTAGAAAAAAAGACGCGTTTTTATCAAGCTTCGACTTCTGAGCTTTATGGTTTAGTGCAAGAAACGCCGCAAAAAGAAACTACACCATTTTACCCACGATCACCTTATGCGGTTGCTAAGCTATATGCTTATTGGATTACTGTTAATTATCGCGAGGCCTATGGTATTTATGCTTGTAACGGTATTTTGTTTAATCATGAATCACCCGTGCGCGGTGAGAATTTTGTAACGAGAAAAATTACCCGTGCGTTAGCTCGGATAAAGCTTGGGTTACAAAAACGGCTATATCTTGGCAATTTAGATGCAAAGCGAGATTGGGGTCATGCGCGTGACTACGTGGAAGTTCAGTGGTTAATGTTGCAACAAGATCAGCCAGAGGATTTTGTCATTGCAACTGGCGTGCAATATAGTGTGAGAGATTTTGTAGATGCGGCTGCCAAAGAGCTTGATATTAGTATTCGTTGGGAAGGCTGTGGCGTGGATGAAAAAGGCTATGATGTTGACGGTAATTGTATTGTGTCTGTAGATCCGCGCTACTACCGTCGAACAGAAGTCGAAACGCTATTAGGAGACTCAAGTAAAGCAAAAGCTAAACTCGGGTGGCAACCAAAGACAACATTCATAGAGTTAGTTAAGGAAATGGTTCAGGCGGACCTTAAAACTGCTGAACGAGATGAGTTAACTAAAAAGCATGGTTATTATACCAACGCCTATTATGAGTAATAATACATGAAAGTACGGCGCAACCTGTTGGCAGGGTTGGCGAATTCAATATGGTCGGCACTTATTGGTTTAGCGGTTGTTCCGCTTTACCTTAAATACCTCGGTGCCGAGTCTTATGGCCTTATAGGTTTTTTTGCTACCACACAAGCTGTACTCATACTGCTTGACTTAGGCCTGTCTTCCACTATTAATCGCGAAGTTGCTCGTTTTTCAGCCTTAGGAAATCTAAAACAAGCAGGCGTTCTACTGCATACACTAGCCATTATTTATTGGATCATGGCGTTTATCATTGGTTTACTGGTTATTGCATTAGCACCTTTTATTGCAGAGCATTGGCTGCAATCTAAGCAGCTTAGCACTACCACGATTTTGCATGCTGTTATGCTGATGGGCGTAGTGATAGCGTGTCGTTGGCCAATAGGTTTGTATCAAGGAGTGTTGATAGGCGCACAACGCTTATCTATTTATAGTTTGATTAATATGGTGATGGTAACCGCAGCAAGCCTAGGCGCAGTAGCCATTCTTGCCTTTGTATCTGCCACTATTGAAGCATTTTTTATGTGGCAAGCATTTGTGGGCGTTATCTATGCTGTGACAATTCGCATAGCTGCATGGAAGTCTATTGGAAAGCATGAGCAATTAAAATTTGACACAGATAGTTTAAAAAGTGTCTGGCGCTTTAGTGTAGGGATGAGCGGTATAGGCTTAACAGCGCTTGTATTTACCCAACTGGATAAGATTATTTTGAGTAAAATGCTTGGGTTGGCAGAGTTTGGGCATTACATGCTAGCCACCTTGCTAGCTAGTGGACTGTACATTTTGGTGATTCCTGTATATAACGTCGTTTATCCACGCTTTTCAGCACTTATTGCTGCTGGAGATACTGATAGATTGATTGAATTGTATAGGCTTGGAACGCGCATGCTGACTACGGTTCTCTTTCCAGTTGCGATGATACTTGTCGTTTTTTCGCATAGTATTTTATTGCTGTGGACAGATAACGCAGAGATTGCAACCAGTACCGCCCCTGTTGTTTCTTTGTTAGCGATAGGTTCTGCACTTCATGGTGCAATGTATTTTCCTTATGCGTTGCAATTGGCCTCAGGTAAGCCCAGTTTAGCGCTTAAAATTAATGGGTTTTTGATTGTTATTTTGCCTCCTTTAACAATATTTTTTACTTTGAAGTACGGTATGTTAGGTGGCGCCATATCTTGGCTTATTTTACACATCATATATTTGATTTTTGGAACCTGGATGACGCACAGAAAATTGCTCAGAGGCATTGGCGCTGAATGGCTATTAAAAGATGTTGGAATACCTTTAATGCTATCTACTATTGTTGGAGTTGTTGGTTATTTTGTGTCAAATAATGCACATTTATCTATATTTTTAAAGCTACTAAGTGGATTTGTCCTGGCTTTGATTGCACTGGCTTTTTCAATATTAATGTCCAGTAAGCTACGTATGAATGTAGTGAGTATTGCGGTCTTGAAAAAAACTTTAGCTTCTTGATAAAGCAACTTAAATTTTAAATGGTGAAAAGATGATTAATAAACTCATAAACTATTTGTTTGATATTCGCGATAATCAAAGAATAGGCATTGCATTAACTAAGGGTGCCTTAATGATGAATGCTCGCAATGTTGATTTAACACGACCAAACACATGGGAGTTTTCTGGGTTTAGCCAGAATGGCGAAGATGGTATTTTGCAAGTTTTGCGCAAACAACTCACCAGTAGCAATCGCTATTTCATTGAGATAGGTGTTTCAGACGGTATTGAAAACAATTCGGCGTGGCTGATCGTAGCAGAAAAATATAGTGGCATTATGATAGAAGGTAGCAAAAAATTAGCGCGGCGTGCTGAAAAAATCGCTCAGCGTTACAGTATCGGCGCCGAATGCCACAATATATTTGTTACACGCGAAAGTGTAGAGAATTTAAAAGCACTTGCTTTTCATAAAGATCCAGATGTTTTTTCATTGGATATCGACGGCAATGACTATTACATTGCGAAAGCAATTTTAGAAGGTGGATTTAGGCCAAAAATATTTGTTGTTGAATATAACTCAGTATATGGCGCAGAGCAGAGTGTAACGGTTGAGTATCGTGATGACTTTGTATTTAGTTCAGCCCATCCAACAAAGTTATATTACGGAGTATCAGTTGCAGGGTGGAGAAATTTCTTTGAGTCGCAAGGATATCGCTTTGTGACAGTCGATCAAAATGGGGTAAATGCATTTTTTGTTGACCCAGCTTTTTTTGATTCAACATTTCTTGATAATGTTCAGGGATTAAATTTTGCCGAAAATCTTTATCAATATACAAAATTCCGCACGTCTGGTGCCAAACAGTTCGCTTTGATTGCTAATGAAAAGTTTGTAAAAATCGGACATTAATTGACAATTGAAAAACACATTGCCATTAACAATGAGCAACTAACCGTCAATTTAATAAGAACCACTGTGTAATGACAAAAAAACTAACTATCTGCATTGCTACTTATAACCGAGGCGGTTTTATAGTAGAGACATTAGATTCAATCGTTAAGCAAATTAACAGTAATGTTGAAATTGTAGTAGTGGATGGTGCATCACCGGACAACACACTAGATGTGATGACTGAGTATCTGATTCACCATCCTGACATACGATATTATCGCGAGAAAGAAAACTCTGGGGTTGATGCGGATTACGACAAGTGCATTTCTTATGCGCAAGGTGAGTATTGTTGGTTGATGACTGACGATGACTTAATGGTTGAAGGCGCAATTGATCGAGTATTGTCAAAATGTGACTCTATAAATGAGTTGGTTGTTGTGAATGCACTAGTGAAAAACAATGATTTCAGTGCTACATATGCAGATTCACTTTTAGATTTAACAGCCGATACCGATTACGATAACTCACAAATCCTTGAGTTTTATAGTAGATGTATTAGATACTTATCATTTATTGGCGGGGTAGTTGTTAAGCGTGATTTTTGGCTAAAAAGAGATCGCCAATCTTATTATGGAACAGCATTCATTCATGTTGGTGTCATGATGCAAGAGCCGCAGCTTAGTAGAGTAAGCGTCATTGCTAGCCCACTAATCGTAATTAGATATGGAAATGCAATGTGGAAGCCTCACAGCTTTAATATTTGGATGATTAATTGGCTAAACTTAATTGAGTCTTTCAGCCATTTTCCACAAAAGGTAATTCAAATCATTGCACCTAAGGATATAATTAGTATAGGTAAATTGCTCTTAATATTCCGAGCGCAAGGTTATTACGGAAGAGATCAATATAAAAAACTACAGACTAAATTTAGATTGATTAGCTATGTAATTGCAATATCTCCTAAGCGAATCATTAATGCATTATTGTCAATTTGCATATTTGTATTTAAGCCGAAATCTAAAATGTTGCTTTCTGATTTAGCAACTTCTAAATACGCCTCGTTTGTGTCTAAAGCGATAGCAAAAAAGCTTAATGTAATATGATAACTCCATCTGTATTTATTTTAGGCGCTACTGGTCAAGATGGATATTATCTATCGACTTATCTTGATGAGCTCGGCCATCAAGTTATACCCACTGATGACTCCCTAAAACTAAACCAATCACCAAACAATATAGAGCAGTATTTTTCTCAACTTATAAAAGAAAAAAAGCCGACACATATTTTTAATTTTGCAGCGCTTGCAACAGGTATGGGTATGTTTGATGATCCTTACAACATGATGGATGTAAATGGTTTTGCTGTTATTGGAATACTAGAAGCAATTCGTAAGCACAAACCAGATACTAAGTTTTGTCAAGCAAGTAGTAGTGAAATGTTTGGTATGCCTAATTCAAGTCCACAAAATGAACATACTCATTTTTGTCCTCGTACCCCATACGGCGCAGCAAAATTATTAGCACATAATATGGTTGGTATTTATCGCAAGCACTACAACTTGTATGCATGTTCAGCTATTCTTTTTAATCATGAAAGCTCGAAAAGGAGCGACAAGTTTGTTACTCGAAAAGTGACACAAGCTGCCGCTAGAATTAAATTAGGGTTAGACAAGCATCTCATGTTGAACAGTCTCGATTCAAGGCGCGATTGGGGATATGCACCTGATTTTGTGCGTGGTATGTGGCAAATGCTTCAGCAACCGTTTGCGGATGATTATGTGATCGCCACTGGAATTACACATTCTATTGCGGACTTGTGTGAGATTGCATTTGATCATGTTGATTTAAACTATAAAGACTATGTTTTGGTAGATTCTGCATTATCTAACCGGGCAATTGAAGGTATGCAGTTGGTTGGTGATGCTAGCAAGGCACGTAAAGAGTTAGGTTGGGCGCCTAGCATCAATTTTAAACAGATGATTTGTGAAATGGTAGATTCAGATATTACGTTGTTAAGAACTCAAAGGATTGTTTGAAAATGAAGTATAAAAAAATTAACCAATGCAGAATTTGTGGCAATAAACATCTTGAGCAGGTGCTTGATTTAGGCGAGCAAATGCTAACAGGAGTGTTTCCGCGCGATAAACATGCATCTGTTACAGTTGGGCCTCTACGTCTAGTTAAATGCTATGGCGATGAGAATGTTTGTGGTTTATTACAGATGGAGCATTCATACGATCTAGACGAAATGTATGGCGAAAACTATGGTTATCGTTCGGGTTTGAACAAAAGTATGGTGGCTCACTTGCATAGCAAGGTTAAAAAAATTCTTGGGCAAGTAGTTTTATCTGATCAAGATATTGTAATAGATATTGGCAGTAATGACAGTACAACGCTGCAAGCTTATCCAAAGGGACTAACATTGGTCGGTATTGATCCAACTGGTGTGAAATTTCACAGTTACTATCCATCGCATATTCAACTGATACCAGATTTTTTCTCATCTGCTTTGTTTCAGCAAAAATTTCCTAATCAAAAGGCAAAAGTGATTACCTCATTTTCAATGTTCTATGATTTAGAGGATCCAATGGGTTTTATGCAGCAAGTGTATGACGTATTGGATGATGAGGGTGTTTGGGTGTTTGAGCAAAGTTATATGCCGACTATGCTGGAAATGAACTCTTATGATACGGTGTGTCATGAACATTTGGAATATTATGCACTGCGCCAAATCAAATGGATGGCTGAGCGGATTGGATTCAAGATTATTGATGTTGAGTTCAACAATATTAATGGTGGTAGTTTTTCAGTTACGGCTGTAAAAATTAGCAATCAGCGAACCAGCGCTGCACATGTTCAGCAGATTCTTGATAAAGAATGCACAAATGGCTTAGATACACTCTTGCCATACCAAGAGTTTGCAAGTCGTGTGTCGGTATTAAAAGATGAGTTAATCAATTTTATTGATATAAAAAAAGCAGAAGGAAAAACCATATCGGTGCTAGGTGCCTCAACAAAAGGTAATGTTATTTTGCAGTATTGTGCTTTGGCAGATACGCAGATTGATTTTGTCGGAGAAGTTAATGTTGAAAAGTACGGATGTTATACCCCAGGAACTTGGATTCCCATTATTAATGAAAATGATTTACTTTCTAAAAAACCTGATTACTTAATTGTTTTACCTTGGCATTTCAGAACTTTTTTTGAGAAACAAGAGCGTTATAAAGGATATAAATTGCTATTCCCGCTGCCGAAACTCGATGTTGTGGAAGCATGAGTAAATGGTAGGTAACAAAAAATTGCATATAGTAATAATGAAAAAGAAAAATAATTTATGAGTATTAAAGCCCATACTATTTGGAATATTGCTGGTTCTGCGGTGCCTCTGTTGGTTGCTGCGGTTGCAATTCCAAGTTTAGTTCACTCATTGGGGGTGGAGTCTTTTGGTATCTTGACCTTGATTTGGACATTGATTGGTTATTTCAGTCTATTTGATTTGGGGTTAGGGCGCGCGATTACGCACCATGTTTCGAGTAAGTTGCAAACAGTACCAATGGCTGAGATTATTAATCGCATTAATGTGGGGTTAATATATGCCCTAATAGCGGGCCTGCTAGGCTCCGTATTAATACTAGTCTTAGCTGAACCACTTAGTTCTAGTTGGATTAAAGTTTCCAGTAACATACAGAATCAGACCTATCTTGCCTTTATTTTTTCTGCATTGGCAATCCCTTTTGTAGCATTATCAAGCGGTATGAAGGGTGTTCTTGAAGCTTTTGGTCAGTTTGATCGTGTTAATGTAGTCCGTATTTTTCAAGGGATTACAACATTCGCTTTACCAATTTTGAGTGTGCATATTTACGGCCCTAATTTAGGCGCAATCGCCTTGTTATTAGGATTGTCTAGAGTTGTTGTATTGTTACTTTATCTATTGTTTATTAGCAAGCATGTTGGAAAGCATTGGCTCTCATCTTTTGGAAATTTAAAGTTTGACTTAAGTTTATTAAAATTTGGAGCTTGGATGACGCTGAGTAATATAGTCAGCCCTTTATTAATTTATTTAGATCGTTTTGTTATTTCATCAGTGATGGGCGGACAAGTTGTCGCCTATTACACAGTTCCCTTTGAAATATTAACTCGACTATTAATCATACCGGGAGCAATGGGTTCTGCATTATTTCCAAAACTTACCAGTGAGTATCACAATGAATCAGAGTCTGTAGGGCAATTGCTAAAGAATTCATTGATCACTATAACGTTAGTGATGACAGTGCTTTGTTTGTTGGTTTTTATGTTGTATCAACCACTCGTATCATGGTGGATATCAAAAGAGTTTGCTGATGCCTCAAGCGAGGTTGCCAGCTTTTTAGTGATTGGCATATGGATGAATAGTATAGGTTTTATTATTTATACTGCCGTGCAAGCAAAGGTTGGTGCTAAGCAGACTGCTTTATTGCATTTGACAGAGTTGGCATTGTTTATCCCAATGTTATATATATTTCTGGTTGAAATGGGTATTGTAGGCGCGGCCATAGCTTGGACAATTAGGGTTTCATTTGATGCGTTAGGAATGTTTTGGTTATTAAAAAGAAGTCATCAATATGCTATTTGATCCTAGAGTAATTTTCATTTCACTTTGGACGATAGAGCTTGTCGCACAATTCTTATTTGGAGGGATTTTTGGTTCTTTTGCTAATGAGACATGGGGGGTGATTGCGATCACTATAATTGCGTTCTTATTGGGTGCTCAATTAATAGAGTCAAAAGTAGATCACTCCGTCGTTGATAAGATTAATTTAATTAAACAAATAGAGCGTTTTTTTGCAAAAAACGTTTCTTCAGGGTTTATCTACATAACATTATTATTATTTGTTATTGCTGCGTTTTTTGCTATTCAAAAATTATTCATTATTACTGGTGTAGATAGCACAGTGCTACGACCACCAGAATGTTTAAGACTAAAAATTATTCATGATTTAATTTCAGACAGAGAAATTGCGCCAATCCTCAAGTTATTTACTTTTGGAATCGCAATTTGTATTTTCTACTTAAGTGATGTTAAAAATAGCACTAAATTTCAAATTTACTTCATCATCGTACTAGGCTTATTTTTTGTGTTTGCAACCACGGGTCGCCTGATGTTGCTGATGTTGTTTAGCGCGGTAACTTATTTACTCTACATGCAAAAAGCATGGGGACTTAAAGAGATTTTCTTTAGCGTGGTTAGCTTTGTATTGTTATTTTTCATCATTGCCATTGCACTCAATAAGCAAACAGCTGACTGGTCTAAAAATATTAATCCATGTACAAGTAAAAATTGCATAGTGCAAGAAATTTTTTGGCAAAATACAAAAACTCAGATTATTAACAAACGCAGTCAATCTAGCACAAGTAACGTGCTCACCATTCAAGATAAACTTGTTTGGAACGCACAAAATTATTTGATGGGTAGCCTTGCTGCATTTAATCATTTTGTAGCGACAGGCTCACCATCAATAGAGGGCGGGGCTACTTTACCCAATATTATCCGCAAAGCGATCAATCTAACAGGTGCAAATGTTAAAATGCGACCTGCTGTTAATCCCTATGTGATCACACCGCTGCAATCTAATACTTATACCGCTATTTTCCCCATTTATCATGACATGGGGAAATTGGGTGTTCTTGTTTGGTTTTTTATGTTGGGCATTTTGCATCAGTTTTTATATAAGTTAAGTCAGTTTTCGGCAGCAAGTATTTATAAATATTTTTATGCTATCTCTATTTATCCTTTATGCATGATTATTTTTGAAGAAGCTTATATTTCTTCTCTTGGATTTTGGGCGATATTCTTAGTAACACCAGCTTTATTGCAGCTACTTAATATTGGTTGGGCAAAGTTAGTAATGTTTCAGGCAGAGAAAAAATGAATAAATCAGTTGCAGCAGTAACCATTTGTGCAAAAAATTATTTTGCAAAGGCAAAGGTATTAAGTAAAAGCTATCTAGATTTTCATCCAGATCATTCTTTTTATATTTTGATTATGGATCGCAAAGATGAAGCTTTTGCCACTAGGCATGCTGAATATAATTTAATCTGGGTTGAGGATCTAGCCATCCCGGATTTGTACAAGCATGCGTTTAGCTATGATGTGATTGAATTTAGTACAAATGTTAAGCCTACTATATTAAAGTTTTTGTTACAAAAATACAGCAAAGCATTGTATATAGATCCAGATATACAAATCTACAATTATCTTGGCCCTGTTTTTGATGCGCTAGATAATCATGCCATCACCATTACGCCGCATACGTTAACGCCTGTTTTGGATGGCAAGCATCCTAATGATATCGATTTCTTGAAATTTGGCGCATACAACCTAGGTTTTGTTGGTGTGTCTCAGGCTGACGAAGCTCTTAGTTTTTTAGATTGGTGGTCATCACGTTGTTTAGCATTTGGGTTTTATGAGCCACAATTAGGCTTGGCAGTCGATCAAAAGTGGATTGATTTAGTGCCATCATATTTTCCAACAACTAAAATCATGAGAGATCTTGGTTTAAATCTTTCATTTTGGAATCTGCATGAAAGATTTTTGAGTAAAACAGAGGGCATGTGGTTTGTGAATGATGTTTCTCCATTGTACTTTATTCACTTTTCTTCTTTTGATGTGAAGAATCCAACAGCAATAGCTTCTAAGCAAAATAGATTTTTAAAAGGTGATCGGCCAGACACTACAGAATTGTATGAACAATATGCGTTAAGCCTTAAAGAGCAAGATGCCGAGAATTATTCAATCAACCAGTATAGTTTTGATTTTTTTGAGGATGGTGTATATATCACAGCAACGATGCGTAGATTTTATGCATGCCTGAGTGAGCGTTTTTCTGATGAGATAAATCCATTCTCTAGTACATCAAAAGTAAGGTTGTTCGGAGAAAGAAAAGGATTGGTTTCTCGTAAGTTAATGCCTATGAAGCGCCAAAACTTTAAAAATATGGATGACTATACGTTACAACTAAGTATCATTTATTTTATGTTACGTGTGACATTAAGAGTATTTGGTCCTGTGCGATATTTTGCTCTGATGCGATTGTTGCCGCAGTTGTCATCTATTAGAAATCAGGAAAAAGTCATTGGTGATTAATTTAAATATAAATAGATTGGTATTTTGTGAGTAAGTCAATTTTAATTACTGGCGGTGCTGGCTTTATAGGTCAGCATCTTACTAGAAAGTTACTGTCCGAAGGTCACTCAATCAGAATACTTGACTCGTTCCATCCGCAAATTCATGGTGTAGATGGTGATATCTCTGTGGACATTAAGTCGCAAGTCGATTTAGTTCGTGCGGATATTCGTGATCGTGATGCGTTGATAAACGCTGTGTCAGGTATAGATACGATTGTGCATTTAGCGGCAGAAACGGGCACTGGTCAATCTATGTATGAGATTGAACGATACTTCAGTGTGAATGTACAGGGTACTGCAATACTATTGGATGTATTAGGAAATGAGCCAAACGCCAAAGGTGTAACTAATATTGTTGTGGCTTCTAGCAGGGCAATCTATGGGGAGGGTACTTACCAATGTGCAACACACGGTAAAGTATACCCAGAAGCGCGTAGTAATATTGATATGGCTGCTGGGAAGTTAGAGCCAATATGCCCAAAATGCGCTTTGTCGGTTGATATGTTGAGTACAGAGGAAGATGCACCCTTTAAGCCGATGTCCATGTATGGATTAACTAAACAGGTTCAGGAGCAAGCAGTACTATTATTTGCGCGAGTAAAAGGCATTAATGCTTTTGCTTTAAGGTATCAAAATGTTTATGGTGCGGGACAGTCACTTAAAAATCCTTATACTGGGATTTTAGCGGTATTTTCAAATCTTGCACGGCAGGGGCAAAGAATTGATGTGTATGAAGATGGCTTAGAGTCTAGAGATTTTGTGTATGTAAGCGATGTTGTTGAGGCAACAACAAGGGCGATTCAATACAATGAGAAATTTATTGGCGCATTAAATGTAGGTGGTGGGGAGGCTGTTAGTGTTGCTGAAGTGGCGGCACAAGTGAATCAATACTTTGGTGGTCATTCAGAAATTCAGCTGTCTGGCGCATTTCGCGTTGGAGATATTAGACATAATTTAGCGGCATTAGATAATGTAAATAAAATATTAGGTTTTAAACCCCAGTTAAGTTTTAGTAAGGGTTTAAAGCTTTTCTTGGACTGGGCAGAGGCTCAGCCTGTTGAAGATAAAAATGCCTACACTAAATCAGTGATGGAGTTATCTGAACGTTCATTAATGGGCCAAGTAAAGAAGTCATAAATGAATCAAGATGGATTACTAAGGTTAATAAAGCAAGATCTGTCTCGCCTTTCTGAGCAGACATCTTTTGAAAAAATGTCGGTGCAATACTGGAAAGTTTTCCATCCAAGATTCATTCCTGTGTTAATTATAAGAGTAGCAAATGCTTGCCATACGTACGCTTTACTAAGGCCGGTTGCATTTTTATTTACATGGGTCAATATAATTGTATTTGGTATTGAAGTCACACCTCGTTGTAGTATCGGAGGAGGATTGTTTCTCCCTCATACGTCTGGCACTGTAATTGGAGCAGCAAAAATTGGCGTAAATGCTACAATTTTTCAAGGTGTAACAATTGGGGCAAAATATGCAGATATGCATTTTACGTTAGCTAGCCGACCAATTATTGAAGATGATGTTTTGATTGGTGCGGGTGCAAAAGTGTTAGGTGATATTCGTATCGGTTCTAAAGCTACTATAGCTGCTAATTCACTCGTATTAATTTCCCTTCCATATGGTGCAACAGCAATTGGAGTGCCTGCAGTTATAGTCGGTAAGCATGAATAAAGTGGATTTGACAGGAAAGCAAGTCGTTTTTATTGCACCCAAAACTTTTGGGTATGAAGTCCAAATTACTGAGGCTCTAAAGAAGTTAGGTGCAACAGTTTATTTTCATAGTGATAAGCCTAATGAAAGTAAGTGGTTTAAAGCTTTTCTGCGACTAATGCCTAAGTTCGTTTGGTTTTATTGTGACTATGTATTCAGTCGGTGGTTGAATACGACCGCCGTAAAAAATTGTGATGTCGTCTTTATTATTAAGGGCGAAGGTGTTTCGATAAGATTTCTAAAGTTATTGCGTGCGAAACATCCTAATGCAAAATTCATTTTGTATATGTGGGATAGTTTACGAAATGTTAAATACACTGAAAGCAAATTGAAGTGTTTTGATAAAACGATGAGTTTTGATCCACGTGATTGTGCTAATTACCCGTCTTTACAGTACCGGTCACTTTTTTACTTAGAGACTTATCAAAATAAACCAATAGCCGAAACGTATAATAAGCTATTTTTTCTAGGTACATTAAATGGGGATCGACCAAAAGTGTTGGCTGAAATTATTCAGCAATTAGATCGTTCCATCCAGTTTAATTATCAGTTGTTTGTGCGAAGTAGAGTTGAGTTGTTTTTTCGAAGATTTTTAGATAAATCATTTGAAACAATCAATAAAGAAAATTTGATTTTTGACGCAATAAACCCTGAAGTAATTCAGAAATCAATGTCTACTTGCACAGCAGTTCTGGATATTGAGCATCCGAATCAGTCCGGACTAACAATGCGCACGTTTGAAGTGTTAGCAACTGGAAAGAAATTAATCACAACAAATCAATCAATTGTTAAACAAAGTTTTTTTGATGCATCAACAATACTTGTTATTGATAGATATCAACCTAATATTCCGCTAAGTTTTTTTGAGGAAAAAGCTCGGCCTTTGCCACAGTCTTTTTATACTGAAAACTCAATAGTAGGTTGGTTAGAGGATATATTAGATTTTTCTAATACAAAAATTGCTCAAAATAACCTTAAGTGAAGGTTTTGAGAAACTAACATTTTAAAGAATATTATGATTTGCCCTATTATTTTGAGTTTGGTTGTTACTTTATCTGTGTTGCTGCTTATATTAAAAACTCGCATAGCAAATATTGCTTTAGATGAACCCAATCAACGCTCGTTACATACTAAGCTAACACCTCGTATAGGCGGGCTAGCAATAGTGGCTGGCGTCTTGGCTACGTGGTTGGCGATTTCGACTAGTTGGTATTGGATATTATTTCCTTTCAGTCTAATGCTGATTTCATTAATCGATGATATTTATCATTTATCCATTAAATGGCGATTGTTGATACAGCTTGTAGCTAGCACTGTATTTATTGTTGTGATATTACCGCATCAAGTATGGTGGTTAATAATTTTGTTGGCATTGTTAATCACATGGATGACCAATTTATATAACTTTATGGATGGTTCTGATGGGTTGGCTGGTGGAATGGGTTTATTTGGTTTCGCTAGTTATGCAATTGCTGCGTTTGTGATGGGAGATGTAAGTTTTGCAATGATGAATGGCGTAATTGCTACCGCATGTTTTGCATTTTTACTTTTTAATTTTCACCCAGCAAAAATATTTATGGGTGATTCGGGTTCAATTCCACTTGGGTTTCTTGCTGGATCAATCGGGATATATGGTTATTTTAATGCTGTGTGGCCTGCATGGTTTCCAATATTGGTGTTTTCTCCTTTTATAGTAGATGCAACGGCGACCCTCATTAAGCGGCAGATTGCAGGTGAAAAGGTTTGGCACGCGCATCGTAGTCACTACTATCAGCGCTTAGTACAGATGGGCTGGGGACATAAGAAAACTGCGGTAGCAGAATACAGTTTAATGCTATGTGTCGCTGTTACAGCCGTCATATTGCTTAAGCAGCCTATGGCCTTCACCTTGCAAGCATTAACTTTTTGGGCTATTACTTATTTAATCATCATGCGATGGATTGATAAACGTTGGATACGGGCACAAAAATTAGCTTACAGCCATGAAGTGAATAATTAGGTAAAATGTATTTTTACCAAACTAAAATACGAAGTAAATAAAAATATGGTTAAAAGATTATTTAATTGGAGAATTACGGCAGCATTTACTCACGATTTATTCGCGGCGTGCTTGGCTTGGGTGTTTGCTTATCTGCTTCGATTTAACTTCAACATTCCATCCGAGTTTATGCCGTCACTCACACATGTCATGCTGTGGGCAGTGCCACTTCAGGTTGTTTCTTTTGTGCAGTTTGGGCTTTATAAAGGCGTATGGCGTTTTGCTAGTTTGCCTGATTTGCAGCGTGTTTTAAAGGCTGTTTTGGTTGCTTCGTTATTTGTGGTGACTTTGGTGTTTATGTTTCAGCCGAGTAATTTCGTGCCAAGGTCTGTGCTGATTCTTAATCCCTTATTATTGATTTTGATGGTGGGTGGTAGTCGTTTTGTCTATAGAGCGTGGAAAGATTATGCGCTATATGGCCACACCCACATGCGCGGTGAGCCAGTTTTGCTACTTGGAGCAGGAGAGGCGGCAATTGCGTTAGTAAAGGATTTGGCTAGAAGCACTGAATGGCGTGTTGTTGGATTGCTCGATGATAATCGCACGATGCAAGGCCGCCAATTGCATGGTGTGAAAGTGTTGGGTGGACTTAATCGATTAGCACATTATGCCAACGCTTTAGAGGCAAAACACGCCATTGTTGTCATGCCATCTGCATCACATCAAGCAAGAAAGCATGCGGTTGAACTGGCTAATGAAGCGGGTTTGGCGGTGTTAACCGTGCCTGCCTTTGACGATTTAATGAGCGGAAAAGTGAATATTTCACAAATTCGTAAAGTTGATGTGGAGGACTTGCTTGGGCGTGATGCGGTTAAGCTAGATAATACGGGCTTACAGCATTTAATTGAAAATCATACAGTGATGGTAAGTGGCGCAGGCGGGTCAATTGGCTCAGAGCTGTGTCGGCAGATTATTAAATATAAGCCAAGTACATTGGTTTGCTTGGATATTTCAGAATATGCGCTGTATAAAATTGAGCAAGAATTTAGTCGACAAGGATTAGCGATTAATTTGGTATATAAAACTGGTGATGTTAAAAATTCTTATCGCGTGACAGAGTTGCTTAGGCAATATCAGCCTTCAGTGGTATTTCACGCGGCGGCATACAAGCATGTGCCGTTGATGGAAAATGGCAATGTTTGGGAAGCGCTAGCCAATAATGTGGTTGGAACTTATACGTTAGCCAAAGCCTGTGTTGATTGTAATGTTGAGAAATTTGTTTTAATTTCAACCGATAAAGCCGTTAATCCAACTAATGTTATGGGTGCCAGTAAACGATTAGGTGAGATGGTTTGTCAAGGCTTGCAGGAAAGTGAATTGGATAAGGCTAAAAGCACGCGATTTGTGATTGTGCGTTTTGGCAATGTTCTGGGTAGTAGTGGTAGTGTCATTCCGAAATTTAGAGAGCAGATTGCAAAAGGTGGGCCTATCACTATTACGCATCCTGAAATCACGCGTTATTTTATGTCTATTCCAGAAGCTGCACAGTTGGTGATGCAAGCTGGTCTAATGGGGAGTGGCGGCGAGATTTTTGTGCTGGATATGGGAGATCCCGTTAAAATTTCTGCATTAGCTGCTGATATGATTCGACTTTCTGGTTTGCAAGTGGATGATATTAAAATTGAGTATGTTGGTTTGCGTCCTGGTGAGAAGTTATATGAGGAATTGCTTGCTGATGATGAGCATACTATTACGACTCCACACGAAAAATTACGCATTGCTCTAGCCAGGCCGGTTGATCAGGCCTGGGTAAAAAAACTACTAAAATGGGTAGAGCACTCTCAGGGCATGAATGAAGAATTGATTAAGAGTGAGTTAAAGTTTTGGGTGGAAGAGTACAGTCCGCAGCTACAAACCGTTACCCATGCTGAAATAGCGACTGAACAAATTACATTGCATTGAAAGATTAAAATTAACATGACTACAATTACAAAAGCAGTTTTTCCGGTGGCCGGTTTGGGCACACGTTTTTTACCCGCGACCAAGGCTAGCCCTAAAGAAATGTTGCCAATTGTTGACAAGCCTTTGATTCAATATGCGGCTGAAGAAGCAATAGCGGCGGGTGCTACAGAACTTATTTTTATTACTGGGCGGAATAAACGCTCAATTGAAGATCATTTTGATAATGCCAGCGAGTTGGAGGCATCACTTGCGGCTAGCGGTAAAAAAGCCATGCTAGAAGCTTTGAAGGCGATTTTGCCATCGCACGTTTCTTGTATCTTTATTCGTCAACCGAAGGCGCTTGGCCTTGGTCATGCTGTGCTGTGTGCTAAACCAGTGGTCGGCGATAATCCATTTAGTGTTATTTTGGCCGATGACTTAATAGACGCAACACCTGGTGCTACCGCACAAATGGCAGCAGTTTATGCCAGTAAAAAAGCTTCAATATTAGGTGTGGAAGATGTATTGCCATCAGAAACAGCTAACTACGGCATTGTGGATGCATTTAACGTGGCTGAAAATTTATTGCAACTGAAAAGCATTGTTGAAAAACCAAAGCCAGCAGATGCCCCTTCAAATTTGGCAGTGGTAGGGCGATACATTCTGACTCCTAAAATATTTGATTGCCTAGAGAAAGTTAAGCCTGGCAAAGGCGGTGAAATTCAGCTTACCGATGGCATTTCAGACCTTATGCAATTGGAGCCAATTTTTGCTTATCGCTTTGCGGGCAAGCGTTTTGACTGTGGTAGCAAATTAGGTTTTATGAAAGCCAACGTTGAATTGGCGCTTAAGCATCCAGAAATTGCAAAAGAATTTGCGCAATACTTAAAATCGATTAAATAGTAGATAGCTAATGACCGAGGTTGATCCACAACTCTATATTCAAAAAGCTGAACTTCTTTATAGTGAGCAAGTCGTTAATCAGGCAATCTCTACACTGGCTAAACAGCTTAATGTAGATTATGCAGATGAGTCGCCAGTGGTGTTGTGTGTAATGGGCGGAGGCGTTTTTTTTACGGGGCAATTGCTGCCACAGCTGCATTTCTTGCTGGAGTTTGATTATTTGCATGCCACTCGCTATCACGGTGTTGAGGGGAGTGTTGTTGAGTGGGTAGTGAAGCCTAAGAAAAAGATTAATGGCAGAAAAGTTTTAATATTAGATGATATTTTGGATGAAGGCCTTACCTTAAAAACCATCGCTGATGAGTGTAAACTATTAGGAGCCGCAGAAATTAAAGTGGCTGTTTTGGTTGAGAAAAAACTAGAAGTGGTTAAGCCTATTAATGCTGATTATATTGGATTAATTGTGCCAAATCGGTATGTGTTTGGTTGTGGTATGGATGTGTATGGATGGTGGCGAAATTTGCCTGCCATTTACGCTTTATAATGAACCGATAGTTGTTAAAGATTATTAATTATAAAAGACGTTAATAATTTGTTGTACAGTGTTGAATAGATGACATCACTGATGATGTTCTATCACAAAATATGCGATTTTTACCGCGTAAATTTCATAAC
Organism: Pseudomonadota bacterium; assembly: GCA_040387515.1. Taxonomy (GTDB): domain Bacteria; phylum Pseudomonadota; class Gammaproteobacteria; order Burkholderiales; family Methylophilaceae; genus Methylotenera_A. Next base: position 155,517 of record JAZKDP010000007.1, read on the forward strand.
CTACTGATTTAAATAAATAATAAAATAACTATGAAAGTTGGTATTAAAAATGCAACTGCATCCTCATCAAATCGATATGAATCGTGAGAGGCGTGCAGTGATGGACAACAATACTACAAATCAAAATTGGGAACAGGTTTTTAAGGTGATTCAAAAATCATTTTCTGTTCAGAAGCACGTTGATTTTTTTAATTGGTTACAAGGCAGTGTCAATGAAGTGCTTCCGCATGACATTTTAGTAGCTGCCTGGGGTGATTTCGCTACAGGCGATCTTAACTTCGATGTTTCATCCAATATTGATGATATTCGTACACAAAAGCTAATTGATGCGCCTGGTGTATTCGCCTATCTTATGTCAAATTTACATCAACGCTGGTTAGATAACGGCGAAAGATGGTTCCGAATTAATTTTTTTGATGCCGCAGGTATTAATGCGCAATCGCCAACACCTTTTACACGTAAATTGGTCGGCATGAATTCATTGTTGGTTTATGGTGTGCGTGACACGCGTGGCAAAAATGATTGCATCTATGTGTTTTTTGACGAAGCACGCGAATTTCAAGTACAGCATTCTGTTTTGGGTTTATTAATGCCGCATGTGGATTCTGCATTGCGCCGCGTTGAATATATGGAAACGCCCGCGACGGAAGAAGCGTTGATTGAAGAGCTGAATCTTGGTGGTTTAAGTGAGCGCGAACATGAAATTCTACATTGGGTTAAAACGGGTAAAACCAATTTTGAAATCGGGATGATTTTAACGATTAGCCCCAATACCGTCAAAAATCACTTGAAACGTATTTTTCAAAAGCTAGATGTATCGTGCAGAGCGCAGGCTGTTGCTAAATACACGCCGCAAAGATTAGCATAGGTTCTCTTCCTCTTTATGGTAATTCGATCTAAATCAAGGTCTGTGCTACAGCGCAGACGAAGCCTCATTAATATATTACAACCACTATTAGATGGTGTTGCTATATTAGGGGTGGCTTGGTTTTTTATTCAGTTTAATATTGGGTTTCTAACGCAAGACTACGTCATTTTATTGCTGGTTTTGCTTGGCTTGGTATCTGTGATGTACGATCGTTTTGCTATTTATCGCACCAGCTCAAGTTTTGCAGCCAAGCTGTTTAGTTTGTTTAATGCATGGTCAATTAGTTTCTTAGCCTTATTTGTATTGGGTTTTTTAACTAAACAAAGCCATGCCTATTCACGTGTTTTCATCACAGAGTTATTCGTAATAGGTTTTGTCGCCCAAAGTCTCATTCATTTTGTTGTTAGAGCTGTTAATCAACGTATTAACAAACATTCTCATGTGACGGATAACGTAATTATTGTTGGCCAAGGCCAATTGGCCAATTATCTAGAGCATAAAATCACTTCAAATCCATGGTTAAACGAACGTGTAATTGGCAATGTGTCAATTGAAGAAGAGGTAAAACGTAAGCGTAAAGCCCAAAAGTCTGAGTTAAACGACTATCCAACAAGCCGTACAATCCACTTGGGAAAAGTAGCTGAGTTGCCTGATTTGATTGATGAGCATGACATTAATACCATTTATATCGTCACGCCATTGGAATCTTCTCGGGTTTTAGAAGAGCTTTATTTCGTTTTACTTGATAAGCATGTTTCCATTCATTGGATTCCCGATATTTTTTCACTCAGACTGATTAACCACAGCGTGAAAGAAATTGCAGGTATTCCTGTATTAACCCTTTCTGAAACACCTCTAACAGGTTTGAGTAAGCTTGGTAAGGCAATTGAAGACAAAGTGCTGTCATTTTTAATTTTATTGCTAATCACGCCAGTGTTAATTGCTATAGCAATTGCGGTTAAATTGGATAGTCCGGGCCCCATCTTTTTTAGGCAAAAAAGAACCGGCTGGAACGGTAAGACATTTAGCATTTGGAAGTTTCGTAGCATGCGAGTGGACCAGCCAATGGATGGGAGTCAATCACTTAAACAAGCTGAAAAAAATGACCCACGTATTACTAAAGTGGGGGCTTTTATACGCAGGACCAGTTTAGATGAATTACCTCAAGTGTTTAACGTGCTTAAAGGTGATATGTCATTAGTTGGGCCAAGGCCACACGCGGTGCAGCATGATGAAGTTTATTCTCAACGCATCAGTGATTATTATGCGCGTCACAACATTAAGCCCGGTATCACAGGCCTAGCTCAAGTAAGGGGCTACAGAGGCGAAACGAAAGAGTTAGACCAAATGACCAAGCGTATTGAATCTGATATTGAATATATTAACAATTGGTCAATATGGTTGGATTTATCCATTTTAATGCGCACAGTTAATGCATTCACTGGCAAGGGTGCATATTGATAATATTTGTCGGATACCCAGTTGGGCTATTGAGTAATTACCTCGAAAATATAAGATTCAGCATTGAATAGCATCAAATTTGACTATATTTTTTGTATTAAATGAGACATTTAGCAAAAATATGATATAAATCACTTTAATTATCTGCTTTTTTGTAGAAAAGGGCGACAAGCCTTTTTCTTTATATTATTGTTCCACATAATATTATTTGTTTTACTGGGAGTAGCACATGAACACCAAGCATTATTTTTCAGTTTTCTTAGCCGGACTTTTATATGCGAATATCGCGTTTAGTGCAGAATTGCCTGAGTCTTATACCTTACGCGAAGGCGACCTATTGGATATTTCTGTTTGGGGTGAGGAAAGTCTTAAAAAAGAAGTGAGAGTATTGCCGGATGGCAGCATTACATTTCCATTGGCTGGTCGAGTGGATGTTTCCAATAGTACGACAACAGAGGCTGAAAAGCGGATTACTGAAAAATTGAAAACTTACCTACCTGATCCGCAAGTAACCGTTGTGATAGCCGCTATTGAAGGTAATCGTGTTTATGTAATAGGTAAAGTGCTTAAACCAGGCGCAATTATGTTGGTTACTCCACTGACTGTCTTACAGGCACTTAGTCAAGCAGGTGGATTAGATAAGTTTGCTGATAGAGATGATTTGAAAATCTTACGTACTACCAATGGAGTTCAAAATACAATCTCTGTTGATTATGATGAGTTGATTGAAGGAAAAAATCTAGACTCGAATATTTTATTAAAAACAGGCGATACAATTTTAGTTCCTTAAAATTATATTAAGCTCAAATAAATCACTCAAAGTAATTAACTTTAAAGCATTGATTCGTTTCAAGAATACATAAATTGGTAAATAAATTAAATACTAGGAATTTCAATATCAGGCTTTTAGTCATAGGTGTATTGTTATTCTCAATGCCAGCAAAAGCACTGGTGGTGCTTCAGCAGGCTTCTTTGCCCATTGATACTCAATATGATACCAATCCAAGACTGTCTGAAAATAAACAATCAATTTGGCGCTATAGCGTAACACCTAGTTACTCTGTAGCAGCCGTGGAAGATCAAAATAGATGGTACACGAATGCAAGTTTACGTGTACAACGTACATCCGATAAAAATCTGATTGCCGATCGCGAAGATCCTAATGTGGATATAGGATGGCAGCGAGAACTTGAAAGAGGAAATTTTTCGCTACTAGCCCATTATGATAAAAGAAGTTCACTTTTAACGGAGTTTGAGCGTACAGGTATAGTTGATGTTGACGGTAATGTTGTAAATAGATCAATTTCTGCTAATTGGTCACGATACCTAACGGAAAGAATGAATTTATCCGTTTCAACTCAGTATCTTAAAACAACTTACGATGGTTCTGGATTTTTTGATTCAACGACAAAAAATTTAAGCTCAACGCTTTCCTACGACTGGAGCGAGACAGTAAGCCCATTTGTACAGCTGAGTTATACAGATTTTAAACCAGAGGGAGTTGGTGCTCTGAGCAATAAATCCAAAAATATTTTATTGGGTTCAAAATTTTTGATTAATCCAAATTGGACTTTTTCACCCAGTGCCGGTATTAATAAGGTGTCAACATTTGGTTCGGGTTGGGTTTCAAGTAATAGTTTAAGCTATATAGGTGAAAGAAGTAATTTTGAGGGATCGCTATCACGGGCGGTAACGCCAAGTGGATTGGGAAGCTTTCAAAAAACGGATTCGTTGAATTTAAGTTACACCTACGCACTTTCAGATATCAGTAAGTGGGGAGCGTCTTACAATGTTGTTAAAAGTAAATCGTTGCTTGATTTTGAATCTACCCGCTTTTCAACTTGGTATTCATACGACCTAACAGCGTTATGGCAAATGCGCTTATTGCTTGAAACAAGAAACCAAAAAAATATTAACTTAGAGGCAGACGGCGAAATTATAGGCTTGACGTTTACTTACAATACACCACAGTTTTAAGAAACCTAATATTTATGGCGAATGAATACGAATTAACTTTAAGCGATTACCTGTCGATTTTTAAACGCAGATGGCTACAAATGCTAGTAGCTTTCATATTGATTTTGTCGGTTGCAATTGCTACAGCGGTATTTTTACCACCCACTTATCAATCTACCGGCACGATTTTAATTGAATCGCAACAAATTCCCGATGATGTGGTTAAAGCGACTGTGACCAGTTATGCCGATGAGCGTATTGAAGTCATCAAACAAAGAGTAATGACGCGAGATAATTTGTATCGAATTATTCAAAAATATAATCTATACCCTAAAAAAATTGACTCAGCGACCACCTCAACGTTAATTGATGATATGCGGAAAAGCATATCGGTTATTTTGTTAAATGCAGATGTCGAGCGCAGTGGTGGAGGTCGGGCAACCATTGCTTTTAAAGTCGGCTTTGAATATGAAAGACCTGAAGTTGCACATAAGGTGGCTAATGAAATAGTGACTCTGTTTTTGGATGAGAATGTAAAAGCCAGAACTGAACGTGCAACTGAAACCACAGAGTTTTTAACGCAAGAAGTAGAAAACTTAAGAAAAGAGTTAGAAGGTGTAGAAAATAAAGTTGCTACATTTAAACAAGAGCATTCAAATTCTTTACCAGAGCATATGGAAATGCATATGTCTTTATTGCAGCGCTCAGAGTCGGATATTAAAGAAGTTGATCGCGACTATAAATCCACGCAAGAAGAATTAAGGTATTTAGACGTTGAACTGGCATCTGCTAAAGCCAATGTAAAAACCAATGCTAGTGGCGAAGTGATTAGCAGTACTTCTGAGTTGGAAAAAGCAAAAGCCGAGCTTGAGCGTTCATTAGGTTTGTATAAGGAAACGCATCCCACTATTCGTGCGTTAAAAAGAAAAATTGAGGCTTTAGAAAAACCCACAGAAACAAAAGTAGACGCAAAGCCTGCTAGAGGTGACATTGCAACTGAGTTGGTTATAGCAAAAGTACAAGCGCAAATCGAAGCGGCTAAAGCAAGATTAAACTCGTTAGCACAACAAAGAAGATCGCTTGAAGCTAAAGTTGATCAGCTTCAAAGTCAAGTAAGCCAAAGTCCGCAGGTTGAAAGAGGTCTTTTCACGTTGATGCGTGATTATGAAAATGCTAAATCCAAATATGAAGAAGTTAAATCTAAGCAAATTAATGCAAAAATTGCAGAAAATTTAGAGCAAGAAAATAAAGCAGAACGTTTTTCAATGCTGGAGCCGCCATTTTTCCCTGATAAGCCGATGAAACCGAATAGGAAGAAAATAATTGCTTTAGGCTTATTCGCAGGGCTGGCAGGCGCATTAGCATTAGCGGCTTTGCTTGAAGCATTAGACAAGAGAGTGCGGGGGGTGGAGTCCTTAACTTCACTTATTAATATGAGGCCTTTAGTGATTATTCCTTATATCTCAACAAATGCTGAATTAAAACGTAGAAAAAACTTTAATAAATATATGTTGGTATCGATATTGGCGGTTATAGCCATATCAGTATTATTTATTCATTTTGTTGTTATGCCGCTTGATCTGTTAATGATTAAGTTGATGGCTAGATTCGCTTAGAGATTGCTATGGAAAAAATTAAAGATGCTCTTGCAAAAGCAAAAATAGAAAACGTAGGGAACAAAGTTAGCACTACGACTGTGCAACCAGAAGTGGTCACGCAGCAAACGGTAAAAGGTTTCCCTAACACCGAAAATGAATTGGGCCAGATTACCTACTTAAATACGCCGATTATCAAGTTAGATAATGCGCATTTAGAAAAAAACAGAATAGTCGCGCACACCAAAAGCGATTTGAATAGTTATAGCTTTGACTCTTTAAGAACGCAAATTTTACAAAAAATGGAAGAGAATAACTGGCGCACAATTGCAGTTGTTTCGCCTACACCTCAATCAGGTAAAACATTGGTTTCGATTAACTTGGCCATTAGTATTGCGCATCAGCCACAGAAAACTGCGATTCTAGTGGATTTCGATTTACGTAGGCCGAAAGTAGCGACTTATTTAGGCATTCATACAGAAAAATCAATGAATGACTATTTGCAAGACAAAGCGCCGCTTAAAGATATTATGATTAATCCTGGTATTGATCGCTTGGTTATTGTTCCAACGATGAAGCCAGTTTCAAAATCTGCTGAAATATTATCTTCTAAAAAAGTTACTAGCCTTATTACAGAGCTAAGGGAACGTTATGAATCAAGAATTGTTATTTTTGATTGTCCACCTGTATTGAATTCTGATGATGCAATGGTGTTATTACCACAGGTAGACTGCATCTTGTTGGTGATTGCCAATGGCATGTCTACGCAATCTGAAATTGAAGAGACGTTACATCATTTACCAAAAAATAATTTATTAGGTGTTGTGTTAAATAAAGCTGAAATTGAGTCAAAAGCTTATTATTATTAATAGCAATAAGCTTCTGAGAATCAACCAAACTTTTTAGCTAAGCCTCTTCTTCGGGTATCCTTGTATAGGCTACTCCAATCCCCAGTATTGACCAATAAATAATCGCCACAGTTGCAATCGAGCTTACAGTGGCGATGGTAACCATCATTGACACAATAATAGCGAGTAGACTTCTTCCTAAAAGATGCTGTTGTTGCCTATAGTCTTTAATGCGCTTGAGTTTTTTTCTAACCCCCCAAATCACTGCCAAGAAAACGCTAACAAATAAACCAAGTCCTACTACTCCATTGTCAAGAGCGACGCTTAAGTAAGTATTGACCACATCTACAATACCTTCTCCTTGTATCATCGCTCGCATTTCCGGCGTTTCCAAATAATTAGATGAGCCAAAAAACAGATTATTTTTGATCACAATAAGTGCATTTTCAAAAAGCTGTTCTCTATATTCGATATTACCTTTTTCTGTTTGTCCAACAAATGGAATTAAATCCATTATTTTCCCACCCCCTGGTAACATTGCCAAAATTGGTAATGAGAAGATACCAACTATGAAAAGAGTACCTAGTTTTTTAATAGGACTCGGCCCCAACGCAAGGTAAGTAACAAACATGGCAAATGCGCCAACCCAAGGGCCGCGTGAAAGTGGTACAAACAAGCCGAGCCCTAATAGAATAGCGCCTACTTTTTTAATAGATTTACTTTGTATTGTGCTACTTAAATATAAATAGAACCCGATAGCAATCGTCATGAAATATCCCAATATGATGGGATGGCCTAAAGAAGCAATAGCACGCAGACCTCCTGAGCGGCCTAGGTAGTTTCCGATGGAGTCCCCAGTTCCTAGAGCTACCCCTAATTGGTTGTACAGTAGCCACTGTTTCCCACTTTCGAATATTGCAATAAGTGCAAGTACAACTGCGGAAGTTACAAATGCGTAAAGTACCGTTCTCATGTGACTTAAATCTTTAATAGCACGGCTCGCTACAAAATAAGGTAAAAATATGTCGGTGAAGCTGTAAAGTAACAGCCTGAGAGCGTCTGTAAGAGTAGTGTCCCTTAATCCTAATCCAAAAATCAATAAAATATAGATGAGTAAGAATTTATCAGCCCATATTTTGGTGAACTTAAAATTATTTTTTTGTGAAATTGCTAGCGCAGCTGGCAATAACACTAATAATGTGATGAATCTTGGGTGATTAAGTGCAAACAGATAGTTCACTAAACCAAATCCGGGAACCTGAATCTCCAAAGGTGGAATAACAAATAATAGGATAAAAAACAGAGCCATTTTATTTTGATCTTTAGTCGTGCTAAGGAAAATAAAAATGCCACTTAGAATCAGGTAAATCCAAAAGTTATGGGTGACAAAAGCTGCAATAACGACCGCAAGCCAAAGATTTCTCCAGCGATTAATTTCTGCTGGCAATACTCCCCTAGGAGCCAATTTTTTTGCAATGGCAAACCCGATTAATGCCATTAATATAATAACAATCAGTGCTCTAATATGTTCTTGCATAGGTAAGGTGGGATTGAATGAAAAGTAGATATAATAAGAGCCTAGAGAATACCATATGTGTATTGTAGATACACGTAGGATGGGTTCAGATTGTTTATACGTCGCTAATTTATCACTCTAAAGGATTTGTTATTTCTCAGTCGGTAAGTCTTAAAAGTCGAATCATTCATGCTGGTGCATGGACATTCGGAGGGCATTTTTTAAGCCAAGGTATACGGTTGGTTAGTAACTTGGTCATGACTCGCCTTTTAGTGCCGGAAATGTTTGGTTTAATGGCGATAGTGAATGTATTGCTCATGGGCTTGGTTTTGTTGACCGATTTGGGTTTGAGACAAAATATCATCCAGAGTAAACGTGCTGATGAAGATATATTTTTAAATACGGTTTGGACTTTTCAAATACTGAGAGGCTTATTTATATGGGTGATATCAGTACTAGTATCGATTGGCATTTATTTTGCGCAGACTTTTCACTTAGTCGCTGCTAACACCGTTTATGCAGAACCATTGTTACCGATTATTATTCCTGTTGCCACTCTTGCGGTTGTGATCAGTGCTTTTGAGCCGACATGGACATCACTAGCCAGTAGAAATTTAAATCAAGCCAAGTTGGTGAAAATTGAGCTAATTAGCCAAGTACTTGGTATTTTGCTCATGGTTTTAATTGCTTTTTATAATAAATCCATTTGGGCTTTAGTTGCCGGTGCTTTGACAACCAGCTTGGTACATGCAGTTATCGTTAATTTTCTTGTGGTTGAAAAACGTAATCATTTTCACATTGATAAAGAAGCATTAAACGAAATTTTCCATTTTGGTAAATGGGTATTTTTGTCATCTATTGTTGGTTTTTTAATTAACAATGGCGATAGACTTTTATTGGGTGGTTTAATTTCTACTACAGAATTAGGCGTATTCAGCATTGCAGTATTTATTGTTGGAGCAATTTCAATGGTTGTATCTAGGTTGCTCAGTAATGTGGCCTATCCAGCATTAAGTGAGACGGCTAGAAACAAACCAGAAGATTTATGTCGTGTTTACTATCGTTTCAGGATTCCTTTTGATACGGTAGTTTTATTTTTAGCTGGATTTTTCCTGCTGACTGGTCAAACAATCATCGATTTTTTATACGACTCGCGTTATACCGAAGCAGGTTGGATGTTGAGCTTGTTAGGATTAAGTTTAGTGTCATTAAGATACAACTTAACAGACCAATGTTTTTTGGCGTTGGGTAAGCCTAAACTAATGACTTATTTAATTGTAATTAGAACAACTTTTATGTTTGTTTTATTGCCAATTGTCTTTAGGTATTATGGGTTGCATGGCGCAGTGTGGGTGATTGTTCTCAGTAATTTCTCCAGCTTTCCTTTGGCAATTTATTATAAAAAAATACATCACCTTTGGGATGTTAAAAAAGAACTCATTACCTTGCCGATTATTTTTGCAGGATTATTGTGCGGATTGATTTTTAACAAATTAATGAGCCTCTTATTTTGATGTAAGCATTATTTAGCCTGCTGATTGTCTGAAAGGGCTATTGTCATTTGGCTTGACCTATTATAAATTTGGGGCTGTATGCTTCCATTGATTTTTCATGCATAAAATAGCATTACTCAAACTCTTAAAATAAATTAATACTAAAAATACGTATACATGAAGATTACATTTTTATCAGTTTCACTCAATATGGGTGGTGGCATAAAGGTCATGGCGATTTACGCCCAATATTTGATTAGTCAAGGCCATGAGGTCAACATTGTATCTACGCCTATACAAAGTAAACCGACATTAATCTCCCGTCTTAGAAATTTATTGCGATTCAAATTTTTTTATCCCATCACGCAAAAGTCTCATTTTGATGGATTGAATATTAATAACCATATAATTGATGCTTTTAGGCCGATTGTCGATGCTGATGTGCCAGACGCGGATGTTGTCATTGCTACATGGTGGGAAACAGCAGAGTGGCTGGATAAGCTATCTGCTAATAAAGGCAAAAAAGTATATTTTATTCAAGGGCATGAAGTATTTGATTTCATACCAAAACAAAGAGCAGTCGCAACCTATCAATCTAATGCACATAAAATTGTCGTATCAAAATGGCTTAAAGATATATTGGAAGCTGAATATCAAACTAGGCATCTAGAGCTAGTACCAAATGCTATTGATCACAAGGTCTTTTACTCCACTAACCGTAAGAAAAGCCTAATCCCTACCATAGGTTTTCTTGCCAATAGTGGTCATGTTAAGGGGCTTGATGTTGCCTTGAATGTGGTGAAAGAGTTAAAAAAAGACTATCCAACACTGAGAGTCATTACTTTTGGGTCAAGTAAATTAAAAAACATACCACTTGACGCATATGGCATCGAATTTCATTTATTACCAACTCAAGACAAAATCAGAGAAATCTACACGCATTGTGATGTTTGGCTTGCGCCAAGTCGTTCTGAGGGTTTTAATCTGACTGCTATGGAGGCCATGGCCTGTGGTACGCCAATCGTTTCAACCAAAACGGGTTGGCCAGTCGAGGCTGTTGTTCCGTACAAAAACGGCATATTAACTGAAATAGATGATATAAATGCATTGCTGGCTGGTATTAAATGGTTTTTAAGTCAATCTGATACAACATGGTTGGAATGTTCAAATCGCGTGGTAACGGCGACAGAAGGCTATTCGTGGGAAAAATCAGCCGCGCAATTTGAATCGGCATTATTAAAGCTTTGTCATTCTCATCCAACCATTAATTAAGGTTCTTGTGAATACCACTCAATCAAATGTAGGTGTTGTCATCATAGGCCGTAATGAAGGTTCACGCTTAGTACGTTGTTTAGAATCATTATCTGACTTCATGCCAAAAGTGTTTTATGTCGACTCTGCTTCAACGGATAACTCATTAATCGAAGCGAAAAATCATGGCGCACATGTCATTTCACTGGATATGACGCAAGCTTTTACTGCTGCTAGAGCTAGGAACACTGGGTTTGACGCAATTGTTTTGCTTTTTCCTGAGTTAAAATTTGTGCAATTTGTAGATGGTGATTGCATTGTTAACAGTCATTGGATACAAACAGCTGTTGATTTCTTGCATAGCAATCCAACTGTGGCTGTGGTTTGTGGTAGAAGGCGAGAGATTTTCCCTCAACTTTCAATTTATAATCGCATGTGTGATCAAGAGTGGGATACGCCAATTGGGCAAGCAAAAGCCTGCGGCGGAGATGCTTTAATGCGTGTCGATGCGGTGAAGTTGGTAGGTGGATATAGAAACAGTTTAATTGCTGGTGAAGAGCCTGAGTTATGCATACGAATAAGACAGGCTGGTTATAGTATATGGCGGCTGGAAGCTGAAATGACTTTGCATGACGCGGCAATTACAAAATTTAGCCAGTGGTGGAAGCGCACAATGCGTGGAGGATATGCTTATGCAGAAGGTGCTTATTTACACGGCGCTGCACCAGAGTATCACTGGGTTACCGAATCAAAACGCGCTTGGATTTGGGGAGCTGTTATACCGAGTATAGCGTTCATTCTATTTTTTATAAGCTGGAAATTAAGCTTAATGGTGCTATTAACTTATCCTTTTCAAGTAATCAGGTTAACTTTAAAAAATAATTATCACAGAAATTGGCAGTCAGCCTTTTTTTTGGTTTTAGGGAAATTTGCAGAGTTGGTAGGACAGTTAAAGTTTTTAAAAAAGCACTACCTAAATGAGAAAATAAATCTAATTGAATATAAATAATCATATTTCAGATGTTGATCCAGATTGGAGTAGGGAATATAAATCTCTATTTTCATGGAGTCCATCTAGGTCTTTGCTTGCAAGTATTCGTAGCTATCAAAAATATGAAAATACACCATTGTTTTTCTTCATTAAGAAAATAGCAGTATTAAGGCATTGCTTTTGGAGCGTGATAACTGGGGCCGACATACCAATTAACAGCAAAATTGGAGGAGGTTTAATGATACCGCATCCAAATGGTATTGTAATACATCCAGCTGCAGTTATAGGCCCAAATTGCCTTATTTTTCAGCAGGTTACAATCGGAACGGTGGATGGTTCTGCTGAGCCAGTTATTGAGGGGCATGTCGATATTGGTGCTGGGGCTAAAATTTTGGGCGGAGTTCGGGTTGGTGCCCATGCAAAAATTGGTGCGAATGCAGTAGTTCTAATTGATGTGCCTGCTGGAAAAACTGCTATCGGCATTCCGGCTAAAGTTAAGAGCTGAGTGAAGCCAAATGAAAATCAAAGCATACTACCCAAATTATTTTCTTGACGCAGGTATTGCGGGTGCTGCCTATCATATTCTTAAAGGTATGCAGTCACCAAATAATCAAATTCAACTAATGGGGATTGCATCCATACCAGCCTTCAATGACGATTTTTATAAAAATGCGATTCCTCATTGGGCTAAGTCAATTGTTTATAAAACTTTACCTCATAAAACTATATTGAATGTAGCTGAAGCAATATTTCGTAAGACTTTGAAGCAGGGCGATATTGCTTATTTATGGCCTAATATTTCGTTAGATACGTACAGGCGCTTAAAAGATCGAGGCTGTATTATTGTTCACGAATGCGTTAATACGCATCAAGTGAGTAGCAAGGCTATATTAGATAATGCGTACAAACAGCTTAACTTGGCAGTCACGCATGATGTAACGCTTCAAGAAATGGCGATAGAATCTGCTAAGTTGGAGTTGGTTGATTATGTTTACAGTTGCAGCCCCATAGTGACGGAGTCTATGTTGAATAATGGCATTTCCAAACAGAAAATATTGCAAACCTCTTATGGATTAAGCGATAAAGCGATTGTGGCGGGAGCGTATTCTGAGAAACAGGCTATGTATAATCAGCCGGTTTTTATTTTTGTTGGCAGCATCAGTGTGCGCAAAGGTGTACATTTATTACTCGATTATTGGGTTAAAGCCAAACTAAATGCTAAGTTGCAATTGGTAGGCACTATTGAGCCGGCTATTAAAGCATTGGTTGAAAAATACATAGGGAAAAATAATATTGAACATATTCCTTATACCAATGATTTAGCCAGCATTTATAAAAATGCAGATGTGTTTATTTTGCCTAGTTTAGAAGAAGGTAGCCCGCTGGTTACTTATATGGCTTTTGGCGCTGGGTTACCATTGTTAGTCAGCCCAATGGGTGGTGGCGGTGTAGTGAACAATGGAGTTGAAGGCATAGTACTTGATCCATATGATGCAGATGCATGGATTGAGCATTTACAAAGATTAACTGAAGATGTGCAATTGCGTGAGGAATTAGCGGTAAAATCAAAACTAAAAGCCCCTTATTATTTGTGGGATGAAGTAGCAAAAAGACGACTTAGCCTATTAACAGAAGCAATCAGTTAACCGAGATAGTTGACCAATAATGAGAGTATTAGTATTAGGCGGAAATGGATTTTTAGGCTCGCATATTGTGGATGAGCTGCTATTGCACAATCATGAAGTCAGCATTTTTGATCGTTCCGTCAACAAAGCTTACAATCCCGTTGAGAATGTTCATTATTACTGGGGCGATTTTTCGGACTCTATGTTAATGGCAGAGGCGTTAGAGTCCGTTGATTTGGTCATACACTGCATTAGCACAACTGTACCTAGCACTTCAAATCGTAATCCAACTTTAGATATTCAGCAAAATTTAATCACAACAGTGAATTTGCTTGAGTCGATGACCAGTGCTGGAGTTAAAAGGTTAATCTACCTGTCTTCTGGAGGTACTGTCTATGGATCGCCTAAACAGTTGCCCGTAAACGAAGAGCACCCTTTAAATCCAATCTGTTCATACGGCGTAGTTAAAGTAGCGATTGAAAATTATATTGGTATGTTCAAGGCATTGTATGGATTACAACCGATTATTTTAAGGCCATCTAATCCTTATGGTGAACGCCAGGGGCATGCTGGTGTGCAGGGTGCATTAAGTACTTTTGTAAATAATACGTTATCCAATAAACCGATTACGATTTGGGGTGATGGTGAGATACGGCGTGGCTATATTTATGTAAAAGATATGGCGATGTTATGTAGATTGGCAGCGGACTCTAGCGCTGAAGGAACTTACAATGTGTGTAGCGGTATAAGTCATTCCTTAAATGAGTTGCTGGCATTAACGCAATCCATAACAGGTATTAAAGCCAATGTCACATATCAGCCATCCAGAGCATTTGATGTCAAAAATATTGTATTGGATATCAGTAAAGCACAACAAGTTTTTAATTGGACACCAAAATTTACGATTGAAGAGGGCATTGCTGCGTTTTATAAAGGTTTAGCTAAAAGTTAAATTTATTTATGCGCGTTACTTATATTATCAATCAATATCCCAAAGTTAGTCATACCTTTATCCGTCGTGAAATTTTAGCACTAGAGCGTTTAGGCATTGAAGTGCAGCGTATTGCAATACGTGGTTGGGATGAAAAGCTCATTGATATCGACGACATGAATGAGCAACAAAAAACACAATATGCCTTAAAAGAGGGAGCATTTTTACTACTATTCTCTGCTTTAAAAGTATTGTTAACTAAACCGTTTGCTTTTATCACGGCTTTAAAATTAGCCATTAAAATGAGCTTTAAAGCAGATAGACCATTGATTTATCATCTAATCTACTTACTTGAAGCTTGTCAAGCTTTTCGCTGGTCTCAACAATTCAAGGCAACGCATATTCATGCACATTTTGGCACTAACCCCAGCGAAGTTGCTATGTTAATGAGTGTGCTTGGCAATGTGCCTTATAGTTTTACCGTACATGGACCAGAAGAGTTCGATCGTCCGCAGTTTCTGAAAATCTCCGAAAAAATCAATCGATCAAAATTTGTCGTAGCGATTTCGTCTTTCGGTAAAAGTCAGTTACAGCGCTGGGTGGATTTTTCACAGTGGCAAAAAATCAAAATTGTGCATTGCGGTCTGGAATCGAGTTTTTATAAAGTGGATGATGTTACGTTACCTAGCAAGCCAAAACTTGTTTGTGTGGGGCGTTTGTGTGAGCAAAAAGGACAGCTTTTATTAATTGAGGCCACTAAAAAATTGGTAGATGCAAATGTGGATTTTGAGTTGGTACTAGCTGGTGACGGTGAAATGCGGCAACAAATCGAAGCATTAATTGCACGATATGCTTTGCAAAATCGCGTGACAATTACAGGTTGGATCAGTAGTGAAGCGGTTAGACAACACATATTAAATTCGCAGATGCTTGTATTGCCTAGTTTTGCCGAAGGTTTGCCAGTCGTTATCATGGAAGCCATGTCACTTAAACGCCCTGTCATTTCGACATATATTGCCGGTATTCCTGAATTAATTAAACATGGTGAAAATGGCTGGTTATGCGTTGCGGGCGATATTGATGATTTAAGTCAAACGATGCAGCGTGCTTTAGAGACGCCACTAGAAAGACTGCAAGAAATGGGTGTGGCTGCCTATAACAGCGTTATCATTAGACATAATATCGATGTCGAAGCGACAAAACTTGCGAGCCATTTTAGGCAATAGCCCAGTACAAAAAATGATTATTTTACAATTGATATTGCTGACGATAATTGCTGTTTTAGCGATACCCGTATTCGTTCTGCTGCTGCAGGTTTTAGCATCGTTATTTTGGTTAAAACGTAGCGACTCAATTGAACCTACAATTGGCAACTATTCCGTCGCTGTTATTATTCCAGCACATAATGAATCCATCGGAATTTCGGCTACGATACAGTCTGTGTTGCCACAATTAAAAAATCAAGATCGTTTGGTTGTGGTGGCAGATAACTGTACAGATGACACGGCGAAAGTGGCACGTGACTTGGGCGCTACTGTCATTGTTCGTGAAAACAAAGAGTTACGCGGCAAAGGTTACGCGTTAGATTTTGGCCTGCAGTCACTTAAAAATAATCCACCGCAAGTCGTGATTATAATTGATGCAGACTGTACTATTTCTGAGAATGGGATTTCCGCATTGTCAGAAGCCTGTATGGCTCATCAACGGCCCGTACAAGCTTTAGATTTAATGATGTCACCTGCAAATGCCGGCCTTAAAACTAAGATTGCCGAATTTGCATGGGTGGTTAAAAATCAAGTACGTCCACTTGGATTAAAATCGTTGGGGTTGCCATGCCAGTTAATGGGTACAGGCATGGCATTTGTATGGAATGATATTGCTCATGTGCATCTAGCGAGCGGCCATATTGCAGAAGACATGAAGTTGGGTATTGATTTGTGTCGAGTAAAAAAATCACCGCTCTTTTTTCCTTATGCCTGTGTCAAAAGTTTTTTCCCTGCAACACAGGAAGCGGCAAAAAATCAGCGTGCGCGTTGGGAACACGGACATTTGAGTGTCATATTAAGTGATGCGCCAGCTTTGTTTTTTGAGGCAATTAAAACTAAAAATTTGCAGATGTTGGGTATGGCTTTTGATTTGATTGTTCCGCCATTGGCAGTGCTTGCGTTGATGATTACTTTAATATTCACGATTAGCGTATGTATTCATCAATTTACGCCCATTCATACAGTGTTGATATGCGCCAGCTTGCTTCTAGTTGCCTTAACAAGTGCCATATTAATTTCTTGGGCTTTTTTTGGTCGTCGAATTATTAGCTTTAAGCAGCTTTGTTATGCGCCAATCTACGCTTTCATTAAAATACCGTTATATATTAAGTTTTTTATCAATCGCCAAGTTGAATGGGTGCGCGCTAAGCGAGATTAAATTTATTCGCTTAAAGTATTAATTGGCATACTAAGTGCTTATAGTCTTTAACAAAATTAAGCATTAACTTAAGGTCCAATCGTTTGGTTATCTCAGTCATATTAATCAGTTACAACACCGCAAAAATGAGCGTCGAGGCGCTCAATGCTTTATTTGCATCTCAAGGTGACTTTAAATTAGAAGTCTTTGTGGTGGATAACGCATCTAAAGACGATTCTGTTGCTGTGATTAAAAAAGCGTTTCCTCAAATTACTTTGATAGAAAATAAAGTAAATGTCGGCTTTGGTCGCGCCAATAATCAAGTACTAGATTTAGCCACCGGCGAATATATTCTTCTGCTCAATACAGATGCATTTGTTCAGCAAGATACCTTAGCAAAAACCCTTCAATATATAGAATCACAGCCCACTTGCGGTGTATTGGGTGTTCGCTTGATAGGGCGTGATGGCGAGCAGCAGCCTTCTTGCCGTTATTTTCCGACTCCCTTAAATTTGTTTGCACACAAATTAGGTCTGGCTCGCTGGTTTCCAACGCTGCAAATGGTAGACGATACAGATTGGAATCCTGCGATTACTGAAAACTGTGATTGGGTGCCAGGTTGTTATTACTTGGTTCGCAAGCAAGTAATAGCGCAAGTTGGACTTTTTGACCCAAAGTATTTTTTATACAGCGAAGAAGTTGATCATTGTTTTGCAGTTAAAAAAACTGGTTGGCAGGTGGTTTATTTTGCCGATGCTTCGGTGGTCCACATTGGTGGGGAAAGTGCCAAATCTGACGGAAAAGTGACAACAACTGGAAAACAACTGAGCGTGTTGCAGGCGGAAAGCGAATTACTTTATTTTAGAAAAAATCATGGATTATTCATCTGTATTTTGCATATAGTATTGGTCGTATTAGCTGATTCCATCCAGTTCGTTAAAGATCTAGTTAAACTAAAGATAAGTAAAAACAGTCGCTTTTTCGCTAATACTAAACTCACATTCATCAGCGCATTTAAAACCCGAATGGGTAGTATCCCTGTTAGATAAAGGCGATACAATTCACACATGTTTAATCACATCAAACAAGATTTAGAAAACTATCGCGGCGATTGGGCCGCTCAAGGTTTTTGGGTAATGCTGGTCTATCGTTTTGGACGATGGCGTTACACCATCAAGAATGTATTTGTACGCAAACTCTGTTCATTGATATACAAAATATTATATAAATTAGTCCAGATTATCACCGGAATAGAACTGCCTTGTGAGGTTGAAGTCGGTGAGAATTTTCTGATCGATCATTTTGGTGGCATTGTGATTAGCGGTTATGCGAAATTTGGCGATAACTGCAGAATTCGAAATGGCGTGGTAGTTGGACTTAAGAATGTGGATGAGCCATGTGCGCCGCAAATTGGTCACAATGTTGATATTGGTGCAGGTGCAAAATTGCTTGGCAACATTAAAATAGGCAACAACGTGAGCATTGGCGCTAATTCAGTTGTATTGATTGACGTGCCAGATGATGCGATAGCCGTAGGTGTGCCTGCGGTTGTTAAGATGAAGAAGCCGTATTTATGATGATTCAATCACTTAAAAAACGTGTTCGATTATTTGGGGCAGATATTGACCCGCTTAATATGCAGGAAACGGTCAATTTAATCCATGCGTGGATTGCACAACCACAAAAACAGTGTCATTTTGTGGTTACGCCTAATGTCGATCATATTGTCAAATTGCAAACGGATGTTGGCTTGCAAAAAGCTTATACGGATGCTGCATTGATTGTAACAGACGGCAAACCGGTGGTTTGGGCCGCTAATCTACTGGGTGTAGATTTGCCAGGTACAGTACCAGGTAGTGATTTGGTACCCGCGCTTTTTGAGCATGCGCAGGTCAATCAGCAACCTTTAACTGTATTTCTGTTGGGTGCCATGCCAGGAGTTGCCGACCGTGCCAAAGATATTATTCATGCTACTTGGCCAATGGTAAAAGTGGTTGGTACTTTAAGTCCTAATTTTGGTTTTGAGAAAAAACCAGATGTATCAAAAGCTATCTGTGAAACGGTAAATGCCAGTGGAGCAGATTTATTGGTACTCGGTTTGGGTGCACCAAAGCAGGAGTTATGGGTTACGCAATATGCATCTGAAATTTCCGTCAAAGTTGCACTGTGTGTAGGTGCTACGATTGATTTTATTGCAGGTGAAAAGGCGCGAGCCCCACTTTGGATGCAGAGAGTTGGCTTGGAATGGCTCCATCGTATGCTTTCAGAGCCCAAACGTCTGGCTAAACGGTATATTGTGGATGCAATTATTTTTCCTAAATTGATTTTTAATGAATGGCTTTTGCGTCGTCAGCCGTCTAAAAATACTTTAGCTGATTAATGATTATTTTTAATTAAAAATCTTAGCTCATGTTTCGATTTTACTTTTTCACTGCTTGTTTCTTTTGGATTTCGACCGCTATTTCGGCCGAAGCGCTGCGATATCCAATAACTCCAGACCAAGTTGCAGTGATTGTCAATTTGCAAGATGCTAATAGCCTTATTGTTGGTGATTATTATTTGAATGCGAGAAATATACCCAAGACAAACCTGATTAAAGTAGATATTAGTCCCGATGTTTCGGTGTTAACAGAACAACAGTTTCTTAATTTGCGCACAGGTATTTTTACTCAATTAAATGAAAATATAAAGGTTATCGTATTGGCCTGGACAAAGCCGTTTGCGGTTAATTGCAATTCAATCACTTCAGCAGTGACATTGGGTTACCAAGCTAAGCAGTGCGAAAATGGATGTGGAGCTGGCATCAAAAATCCTTACTTTAATAGTACTTCGCACAATCCAGAAAAAGATTTCAATATGCGTCTATCAATATTGTTGCCAACAGATTCAATTGAAGTCGCAAAAAATATCATCGATAAAGGTGTTTTAAGTGGGTTTAAGTTAAATGAGGCAACAGCTTATTTTTTAAAAACGACATATGATGCAGCCAGTAAGCCGCGTGAGCCATTTTTCCCAAAAGATCTGACCAGAATTGAATCAAAGAAATTATGGATTCGTACAATTAAGGCAGATATCCTTAAAGATAAAAAAGATGTGATGTTTTATTTTATCGGTGCAGCTACAGTGCCAGATTTAAAAACACTGAATTTTATGCCTGGTGCTATTGCAGATCATTTAACTTCATTTGGCGGTATTTTATCTGGTGAGCGGAGTACGACAAGTTTGAAATGGCTGGATGCAGGCGTCACAGGAACTTATGGCTCAGTTTCAGAGCCTTGTAATTATTGGCAGAAATTTCCTAATCCATCTGTATTATTAAAACACTATTTAGCGGGAGATACATTAATCGAAGCATATTGGAAAAGTGTTTATTGGCCAACGCAGGGCTTGATTATGGGAGAACCATTAGCAGCGCCTTATATGTCTGTGTCTTATACTTCCAAACCTTAATTTTTAAAAAGGAATCAGCATTCATTTAGGTTACAAAGCGCTTAGCATTAAGAATCCTGTTAGCCCAAGTGGGTTGCTGTCGTCCTAAGTGTAAATTTTGCTGATAAACTAATCGCCATTAATGATTAATTAATTGAATTTCATGGATAACAAAAAAACTATGCCAAATTTTCTATCTTTAACCCAGAACCAGAAATGGTTTTTATTTGCTTTGGTGCTCGCATTTTTCGCTTATTTTGGTGGATTAAGTGATTTGGTTTCAAGATGGAATTCACAAGAAGAATATGGGCACGGCTATTTTATTCCATTGATTAGTATTTGGTTTTTGTGGGCCAGGAAAGATGCATTACTTGCAAGCATAGGTGAGTCTTCTTGGATAGGCCCTGTATTTATTGCAATTGGCGCGGTAGGGTTATTGCTTGGTGAGCTAACTGCCATATTCGTTTTAATTCAATTAAGTTTTTTATTGACCCTCATTGGCTTAGTTTTGGCCTACGGTGGTAAGTCGCTATTAAGAGTCTCATTGCTTCCTATCGCATTTTTAGCATTTGCGATCCCGTTGCCTTATTTTTTAGGTGCTCAATTATCTTGGCGTTTACAACTTATTTCATCTGAGTTGGGTGTAGCATTTTTACGCTTATTGGGTAATTCAGTCTATTTAGAAGGTAATGTAATTGATTTAGGCATATATAAATTACAAGTAGTCGAGGCTTGTAGTGGGCTACGCTATCTATACCCATTATTGAGTATCGGCTTTTTAATGGCGTATATGTATAAAGGAAAATTCTGGCAAAAGGTATTTATTTTCTTATCGACTATACCAATTACTGTCATTATGAACAGCCTGCGTATTGCCATGGTTGGCGTATTGGTGAATCGCTGGGGTAATGATATGGCGGACGGCTTCTTACATTACTTTGAGGGCTGGATTATTTTTATGGTTTGTTTGCTTATATTAATTCTAGAAGTGGTGATTCTAGAAAAAATAGGGCAAAAACGCCGTTTTTGGCAAGCAGTGGACGTGCCTGTTATACAACCAGCGAAACCTAATAAACCTGAGTCCATAGTAAAGAAACCTTTATACGTCAGTATTGCACTTATTTTAGTCGCTTCAATTGCTGTTAATTTATTAAGTGACCGTGTGGAAATAAAGCCAGAAAGAAAGCCTTTGGCAACTTTTCCAACAAAAATTGATAATTGGGTTGCAAAAGAATCTAGCTTATCAAAGGATGTGGAAGAGTTTCTGGGTGTGGATGACTATCTGTTAGCAGACTATAAAGCTGATGGAAGTTCCGTCAATTTTTACGTGGCCTATTATGCATCTCAACGTAAAGGGGTGTCTCCTCATTCCCCTCAAGTTTGTATGCCTGGTGGAGGGTGGATCATTTCTTCATTGGATCGTATTACGATTGATGTAGCGGGTAAAAAAGATTTTCATGTAAACCGCACAGTGATTAACAAAGATAATCACAGGCAAGTGGTTTATTATTGGTTTGAGCAACGTGGCAGACACATTGCTAACGAGTATTATATGAAATGGTACTTATTGTTGGACTCTATTCAGAGAAATAGAACAGATGGTGCACTGGTACGTGTGACCACTTATATCAGGCCATCTGAATCAATAGAGGTAGCTGATAAGCGTATTCAAGAATTTTTAGAAAAAAGCGTGCCCTTACTGGATACATACGTACCAAAATAATTAGATTATTTAATAATTGATATTAATTAAGAAGACTTAACATGAAAAAACCTATTTCAAATTTACTGATTGCACTTTGTTTAACCGTCATCGTCAGTGGATGCTCATCTCCCGAAGAAAAAGCCGAAAAGTATTATCAAAAAGGTATGGAGTTGCTGGATAAAGATCCTGATAAAGCGAAACTGGAATTTCAAAACGCGTTGCAATTAAAAAAGAGCATGCCTAAAGCAATGTACGCATTAGGCTTAATTGCAGAGCGTAAAGGTGACTTTAAAGCGACTTACGGTTTAATGAACGAGGTCATTGAAAAAGATCCTAAGAATATTGATGCCTTGGTTAAAACGGGACAGATATTATTAGCAGCCGGTAAAGTCGATCTTGCGCTTGATAGAAGTAATAAAGCACTTGAAGTCGATAAAAACAATGTTTCTGCGCTTAATTTGCGTGCGGCCATACAGTTAAAGTTGAACGATACAAAAGGTGCGCTTGAGTACGCAAATTTAGCGTTAAGCAAAGATCCAAATAATCAAGATGCATATATTTTATTAGCAACTGAGCGATTGTCTGCAAAAGACAATATCAAAGCACTTGAATATTTAGATAAGGCTTTGAGTAAAGATGAGAAAAGTTTAGCGGTGCATTTGATTAGAATCAAGGTGCTGGTGGATCTATCTAAAGTTGCTGAAGCAGATCAATCTTTTCAAAAAATGATTAAATTGTTTCCAGATAAGACTGTAGCAAGAAAAAGCTATGCGCAATTTCTGCTTAAATATAATCGTCAGCCAGAAGCAGAGCAGCAACTGCGCGCGATTGCAGAAACTTCACCAGAATTACAATCCAAATTAGATATTGTTCGATTTGTTATTGCAACTAAAGGCGCAGATGCAGGCCGCTTGGAGTTAGAAAATTTCGTTAAAAAAGAGCCTGAAAATTATGAGCTAGCTTTTGCTTTGGTTAACTTATATCAATTGCAAAAAATGCCTCAGCTAGAAGATAAATTGTTAAGTCAAATTGAGCAAAAAGCTGGCAATACTGCGGATGGGTATAAAGCACAAAGTATGATTGCTTATAAACTTATTCAAGCGGGCAAAAAAGAAGAAGCAAGTAAATTGTTAAACTCTATTATAGAAGCTGACAAAAGTAATGGCCAGGCATTAACGTTAAGAGCAGGTTTGGCTTTGGAAGCTAAAAATTATGATGCGGCTATTATTGATTTAAGAACAGTTACGCGTGATTCACCTACGGCATACAACGCGCTTGTCATGTTGGCTTCCGCGCATGAAAACTCTGGCTCACCAGAGCTTGCTGAAGAGCATTACCTTAAAGCGTTTGAAACAAGTAAATTTTCACCGACTTATGGCATTCCTTACGCGCAGTTCTTAATGCGTCGCAAACAACCAGAACGGGCCGAAAAAGTGTTTGAAGATATGTTGGGTGCTAATCCTAACAACCCAGTTGTGATGGGATCACTTGCGCAGATTAAAATTGCGCGTGGTGATTATGCTGGTGCACAAGCACTGGCAGATGCAGCCAAAAAATTGAATGAAAACAATCCATTGGCCGATCAAATACAAGGCGCTATTTCGACTGGTCAAAATGATTTAGAAAGTGCTTTAAATTCCTTTAAGCGTGCGCATGAGGCTGCCCCAAATGCAACGCAACCCATTGTTGCAATTGTTAGAACTTATACGCGCGCCGGCAAAGCCAAAGAAGCTATCGCCTTCATTGATAGCGTTTTAAAAGACAATCCTAATAATATTGAAGCGCAACTAATCAAGGGTCAGATTCTTCTTGGCACCGGCAATATGCAAGGCGCGCAGCAAGTATTTTCTGGCGTGATACTAGCAAGCCCGAAAAACCCTGCGGGTTATCAACAACTTGCGCTTGCGCAACAGCGGCAAAATCAGCCTGCTGAGGCAGAAAAAACAATTCAGAATGGTTTAGCAGCCATACCAAAAGACTTTGGTTTAATGCTCACGCAAGCCGGTTTGTATGAAGGGGCTAATCGTATAGAGGATGCTATTAAAGTGTACGAAGATTTGCTAAAAGAGCGTCCAGGTGTTGAAATCGTGAATAATAATTTAGCGAGTCTTTTGTTAGATTATCGTAGCGATCAAGCCAGTTTTACGCGTGCTAATACCTTGGCTAAAGATTTAAAAAACAGTACAACACCACAATTTTTAGACACCTTTGGTTGGGCTAGTTATAAAATTGGTGAATTTGGTGCTGCTGAAAAAGCATTAAAATCAGCAGTTGAAAAATCACCTGAGATTGCCGTGTTTCAATATCATTTGGCCAAAATTTATATTGCTAGAAATGATACTGTCTCGGCAAAGCAGGCGTTACAAAAATCCATTAAATTAGCTGAGAATCAGCAGTTCTCTCAAAAAGATGATGCAATTGCATTACTTAAAACTTTATAGCGGTATAGTCTGGACAATACAACATGTATGAAAGCTTTTATGGTTTGAAAGAAAAACCTTTTTCAATTCAACCAGATCCGGAATTTTTATTTTTTAGTCTTCGTCACAGCATGGCATATGCCATGCTTGAATATGGCGTGCAAAACCGCGCGGGATTTTCTGTGATCTGTGGCGAAATAGGTTGCGGAAAAACGACATTAGTGCGCCATTTGCTGAATAATTTAGGCAATGAGTTAACTGTGGGGATTGTTTACAACACGCACGAGCATATTGACGATTTGTTAGGCTGGATAATGCTTTCGTTTAATCAGCCGTATGAAGGCAAATCCAACTTAGCGCTGTACGATGCATTTCAGCAGTTTTTAATTAAGTGTTATAGCGAAAATAAACGTGTAGTACTTATTGTCGATGAGGCTCAAAATCTAAGCCCTGCGGCGCTAGAATCACTGCGTATGCTATCTAATATTAATGCGGATAAAGATCAGCTTTTGCAGATTATATTAGTCGGACAGCCACAATTAAGAGACTTACTTCGCAGACCAGATTTACAGCAGTTTTTTCAACGTGTTTCGGTGGACTTTTTTATACCACCATTAGAATCTTTTGAAGCGGATAAATATATTCATCATCGTTTGCATGTTGCAGGGCGCGATACGCTTTTATTTACCCCCGCGGCAACGCGTTTAATTGGCGAAGCAGCTAAAGGTATTCCGCGTAGCATTAATATCCTTTGTGATACTGCGCTTGTGTACGGTTATTCGACTAATGCAGAGAAAATTGATGTTGGATTAGTACGTGAAGTGATTAAAGATAGGGCTGAGTTTGGTGTGTTAGGTATTTAGTGGTGAAGGTTTAATCAGTTTGCAATAATCAAAATCAGTAAGCCACTACAAAGTAAATTTAACGGTTATTGACAGAGATTTTTAATCGTCCTGAAAACTATATTTTGTGTATATGCCACAAACTCTAAAATTTGACATGAAAGGCTAATGCCCTGCATTTTACTTTTACAGAAATCGTTTAAGTTGTCAGAAGTGGTTTATTCCTGCAGCATGATGATGTTCCCACCGTTGGTCGTGAGGTCATATTAAAAGATTAATCCATCAATACAAGTTCATTTTTTGAAATGAATCTATCTACACATAAACTTCTGAATTACGTCCCGCATATATATTTTGATTATGCGGAGATCATCGGAATAAGAGTTATGTGCCATTCATGCCTATAAAGTAATTATTATCAAGCAGTAGAAATCTTTAATTTCAATCTTGATTTGTTTGACAAGCACTCTGCCAAAAAAATTTAGCCAATCCCATCTAGCCTTTGATGGAAGGTATTTCCCCGTATATTTGCTAAATTATTTTAATTAAAAATGAAATAGTTTTCACCTAAGTAAATGGGATAGTAGCAATTAAGACTATTACCTACTACAGCCTTCTTTCTAATCTCAACGGCTCATAACCTGTCATTTTAGCAACACAATCAGCGGTTAAATTACCGATACTAACTATGCATGTATGGTCTTCTGCATTTGGCAACCTGCGTGTTCTTATATGGTTTTTTTGGGGATATTGATGAAAATTAAACAAAGCCGCTTGGCATGGCTGTTGGCCAGTAGCGCGTTATTCGCGAGCCATGCAATGGCAGACGAATTGATTATGAACGGTAATTTTGAAACTTCAGGCGCAGATGTTTATGATATTCAAGGTTGGAATTCAGTAGAAGCTGGTGCTTTTGGTTCGGTGTTGTTAGAAAATGATACGCTTACCGATGCCAGTGGTCGCAATACATTTGGCCCAGCAAGTGGTGTCAACTATGCGTTACTGGATGCTTTTACCATCAGCAATCAGGCGCTTTATCAAACATTTACTGCTAGCGCTTTTAACGCAACAACAAGTTCAGCAACATTATCATTTAGCTTGTTTGTGAATAACCAAAGTAGCAACGGTACACAAATCCATGCGACAGGTTTAGATTACACATCTGCTGACAGTTTCGAAGCGAACCAACACGTACGCGTAGACTTGTTAAATGCAGGCGCAAGTATTTTTTCTACTAGCAGTGCGGATATTGCACAAAGCTTTTATTTAGGCGGCTCAACCGGCAATAGCGTGATTGGTGGCGATGTTGCTAATGGCTATACCAACTATTCATTCGATTTATCCTCATTATTAGCCGCTGGTGGCACATACACTTTGCGCTTTGCCAGCGTTGCGAACGAAGGTCAATTGCAATTGGGCATTGACAACGTGAGTTTGCAAGTAGCTGCAGTGCCAGAAGCTGATACTTCTGCCATGTTGTTAGCTGGTTTTGCTGTAATGGGTTTTGTGGCGCGTCGCCGCAAGCTAGCTTAAAAACTAGCCTAATCCAGCCATTAACTTTGTTTATTACTACTGATATTTAAGGGATTAAAAATGAAATTGCAATCATTTAAAACTAACGTACTAAAAGCGACAACATTAGCGGTGATGTGTGTATTGGGTGCACAAACTGCGTACGCAGAAGATGCCGCTACTTGGTATCAAGATGGTCAAGCGGCTTTGGCGGCTTCAAAACAAATCGTGCCAAATGCAAAACGCGCTAAAAACGTTATTTTGTTTGTGGGCGATGGTATGGGCGTTTCAACGGTAACTGCCGCTCGTATTTTTGAAGGCCAATTAAGAGGTGTTGATGGTGAGCGTAATTTATTGTCATTTGAAAAATTACCTTATGTTGCTATGTCGAAAACCTATTCTACTAACCAACAAACTGCCGATTCAGCACCAACAATGACAGCCATGGTGACAGGTGTTAAAACCAATGATGGCGTGCTATCTGTGAACCAAAATGTATTTAACGGTGGTACTGATAATGCAGCGATTCAAGCCAATAAATTGACGACTATTTTAGAATTAGCTGAACAAAATGGCCGATCAACTGGCGTGGTTTCTACAGCGCGTATTACGCATGCAACTCCAGCAGCAACTTACGCACACACATCAACACGTGATTGGGAAACCAAAACAGCCACTACGCCAGCGGCTGGTGTGAATGATATTGCCGCACAAGCGATTGATAATTTTGGCTTGGGTAAAGTAGGCGATGGTATAGAGGTGTTTTTAGGTGGCGGTCGTACTAAATTCTTGCCTAACACTGCAAATGATCCAGAAGATGCAGGTAGAAAAGGTGAGCGCACAGACGGCAGAAATTTAATCACCGAATACCAAACTAAATTTGGTGCAGATTACGTGTGGAATAAAGCGCAATTTGATGCGATTAATCCAGCTAACACCAATCGGTTAATTGGCTTGTTTGAGCGTTCACACATGGAGTTTGAGTATGATAGGCCTACCGACACGGCTAAAGAACCAAGCTTAGCTGAGATGACTGATAAAGCCATTGATGTGCTGAAAAAGAATCCGAACGGTTATTTCTTGATGGTAGAAGCTGGCCGTATCGACCACGGTCATCATGCCGGTAATGCATACCGCGCGTTGTCTGATACGGTTGCATTAAGCGATGCGGTTAAAAAAGCGCTTGAGAAAGTGGACTTAAAAGATACCTTAATCATCGTGACAGCTGACCATAGCCACACGATGACAATGGCTGGCTATCCTGCACGTGGTAATCCAGTGTTGGGTAAAGTGATCAATCCAGGCGAAACAGTGTTTGCGTTGGCTGAAGATGGTAAGCCTTACACAACCGTTAGTTACGCAAACGGCAAGGGCTATCATGTGGGTTCAGCGGGTGAGGGCGTTTACACCTTGCCAACAGTGGCAGGTCGCCCTGCAGATATGACGACAGTTGATACGACTGACCCTGATTTCCATCAAGAAGCATTAGTGCCAGTAAGTGCTGAAACACATGCAGCAGAAGATGTGCAGGTTTTTGCGGGTGGCCCTAAAGCATATCTATTTCATGGCGTGCAAGAACAAAGTTATATTTTCCATGTGATGAAAGATGCATTTGGTTTTAATTAATTAGCTGAATTTTCTGAGATTTAAAGCATGGACTAAAATACTTGGTCATAAAACTGACGTTTTAGCTTGTTAAAGTAACGGGGCGGTATTGCGATGCAATGCTGCCCCGTTTTTTTATGCTTGTAATAAAGACTCTAGTAGTAAAGATATCAGTAAAGGAGCGCATATGCACTGGTCTATTAAGTTATTCATTATTTTGGTTGTAGTATTCAATATTGATGTCCCAAATAGTTATGCAGCGCAGGATGATTTAACCGCGCAAAATCCAACCAACATCAATTTAACTTCGCTGAACGCGCAATTTGAAACTACCGAATGCGCATTGCCCTGTAAAAAAAATAATCTAGCAAATAAAAAAACCATATGGTGGATGTCGCGCACGCCTAAGCAAGTCGAGCTAAGAAAAGCAGATGCGAACACTAGCGAAATGTGGCAAATGGATGAAAATCAACAGTTAAGTTATCAATTCTTGCTGCATGATGAAAAGCGCGCTATTGAGTATTCACGTACCGATTTAACCATGTTGGGCATGCGAGCAGATATAGAAAAATGGCAGGCTATCACTAGTCTAGTGACGCAAGCGGATTTGGCCAGCATGAAAAAATCCAGCTTAAAGAAGCAATTTAATGGCATGGGTTTAACGCAATATACCGGCAACCTGCACGGCATCAAAACCAACATTGTTTGGGTAGATGCACTGCAAATTCCACTTAGCATGACGTATGTTTATCCTAAGCAACAGTTAATCGTCAAACTCATCCAATTAAATTCCAAGTCTGAAAATGCAAAGACTGTGGAGCAGTTGCAGGCTTATCAGCAGGTGGATTATGCCGATATTGGCGATATGGAACATTCCGCTACTGCAAAAATATGGTTATCCAAAGCGCATGATGCGCCGGGTGTGCATAGCTATGGTCATCAACATTAATTTCCTAGTCCGAACGGACTAGAAAAGTGTGCAGTTAAGTCATCTTAACGCCATCTATTTCAGTCAAGCTAACTAGCAACGTAATGATTGATTTTTAGCGGGGGCGTAGAGTGAAAGTCTTAACCAAATTGCATCGCGCAGGTTCACTAAAAATATACGCAGTTAAATTTGGATTAAAAAGCTTTTTTATCAATTTAAGTAGCATTTTCAATAACAGCGCCTTAACGCTATCTTCATATCCCAAACTCAATTTATCCCAGCATGCTGATCAATCGGCATTAGATTTTACAAAAGCGTTTATCACAAACGCCAGTGTGCAACGCCTTGAATACGGCGAAAATTGGTTGCGCGATACAACGGCTAAACCGATAAAAGTCATGATGTTGGGCTTAAGAGGTTTTCCTGATGTGCAAGGCGGTATCGAAACACATGCTGAGCATTTGGCACCCATGTTAGTCAGTTTAGGTTGCGATTTAGAGGTGCTTGTACGCAGTTCCTACCAGAAACTAAATGTCGGTAAGCATTGGAATGGCGTTAAGTTAACCACTTTGTGGGCACCAAAATCGAAAGCCTTTGAAGCAATAGTGCATACTTTTTTAGGCGTTTTGTATGCGGCAATCAAGCGGCCAGATGTTCTGCATATCCACGCAATTGGCCCAGCCCTGATGACACCATTAGCTAGGTTGCTGGGCCTGCGTGTTGTGGTGACGCATCATGGGCCAGATTATAATCGTCAAAAGTGGGGCATGTTTGCTCGTCATACTTTAATGCTCGGCGAATGGTTTGGTATGCGCTTTTCAAATTGCAGAATCACCATTTCATCCGTTATTCGCGATTTGGTTGCACAAAAACACACGGTAAATTCGGTGCTTATTCATAATGGCGTTGTGTTGCCAGACTTGAATGTTTCCAGCACGCATCTTGCTCAATTCGGCTTAGAGCAAAATAAATATATTTTGCTGGTGGGTCGTTTGGTGCCAGAAAAACGCCATATAGATTTGATACAAGCATTCAACCAAGTGAATCTCTTTGGTTACAAACTAGCATTAGTCGGTTCGTCAGACCATCCAGATACTTACGTGCAGACATTGATAGACGCCTCTGTTGCAAATCCGAATATTGTATTAACTGGTTTTCAAAAGGGTGACGCATTGCGTAGTTTGTATGCGCATGCCGCCTTATTTGTATTGCCTTCATCACATGAAGGATTGTCTATCTCATTACTGGAAGCACTGAGTTATGGTTTGCCAGTCATTGCCAGCGACATTCCAGCGAATCTAGAGGTTGGGCTGAGTGACGCGCACTATTTTAAGCTGGGAAAAGTAAATGAAATAGCGAGCTTATTAACGCAACATACACAACAAGTAGTGACATCTGTAGAAAAGTTGGACAAAAAGAGACAGTTAAGAGCTTGGATTGACAGTCAATACAATTGGAAAAATATCGCCGAAAAAACAATAAAGGCATACCAAACCTCGTTCATACACCACTTATAAGCAGATGCTATCTCTGTAATTTAATAGGCATAAAGTGGTTAATTATCGTTAAGTAGTAGCTAATTAAGCATGGATGACAGTCAGTTGATAGCGCATACATATCAATGTCATATTCGTTGCATAAGCTATCAAGCTATTTGCCAATAATAATGCGAATCCAGAATGAGATTTCAGCAACACCTTAGTTTTAATAAATCGTTAAGCCTAAATCAAATCATTAAAATATTGGTTGATCCAGTAGTAATGATTGCGATGCTTTTTTGTTTTGCATTAATAGGTGAAGGCGAGCTCAACTCGCATTATATTGTGCTATCTATTATGGTATTTGCATTAAGTTTTCCAGGCACTTGGGGCAATGCAGACAATCTATATAAAGACATACTGGCAACTTTAAGTCAGTGGTTTTTAGTGGTGGGTATATTACTTTTTTTTGGCTATGCCACTGAATATTTACCCATGTTTTCACAGCAAGTCATCACCGCTTGGGTGCTGATTACACCTCTAGTTATGGTGATTACACATTGGCTGATTAGTCGCTATTTAGTCAGTCCGCATTACTTAACTCATATTAAAAAAACTGCAGTCATTATTGGTCAAAATGAATTGTGCCAGCAACTGACAAGTAGAATCCAAGACAACAATCAACTGGCGATTGAAATAAAAGGCTATTTTGATGATTTTTCGGTACGCAAGCCGAGCGCATTTATATCGGACAATCAGCTGACTGGTCATTTGAACGAGATTGCCGACTTTGTGAAACAACACGCGATTGATATTATTTATATTACGTTGCCACCGTCTATGCATATCCAAATCATGGCGTTGCTAGATGATTTAAAAGATACGACAGCTTCCATTTATTTTGTGCCTGATTTTTTTATGGCCGATTTAATTCAAGGCAGGATTGGTGAAATTGACGGCATGCCTGTGGTTGCAGTGTGCGAAACGCCGTTTACTGGCTTTAATGGAATTATAAAAAGGTTAAGCGATATTGTTATTGCTGGTGTGCTTTTATGCATGATTTCGCCATTACTTCTTATCGTCGCTATTGGGGTTAAATCCAGTTCGCCAGGTCCCATATTATTTAGGCAAAGGCGCTACGGATTAGATGGCCAAGAAATTATCGTGTACAAATTCAGATCAATGAGGGTAGCTGAAGACGGCGCAATCGTTACGCAGGCAACGCTTAATGATAAAAGGGTGACGCCTTTTGGACAATTAATCCGTAAAACATCTTTGGATGAACTGCCGCAATTTTTTAACGTCCTGCAGGGCCGAATGAGTGTGGTAGGGCCGCGTCCGCATGCAGTAACGCACAACGAGATGTACCGCAAGCTGATTAAAGGTTACATGATTCGCCACAAGGTGAAGCCAGGCATCACTGGCTGGGCGCAAGTGAATGGTTACAGGGGTGAAACAAAAACGGTAGAAAGCATGAAAAGCCGCATTGATTACGATTTGGAATATCTGAAAAAATGGTCACTTGCACTGGATGTTCGCATTATTCTAAAAACTATTTTACTGGTGTTTAAAGATTCAAAAGCTTACTAAAATAAGCTAAATATTGCTTTTATTACAGTAATGACAATATGACTCAATAGGTTAGCCCGTTCGGACTAATCTAGTCCTAAAGAACTATTTATTTAATAAAATGTAAATCATAGCGTCATGTTCGAGGAACATAATATTTAGCATATATTTAGTTATTTTTAGGAGTTTTAAATGAAGAAATTAAACGGATTAATCATGGGCGCGCTGATGTTGACATCAACTTTAGTGAGCGCGGTGGAGTCTCAAAATCTTATCCCAACATCAAACAGTCTATATGTTGCAACAGCAGGCGAAGTTTTCGTGACCTTTTTATCTAAAACGGCAGCTTACTCTAATGATTTATTTCTAGTTGGTTCATCAGATTTAATATTGAATAATCAAACTGCTGAAATAGGCAGTACATATTCTTTGGGTAGTTTTCAAGCCGGTACGGAATTGATTTTCAAGATAGCGATCAATGGTCTTACAGACGTATTTTACAATGGCGCGGCCAATCGTAATTTTGACGAAATTGAACATACTACCTATCAACAGCAAGGTAATTTAATTATCGTGGGTTTTGAAGATATTGCTTTTGGTGGTGATAGAGATTATGACGATTTAGTGTTCTCAGTGAGTAATGTAAGCGTTGGAAACCCCGTAACGCCAGTGCCAGAGCCTGAAATGGCAGGTATGTTAATGGTTGGTTTAGGTTTATTAGGCTTTGCAAAACGTCGTAAAAAATAATTATATAGTTAAATAAATTTAATAAAAAAGTGGCTTAACGGCTGCTTTTTTATTGGGCGTAATAAGCCAAGTCCAAACAATCCAGTCCTCAATAATTTAAACACTACTAGAATCGTCATCAATATTTAATATTTCAAATTTATACTTTTAAGTAGAAATATATTGTTGAAAGTGTTGTTTTGAAAGTAACTCAATGAAAGCCATGATTTTAGCGGCAGGCAAAGGTACGCGCGTGCGCCCGCTGACCTACGAATTACCCAAACCCATGATCCCCATTTTAGGTAAACCAGTTATGGCTTACTTAATCGAACATTTAGCCAAGCATAGCGTCAACGAAGTGATGGTGAATGTGAGCTATCTACATGAAAAGATTCAGCAATATTTTGGTGACGGGCATCGCTTTGGGCTGCATATTGGCTACTCATTTGAAGGCGATATCAGTAACGGACAGATTGTTCCAAGCCCTGTAGGTTCTGCTGGCGGTATGCGAAAGATTCAAGATTTTGGTGGATTTTTTGATGAAACCACTATCGTGATTTGCGGTGATGCCATTATCGATTTGGACATTACGCAAGCAGTGGCAGAGCATCGCCGCAAAGGCGCCTTAGTAAGCCTGATTGCTAAACAGGTGCCAATGGATAAAGTTTCTGGCTACGGCATTGTAGTGACGGATGATGAAGGAAAAATCATTTCATTTCAGGAAAAGCCAAGCCAGTCTGAAGCGCGCTCTAATTTGGCTAGTACTGGTATTTATATTTTCGAACCAGAGGCGCTTAGCCTTATTCCATCAGGTAGTACATTTGATATTGGATCTGATTTATTTCCATTGTTAGTACAGAAAAACTTGCCGTTTTATGCCATTAACTTGCCGTTTAATTGGATTGATATTGGCCTGGTTTCTGACTATTGGGAAGTGATGCAGCAAGTGATGCGTGGTGAAGTGCCAACTATGCATATGCCGGGCAAGCAAATAAAGCCAGGTGTTTGGGTGGGATTAAATGTGCATATTGATTGGGATAATACCAAAATAGAGGGACCCGTTTATATCGGCTCAGGCGCGCGTGTTGATAAAGGTGCTGAAATTATCGGGCCAGCGTGGATTAGTGATGGCTGCCATGTGCAACGCGGTGGCCGTGTGGTGCGCAGCG
This sequence comes from Pseudomonadota bacterium, assembly GCA_040387515.1. Taxonomy (GTDB): domain Bacteria; phylum Pseudomonadota; class Gammaproteobacteria; order Burkholderiales; family Methylophilaceae; genus Methylotenera_A. The sequence continues at coordinate 189,838 of JAZKDP010000007.1, forward strand.
TACTGTTTGAATACACCCGTGTTGGGCAGGATTATAGTTTTGAAGAAATGATTGTCTGCGGTGAATATTGCGTGGATAAATATGGCCGCATGATGCATGTTGATGACGATAGTTGCGACCTAATTTGGAGTGATGCGCGGGAAAAAGTGATTTATCCCATGCATTATGCACAAGCCAAAATTTAGCTATTCCAAGATATAGTGATTATTAGCATGTTTTCTCAAAGGGCTTTGTGACAAAACTGTCACAAAACTGCAATTTTACTGAAAACTAGATTGACTATGATTGTCATCTAATACTTACTCCGTGAAGCTATAGTGATGTTAAATCTAGTTAGAAAAAATCACCTAAATCATCGAAAACAAGGTTTTACCTTACTTGAGTTGCTGGTAGTGATTGTGATTATCGGCTTATTAGCCAGTATCGCTGCGCCTAAGCTATTCAAGCAAATCGGCAAATCAGAAACCAAAACAGCGGATGCTCAAATCGCTGCGCTGGGATTGGCGCTTGACCAGTATCGCATCGATGTTGGCCAATATCCAACTAGCGAACAAGGGTTGATCGCTTTAAATAAAAATCCGGGTAATGTGCCAAAATGGGCTGGATCTTACCTTAAGAAAAATATTCCAAATGACCCTTGGGGTAAGCCATATCTGTATAAATCGCCAGGTGAACATGGCGATTATGATCTTTACACGCTGGGAAAAGATGGCCAATTAGGCGGTATCGAAGAAGCTACTGATGTGGTGAATTGGTAATGTTCGCGCAGAAACATCATATGTTTTTAGCAATTATTTAGGTATTTCTAGTGATGGAATACCAAGTTAAAGCGTTGCGTGGCAGTGATCTAATTTTGCTGAATATCGTTGCTATACATGCAGACGATGCATCTGCCCAAGCAAAAGCAAAAGGCTATCAGCCGATTTCAATCAGCGCTAAACGCCTTGCGATTAGCGGTAAATCCAGCAAAAAATTCCCATTAGCTTTGTTTAGCCAAGAATTATTGGCGTTGTTAGATGCAGGGTTAAACTTAGTGGAATCGATTGAAACGCTGGCAGAGAAAGAACAGCGCAGCCATGTTAAAAATGCATTAGACGCATTGCTGCAAGCCTTGTATCAAGGTCAAAACTTTTCAGCAGCGTTGGAATTGCAACCAACTATTTTCCCTGTTTTATATATCGCCACCGTACGAGCCAGTGAAAAAACCGGCGATTTGGCTGAGTCGCTAGGCCGCTATGTGAGTTACGAATATCAAATCGGGTTGGTTAAAAAGAAGATAGTCAGCGCATCCATTTATCCGATTTTATTGATTAGTGTGGGCGGTTTGGTTATTTTCTTTTTACTTGGTTTTGTGGTGCCAAAATTCAGCCAGATTTATGAAGATACTGGCAGTAATTTACCACTTCTATCAAAACTATTATTGCAGTGGGGTGTGTTCCTAGACAATCACGGTAAGACCTTTTTAATGGGTTTAGGAGCAGGTATTTTCGCTGTGTTCTACGCATTAAGTCAGGCCAGCATCAGGAAATGGCTGATGCAATTATTTTGGAAAATCCCTGCTTTAGGCGAACGCTTACGCATTTTTCAACTGGCAAGATTTTATCGAACATTGGGCATGTTGCTAAAAGGCGGTACGCCGATTGTCGCTGCACTGAGCTCAGTGGCCGGCCTGTTAGATGCCGCATTAAAAATCAAGATGCAGCAGGCCACTTTAGCTATTCAGCAAGGCCAGCCTTTATCGACTGCCATGGAGCAAGCAGGGTTAACCACACCAGTGGCTTTGCGCATGTTGCGTGTAGGCGAGCGTAGCGGAAAAATAGGTGACATGATGGAACGCGTTGCTGCATTTTACGATGAAGAGTTGGCACGTTGGATAGATTGGTTTACCAAGTTGTTTGAGCCGTTATTAATGTTGTTTATTGGACTAGTGATTGGTGTAGTGGTGCTACTGCTCTATATGCCGATTTTTGAACTTGCGGGGAGTGTTCAATAATGACCTTGCAAGCAGTACAAGTATTGTCCGAAGCATCGCAAAACTTAACGGCGACACCTGTGTTAATTACAGTGCCAGCCATTAACGCCGCATTGATTAAGCAGGCTAGGGCACAAGCGCAGCTGCAACAACGGCGCTTGCTGGAAGTGTTGGAAGAAAACCTGAATGGTGATCCAGAGCAGTTTTTGCAGCAATTAAGTAACGCTTTGCATTTTTCTGCGATTCATATGAAAGAGCTGCACGCGCTGCATGCGGCTTTTGAAGTGATTCCATTTTCTACCGCACAGCAAAAAGAGTGTTTGGCTTTTTACGATGACAATAAACAATTGATCATCGTGTTTGCCGATCCGTTTAACGAGGGTCTGCAGGAGTGGGCAACAGAGGCAGTGAAGCAAGCCTTTACTTGGCGGCTTGCACACAAAAGTGATATTGCCGCTTTTTTGACCAAGCATGAAGAAACCATGCACGCCATGGATGGTTTGCATGAAACTGGGCAATCCAACACCGCCGACACAGATGAAGCTGTTGCCAATTTATCGCTAAAATCGATTAACGAAGACACTAATCCGATTATTAAATTGATTAACTCCACTTTGTATGACGCATTAAAAGTGGGTGCTAGCGATATTCATCTGGAATGTTCGAATGCAGGATTGGCGGTGAAATATCGTATTGATGGCGTGATGGCCAGTATTGGCGGTGTACAAGGTACAGATAGCGCAGATCAGGCAATTTCTCGCGTTAAAGTGATGGCGCAGTTGGATATTTCCGAACGCAGAATTCCGCAAGATGGCCGTTTTAAAGTGACTGTTCAAGGCCGTGAAGTAGATTTTCGTGTATCCATTATGCCTAGCGTATTTGGTGAAGATGCTGTATTACGCGTGCTAGACAGAAAAGCATTGTCTGAACAGGCGCAAGGCTTAAGCCTGCAAGCCTTAGGGTTCGATGCAAAGACAATCAGTCAGTTTCGCAAATTAGCCAGCGAACCCTATGGCATGGTGCTTGTGACTGGGCCAACGGGTAGCGGAAAAACCACATCGCTATATGCGGCGATTTCAGAGGTGAATACCGGCCACGACAAGATTATTACCATTGAAGATCCAGTGGAATATCAATTGCCAGGCGTTCTGCAAATACCGGTTAACGAAAAAAAGGGCCTAACTTTTGCGCGTGGTTTGCGCTCCATTTTGCGGCACGACCCTGACAAAATCATGGTAGGTGAAATCCGAGATGCAGAAACCGCACAAATTGCCGTGCAGGCTGCGTTAACTGGGCATCTTGTATTTACCACCGTGCACGCCAATAGTGTATTAGACGTGATCGGGCGTTTTATGCATATGGGTGTCGATCCGTATAACTTCGTTTCTGCCATGAACGGCATCATCGCGCAGCGTTTGATACGTGGCATTTGTCCACACTGTGCAGAGGATGATTTTCCTGATGCGCAATTACTGGAAGATTCTGGTATTACCCCACAAATGGCTATTGGTATGCGATTTAAGTTCGCGAAAGGCTGTGGACATTGTCGCGGTACAGGCTATAAAGGCCGTAAAGCCGTTGCTGAATTATTGATATTGAACGACGAATTACGTGAAATGATTGTCGCGCGCGAACCTATCCGAAAATTAAAAGAGGCCGCAAAACGCAGTGGCATGCGCACCATACGCGAATCTGCCATTGAAGCCGTTGCAAACGGCATGACCACTTTACAAGAGATTAATCGTGTTACGTTTGTGGTCTAACTTTTCAAGCCAAAAGATTTGGCTCGCGATAAGTGTCGATGGTATTGCCATTGTGAAGCAAACACGTGGTCTGCATAAGCGTGTTTTAAGCCAGCGATATATCAAAGCATCAGGCGCAGATGCAGCAGGTTGGCAAACGCTGATTAACCAGTTGGATGAATATTTAAGCGGTTCAGATATCAAGCAGAACACGCAAATAAATATAGTTTTAAGCAGTGATTTTGTGCGTTATTTAATGTTGCCAGCACAACAAATAACCATGAGTAAAGCAGAAAAAATATCTTATGCTCATGCGGTATTTACAGATATTTATGGTGCGATGGTGAGTGATTGGCATATTAAATATCATCGAGCTGCGCCGCATCAAAGCACTGTTGCCGTTGCAGTGGACAATGCATTGCTGGCAGCATTAAATCAGCTAGCAGTTAAGCATCAATTTAAACTGAATAGCGTGCAACCTTATTTAATGACGGCATTCAATGCCCTGGCTCGTCCAATCGCTAGTACTAGCGGTCACTTGGTTTTGCTGGAAAACAAAAAACTATTGCTGGTTCATTTGCATAAGGGTGCATGCCAGCAAATGCAGGTGACGCCATATAGCCATGACTGGCAGACCGTTCTGAACAATATGCTGAATCGTGAAGTTTTACTGAATGAGCGTTTGGATGCAACGGATAAAACATTGTTAATCTATGCGCCAACAGAAAAAAATATCAGCCTAAATGCGTTAAATGGCTGGAAAACGCAGCGCATTGGATATGACCGAAATACAAAATTAGCACCACAATTTTATATGCTAGAAGCGGTGCTATGAGCCAGTTTCTAGATTTAGAGCTAAATCGACCGGCTTCTGCTGCATTTTTAAATGTCACTTTGCTTGGCTTGGCTGTTTTGGTGCTTAGTTTAATCAGTGCGGCCATCCTGTTGAACTTATACCAGAAAAATAAAAACGATTATCAGACTATTATTAATGCGTTAAATCAACAGGATACGCCAAAAAAAGAAGTGCTTAAATCGCCTGTCATTCATGTTTCTGCCAATGAAGTAAATCAGGTCAATGCTTTAATCGGCGTGCTAGCGACACCTTGGGATGAGTTGTTAGCAACGATTGAGCAATCTGATTTGCCAGATATTGCCTTATTAAGTATTGAGCCAAACCTCAAAAAACAACAGCTTCTACTGACCGGCGAAGCAAAAAATCTGCCGACTGCGTTGCGCTATATCCAACAATTAGAAGCGCAGCCAGTTTTAAATGAAGTGTATCTGCAAAAACACAGTATAGACGAAGCCGATGTTTCAAAGCCTGTACGTTTTATTGTATTGGCAAAATGGAGCGTGGCAAAATGAAAAGTCGCGCAATAATGAGTAAGCTGAGTCTAAATAATATTACTTGGTTAATGACAAGTTACGCCAGAAAATTAGGTGTTCTTGGCATGCTTGGATTAGCTATTGCACTATGCTGTTGCTTGTTTTATATGATTAATGTTATTCCAGTTCAGCAACAAAAATTAGATGCGGAATTAAAATTTTCTGGGTTAAAAAATCATCCGGAAAAACCTGTTTTATCTGAAGAGTCAGCAGGAAATATATCGTTAAACCAAAACTCTGCCGAAGATATTCAACATTTTTATGCGCAATTTCCTAATGGTGAAAGCTTGCCAAAATGGTTGCGGTTAATCGATGAAAATGCTGCAAAACAGCATTTAATCCTGAATCGTGGCGATTACAAGTTAACGCAAATCAAGTCGAAAAAATTAGAAGTTGCATCAGCAGAATCCAGCCCCAATGCATTGTCACGCTATGAAATAGTGCTACCTGTCACTGGGCAATATAGTCAGATTCGTCAGTTTATCGCGCAGGTTCTACACGATTTACCCGCACTGGCATTGAGCGATATGCATATCAAGCGCGAAAGTGCACAAAGCCCGACTGTAGAAGCCCGGTTGGTATTTGTATTGCTGCTAAAAGGCGAATCATGGCAGTGAAGTCGCAAGTAAACACAGCCGATGGCAAACAAAACCAATCTAACAAGCGATTGTTGGTCATGTTGTTGATTGTTGCGATTTTAACGGTGTGGACATTATTAAAAGATGATGAAGATACTGATACGATCGAATTGGCGAACCCATCCGTTGTTCCAGCTAAGTCATCCTTATCTACTCCAAGCCCGATTAAGCAAGAAAATACGCATAAAAACTCATTACAGAACAAACAATCAAGTCGTGTTTTTCAACAGCAAGCATCCAACAGCGGCAATGCAATTGCATGGCAAAATCTGCAACGCGAGCCCTTATTAAGCCAGCCGCATAATGTGTTTAAAGTACATTCTTGGCTGGTAGTTCCAAAACCTATAAAAACCAAGCCTGTGCCGCCACCTCCTCCTGTGGCTCCTCCTGCACCATTTACTTATATGGGTAAGTTAGAGAATTCGCCGCAAGGAACACAGATATTCCTGCTGAAAAACGGGCATTTATACACTGCAGTAAAAGGTCAAAATATCGATGCGCAATGGCGGCTGGATGCTGAAGATGTGAACAATATTCAGTTGACTTATTTACCGCTGAATCTGCCGCAGGTGTTATCAAAAATGGCAAAATCGTTTGAGACAACAGGGCAACCCGTCATGGCCGATTTACCTACTGCTACAGAAATGAATTTGTAAAAGGGAAGAGTTTGCATGCTTGTTAAAAATAATTGTTTGTTGCTGATTAGCCTTCTATTGGCTGGTTGCGCCTATGCGCCATGGGAGAAATCGCCAGCGAGAGGAAATGCGCCAGAAGAAAAAGTGGCTTCAGTACAAAAACACGTGGATGAGAAATCAGAGGCAGTGCTAGAAACCACGGTAAGGCGCAAAGACTTATTGGTCACAAAAGAATTGGCGGTCACACAACTCGCCAGCCAAGCAGAATTAGCCAGTGAAAAAGGCGAATATCAGGCAGCAGAAGGATTTTATGACCGAATTTTGAGTTTTCTGCCGGAGGATGTCAGTGCTAAAAAAGGTAAAACACTGATCAACCAGAAAAAAGAGCAAGATGAAAAGCTGGAAAAAGCGACTAAACTATTTGACGAAAAAAAAGTTGAACCCGCCAAAGAAGTGGTGCGTGAAGTGTTGATGGAAAATCCACAGCAAGCAAAAGCGGTTGAATTGCAGAATCAAATAGACGCGCAAACTAACCCTGTAAAAATTGCGCCGCCAAGCCTAAAACCGCCATTTGATAAATTGGTTTCACTGGAATTGCGCGATGCTAATATAAAAGTGGTATTTGAAGCGCTATCGCGCGCCACTGGTATTAACTTTATTTTAGACAAAGATATAAAACCCGATACCAAGGCGACAATTTTCATCAAAAAAGCACGTATTGATGAGGCTATCGATATGGTGCTATCTAGCAATGGCTTACAGAAAAAAGCATTGTCTGATAACACGGCTCTGGTTTTCCCCAGCACACCGCAAAAATTCAAAGACTATAAAGACCTAGTTATTCGTAGTTTTTTCTTTACTAATACCAGCGCCAAGCAAGTTTCAGCTTTGCTTAAAACAATGCTAAAAACCAAAGATATTTTTGTGGATGAACGCTTAAATATGCTGGTAATGCGCGATACGCCAGAAGTGATCAGGATTGCAGAAAAATTGATTGCCGCTAATGATCTAGAAGATCCGGAAGTCATGCTGGATATTGAAGTGCTGGAAGTCAGTCGCAGTCGCTTGCAGGAATTGGGTATCATTTATCCTAATCAATTAGCCGTTGTGACGCCTGATGCATTGACTCTGGAATCATTGAAAGCCATTAAGTCGGCCAATATTGGCGTATCACCTAATCCTTCGATTAATTTTAAAAAGACCACAGGTGATGTGAATTTGTTATCTAACCCTAGAATTCGGGTGAAAAATAACGAAAAAGCGAAAGTTTTGGTGGGCGATAAAGTACCAATTATCACCACGACTTCAACGGCTAACGTGGGTATTTCGGAGAACGTGCAGTATGTAGATGTTGGCTTAAAACTAGACGTAGAGCCACGTGTGACGCTGGATGATTTTGTGAATATTAAAGTGGGGTTGGAAGTGAGTTCGCTAGGGGAAAGAACTGTGACCAGAAACGGCGCAACGGTTTATACCATTGGTACGCGTAACGCCAGCACAGTTTTGCGCTTAAAAAATGGCGAAACACAAATTCTGGCAGGACTTATTCTGGATGATGAGCGCAAAAATGCTAGCAAACTACCTGGTTTAGGCGATTTGCCATTGATTGGCAGATTGTTTTCTAATCAGGAAGATAGAAAAAGTAAAACTGAAATTGTGCTGGCGATTACGCCGAGAATCATCGGCAACATCTCGCGCCCACAAGCGGAAATTACAGAGTATTGGTCAGGCACGGAAAGTTTGATTAGTGATAAGCCTCAAGTCAATTTTCCACCAACTGGCGGCTCAGAGAATCCACAAGATAGAATCCGTGAACAAATGCGTTTACGCCAATTGCAATTGAATGACAATCAGGAAATACCTGCTGCTCAAGAACCAACATCAGAGCCGATTCCAGAGCAGGCACCGCAGCAGGTCGTGCCAGAAAGCAGGCAACAAGGTCTAGATTCGCAAGCGACTGACCCGATTCAACCGCCAGCGACAAATCCTATTTCAGCGCCTGAAGCCATACCATCGGTGATTGACTCATCTGGCAGATTGAGACCTGCAACACAATGAAGACGCTTTTGAAATGAGACAGTATTCAAAAGGATTTACGTTGATTGAGCTGATTGTCACGGTGACTATCGTATCTATTTTGGCCAGTGTAACGATGCCGATGCTGAAAATGACTGTGCAACGCAGCAAAGAAACTGAATTGCGTGCGAATTTACGCCAAATTCGCGAAGCGATTGACGCGTATAAAAAAGCCGCCGATGAGGGCAGAATAAAGAAAAATATTCAAGATAACGGTTATCCGCCCAATTTAGAAGTATTGGTAAATGGCGTGTTAGATGAAAAAGATGTGAACAAAAGACAGTTAAAGTTTTTGCGCAGAATTCCACTAGATCCGATGACAAATATCGCCAATGCTGACACTGAAGCGCTGCCGAATAATTGGGGCTTACGCAGTTATGAGAGTGATGCGGTTGAACCTGTTGCTGGCGATGACGTATACGATGTGTATTCACTTAGCCCACAAATTGGCATTAATGGTGTGCCTTATGCCAAATGGTAAAACAAATAAAGTGAACAACAAAAGGGCTATTGTTTTAGGTTTTACGCTGGTTGAAATGCTGGTGGTTTTAGCTATTTTGGCGTTGTTGTTAACACTTGCTGCACCTAAATATTTTAGTAGTATAGACCGCGCAAAAGATGCCGCATTAAAACAAGATTTAACGACAGTGCGTGAAAGTATCGATAAGTTTTATGCAGACACAGGGCAATATCCAAAGACGCTAGATGACTTGGTGGATAAAAAATATATCCGCAAACTGCCATTCGATCCTATCACTAATAGCAGCGAGAGCTGGCTAATTACGCCGCCAGAGCCGCCATTAGAGGGCGATATTGCCGATATACATAGTGGCGCGCTTGGGGTTGCTAAAGATGGTAGCCAATACGCCGATTGGTAATGTGCGTATGAAAAAACAAGCTGGTTTTACCTACATGGGTTTGTTAATGATTGTTGCGATTGCGGGCATCGGCATGGCTGGCGTGGGCATTGTGTGGCACCAAGAATCGCAACGTGAGCGTGAAAAAGAATTGCTGTTTATTGGCGCAGAATATCGCAAAGCGATTGGCAGCTACTATGAGAATAGCCCAAGTGGCACCAAACAATATCCACAAACCTTGCAAGAGTTGGTGTTGGATAAACGCTTCCCCAATATTAAACGCCATATACGGCAACTGTATGCTGACCCATTTGCAAAAAATAATCAATCTTGGAACTTGGTGTTAGAGCAAGGCCAAATTAGAGGCGTTTATAGCACAGCAGAATTAAAGCCAATTAAAAAATTTGGCTTTGCGAATGTGGATGAAAGTTTCAGTGAAGCCGCTACTTATAGCGATTGGCGATTTATTTATGCGCCCGGCAGTTCGGCAAGTAGTGCGCTGCCCCCACAAAATCTTAATCAGCCAGCCGATCAGTTTAATAACAACCAGCCTGGTGATAATGAGCCCAACAGTCTTCCACCCAGTATTAATGCACCAAATGCCACTGAACCAAATACCAGTCAACCAGAAATTCCGCCGACAAACAGCATGCCGTTTGAAACGTTGCCACCTAGTATTAACGCGATAGACAATTCAGCCACACAACCAGCCAATTAAGAATATTGCCGATAATACTGCAGCACTTTTGGCACATAACGCATGGTTTCGCGGTAAGGCGGCACGCGATTGCTGTATTTTTGTACTGCGCCTGGGCCTGCATTATAGGCGGCCAAACTCAGGCTTAAATCACCATTAAATAGCGTTAATAATTCACGTAGATATTGCGAACCAGCCAATATATTTTGTGCTGTACTGGTTTTATCCTTCACATGGAAACGCCTTGCCGTTGCTGGCATTAACTGCATTAAGCCGTAAGCGCCTTTTTGCGATGTTGCCTGTGCATTGTGCTTGGACTCTACTGTGATTACTGCGTGAATCAATGCGGGTTCTAACGATGTTACATGAGCAGCTTGTAGTACTTCGTTGTGGTAGGGCAGTAAAGCGGTATGTGCAGAGTTATGTCGTTTAATGCTATTTGATTTGTGATTTTCTGTGGCTAATGTAACAACAGGCTCCTCAATTTTAAGGGTGAATTCAGGGTTAACTTGCGTGTTGCTGATACTTATTTCATTCGTTTGTTCCATATCAATGTACACATCTGCCACAGCCGAAAAATGATGCATTGCAATAAGCAGAAAGCAAATAAACGTGAGTTTTTTCATATTGCTATTATTGATCCGCAATATGACAGTTTTTAGTAAACCTTCTAATTAGGATGACTTAATCGTTTCTATTAGTTTTTAAGTAGTCCGTTGTTATAAAACTGTCAATAAACTGACATTTAGTTTTAATCAGCTTGTCACTAAACCAGTCGAAAATCACGCTAATCTAAAAAATATGCTTAATCCATTAAGCACGATTAATAAATAAAACCAGATGATCCTCAGCACACAATTTAATATAGATGAGCCTATAAAAGCCGAGGTTTGCTTAGATGATGAGCAGCGCGTTGTTTTTATGGAAGTAATTGAAGAATCGCTGCGCGTATCGCAACGCACGCATCTATTTAATTGGCTGCAAACGGGTTTTCAATATTTGCTTGCGCACGAAGTGATGATTTTTGGGGTGAAATCCAATGAAGTCGATGATTATCATTTTGAATACTTTACCAGCTCGCGCTATTTTGATGAAAATCGTTTTAATGAAGTGATTGATAGAGAAACTGGTTTGATCGCACAGGCGCTTAAATTGTGGAAGAAAACCGCCTTGCCTGTGTTGGTCACCAATCACATACAGGCGGCAGATTACAATCATTATTCGGTATTAAATATTGCAAATACCGAGCTAAAAGCTTCAGAACTGGGCGATTTTGTCGCGCATGGCTTTGGCGATAATCACACGCGTATTTCTACTTTTGTGATATTCGCCAGATTGTCGAAACAGCTCAATAACAATCACGCGCGCATTTTAGAATTGATTATGCCGCACCTACATTGTGGGCTGATTCGCGTTACCAGCAATCGCAGCAATCTGGTTCAAACCAATAAAATAAGTAAAAAAATCACTGGTAGAGAATCTGAGATTTTGCAGTGGGTGCATATGGGCAAAACCAATTGGGAAATCTCATCCATTTTAAGTATCAGCCCGCTCACCGTTAAAAATCATGTGCAGAATATTCTGCGTAAATTAGATGTTCAAAACCGCAGTCAGGCAGCGGTTAAGGCTGCCAAACTTGGTTTGGTAAAAGTACTTAAGTAGTGCGTTAAACCCACCTGATACGCTGACATATTTGTAAAAAAACTCACTGACACTAAATCACAGTAAAACCTAGTCCGTTCGGACTACACAATAACCTAGGCTTTTCACACGTCCTTATCAAACTGCTAGTCGAAAGAGTGGTGTGCCTTTTTAAATGCATGTCGCCAAACGCTTAACTTTAAAAAGTGATTTCCTTGTAAAAGGTCATTCATTTAAAACATAGTCTATACAGACTATATGTTTAGGTTGGCATGTAACAAACACTCTTTAAATTAGCAACATCGCTTAATGGTTAATTTTGATTAGGCGTTTGACGAAGTTTAAGTACTTAACCGATTTTTTTAAAGCAATTTTTTATTTGGGAGATTTATATGAAAGTTCAATTTAAAGCATTAGCTGCTGCAGTTGTTTTAGCTGCCGCCTTGCCTGCACACGCTGTTGTAGATACAGCTGCTTCAGGTAACAGTTCATTCATTTTAACGGCTTTTGATCGTGTTGCTGGTATTTCAGCAACATTCGATTTAGGTAAAAATTACAGTGATTTCAGCGTTGCTGGTGCTTCATTTGCTGATAGTAATGTAGATGCAGCTGGTACAAGTTTCTCTTGGGATTTAAGTTCAGGTGGTTATGCAACAGCTTGGAACCAATTTTTAGCAGCAGCTACTTTATCAAATATTCAATGGGCTGTAACCGCCGCTGATAATACTGGCAGTGGTGCTGGTAACCGCGGTGTTATTACTACTTACTCTGCAGTAGGTGGAAATGTAACAACTGGTCAAGTTTCAACAATGGGTTCTGCTTTTGATGCTTATGTTGGAGAAAATACTAGTTCAGCTGCATTGTTTCAAAATCACTTAGACGGTGCTTTAGGTAATAGCCCAACACAACCAGGCGGCGTAGCAAATGGTAGTAGCGTTGCTAATTCAGGCATCGCATATGGCGGCACATTTTACAATGCTGGTAAAAACTACAACATCGGCGCTACAGCAGCAGGCATACTTGGTGCAGATTTAGGCGTGTTGCAATACGTAACTGGTGCTAGCTCATTTGCAACTGCACCTATTACCATTTTTGGTAACGGTGCTAAATTTAACTTAGCTAGCAACGGTGCACTAGTTTATAGCACTATTGCAGCAGTACCAGAAGCTGACACTTGGGCCATGATGTTATTAGGCTTAGGTTTCATGGGTTTTATCGCACGTCGTAAATCAGTTTAATTCATCCATTCTATTTGGTATTAACCGTTTGGCAGAGGCTTCGGCCTCTTGCCTTAGGTTTTTTTAGGGAAAAAATCATGAAATTGACAAAAATCGCATTAACATTGGCTTGCCTTTTAGGCACAGCACAAGCATTTGCAGCACCAGTTACAGCTGCACAAATTGAAAGCGCACGTCAAGCGGGTACATTGCAACAGGCTTGGATTTCTGGTGCTTCTGCACCAACAAAAAGTATCTATGAAGGCTGGGTTGGTAATGGTACTGGTGCAGGCTGTGACGTAAATTCAAACACCATTTTTTCAAATCAATCAACTACTGCAGTAACACCAGGTTCATTGGGTAATTTTAATGCTTATGCTTGTACGCGTGGCGGTGTTGTTTCAGTGTTGTACCACACGATTGATGGCGGCTCATTATTAGCTTATGCACCACATACAGCTGGCGCTAAATTAGCGCGCGTTAAATATGTAGGTGGCACTGCTAACGGTTGTGGCGCGACTGCTTTAACTTATACTGATACAACCAATACACGTAACAATGCAGCCGTTTTTAAAGGTTGTGCTTTAGTGGGTATCGCATTGCCTGGCACAGGCCCTACAGCTGGTAGCAATAGCACCAATGCAGCGGCAGTAGCAGCGGATGCTTTAGCACCACAATTACCAGTAGGCGGTTTTTCTGATGTTGAAGCTTCTTTATTCCCATCAACAATCGGTGGTGGTGATGTTTCATCAAAAGGTACTGAAGGCCAGGCAAACGTTGGTCAAGTTTTTGGTATCGTAGTTAGCACACCGTTGTATCGCGCTTTACAATCTGCACAAGGTCTTTCTGATGTTAACGGAACGACTTATGATCCAGTAAACGCACCTAATATCACTAGCGCACAATATGTTTCAATTATTGCGCAAGGTGGTGCTTATCAAACTGATTGGTCACCAATCGTTGGTGCGGCAGGCAATGGTAAAAAAGTGATTTTAGCGCGTCGTGTACAAACATCTGGTTCACAAGCGAGCTCAAATGCATTTTTCTTAAAAAATCCTTGTGCTAATGGTGTTAGTGCTTCACTTTTCCCAGCAACAGCAGCCGATTCAACAGGTGATTTTGAAGTGCTTGAAGGCAGTGGTACAGGTAACGTAAAAACGCGTTTATCACAAGCTACAACAGCAGGTGATTTTGCAATCGGTGTAATCTCTGCAGAAAACGATTGGCGTATAGATGCAGCTGCTTCAGCTGGCTACCGTTATATCAAGGTTGATGGTAACCATCCTGAAACTGGTGATGTTGCTAATGCACGTGTAACTGCAGCAACTGGTGCGTATCCATTCCATATGGAATTACGTAACTTTACTGCTAACACTGCAACAGGTTTTGGTGCAGCAGTCGTAAACCAAATCACTGCATCATTATCTAACCCACCAACATCAGCATGCGCAGTTTTACCACGCGGCTTAACGTTGAATCCACTAGGTGGCTCTAGCTGCACAGTTGGCGTGCAAGTGGCTAAAGGTACTAACTTGGGCAACAATTGTTCAGCAGCTCAATTAACACAGTAATCCCATAAGTTAGGTGTTACGAACACCTAAAACTGTATAGCGCACTCCTCAAAAGGGAGTGCGCTTTTTAGTTTTAAGCACTTGAACATTCGTATATGGATTAAGTGGTTCTCTAGTTCTAATTCATGTGCTTGCCATATTTGTTTCTTAACATGGTCAAAAGTTTTTTTAGTTGATTTTTATGATTAAGCACTACCTATTCAATAATTTATTTAGACAAAATATTGCTGCTGGCTGCATTTGTGCCAGTTTGTTTTTTACGCCTTTTGCATTTGCAGAGCAGTCACCTGAACAAGTTAATCCAACACCAGCCAATCCAAAACAAGAAGTTCAACCAGCACAAACCAGCGCACCACAGCCAGCGAATGGGTCTGAAGAAAAATCTGCAGAAAAAAGTCCTGCTTTTAATGTGTTTGAAATAAAAGTAGATGGCAATACGGTATTAGAGATTGGCAAGATTGAAGAAGCAGTTTACCCATTTCTGGGGGAAGCAAAGACTATTGAAGATGTAGAAAAAGCACGTGGCGCACTGGAGAAAACCTATCAGGATGCGGGTTATTTAACTGTTTCGGTGAGCATTCCGCAGCAAGAAGTAGATGCTGGTATTGTGAAATTGCAAGTGACAGAAGGTAAGGTGGAGCGCCTGCGTGTGACCGATTCGCAATATACCTCACTGGCAGAAGTGAAATCTAGAGTTGCGGAGTTTAATGAAGGTAAAGTGCCGCATTTCCCCACTGCGCAACAGCAGTTAGGCACGGTTAATCGTGGCCAGAACAGGCAAGTAACACCTATTTTGCGAGCGGGACAATCTCCTGGAAAAGTAGAAGTGGATTTAAAAGTACAAGATAAGCTGCCATTGCACGGCAGCTTAGAGTTGAACGATAGATACTCTCAAAACACCACTGAAACACGCTTGAACGGTAGCTTGCGTTACGAAAATTTGTGGCAGAAAGATCACAGTATCGGCCTTAGTTTTCAGCTTTCTCCTGAAGATTTAAATGAAGTAAAAGTGCTGTCTGGCACCTATGTTATCCCACGCTTAAATGGCGATTATTTTGCCGCTTACGGCGTGCTTTCAGATAGTGATATCAGTGCGGTGGGCGATGTGAGCGTGGTGGGTAAAGGTACGATTGTTGGCGCACGTTACATTCATCCGCTGCCATTGGTCGATAATTATTATCACAGCCTGACCTTGGGCGCAGATTACAAAGATTTTAAAGAGTCGGTTATTTTAATTGGTGCTGATAGTTTCCAAACGCCTATTTCCTATAGTGCTTTTAGTTTGGGTTATGACGGCACATTGCAAACCCAAGCATCGCAAACGCAGATGAATTTGACACTCAACTTTGCGCCAAGAGGTTTGGGTAATAACGCAGATGAGTTTCGTGCCAAACGTTCTTTTGCTGAAGCCAACTACGCTTACTTACGCGCAGACATCAAACACACACACAAACTACCGCTTAGTTGGGCAGTGCAAGCTAGGCTCGCTGGGCAATTGTCGTATGACAAATTAATTTCTGCAGAGCAATTTACCATTGGTGGCGTGGATTCTGTGCGTGGTTATGTAGAGTCGCAATCTCTGGGGGATAGCGGCATATTCACATCGTTGGAGTTACGTACGCCGCCGTTGATTAAATGGATCAATAGCGATTTCGTGAAAGATTACGCCAAAGAATTTTATGCATTTAGTTTTATAGACGCAGGCCATGTTAAGACTCTGGATGCCTTGCCTGGCCAAGATGCTAGCAGCAATTTAATGTCGCTTGGCGTGGGCGTTAAGTTTAAAAGTTATAAGGGTGTATTTACTAATTTGGACTACGCACATGCGCTACGCGATGCAGGGGACGTGGAAAAGGGCGATGAAAGAATACATTTTAGATTGGGTTATGAATGGTAATGCAATATTTTCCACGCATTAAATCATCAGAAAATTAGTTGGACAGTCAGCAAAGCAAGTCATCAGGAGTACGTTATGAATCAAGGTATCTATCAATTAGTGTATAGCAAAGTGCTGCATATGTTTGTGCCAGCATCAGAGATAGTGCGCAGTCGCGGCGGCAAAGGTAGTCGGCGCAATCGCAAGCAAGTTAAAAACGCATTGGTTTTTACCGTGATAGCTAGCTTTGCCTACACGGGTAATGTACTGGCAGAAACAGTGTTGCCAGCAGGGTTGAGTATTCAAGCAATGAATCTTAATCAAATTAGAGTGACTAGCTCGGACGCCAATAATATTAATTTTCAAATGCTCGTACCGAGAACAATCGTTGATTGGAACAGCCTGAATTTAGGCAAAGGGCAAAACTTTAATGTGGATATGTTGAAAACCTATTCCATGCTGAATCGCATTCACGATTTGAATCCAAGTCTGTTAGATGGCAATGTAAACGCGGCAGGTAATATTTATTTTATTAATACCAACGGCATTATCTTTGGTGCCAATGCACAATTCAATGTGGGCTCTCTTTACGCCGGCACATTAAATATGACGGATGATTTATTTAATAACGGCTTTATTAATTCAGATGGTACGTTTAAAGAAGTATTTACCGCAGTAGGCGAAATCACTACGCCTGCAAGCGTAGTGGTTGAAACAGGCGCAAAAATCAACACAGCGCAAGGCGGAAAAGTGGTGTTGTTCGCGCAGGATATTACTAACAGCGGCATCATTAACACCCCGGACGGGCAAACTATTTTAGCTGCGGGTAAGAAGGTTTATTTGGCCAGCAGCAAAGACCCAGCAGGTTTTCTGGTGGAAGTGGATGGCGGCGGCACCGCAACTAATCTGGGTACGATTGTGGCAAACCGCGGCAATATTACAATGATGGGTTTGGCGGTGAATCAGAAAGGTACATTAACCGCCACAACTTCCGTACGCGCCAATGGTTCTATTCATTTATTGGCGCAAGATAAAGCCAATATCACAGCTGGCCAAGTGACAGGTTTGCGTGATGGTATCGTCACATTAGCGGCTGGTAGCGTGACCGAAGTAAATCCTGAATTAGACGATAAAGAAGAGATTTCTAGATTACAGGCATTTAAATATGCTGATGATAGTACCTCCGGCTCGCTAAAAAAATCAGTGATAAAAATGGAAGCTAGCCTGATTAATATTGATGGCAAAGTGACTGCAAAAAGTGGCACAGTATCAGCGACCACTTTGAACGATGCTGCAACAGTATTGGCAGCAGCCAACCAAGCTAAACAGCGCATTTACATAGGCGAAAATGCCAGGATTGATGTTTCTGGCGTCGATGCGGTTGCGCCAATGTCGCGCAATCAAATTGACCCAGAATTATTCTCTGACCAAAACAAAGATAACCCGATATTACGCGACAGCGGTTTAAACAAAGCACAGGTTTATATCGATTTAAGAAAAGGTACCGATTTAATCGATACGCTGCCGTTTGAAAAACTAAAAACCGTGACACTGGCTGAAGCGTTAACTGATGGAGGTACGATTAAACTATCTACGCCAGCCGATATTATTGTGCGTAAGGGCGCGGTGTTAGATGTATCTGGTGGATCGACCACTTATGAAGCAGGCGTGATTAAGGAAACTAATCTTTTTTATAACGGGAAATTAGTGCCGATTTCAGAAGCTAAAAAGGGCGTACCTTATGACCAAGTAGGTGATGTGTATGCGGATGTAGATAAACGTACAGGTTATGCGAAAGTTTGGGCATTGGGTGGCAGCGACAACCGTGGTTGGGGTTCGATTTCCAAAGACAGCACACCTAAAACTTTAAAAACTTTTGTGGTTGGCACGCACGTAGCGAGTTACCTAGAGGGTGGCGATGCGGGTAAGTTGGACTTAACCGTAACAGGTGACAATGCGCTCACGCAAAACTTAGTGTTAGCGGGACAGTTAATCGCCAATACCAAAGTGGGTACACAGCAATTAATCGATCACAAAATGCCAAGTGGCGGCGAGATTCTTGTCAGCGCAAATCAATTGATTTTGACTAAAGCCGCAAAAGAGCTTGCAGATAGTTTCACGGCAAATCAAATGCTGACGGATTCGGAAAACTTTCAATCAGTGATTAGTACAGACTTTACTAATAATGGTTTTAACAAGATCAATCTAACAAAAGTCGCGAAATTAGAAGTAAATGACACACTGAATATCAAACCCAATGGCGCGCTTAGTTTGGGTTTAAACAATCAAATTAACGCAGATATTATTGCACCAAGCAGCAACATTAGCGCATCCAGCATTAGTACAACCACCGTTGCAGATAATGTGCGTATTAGTACTGCAGGTACTTTTACCAATGACAGGCCAGGAATGGCTGGGCAATATGCGGCTGAAGCGGCTATTAACGGTGGCGTTGCAGAAAATGCTGACGCTGGCGGCATTCAGTTGGGTATTCTAGCGCTTGGCAAAAATACCGTGCTTGATGCATCAGCTGGTGCGCATGTGACGAATAAGGGAGAACTGCAAAAAGGTTCTGCAGGCAATATCGGATTTATTAGTAACGGTAAAATTGACGATAGCGTGACTTTGCAGGCGTATGGGTTTGATCATGGCGGCAAATTGGATGTTAATTTTGATCAACAGCAAGTGAATATCGCCGGCAATGCCAACGCAAGCGCAACAGATATTGATATAGCGCCCGGATTTTTTAATAAAGGCGGTTTTTCAGAGTACAAAGTGTCTGGTTTAACGGTCAATATCGGCGACACGACAAACAACAGCCCTGCGCAAGAAATCTATGCGGCGGCACAAACTTGGCAAATGAATCCAAATTTTGCCAACGAAGTGGGCGGTCAAGCGATGTCTACTGTCGCTTCAGCCGTTGTTTTACCAGAATATACGCGCCAAGCGGTCTCGTTGAATTTTAGTGCCGATGAATTAGGCGGCGTATTAACGCTGGCAGAAAATACCACACTGCGCACAGACAGAGGTGGAAACGTCAGTTTAAGCGCAGGAAAACAAGTAAATGTGCTGGGGGATATCAGCACGCCAAGTGGCAATATTGATATTCGCATCAATGATGTGGATGTAACCTTGCCGCAAGATGCAACGCAAGCGGTATTTATTGGTGAAAAATCTGTGTTAAGTGCGCGAGGCACAACACTGACATTGCCAGATTCCCAAGCGGATTTATTACATACACAAGTGTTTAACGCTGGCACGATCAAGATCAACCAGGCTGTAAAAGAAACCGAAATACAAAAAGGCGCGCTGATTATCAAAAACGGTGCTGTACTAGATGTGTCGGGTACTTCTGTTGTAAATGATGTGAATACAGTAAGAGGCTATGAGCGTACTACCTTGCATGGCGATGCGGGCAGTATCACGTTAACAGGTGTTGGCAGTATGTTGTTGGATGGCGATTTTAAAGGCGCCGCATCAGGTAGCGGTAGAGACGGGTCGCTAAACTTAATCTTTGCAGCACAAGAGTTCAGCCCAGAAACTCACCCAGAGAATCTGTATCCAAATGGTAGTGGCACTTTTACCGTGTCGCAGCAAAAAAAGTTGCAAGCAGATAGTTTTAATATCGGCGATGCGATTAAAACGGTACTGACCGACCCTAATGCACCGATTAATAATAGCGATACGGCATACCTAAAAGCGCAAGTTTCAGCACAGCAAATTGCAGAGGGTGATTTTGCTAATGTAAAGATCAAGTCATATCGTGGTGATACAGTTAAGCCAGCCAGTGCAGTTGAGCTGGATGATGGATTAGATTTAAAAGTAGCGGGCAATTTAGCACTGGAATCGCCAGTGATTAAAGTAAAAGATGATGGTATCGCCAAGCTGACTGCAAACCATATTACGTTTAAAAGTGTGAATAGAGTGGTTGATACAGCTGCGGTAACTGCAGGTGCTGGCACGCTAATTACACAAGCCAGCCAAACGTATGTTGATGGTGCGATTGCGATTGCGGGTGTCAATAAAACCATCATCAATAATGTGCTGGACGTACACGGCCAAGGCGCGCTGATGGCGAATGGTGACATTGATATAACTGCACGCCAGATTTATCCAAATACCGCTTATCTAGACGATGCGATTCCAGATGAACTAAGTTTTGAAGCGATTGGTGATGGCAGCAAAATTACCATTAATTCCAGCGGTCAAAAAGCACTACCTGTTTTATCTGCAGGTGGCACGCTGAAATTTAAAGCTGACAATATTGTACAAAAAGGTGTGTTAACTGCGCCGTTTGGCAGCATCCAATTAGCAGGTAAAGAATCTGTAACGCTGGTTGCGGGCAGTAAAACCTCTATTTCGGCCGATAGCTTGACGATTCCTTATCTGCAAACGCAAAAAGGCGGCAAAGATACAGTTCCTTTAGATGTGACTTTGGCTGAAAAGCGCATTGATATTCAATCAAAGTCGGTCGATTTACAAAAAGATGCTGTGTTAGATTTATCTGCTACTGGCTCATTATTTTCGTATGAATTTATTGCGGGAATTGGCGGCAGTAATGACGTGCTGGCTCAACCAAATACCTATGCCGTAATTCCTAATTTCGGTGACGGTTTCGCGCCAGTAGATATTGCCTACGGTAACGCGGCACAGCCAGTTGGCGTTGGTCAATCAGTTTATCTGACAGGCGTGCCGGGGCTTGCTTCTGGCATGTATACCTTATTGCCGGCCAGATATGCTTTGGTTCCAGGTGCTTTTGTGGTGCAGGCAAAAGCGGGTAACTTATTATCAGGAGGTATGACGCCACAATTGGACGGCAGTAATTTAACCACAGGCTATTTTGCAGATTTAGGCACAGGCGCGCGCGATGCCAATTGGAGCACTTTTAAAGTGACCGATGGCGCTATATTCCGCCCGGCAGCTGGCACCATTTCAAAAGCACCTTCGCAATATCTGTTAACCGATCTAACTGATTTTTACAGTAATCCGCTTAATACAGATGGCAAAACAGTGGTGTTGCCAATTGATGCAGGTAAGTTGAGTTTAGACACTGAACAATTAAATCTAGATGCCACTATTGTAGCGAATAAAGGCACATCAAAAGATGGCAAAATCGGTTCTGGTTTGCAAGTGGATATCGCTTCTAATGAGATTCGTGTGGTCAGTGATAAAGACGCAGCAGATACAACTAGTTTGCAGTTGACTGCCGATAGCTTAAATAAGTTAAATGCAGAAACTCTTGTGTTGGGCGGCACCAGCAGGCTAGATAGTGCTGGCGTCAAACAAATCACCACAAAAGCGGCAACGGTGAGCATTGAGAACAGCAGTGTGGATGCCATTAAAACACCCACGTTTATCGCGACCGCTAGTGACACGGTAAGCGTGAAATCTGGCGCGGTAATTGATACAGGCCCCGCCACGAAAACGCCTACAAAAACTGTCGTTGCCAGCAATGGGCAAGGAGCATTATTCGCAGCTTCATCTATTAGCGATATTAGCTACAGCCGAACTGGTGGATCAAACGCTACACAGGGGGTGTTGGATATTGAAGCAGGTAGTACGATAAAAGCGGGCAATTCAACGGTATTAGATGCGACGCTAGTCTCTTATTTAAGCGGTAACGTCATATTGCAGGATGGTGGTAGTGCAACGCTTGGAGCGAACCGTATTTTACTGGGTAATGCACCAGTTGGCACAGCTGGATTGCTTGTGAATGCAGCTAGTCTGGCGGCATTGGGTCAATTAAAAGCGTTATCTTTAAATAGCTACAGCAACGTAGATACCTTTGGTGAGGTTAATTTTGGCAATAAAGATTTAAATTTAACCATTGATGCCGCTGGCATTGCAGGCAATCTAGCTGCGGGCGAAACAGCCAGCAGCGTGCTGGCGAGTGATCAGCCAGTTGTATTTACTGCCAACCAATTTACCCTTAAAAACACCTCTGGCGCGACACTAACTGTGCCAGTAGATGCATCCAATCGCGCACTGAATATTCAGGCAAATAGTGTTAAGTTAGAAGGTAAACAAGCCAGCAACACTAATACTGAAGCGGGCAAAACGAAAATTTCAGGTTATATCAATGTGGCGATTAATGCCGATGAAGTGCGCGTGGCAAATGCTGGCGAAACAAACTTTAATGTGGCGAATACGACATTGACCACAGGGCGAGTAAGCGCAGAAACAGCAGCCGATTATAAAATCAATGCCACACAGCTCAGTATTAACAAACTTGAAAACGCCAAAATAACTGAAAAAGCAGGCTTTGGTGCCAAGCTGGGTATAGCGGCAGATAATTTAACTGTTGCCAGCAATATTGATTTGGCTTCTGGCCAGTTAGATTTGACAGCAAAAACGGGTGACTTAAACATCGAAAATGGTGCAAATATCAGCGCCACATCCAATGCGGTTAATTTTTACAATACAACAGTGCAATCCAATGCGGGCAGCGTTGTTTTAGCCTCAACCACTGGTAACGTGAATATCAAAACTGGTGCAATTATTGATGTGACTAGTCAGGGAGAAGCGAATTCAGGCTTGGTTAAAGTGATTGCAACGGCAGGTACGGCTAATATTACGGGTCAATTAAAAGGCGCAGCGGCTGGAACTGGCAAGGGCGGTCAACTAGCGGTGGATGTTAAAACGCTGTCCGATTTAAATGCGACGGATAATCAGGCTTCTGGTTTTGATGAAAAACGCCAATACCGCGTGCGCGAGGGTGATGTGAATATTGCCGCCACGGGCGTTAATGCATTAAAAAGTCGCGATATTGAAGTAAGTGCAGATGCAGGCAAAATCACCGTTTCAGGTGACATTATTGCAACCGCGCCAAAGAATAGCCGCATTGCGCTATTTGCAGGCAACGGCGTTACGTTAGAAAGCACCGCAAATTTAAAGGCAAATAGCACTAAAGCCGGCGAAGCAGGTGGCGAAGTACAAATCAGCAGTACTGCGGCTAATTTGGATAACACACCTGACCTATTGGATTTTAAAACAGGCTCAAAAGTAGATGTCAGCGGTGGAGTTGGTGGTTTGGGTGGCGATGTCACCATTACCGCATCGCGCACGCTGGATAACAAAGATATTGAAATAGCAGAAATGGGTACCACATTCACTGGCGTTAATGGCGCAGTCAAACTGGTAGGCGAAAAAGTCTATGTTAAAACTGGTACCAATGTCAGTTTGAATGCTGCTGATTTTTCTAAAACCGCAACGACAGGGTTTTATAAAGAAGCTGAAGATTTTATGAAAAGCGTTTACAGCGATGTTGCACATGGACTTAGCCGTCTAAACTTAGCCGGAAATTCTCAATTTAATATCACGCCAGAAGTTGAGGTTGTGAATAGAAATGGCAGTCTTACTTTAGCTTCAGATCAGTCACTACACGATTGGCGCTTTGATGCAAAAACAGGCGCTGGCGTCACTGATACAGCCGATTTGCAAAAAGGATTTAATGCCAATGGCGAATTGTTAGCAGGGACTTTAAGCTTGCGTGCCAGCCAAAATATTACGATTAATGGCACCTTAAGTGATGGATTCAGCAACGCTACTCTAACCGTTGTCAGCACGCCTGCTAGAGCAGCAACGCCTGAAATTCCAGAAGTGTTGGATGCTGATGGCAATCTAGTCACGCCAGCTATTCCAGCAATGGAAGCGCAAGATGCTATTGGTGTGCAAGGCTTGCAATCTTGGACTTATAACCTGGTTGCTGGCGCAGATTTCAGCGCGGCAAATCAGCTGACCACTAATGATAATTTGGCAGGGAATATCACAGTTGCCAATAACAAGGGCATTCGTACTGGCACTGGTGATATCAATATTGCCGCGGCAGGCAACCTAACCATGGCAGGCACTGGCTCAGTGATTTATACCGCTGGGCGATATGCAGATGATTTAGCTGGTTTTGATTCTCCGGCAGCAAGCCTCGCGCCTTTGTATTTAACCGATGGCGGTGATATTCATATTGCGACTAAAGGTAATATTGTGGGCGGCGAGTCAGCTACTAGCAATCGACAATTGATTAATAACTGGTTGTTCAGGCAGGGTGGCGGCAGAGATAATCGTGATACTACTTGGTGGGTGAGACCAGATTTATTTAAACAAAGTACCGCTACTTTGGGCGGTGGCGATATTTATATCGATGCCGTAGGCAATATCAGTAATTTTTCTGCCTCAGCTCCAACAACAGCTAGATTTGACAGCAATGGAACCAGCAGCAATCAGCTTGTGAATGGCGGCGGTGATGTGACTGTAAACGCGGGCAACGATATTGTGAACGGTGTTTATTATGTTGCCAAAGGTGATGGCGTGTTAAATGCAGGCAATGATATTCGCAATACTGCCAATACTTTTGGCACTGTGTTGGCGCTGCAAAATGGTAATTTTAAAGTCAATGCGGGCAACAATGCTTATATTGAATCTGTTGTGAATCCGACACTGCTCGCGCAATCCACCAAAAACGATAATACCAATGCAAACTTGGGTATTAGCGCTTACTTTAACTCGTATTCTGATGCTGCAAAAGTCAACGTGGCTGGCTTGCTAGGTAACGTAGTATTTGGTCAAACGCCAGTCAATGACATCGGTACAAAACTAGCCGACTTTAAAACCAACGCTGTTTTAAGAGAAGGTGTACGTTATTATCCAAGCCAAGTGAATGCAACAGCGTTTAATGGCGATATTCGTTTTGGTGAAAACCTAGATCAAAAAGCCATTGTGTTATTACCATCGACAACAGGCGATTTAAAGCTGCTGGCTGCCAATAACATTCAAACTTACGGCATATTGATGTCTGATGCGGATATTTCTGGCATAGCCAGTATCAATAATCCGCTTAATCAAACCAACTATATTGAATTTGAAAATGTGCTTAAAAGCCATGCAGCCGCGTTACCGTATCAAAATGCGATAGACCCTGTGTTAATTGTAGCTAACAGCGGCAATATTTCTGGTAGCGATATTGATGTAAGCATCAATTTGCCAAAATTTGCAAAAATCGTCGCAGGTAATGATATTGATGCCCTTAAATTAAATATTCAGCACAACAATAATAATGACATCAGCTTAGTTAAAGCCGGTAATGATGTTAAAACGCAAGAAATCACGGTTAGCGGACCAGGTGAGTTATTAGTACAAGCTGGGCGCAATGTCGATTTAGTCAGTGCTTTGCCCACCACCATTACGGCAATCGGTAATACTGAAAATGCAGCTTTGCCAGCGAATGGTGCATCAATCACCATGCAAGCAGGCCTGGGCGATGGCGCAAAAGTACAAGAATATATCGACCAATATATTCTGCCCAATGGCGCTGGGCCCAGTGTGTTGAAAGATAACGCGACAGAATTAGCTGCATATCATTCGACGACAAAAGATGCGCTGACCGACTATATGCGCAAAACACAAAAGCCGACTGATACGCCTTATACCGATGCATCGGCGCTACTGGCATTTAACCAATCCAGCCTTGAGTCGAAGACGATTTTTGTGAACCGGCATTTAAGTACTGAGTTGGTGGCCTCTGCCTTAGGCTTTGCCAAGGCAGGCAATCATGACCGTGGTAACACGGCTATTGCTACGTTATTCCCCACCAAAAATATAGGGGATATTTTATTGTTTAACAGTAAGATTTCTACCAATAGCGGCGGCAGTATCGATATGTTAGCGCCAGGCGGGGCAATAATTGTTGGTGCGCCAGGGGTAAGTAGCAGTAGTGTCGAAGGCCAAGATATTGGCGTGATTACTGAAAAAAGTGGCGCGATTCGCATGCTGGCTGATCAGAATATCGAAGTGAATCAATCTAAAGTGATTACGCAGTTTGGCAGCGATATTGTCATGTGGTCCAACGCTGGTACGATTGATGCTGGTAAGGGTGCAAAATCTGCCACTTCTACACCACAACGTATCGTGCAAACTGATGCTTACGGAAACACCACGGTGGAAGTTAGAGGTACCGCAACTGGTAGCGGAATTCGCGCCCAAAGTTATGATCCGGATGGCCTAAATGGTAAACAAGAAGAGCCCAAAAAAGGTAATGTGTATTTAGTTGCACCAATTGTGGATGCTGGTGAGGCGGGTATTGAGGCGGGTGACTTGGTTATTGTTGCGCCGATAGTGCTGAACTCCACCAATATTCAAGTGCAGGGCGCATCATCAGGTGTACCAATCGCTGCCACTTCTAACTTGGCAGGCGTGAATGCTGGTTTGTCGCCAGATGCGGTTAACTCAGCTACTGCGGCGGTTGCGCAAAGTGTGGCACAGTCAGCCAGCCAGTCTATGCTTAAGCCAGTGCTGCCATCCATTATTTCGGTTGATGTGATTAGTATCGGGCAATAAATTAACTAAATTTAACTATATTTTATTAATTAGCCGTAATGCCAAAACCCCTATTCCATAATCTGAAATAGGGGTTTTATTTTTAGTATTTTGACCATCTAAAAGACTAGTTTTTAAGACTAGTTCTTTTTTAATCTGCCTGACATATTCGCTAGTTACACTCACGCTTTTATAAAATGCATCTCATCAAAAATGGTCTTCACTCAATTATCTAAATTTCTAAAAAATAATAGCTCTTACAAATATTTAACTACATTTTTGATGGTATTTTTTCTATTGCCAACCCTGGCACATGCCGAATGGAACGCCGATTGGGCGCAGCGAAAAAAAATCAGTATTAATGCAGTTGGCATCAGCCAAGCGATTTCGCAGCCATCTGTAGTCGTGCGTTTGCATTCAGGCAATTTTGATTTTACCAGCGTGAATATCGATGGCTCTGATTTACGTTTTATCGGCCAAGACGATAAAACTGAGCTGAAGTATTTCATTGAAAAATTTGATGCTGTGAACGAGTTGGCCATTATTTGGGTTCAAGTGCCACAAATTAGTGGTGCCGATAAAGATGCACATTTTTGGCTATATTTCGGTAATGAAAATGCGACCTCGACCGCTAGCCCAAAAATAATGGTGGATGCACATTTGGTTGCAAAATTTCAATTTTCAGACAAAACCTTATTACAAGATAGCAGTGCTTCTGGGCTATTTGCCACAGGAAAAATTACCGCACAAAAAGCCGGTTTAATCGGTGAAAGTGCTATTTTATCTGGTGAGCCACTGGTGATTCCTGCCAACGCGGCTACCAATGCCAGTGCTGGTTTTACATGGTCTGCCTGGATCAAGCCATCGGCTTTGCCGCAAACAGCCAGTCTATATAGTCAGGAAAACAATGTTGATTTAGCCATTGATGCGCAGAAACTTACGTTAAAAATTGGCGATGTAGCCATTAATGGCGGTGAGTTGAAACCAGCGGTTTGGCAACATATTGCATTTACCTTAAATGCCAATAAAGCGGTTTTATATTTAAACGGTACGGAAGTCGCAACAGGCGATTATCTAACCGTGGATACCGCGACTGATATTAAGATTGGTGAGGGATTTACAGGTGAAATCGATGAGTTGGAAATCGCCAATGTGGCACGCAACGCAGATTTTATTAAGTTAATTTTTAATAGCGAAGGTGTAGATAGCCAGTTACTGAAAATTGCTGAGGGTGAAGGCGATGATGCAGAAGTGGAAGAGGGCGAAGCAAACTACATCGGCATATTAATCAACAGCTTAACGCTAGATGCCAAAATTGTTATCGGTATCTTGGCTGTGATGTTCGCAGTGAGCGTGTGGGTAATGTGGTCTAAAGCCATGTTGGTAGTGCGCACCGATAAGGACAATAAGAGGTTTTTAGCGCGCTTTCAAAAATCGAATGAAAATGACTTGTTAGAGTTAGATAAAGGTGGCAAATACCCACATTCTAATTTGTATAAATTGTATTTAGCAGGTTTACGTGAGATTAAAAAACGTCAGCATGAAGGCCAAAAACTGTCATTAAGCGGCGCTTCGATGGATGCGATTAAGGCTGCGATCGATGCAGATCTAGTGCGCGAAACGCAACGCCAAAATGCTGGCATGGTATTACTCACCATTGCGATTTCAGGCGGCCCATTCTTGGGATTGTTGGGTACTGTGGTTGGCGTGATGATTACCTTTGCCGCGATTGCCGCTGCAGGCGATGTGAACGTAAACGCCATTGCACCCGGTATTGCAGCCGCGCTGCTGGCAACCGTTGCTGGTTTGGCGGTGGCTATTCCTGCGCTATTTGGCTATAACTATTTAGCCAGCCGTATTAAAAATATCACCATTGCCATGCAGATTTTCGTGGATGAGTTTGTCACGCGCTCAGCCGAGCTTTTTGGCAAAGAATAAGCCATGTCAGAAGGCATAAAAGAAGAGAACCAGCTGTATGACGAGATTAACATCACGCCGATGTTGGACTTGGCGTATGTGCTGCTGGTGATTTTTATCATCATGACAACCGCTTCGGTGCAAGGCGTGAAAGTCGATATTCCGCAAACGATCAACTCAGCCAGTTTAGCTAAACCGCAGACACGCGCGATTACCATTTCAAGCGATGGCAGTGTGTATCTGGATGCTTATCCAGTAGACATGGCAACGCTAGAGCAGCGGTTAAGCGAGTTCAAGAGCGGTAATCCTGATTTGCCCGTGGTGCTAAAAGGTGACGCGGCAGCGCATTACGAAAAAGTATCTGAAGTATTGGAAATCTGTAAAAAACTGGACATAACCGAAGTTGGTTTGGTGACTAAGAAAGTGGCTGGTTAAGTTAATTTTAGAAACACTTATTACTAAGTAAGGCAAGGCGCGCACCAAAAAATTGGACGCGGCATATAAGTGATATGTAAGGAGATTTTTTGGTGAGTAACGCAGTATTACGACGGAATAAGAGTTTCTAATGCAAGTACAAAATGATGCACAGCCGTACGACACTATCAACATCACACCGATGTTGGATTTGGCGTACGTGTTGCTGGTGATTTTTATTTTGATGACAACCGCTGGCGTACAGGGTTTAACCATGCATCTGCCAAAGCCATCGAATAAACCTAGTACGGAAAAACATGATGTGAAAATCGTACAGGTACAGCAGGGTGGTGGCGTGACGATTAACGGTGCAGGCGTGAGTATGGCAGAGCTTGAAAGCCAGTTGAACGCAGCAAAAGCGGCTGACCCAAAATTTAATGTGATGATTAAAGGCGATGCCAAGGCGCCTTATGCAGGCGTGGTGGGTGTGATTGATTTGGTGAATAGGCTGGAAATTGAGAACGTGGGTTTGGTAACGGGTCGCATAGGTACATAACTAAGTAACTTAACCAAAGAAATTGACCAAATTTAGCCATTGATTATGCAAGATATACACACAACATACGACCCCATTCTAGACGACGATGAGCCAGAGTCGAAATCGGCTGTTTGGCTTAAACGTGTCGTGATGATCTTGGTTGGGTTTAGTGTCCTAGCTGGTATTGGGTATGGTCTTAATAGCTTGATGTCTGGCGGCGCGCCGATGAAAAAACAGGTAACAACGATTAAGTTGCTTCCGGATACGCCACCGCCACCACCTCCACCACCGCCCAAAGAACCACCAAAAGAACAGCCTAAGCCAGATGCACCAAAGGAAGTAAAAGTTGAGCAACCCAAACCTGCCGAAACGCCGCCTGCTGAGCAATTAAAAATGGAAGGCCCGGCCGGAGATGGCCCAAGTGCTTTTCAGGCCGGAGCGGTGAATAACGATTACAAAGGCGGCGAAGTGAAAACCATTGGTTCAGACGGTGGTGCTAAATTTAATTGGTATGCAGGCATTGTTAAAAATCAAATAGAAGCAGCTTTAGAAAAAGATAAAAAATTAGCCGAAGGCCAATACAAGTTAATCGTGAGCATTTGGCTGCGCAAGAACGGTGATATTGAAAAACTAGAATGGTCGCAATCGGACGCAAACGCCAACATAGAACAAGCGGTTAAAGCTGCCTTGGATAATATGCCAGCCATGCGAGAACCGCCACCAGAAGACATGCCACAACCGATTAAGCTGCGGATTACCGCACGAAAATTCAGTTAAGAATTCTTTAAGTATTCTTAGAAATTAATTAAAAATGAGTGAGATCTAAGTATGATAAAACCGACAAAATTAGCCAGCTTGCTAACGCTTATTTTGCTGACACAGATCAACGCTGCACAAGCAGATGAGCGTGAATCTTTAGAACAGCTAAAGGCGACCACGACCAATCTAATTGATTTGTTGGTGCAAGAAGGCGTGCTTAATAAAGATAAAGCTGATGCGCTGATTAAAAAAGCCACTGCGGATGCTGCCAATCAGGTGAAGCAAGTCAAAGCGCAAGAGGCCAATGCCGCTGCTGCAGAAATTGGTTTGGCGCAGGATGAGAAATCGGTGCGCGTGCAATATGTGCCAGAACATATTAAAAAAGAAATGCGCGAAGAAATTAAAAAAGATGTGATGGCCAAATTGAATTACAAGGCTGGCGAACGTTTGGGTTTACCCAGTTGGTTGGACAGAATTGCCTTTAGGGGTGATTTACGTTTGCGTTATCAAAATGATAGTTTTTCGGATAACAACGCGCCAATTGCGGCCTTGAACGATGTTAAGCGCTTTTCTAATATTTTAAATTCATCTGCCGAGCGTGAACGTTATCGCGTAAGGGCCAGGCTGGGTGCGGATGTGAAAGTGACAGACTGGCTGACAGGTGGCTTACAACTTACCACTGGTCTTTTAAATACACCGTTAACGCCGAACCAGACCGAAGGTATCGCGCAAGGTAAGTATCAGTTTGGCTTGGATAGAGCGTTTTTAAAAGCAACGCCAACATCTTGGTTAATGGTTGAAGGTGGCCGTTTTGCTAACCCACTTTTTAGCACCGATTTACTGTGGGATCCTGATCTGGCTTTTGACGGTTTTGCCGCCACTTTTAAACCTAAATTCAATGATAGCTGGTCGTCATTCACCACGCTGGGCGCTTTCCCCATTGAAGAGGTGCAGTCCTCAGAAATAAACAAGGCAGATGACAAATGGATCTATGCCATTCAATCAGGCATTAAGTGGCAAGCACAGGATAAATCCAGCGTACGTTTGGCGGTTGGTTACAACGATTATACAAATGTAGAAGGCAGACAGAACCCGGCTGGTCTCAATAGCTTTAATGGCACCGTCCCCGCTTTCAGGCAAAAGGGCAACAATACGTTTGATATCAACAGTCGAAATAATCTCGGTATTGCACCCACAGCTGATACAAATGCGCTGGCCTCAAAATTCGAGCAAGTCAATATAACTGGGCAAATAGATTTACTTAAGTTTGATCCAGTGCATATCACCTTAACGGGCGATTACGTTAAGAATATTGGGTTTGACCAAGACGAAGTATTTAGACGTACTGGTAGCTTATTCAAAGAGGAAACCGATGCATATCAAGTTCGGCTGGATGTAGGCCAGAACAGCTTTAACCTGCTAGATAGCAGCGTAGACGTGAAAAAAGATGACTGGCAAGTATCGCTGGCTTATAAATATGTAGAGGCTGATTCCATGTTGGATGGCTACACCGACTCTAACTTTCATTTAGGTGGAACCGATGCAAAGGGCTGGATGCTGTTTGCTAATTACGCAATTGATAAAAATGCATGGTTAGCAGCGCGTTATTTCAGTACAGATAGTATTTCAGGACCAAGGTTAGGTATTGATGTGTTCTTGATTGATTTTGTGGCTAAATTTTAGCTAATTATTCAGTTAACTTAATGGTTAATCATCAATAAATTAGGATTTAAAATGCACGTTTTTTTAAGACAAAAAGCCCATATTTTTTTTATTGCCTGTCTAGCGATCAGTTTGGCTTTTCCGCAAGTGACTGTAGCCGCGGAAAAGAAAGATAAAGCCGCCAAGCGAGCAGCGTTGATGATGCAAAAAATGAAGCAAGACATGGAAGCTGAAAAAACCGCCATGCAAGCACAGTTCGACACGCAAAAAAAAGCGTTAGAAGACCAGTTGTTGCTAAAAGAAGAGGCATTAACCAAATCCAATAATCAGTTGCTGGCAACCGAAACCAAAGTTAAAAATTCGAACGCACAACTGAAAAGTACGGCTGACGAAAAAACGATTTTGGATAATAAGTTAACCGATACACAAGCTAAATTAGATGCCTCTCAAAATAGCCTGACAGATTTAAAAACGCAATATTCGCAAGCGCTAGCCGATTTAAAATTCAATGACAACCAGCGCAAAACGCAGGCTGCCAACTTGGCTGAATCGACAAAGCAGCTGAATAACTGTGTTGCAAAAAATACGCAATTGCATCAATTCGGCACGGAGCTAGTACAAATATATGATCACCCAAGTATTTATAACGCTGTAATGCGTAAAGAAAACTTTTTTCAACTTAAACGGGTTGAGTTGGAAAATATATTACAAAATCAACAAGATAAATTAGATGCAGGGCATTATTCAGCGACAAAATCTGTCAATTAAATCCAATTTAGCAAGTGCGAAAATCCCAAATATGACGATGAAATAAAATCGTCATAATCCTTGCGTAACATGTTTGTTTTCATTGTGAGCCAAACATGACTTTTGACCGTGCAATGCTTGCGAGAGCGCTACCTTTTTTTGCCTATATCCTGTTCTTGACGTTAAATCATCCGCTTAGCCAATTGTTTGTTTGGTTACAGATTGATGTGAAATGGCTATACATCTTAAGAATATCTGCGGTCAGTGCGTTGTTACTATATTTTTGGCGTGATTACATCGAGTTAAAACGCAAGCCTGCTAGTGCAGATTTTCTATACGCAGGTATTGCTGGTTTATTAGTGCTCATCATCTGGATTTTTCCCTATCCAGATTGGTTAGGTGGTGGCGACACGCAGGGTTTTAATCCGTTAGAAGGCGAAACACAACTAAGCGCATTATTTTGGATGTCTACCCGCATCATGGGTGCGGCTTTATTGGTGCCCGTGATGGAAGAACTTTTTTGGCGTTCTTTTGTGATGCGCTGGTTTGATAAGGTGGACTTTCTAAATGTATCACCTGAAAAAATATCTGGTTATGCTTATGTTGGCAGTGCGTGCTTGTTTGCGCTAGAGCACCATTTGTGGCTGGCAGGATTGTTTGCCGGCTTGGTGTACGGCGAGCTGTACAAAACCTATAAAAATCTATGGATCCCTATTTTCGCGCATGCAGTGACCAATGGATTGTTAGGCATTTGGGTGATATTTACAGGTCACTGGCAGTATTGGTAATGCGAAAATTTCACTTTAAAAAAATAGCCATTAAACACACGCTAATCAAAAAACTACCTATTTGGTGCCTACTTTGCATGGTTTCTCATGCAAATGCTGAAGGCATTATTGACATTAAACCCTACATTAGCCCGTCTATTACGTACGATGATAACGTGTTTCGTTTTTCATCTACTGCAAATGCCAACGCGGCATTTGGCTCGCCTGCCATGTCAGATGTGATTAAACGATTAGACTTTGGCGCAGATGTGAATCTGAGATTGAGTCGGCAACTGATTAATCTGTCTGTGGGCGTCAGTGATAGTCAATATAACCGATTTGAGTTGCTGGATAATACGGCTAAAACCTATGGGCTATCTTGGAATTGGCGCT